>JBPOHT010000022.1:0-95524 GCA_052035235.1 Pseudomonadota bacterium | reverse complement strand
AAGAGGTCGGCTCCATGCCGTATTCCTCCAGGGGACGGCCGACCACGGCGTTCAAACCCACTGACGGCATCTTCAGGCCCTGGTATTCCCAGTAGGTGGTGCCGTTCGGGGCGACGTGCAAGGTCGGCGCGCTCTGCAGGTCCGCACCCGACAGGTGCGCCTTGAACATGTCAGGCGGTTCGCTGATGTGGTCGTCCACGCTGATCAGGACCATGTCGTTCATCTTCATGAAAGCTCTCCTCTGCAAAGACGGCGCGGGCTCAGAGGGCCGGCACCGGGGATGGGGTGATGGGGTCCAGCGGCTGCGCCGTCCCCCGGCTGAAATCCTTGATCTCGCCGATGCGCCGGGCCTGTGCCTTGCGCTGCGGCTGGAAGCTGTAGCAATTCGGCGGCATGCGGCTGGCGTCCGACTGCCGCTCCATCGGGATCGTGCGGCCATGTGCCAGGATCGCGCCCCAGCGCATCAGGCGCGCGGCTTCCTGGCGCGACGGGTCGAGCGAGTCGAGCCAGGGGCGCAGCGGGTCGAACAGGCCCTGGCCGGCCAACTCGGCCGGCTCGAGGATGCGGTTGCCCTGGTCGGTCCACCCCAGCAGGGGCTCGCCGTTGCGGCGCAGTTCCACCTGGCGCCGGCCGTCCACCGGATCGGACACCAGGATGTCGTAGGCCAGCGGCTCGCGGTCCTGCGCATGCGCGGCGGCCAGCACGGCCAGGTCGTGCAGGTGCGTGCAGTTGGCGCTCTTCTCGCCACGCGACGCGAAGGCGCCCAGCGCCACGCCGACGAAGGTCTGCCGCAGCTGCTGCGGCGCCCCCGGGCAGGTGGTCCAGGGTGCCCGGTGCATGGTCGGCTCGATCTCGGTGACCACGCCACCTTCATGCCGCAGGATCACCGTCATGTGGTGATAGTCGTCCTCGACCTCGCTGCGCACCCAGCCCCGTCCGGGAGTGACGCGGAAGCGCCTGCGGAACCCGGGGAGCTGGTCCAGTGACACAGCCGTCAATCTCGCGCCAGCAGCAAGGCCGTGGCCAGCGGACCGCCGCCGGAGGTGGCGACGGCGATCTTCGGATCGCCCGCGATCTGGCGCTCGCCGCCCTTGCCGCGCAGCTGCACCACCGCTTCGTGGGCAAAGCCGAAGCCATGCAGGCGGCCGGCGCCGATCTGGCCGCCGAAGGTGTTCAGCGGCAACTCGCCATCCAGCGCGATGCGCTGGCCACCCTCGATGAATTTGCCACCCTCGCCTACGCCGCAGAAACCCAGCGATTCCAGCCAGGCCACGGCCTGGAAGCTGAACCCGTCATAGAGCTGGGCGGTGTCGACGTCGGCCGGCTTGTAGTCGGTGTGCTTCCACAGCTCGGCGCCGGTGGGATAGCAGGCCATCCACTCGGCCTGGTCCCAGCTATGGCGCTCGATCGTGCCGGCCATGGCGGCGATGCGCACCGGCGTGCAGCGAATCTCGTCCAGCGCGTTGCCGGCCGAAACGATGATGACGGTGGAGGCATCGGTGAAACGATCGCAGTCGTAGAGGCACAACGGCGAGGAGATCATGCGCGCCGACAGGTACTCGTCCATGCCCAGCGGCTCGCGCACCAGGGCACGCGGATTCCTGCAGGCGTTGGCACGGTCGGTCAGTGCGATCTGCGCCAGCTGCTCGCGCGTCAGGCCGTAACGCTTGACGTGGCGCATGGCGTACTGTGCGGTCCAGTTGGCCGCCGAGATGGCGCCGAAGGGCGCGAACCACTGCGACTGTCCGTCCACGCGATCGCGCCGCAGCGGCGGGTATTCCTCCGGGCGGGCCATGGCTGCCGCCTCGTAGACGGTGCGGAAGCACAGCACGTGCCGCGCCAGGCCGGCGCGCACGGCCGTGGCCGCCGCGACCACGGCGCCCAGCTGGGAGGTGATCTCGCCACCACCGGCATACCAGCGGGCGCGGATGCCCAGGGCATCGATCAGTTCGTCGGCGCCCACCGGGGAGAAGCCGAGGAAGGCGGGAACACGGCCGGGATAGGTGGAGACACCGTCGATCTGGCTGATATTCAACCCAGCCTCGTCCAGCGCCTCGCGCGCGGCGTCCAGGGTCAGCAGCAGCGGGTGCCGCGTCTGCTTCACGGCGATCTCGGACTGGCCGACACCGCTGATATACGCTTCCAGTGGGGCAGCCATCAGGCTTTCTCGAACAGCGGCAGCCAGACGTCGTCCTGCTGCTCGAACTTCACCTTCACGCGATCACCGAAGTCCACCGCATCCACCGGGCAGCCGACGATGTTGCTGGTCAGGAACACGCCCGGCGCGCCGTCGATGGCGACACGCGCGATGACGTAGGGCACCTCGAAAGCCGGATGGAACTTCTGGTGGTTGACCGTGAAGGTGTCGACCGTCCCCGTCCCCGCCACCGCTTCCGGCGCCACCTTCTCCGACAGGCAGTGGTGGCAGACCGGGCGTGGCGGGTGGATGAAGGTCCGGCAGTCCTGGCAGCGGTTCAGCAGCAGGCGCCCTTCCGCGCCGCCGGTCCAGAAGGCCCGGTTGTCGGAGTCCAGACGCGGCAGCGGGCGGGTGACGGGCACTACCAGTTCAACCAGACGTGGTCCGGGCCCACCACATGGCCACCGTGGAAGCTCACCGGCTTGGAGGTGTCGAGACTGAACTGCGGCAGGCGTGCCAGCAGCTCCTCGTACACCACCTGCAGCTCGACGCGCGCCAGATGCGAGCCCAGGCAGCGGTGCGGGCCCGCGCCGAAGGCGATATGCACGCTGTTCTCGCGCTTGTGGTTGTAGACCTCGGGATTCGGGTATTCCTTGGCGTCAAGGTCGGCGCCCGGCAGGAACAGCATGATGCGCTCGCCCGCCTTCAGGTTCACGCCCTGGAACTCGATGTCCCTGGACACGACACGCAGCGGCACCGTGAAGGTGTAACGGCGCAGCATTTCCTCGGTGGCGGCGGGAATCTGGGAGGGATCGGCACGCAGCTGCTGCTGCAGTTCCGGGTTCGTCGCCAGGTGATGCGCGCCCAGGCTGATGCCGTTGACCACGGTATCCAGGCCGGCAGTGAACAGCACCACGCAGTAGTTCTCCATGTCGTTGATCGTGGTCTCACGATCGCCGATACGGGTCTGCCACAGCATGCTGATCAGGTCGTCCTTCGGGTTCTCCTTACGATCGAGGATGGTGTCCTTCATGATCGCGGTGAGCTTGAGCATGCGCCGCACGATCGCTGCCGTATCGTGGTTGCGGATGTTCTCCATGTGCTCCTTGACCAGGGCACGGTAGGCCATCTGGCGCTCGAGCGGCAGGCCGAACATCTTGAGGAACACCTGCACCGGCAGCGGCTCGGCCACTTCAGCCACGAAATCGGCGGACCCCTTGGTCTTCATCTCCTCGATCAGGCTGATCGCCAGCTCGCGGATGCTGCCCTTGAGCTCGTTGATTGCCTTGGGCGAGAAGGCGCGCTGCAGCGGCGCGCGGTAGGCGGTGTGCTCCGGAGGGTCGATGTTGATCGGCAGCGGCTGGGGAATGTGCGGCGCACCCGGCGGCAGCTTGGACATCATCTCCTTGATCTTGGACTGCGGCACGATCTCGCTGGAGAACTTCTCCACGTCACGCGAAGCCTCGAAGTTGGCGGCGTGGCTGACGAACATCCAGTGGCCACCGTTGCGCGGTGTCCAGAAGATCGGCGGCGCGCTCTTGTGCATGTCGAGGATGCGCGCATGCGGGTTGGCCAGGTAGGCCGGGTCCGCGAACATGTCGAAGTCGTAGAAGACCGCGTCCGTGATGTGATCCGGACGTGCGACCGCGGGGCTCAAGGTTTCACTCATTGTAAGGCTCCGGGGTCTCGGTTCAGGCGTTGGCCATCAGGCTGCGGGGGTCAATCTGCCCCGTGGCGATACCGGCCATGAAGCCGCCGTCAACGGCGAAGGACACGCCGTTGACGTAGCTGGCCACCGGGCTGTTCAGGAACAGCAGCGCCGAGGCCTGCTCATCCGGGGTGGAGCGGCGGTTGATCGGCTGCATGGCGGCTTCGAGCACGGAGGCCTTGGTGGCCTGCTCGAAGTGGCTCATCATCGGCGTCTGCGTCGGGCCCGGCATGGTGCAGTTGATGCGGATGCCCTTCTTGATCAGGCGGTTGGACATCAGCATGGTCCAGACGATGATCGCTTCCTTGGAGAAGGCATAGCCTTCACGCACGGTCTCGGCATTCTCCTCGCACCACTGCACCGCGCCTTCGTAGGTGTCGGCCTGGATCAGCTGCATGATGGTTGGGATGCGACGGCTCCAGCCCATGCCGCCATTGGAGGACACGCTGACGATGGCGCCACCCTCCTGCATCAGCGGCAGCACGCTCTCGGTGACCCGGCGGGTGCCGGCGTAGTTGACCTTCATCACGTCCAGCGCCGGCGCGGTCTGCGGCAGGCCGGCACAGTTGAACAGCGCATCGACCTTGCCGCCGATCTTGGCCACCGCAGCGTCGATCGCGGCGGGATCACGCAGGTCCACCTGGTTGAACGAAGCCAGCTTCAGGTTGGTCGGCTTGAAATCCAGGCCGTGCACCTCGGCGCCCTGCTCCAGCAACTGGCGGGCCGTGGCCTCCCCCATGCCGGAGAAGCAGCCGCTGACCACTACCCGCTTGCCCTTGTATCCCAGAAAGTCCATGACCCGATTCTCCTGCGGCTTTTGTATTTGATCCTGATGATGGGAGGCACGCCGTCGGCGCGCCGCTTGCTGCCTTACTGGCTGTCGTCCTCGACCACGATGATGCGTTCGGGGCAGGCGCGGGCACCGCGGCGCGCGAGCTGCTCCTGGCCGGGCGGCACGTCGACCTCGGTCACCGCGATGTAGCCTTCGTCATCGAGCGGGAACAGCGTTTCCGAGATTGCCGCGCAGCGGGCATTGCCCACGCACCTGGCCTTGTCGATGCGGATTTTCATGTCGTCCTCCAGACGCCGCGCGGGCAATAAAAAGAGTCGTGGACCCACGCCGCGCCTTTATCGCACAAAGCCCGTTAACACTCAACAGTGGTGTTCATAACGATGAATGTACCAGGCCGGCATCCGACTTGACCGTGGCCGCATAATCAATCAACAATGGTGTTCATCAATAGACCGGATGCCCGTGCAGGCGCCGGCGTGCGGGTCGCGAACTGGAGGCAGGACTGATGGACGGCAACGGCGCTACGCCGCAGGGCTTCGATTTCGTCATCGTCGGCAGCGGCGCCGGCTCCATGTGTGCCGCGCTGGTGCTGCGCGGTGCCGGCCGGCGCGTGCTGGTGCTGGAGAAGACCGGCCTGGTCGGCGGCACCACCGCGATCTCCGGCGGCGTGATGTGGATTCCCGCCAACCGCTACATGAAGCAGGCCGGCATCGACGACAGCACGGCGCTGGCCACGGCCTATCTCGACGCCGTGATCGGCGACCGCCCCGACATGCCCGGCGCCAGCCGCGAGCGCCGCCTGGCCTATGTCGAGCAGGCACCGCAGATGCTCGACTTCCTCGCCGGCCAAGGCCTGAAGTTCCGGCGCATGCCGTCCTGGCCGGATTACTACGATGCTCCGGGCGCCTCGGTGCCGGGGCGCACCGTGGTTTCCGAGCTGTTCGACGCCCGCCTGCTGGGCGATTGGCGCAAGAAGCTGCGCCCCGGCTTCCTGCCCCTGCCCGCCAACCTCGACGAAGCCATGCAGCTGCCGCTGGTCAAGCGCAGCCGCGAGGCCAAGAAGACGCTGGCGCGCATCCTCGGCCGCGCCATCGCCGACAAGTTCACCGGCCGGCAACGCATCACCGCCGGCCAGGCGCTGCAGGGCCAGATGCTGCATGCCGCGCTCAAGGCCGGCGTAGAGATCTGGCTGGATGCCGAAGTGACGCAACTGCAGCTTCAGGACGGCCGCGTCGGCGGCGTCACGGTCCGCAAGGACGGCCGGGAGCACTCCGTCGGCGCCCGCCTGGGCGTGTTGGTCAATGCCGGCGGCTTCGCGCGCAACCAGCGCATGCTCGACCGCTACATCCCCGGCACCTCCGCGAGCTGGTCCAGCGCGATCGAGGCGGATACCGGCGAGATGATCGAGGAAGGACAGCGCATCGGCGCCGCCGTGGCGCAGATGGCCGAGCGCATCGGCATGGAGATCGCCCTGCCACCCGGCAGCGAGAAGATGGTGGTCAAGGCCGCCATGCAGAACGACGTCTGCAAGCCGCATGCGATCGTGGTGGACCAGACCGGCCGGCGCTACGCGCGGGAATCGTCCTCGCACCCGGTGTTCAGCGAAAGCATGATCGAGCACGCCCGCCAGTCCCCGGGCGCGACCAGCTGGATGGTTTTCGACAGCCAGTACCTGCGCAAGTACATGCTGGCCGGCACCATGCCCGGCGGCAAGAAGCCCAAGGCCTGGGCCGAGGCCAACTTCCTGCGCCGCGGCGAAACGCTGGAAGCACTGGCCGCGGACTGTGGCATCGACGCCGCGGCGCTGCGCGCGACCGTGGAACGGTTCAACGGCTTCGTGCGCCAGGGCCGCGACGAGGATTTCCAGCGCGGCGATTCGGCCTATGACCGCTGGGTGGGCGATCCGCTGCATGCGCCCTCGAACACGCTGGGCGCCATCGAGGAAGGCCCCTACTACGCCGTGCAGCTGGTCCCCGGTGACGTCGGCACCTTCGGCGGATTGCTGACCGACGCGCAGGCGCGCGTGCTGCGTGAGGACGGCTCGGTGATCCCGGGCCTGTACGCCACCGGCACCTCCACCGCATCGGTCATGGGTGGCGTGGAACCCGGCGCTGGCGGCAGCATCGGCCCCGCCATGACCTGGGGTTACGTCGCCGCCCGCCATGCCCTGGGCAGCAGCGCGGCCTAGCGCCGCAGAATCGCGAAGGAGTCGGCCATGAGCGAATCGTTCTTCTACAGCCTGGAAGGCCCCCTGGACTCGGTGCCGGTGGGACTCCAGATCCGTGCCGCCAACCTCACCGGCTTCGGCGAGCTGGCCCGCAGCCTCGGCGCCGACCCGCGCGACATCCTGGAGCGTCATGGCATCGACCCGCGCGCGATGCGCGATCCCGACGCCTACATCGACAGCAAGGCGCTGGTGCAGCTGCTGGAGTACTGCAGCCGCGCCTTCAACGATCCCCTGTTCGGCCTGCGCCTGGGCGAGTTCCAGGACCCGGATACCTTCGGCGCCATCGCCACGCTGTGCCGCTCCGCCTCCAGCTTCCGCGAGGCGCTGGGCTGCTTCATGGACTACATCCCGGTGATGCACTGCCCCACCGTGGCGCTGGAGATGGTGGAAGGCCCGGAGCTCACCGAGCTGCGCTGGCGCGTGCAGACCGACCCCGGCGTGGCCGACCAGGCCAGCTTCAAGGGCACGCTGATGACCATGAAGCTGCTGCGCCAGTTGGCCGGCCGCTCCTTCAGCCCCCGCTACGTCGCCCTGCGGGTGGATGCACGCCAGAAGGACCTGCCCGAGATCGCGCGGTTCTTCGGCTGCGAGTTCCGCCCGCGTGCGGAAACCAGCGTGATCGCCTTCCCCACCTCCACGCTCGACCAGCCGCTGGCCAGCGCCAACCGCCTGCTGTTCCGCCTGCTGGGCGGCTACTTCGAGCGGGTACGCGAGGCCTCGCGCCAGGGCATCGTCGAGCGCGTGGAAGACTATGTGCGCGGCTCGCTGTCCTCCGGAAAATGTTCGATCGAGCACTGCGCGGGCAGGATGGGCGTGCCGGTCCGTACGCTGCAGGCCAGCCTCAGCAACCACGGCCTGCGCTTCTCGGAGATCGTCGAGCGCCAGCGCCGTGAACTGGCGGTGAGCTGCCTGCAGGAAAGCGAGGTGGCCCTGGACGAGCTGGCCGCCATGCTGGGCTACTCCGAGCAGTCCAGTTTCGGGCGCGCCTTCAAGCGCTGGACCGGCTCCACGCCGCAGTGCTACCGGCGCCGGCTGGAGCTGCGCAAGGCGGCCTGAGCGGCCGGCTTCGACCCGGTGCGGTAACGCCGTCCGGGGCCGGGCTTTCGATGGCTGGATGTCCACCGGACAGCCACCCCGCCTCAGCTTGGCCTGTCGATGACCCCTGATGTGCCTGCGCGTGCAATAGGCCCTGGGCGCCGCCTGCCTGTCGATAAGATCGCGCCATGACCAGTCTGAAGCGTGAAGCCTGCCTGATCGGCGGGGAATGGGTGACCGGCGAGCGCTGGATCGATGTCGATGATCCGGCCACCGGCGCCGTGATCGGCCGCGTGCCGCGCCTGGGCGCCGCCGAGACCCTGCGCGCCATCGACGCGGCCGAGCAGGCCATGGGCCCCTGGTCGCGGCTCACCGGCAAGGACCGCTCGCGCATCCTGCGCCGCTACCACGACCTGATCATGGCGCGGCAGGACGAGCTGGCTGCCCTGCTGACCCAGGAGCAGGGCAAGCCCCTGGCCGAGGCCAAGGGCGAGATCGCCTACGCCGCCAGCTTCATCGAGTGGTTCGCCGAGGAAGCCAAGCGCGTCTACGGCGACGTCATCCCCAGCCACGCGCCGGACAAGCGCATCGTGGTGCTGAAGCAGCCCATCGGCGTGGTGGCGGCGATCACCCCGTGGAACTTCCCGGCGGCGATGATCACGCGCAAGATCGGCCCGGCACTGGCGGCCGGCTGCGGCGTGGTGATCAAGCCTGCCTCGCAGACGCCCTTCACCGCGTTGGCCCTGGCCGTGCTGGGCGAGGAGGCAGGGCTCCCCGCCGGCTTGCTCAACGTCGTTACCGGCAACGCCGGCGAGATCGGTGGTGAGCTGACGGCCAGCGACAAGGTGCGCAAGATTTCCTTCACCGGTTCCACCGACGTCGGCGCCCGGCTTTACGCGCAGAGCGCGCCGACGATCAAGAAGCTGAGCCTGGAACTTGGCGGCAACGCACCCTTCATCGTCTTCGACGATGCCGATCTCGATGCCGCCGTGGCCGGCGCCATCCAGTCCAAGTTCCGCAACGCCGGCCAGACCTGCGTCTGCGCCAACCGCATCTACGCCCAGGACGGCATCCACGATGCCTTCGTGGAGAAGCTCACTGCTGCCACGGCGAAACTGAAGGTGGGCGCCGGCACCGAGGCCGGGACCGAGATCGGCCCGCTGATCGACGACAAGGCCCTGGCCAAGGTGGGCGAGCACATCGCCGACGCCACTGCCAAGGGTGCGCGTGTGTTGACCGGCGGCACGCCGCATGCACGCGGCGGCCGCTTCTTCACGCCGACGCTGCTGACCGGCGCCACCGCCGACATGCTGGTGGCCCAGGAAGAAACCTTCGGCCCGCTGGCGCCGGTGTTCCGCTTCCGCGACGAGGACGATGCGGTGGCCCAGGCCAATGCCACGCCCTTTGGCCTAGCCGCCTATTTCTATGCCCGCGACATCGGCCGCATCTGGCGCGTGGCGGAGCGCATCGAAGCCGGCATCGTCGGCGTCAACACTGGGCTGATCTCCACCGAGATCGCACCCTTCGGCGGCGTGAAGGCCTCCGGCCTCGGCCGCGAAGGCTCGAAGTACGGCATCGACGACTATCTCGAGATCAAGTACCTGTGTCTCGGCTTGTAAAAACCATAAAAACGAGGGAGCGGGCCTGATGGATTTCCAGTGGGACGCTGAACAGCAGTCCTTCCGCGACACGGTCCGGAGTTTCCTGGCCGCCAACCTGCCGCCGGACTGGGAGAACCAGGCCCATGGGCCTGGTTCCGAATCGCAGAGCGCCTTCTCCAAGAAGTTCTGTGCCGCGCTGGCCCAGGCCGGCCTGCTGGTGCCGCACTGGCCCCAGCGCTGGGGCGGCCGCGACGCCGACGCCTGGACCGCCTTCATCCTCGCCGAGGAGATGTGGGCTGCCGGCGAGCCGCGCGGCGGCCAGTACATGAACGTCAACTGGATCGGCCCGGTGCTGATGCGCTTCGGCTCCGAAGCGCAGCAGGATCGCTACATCCCGGCGATCGCGCGCGGCGAGACCATCTGGTGCCAGGGCTTCTCCGAGCCCGAGGCCGGCTCCGACCTCGCCTCGCTGCGCACCCGCGCGGAGAAGGACGGCGGCCACTACCGCATCAACGGCCAGAAGATCTGGACCTCCTACGCCGGCCATGCCGACACCTGTTTCCTGCTGGCGCGCACCGCGCCGGGCAAGACCGGCATGTCGGTGTTCCTGGTGCCGATGGACACGCCCGGCATCACGGTGCGGCAGATTCCCAGCGTCATCGGCGAGGGCGACATCCACGAGGTGTTCTTCGACGACGTGCGCGTGCCGGAGAGCGCCCTGCTCGGCGCCGAGGGCCAGGCCTGGGAGATCGCACGCGCCGCACTGTCGCTGGAGCGCGTGGGCATCCCCCGCTTCGCCCTGGCCTCGCGCATGCTGCACCGCGCGGTGGAGCGCCTGAAGCAGGAAGGCCGCTACGGCCACGGCGCCGTGGAGCAGTCGGCCCGCGCGCATGCCGCCTGCGAGGCGGCACGCCTGTACAGCTACCAGATCGTGGACCAGCGCCGCCACGGCACCCCCACCGGACCGGAGGCCAGCGCCGCGCGCTACGCCACCGTGATGTGCGAGCGCCTGGTCGGCGAGTTCGTGGTGGAGCACCTGCCCGACGCGCTGTCCGGCGGTGACCCACTGCTGCTGGCGCACCACCAGCGCGCCATCGTCGCCGGCATCGCCTCCGGCGCCGCCGAGATCCAGCTCAACCTGATCGCCACGGAACTGCTGCAGCTTCCGCGGGAGCCCCGCTGATGGATTTCACCCTGACAACCGACCAGTCCGCCCTGATGAGCGCCCTCGACCGACTGGCCAAGCCCTTCGAGTCCAAGCCCATCGACTTCCACGGCTTCGCGCTGGCCGGCAACGGCCTGGAGCGTGAACTCACCGAGGGCGAGTACTTCGATATCGCGCAGATTCCCGAGCTGGGCACTCTGACCGCCGCGATGGCGGTGGAACGCCTGGCCTGGCTACCCTGCGCCGTCGACACCGCATTGTCGATGCTGGTGCGTCCGCAACTGCCCGGCGATTGGCCGCGGCCGATCGCGGTGGTCGAGAACGGCCGGCCGGGCCGTTTCGTCGCCACGGCCAAAACCGTGATCCTGGTCGACGGCGACCAGGTCAGCCTGGCGCAGGTCGGACCGGAGGACGTGGAGCCGGTGGAGTCGCTGTTCGCCTACCCGATGGGCCGGCTCAAGCGCCGCCCTGCTGCCACCGCGCTGTCCACCGAGGACGCCGCCAAGGTCCGTACCTGGCTGCGCGTCGCCCTGGCGGCCGAGGCCAGCGGCCTGCTGCAGGCGGCCATCGCCTCGGCCGGCGAGCACCTGAGCGTGCGCAAGCAGTTCGGCCGCCCGCTCGGCAGTTTCCAGGCACTGCGGCATCGCATGGCCGAGTGCACCGTGCTGGCCGGCGGCGTGCGCTGGCTGGCCCTGAAAGCGGCGGCCACCGGCGACGAGGCCGACGCAGCCTTGGCGGCCCTGCATGCGCAGGAAAGCGCCACCCGCATCGCCTACGACCTGCACCAGATGCTCGGCGCCATGGGCATGACCCTGGAACATCCGCTGCACCTGTGGACCTATCGCCTGAAGGCGCTGGTGTCCGAACTGGGCGGCCGCGGCGGCCAGGCGCTGGCCGTAGCACGCCACGCCTTCCATGCCTGAGCCGATGACGCCGGAAACCCTGACGGCGCAGGGCTGGACGCGCCTGGACATCGACGGCTTCTCGCGCGTCTCCGGCGGCCTGTGGACGCGCGGTCGCCTGCCGGAGCTCGAGATCGGCTTCCTGTCCGGCCAGCAGCACGTCAACGGGCACATGAGCACTGTCCATGGCGGCATGCTGCTAACCCTGGCCGACGTCAGCCTCGGCTACGCCGTGATCCAGCAGCTCGGTGCCATGAACTGCGTCACCGCGCAGCTGCAGACGCAGTTCATCTCCGCCGCCAAGGTCGGGGAGTTCATCGTCTGCCGGCCGCAGGTGCTGCGGCAGAGCTCGGACCTGGTGTTCCTGCGCGGGCTCATCGCGGTCGGCGAACGCACCGTCGCCAGCGTCGACGGCATCTGGAAGATCCTGAAGCCGCGCGGCTGATTCCTCCCCTTTTCGCAACGGAGCCGCAGATGTCCAAGACCCTCGTGATCACCGGTGCCGGCATCGGCCTGGGCCGCGCGCTGGCGCGCCGCTTCCACCGCGACGGAGACCGCGTGGTGCTGCTGGGCCGCACCGCGTCCAAGGTGGAGGCGCTGGCCGCGGAACTGGGCGAGCGCGCCATGGCCGTGGGCTGCGACGTGGCCTCGCCGGACTCGGTGCGGGCCGCCTTCGCGCAGATCGCCCGGCACCATCCGCGCATCGACGTGCTGGTCAACAACGCCGCGATCTACGAGCCCTTCCTGATCGCCGAGGCCACGGACGCGCAGATCCTGCAAGCGGTGACGACCAACCTCGCCGGGCCGATGCTCTGCGTGCGCTCGGCGCTGCCGCTGATGGGGCCCGGCAGCCACGTCATCAACGTCAGCAGCGAATCCGTGGGTTTCCGGTTTCCCTTCATGGTGGCCTACCAGAGCAGCAAGGCTGGCCTGGAGCGCTTCTCCGAGGGGCTGTTCCATGAGTTGGAGCCGGCCGGCATCCGCGTGACCAACGTCCGCGCCGGCCAGATGATGGAGGAAGGCAAGACCTTCAACATGGACCCGCAGCTCGCGCTGCGCTTCCGCGACGCCGCGCTCGCGGCAGGGCTCAACCTGCGCGAGCGGCCGATCTCGCACGTGAACTCGGTGACCGACGTGTTCCGGGCATTGGTGGACCTGCCGGCGGACGTGCAGCTGATGAGCGTCAACGTGGCGGCGCGGAAACGCGACTAGGCCGCCTGTAGGATGTGGTGAGCGTAGCGAACCGCATCAACAAGGCAGGGTTTGTCTGATGCGGTTCGCTACGCTCACCACATCCTACATATCGGCCTTCGCCGGCACAGCGATCTTCTAGCTGGTCTTTTCGTACCGTGCCCGCAACGCCTTCTTGTCCGGCTTGCCCACCGGCGTCTGGGGAATGGCCTCCACGAACTCGACCGTCTTCGGCACCTGGAACGATCCCTTGCGCTCCGCCACCATCGCCACCAGTTCCTCCGCGTCCGCGGAGCGCCCTGGGCGCAGCACCACCACCGCCGTTACCGCTTCACCCCACTTGGGATGCGGCACGCCGATGACGGCGGCCTGGGACACGGCCGGGTGCAGGGCCAGGATGTCCTCGATCTCGCGCGGGTAGATGTTGAAGCCACCGCTGACGATCATGTCCTTGGTGCGGTCGATGATGCGCAGGAAGCCGCCGGGATCGCGCACCGCGACGTCGCCCGAGTGCAGCCAGCCGCCGGCAAAGGCCTGGGCGGTGAGCTCCGGGTTGTCACGGTAGCCCTCCATCACCAGCGGGCCGCGCACGCAGATTTCGCCCGGCTCGCCATCAGGCACCGGGCGGTTGTCGGCATCCAGCAGTTCCACCTGCACCCAGGGCGTGGGCCGACCACAACTGGCCAGACGCCGCGGGTCGTTCATGTCGTGCTCGGCGCGGCGCAGCACGGTCACCGACATCGGGGCCTCGGCCTGGCCATAGAACTGGAAGAACACCGGGCCGATACGCTCGATGGCTTCCTTCAGCCGCGCCGGCGAGATCGCCGAGGCGCCGTAGAACACCGTCTCCAGGCTGGAGAGATCGAACTCGCCGAAGCGCGGATGATCCAGCAGGGCGTAGATCATCGTCGGCACCAGCAGCACGGCGTTGATGCGGTGCTGCTGGATCGCCTGCATGACCGCCACCGGCTCGAAGCCCGGCAGCACCAGCATGCGGCCGCCGCGCAGCAGCGTCGGCAGGAACATCGCCGCCCCGGCATGCGACAGCGGCGTGCAGGACAGGAAACGCATGTCCCTCGGCCATTCCCACTCGGCCATCATCATTTGCAGGGTCGCCAGCCCGGTGCGCTGCACGCTGGCCAGGGCCTTGGGCTTGCCGGTGGTGCCGCCGGAATAGCCCAGGCGGATCACGTCGGTGGGTTCCACCCGCGGCGCGACCAGCGGCTGCGCCGCAAAGCCCGCCCCGATGCGGCAAAGGTCTGGAGCCAAGTCACTCTCCCCGAGTGCTACCAGCTTCAGGCCCGGGCAGCGCTGCGCCAGCTCGGCCGCCCGCGGCCCATGGCGCTGCGCATCGAAGATCAGCAGCTCCACGCCGGAATCGACAATCACGTGCTGGTGGTCCCCCAGGCCGCCGAGCGGATGCATCGGCACGTAGATCGCCGCGATCAGCTGCACCGCATTGTTGGAGAACAGCACCTCGGGCAGGTTGGCCGACAGCAGGCCCACCCGCGTGCCTTTGGACACGCCCAAGCTGCGTAGCGCCTGCACGAAGCGGCTGGTGGCGTCCCACACCTCACCCACCGTGTAGCAATGACCGTCGGCCAGCTGCAGCAGCGCTTGCTCCGGCGTCTGGTTCAGCGCGTTGACCAGCAGCTCCGGCACGTACAGCGGACGGTGCAGGTCGGCGTGGCTCATGGGCGCGCGGCGACCTGCACGTTGCCGAACATCGGGCCGATCACGCCCGAGGCCAGGAATTCATGCGGAAAGCCGAGGTCGATGCGGCTGGCGGCATCGAGACGCACCGCCTGTTCGCCGCTGAAGACGATCTCCAGCGCCTTCAGGTTGTCCTGCAACTGCGCCAGCGTGCGGGTGCCCAGGATCGGCGAGGTCACGGCCGGGTTCAGCAGCGTCCAGGCCAGCGCCACCTGCGCCGGGGTGCAGCCGATCTCGCCGGCCACGGTACACACCACCTCGGCAATGCCCAGCGTGCGTTCACTGAGCCGGCCGGTGGCGACGTTGATGGCCTTGCGCGAATTCATCGCGGAGCGGTCCGCCTGCAGGTCACTGGCCTGGTACTTGCCGGACAGCACCCCGCCCGCCAGCGGCGACCAGGGCAGCACGCCCATGCCCATGGCCGCGGCCATGGGGATCAGGTCGCGCTCCACGCTGCGCTCGGTGAGGTTGTAGGGAATCTGCAGCGCCGCCAGGCGGCTCCAGCCACGCAGCTCGGCGATGGCCTGCATGCGCGAGGCCTGCCAGGCCGGCGTATCCGAGACGCCGATGTAGAGGATCTTGCCGGCGCGCACCAGGTCGTCGAAGGCGCGCAGGATCTCGTCCACCGGCGTGCGCTGGTCCCAGACGTGCAGGTACAGCAAGTCCAGGTGATCGGTCTGCAGGCGGCGCAGGCTGTCCTCGACCGACTGGACCATGTTCTTGCGATGGTTGCCGCTGGCATTCGGATCCCCGGGGCGCATGGTCAGCGAATACTTGCTGGCCACCACGAAGCGCTCGCACCGCCCCTGCAGCAGGCGGCCCAGCAGGCGCTCGGACTCGCCGTTGGCGTAGAAGTTGGCGGTGTCGATGGAGTTGCCGCCCTGTTCGGCGTACAGGTCCAGGATGTTCCGCGCCTCGGCCTCGTCCGTGCCCCAGCCCTGGGTCACGCCCCAGGTCATGGTGCCCAGGGCCAGCGGCGAGACGCGCAGTCCTGAATGGCCCAGGAGCCGGTAGTGATCGAGCTGCGTGGCCATCGGTTTTCCTGGGCTTTCCCCTCTCCCGCTGGCGGGAGAGCATTTGGTCCCGCTGAGGACTGACTCAATGTCAGTCCGAAGTAAAGCAAATGCGGGGTGAGGGTGGAGCCGGCGGCGTAGGGTGGGCAAACGGCTTCATGTTTGCCCACGCGGCTCGGACACGCGTGGGCAAACGAAAAGACGTTTGCCCACCCTACGCCAAGTTTGGGTATCAGCCCTCGCCCTTCCCACCCTTTCCAATGCCCTCGACATACCGCTTGATGCCTTCCTGGTAAGCCGGGTTCAGCATCAGCGCGCTGTTGGCCATGCGCTCGACATTGCGGGCCTGGGCCAGGCCGACGTCGCGGGCCAGTTCGATGGCCAGCTTGGCGGTGCCCATCTGCTCGCCGTTCTGGGCGGCGAGGTGCTCGCAGAACGTCATCACGTCCTGCTCGAAGCTCTCGTCCGGGTAGACCTCGTGGACCAGGCCCATCATCAGGGCACGGTCGGCATCCACCGGCAGGTTGGCCATGATCAGGTAGCGCGCCCAGTGCGTTCCGACCATGCGGGCCAGGCGGCTGACGCCGTTGGACGCCGGGATCACACCGAACTTGCCCTCCGGGAAGGCGTAGCGGGCGCTCTTGGCTGCCAGGCGGAAATCGCAGGACAGCGACAGCTCCAGGCCGCCGCCCATGCAGGTGGCGTGGTGCGCCACGACGATGGGCTTCTCGATGGCCTCCATCTCGTCGTAGATGCGGTGCATGCCATTGAGGCGGATGCGGTGGTTCTCGCGGATCGCCGAGCCGGTGGTGGCGGGCGCCGCGCGCCCGTCGCCGCCGCGCAGGTCGGCGCCGGTGCAGAAGAAGCGGCCGGTGGCGCGCACCAGCATGACCTTGAGCGCCGGCGTGTCGCGGAAGCGGTGCAGGGCCTGCTCGAACAGGCCCATCAGCTCCGCGCTGAGCGCGTTGAGTTTCTCCGGCCGGTTCAGCGTCGCGATCAGGATCGCGCCCTGTTCCTCGACCAGCAGGTGGGGTGCTTCGGACATCGCTCTCTCCTCAGGCGCGGGTGCGCGGCATGCCCAGCGCGCGCTCGGCGATCATGCTGCGATGGACTTCGCTGGTACCGCCGTAGATGGTGGTGCCATGCGCATGACGATAGCACTGGTTGACCAGCGCGGCGGCACCCTTGCGCTTGGACAGCGACAGCGGCGCGGTCAGGTCCAGCAGGTCGCGGGCGTCGGTCAGGAACTTCTCGGAGGAGAACAGCTTGGCCATGGGGCCGTAGGCATGGTTGGGCTTCTTCTCGGCGATGGTCCACTGCGCGCGGAAGGCCAGCACGTCGGATACCCAGAGATTGGCCATGGTGCGCGCCAGGCGCACCTGGGCCGAGCGATCCTCGATCAGCGGGCGGCCGCCGTGGCGGATCTCGCGGCACAGCTCTTCGGCGGCCTTGAGCATGGCGCGCTGCACCTTGGAGAAGCCGCCGCCGTGCTCCAGCTCCAGGCTGGCACTCATGGTGCGCACGCCCCCGTCCACCGCGCCCAGGCGCCAGCTGTCCGGGATGCGCACGCCGTCGTAGAAGGTGATGTTGGTGCGCTCGTCCTGGAAGGTATGCACCGGCTGGACGGTCACGCCGGGCGCCTTCAGCGGCACGATGAACATGGTCAGGCCGGCGTGCTTGGGCACATCGGCATTGGTACGGCAAAGCATCAGCACGTAGGACGCCAGGTTGGCGCCGCTGGTGAACATCTTGGTGCCGTCGATGCGCCAACCGTCGCCGTCGCGCGTGGCCTTGCACTGCGCGGCAAAGACGTCCGAGCCCGAGCCGGGCTCGGAGTAGCCGAGGCTGGCGATCACCTCGCCCGACATGATCTTGCTCAGCACCTCTTGCTTGAGCTCGTCGGTGCCGAAGCGATGGATGATCAGGCCCACCATCTGCGCAACGTTGGCGGCCGGCGTGTTGTAGCCCTGGTGCTCCAGCGCGTCCATCGCCGCGATCTTGGCGTAGGGCGACAGGCCGCGTCCGCCCATGTCCTTGGGCAGGCCTGGGAACAGCAGGTTGGCCTCGGCCAGCTTGCGGTGGATCTCCGGGTTGTAGCCTTCCCAGCTGTAGTGGAACTTCTCGCGCATTTCCGGGGTGACGTGCTTCTCGAAGAAGGCGTCGATCTCGGTGGTGATGGCACGGGCGTCGTCGCCCAGGTCGAAGTCGATGGGGCAGTCGCCGGCTGGCGGCAGCACGGCCTGCTCGCCGGCATAGAGACGGCGGCCGGCTTCCTCCAGCAGGCGCTGCGGGTCACCCAGCACCAGCGGCCAGGCCTTGGCGCGCAGGTTGAACAGGAAGATGTCGTATTCCGTGGTCAGGCCGTAGCCGCCGAAGGTATGCAGCGCCTGGGCCACCGAGCGCGATGCCGCCTCGCTGTTCCACCAGGCGGCGACCGACACGGCGGCGGCGGATTCCGGCGCGCCGTCGGCGATATGGCGGATGGCCTTCCACACCAGGAACTTGCCGCCGTCCACCTCGCAGAGCAGGTCGGACAGCGGATGGGAGATGGCCTGGAACTGGCCGATGAACTGACCGAACTGCTTGCGCTCGCTGGCGTAGGCGGCGGCCAGGCGCAGCGCCTCGCGGCCCAGACCGGCCAGGGCCGCGCCGATCAGCAGCTTCCATTCCTCGCGGGCCTGCGCGAACAGGGCCAGGCCCTCGGCGCCGCGCGCCAAGCTGGCCTGCGGCAGCTCCGCCAGGCGCAGTTCGGCCAGCGGCGTGGAGGCCAGGTTCGGTTCGCCCTTGTCGCCGGCAGGCAACTGCACCAGCACGATCTCGTCACCCTTGCGGGCGATGACCGCCTCGGCCACGGCGCCGCCGGCCACCCACTGCAGCGGCCGGCTGGCCAGGTCGTGAAAAGCCAGGCTGACCACCGCATTGCCGGACAGGACGCGCTCCAGCAGCTCGCCCTGCCCGCCCAGCGTGCCCAGCAGGCGCGCGGCCACCAGGGTCTCCGCCACCGGGCCGGAGGCCAGGGTGCGGCCGGCTTCTTCCATCAGCAGCACGGCATCCAGCAGCCCCAGGCCCAGGCCGCCGGCTTCCTCCGGCACGCGGATCGAGAAGGCGCCGAGCTCGGCCAGACCACTCCACAGCGCGGCGTCGAAGCCGGACGGCAGGGCTGCGCGTACGCGCAGCATGCTGCTCTGTTCGGTCAGGAAGCGCGCGAAGGTCTCGCGCATCAGCTCCTGTTCTTCGGACAGGTTGAAATTCATGCGGCGGCGGCTCCGGCGGGTTGCTGCTCCGGGAGGCTGTCGGTCAGGTACAGGTCGAGCTGCTGGTGCATGTTGAGGATCATCTTTTCCTGGTTGGCCGCCAGCCAGATCTGCTTGCAGCCGCGCGAATGCAGTCCGCGCTGCATGCGCGGGATATTGCCGAGGTCCTGGCGCGGGATCAGCAGCACCTGCTCGGGATCGAGTACGTCGGTGACCTGCTGCATCGTGGCCCGCGGCGGCTTGACGTCGGCCGGATAGGTCTTGGTGGAGAAGATCTCGAAGATGCAGTTGTCGGGATCGAAACCGTCCGGGCGGATGCGGTAGATCATCGCGTTGCCGGCCTGCGGCAGGATCAGCAGGTTGGGGAACACGAAGATCTCGCCGCCCCACATGCCGAGGATCTCCGGCACCGGCTTGGGCATGGGCCGCTTCTGCATCGCCGCGGTGGTGTACAGCGCCTTGACGTATTCCGCGCCCAGGCTCGAGCCCTCCGGCACCGGCTTGCCCTTGAGCGAGCGCACCAGTTCGACGTCCTCCTTGAGGACCATCGCGTCCATGCCGGTGACCAGCAGGTTGAGGCGGTCCGCCATCATGTCCACCGGGTCGCCGAGCTTCTGCTTGACGTGCCCCTGCATCGGCGTCTTCTTGCCGGCGAAAAAGCGGCCGTGGCCGTGGGCGAAATTCTCGGTCTCGACGTTGCGGTGCGCAAAGCTCGCGTCGCTCTCGGAGGTGGGCGTGCCGTTGAAGATGATCTCGGCGGCGTCCGGCTCCAGCTGCGGATGCGTGGCCGGCACGTGGTAGCCCTCGAAGAAGGCCTCCTGCGCCACCTTCCAGTTGGACTTCACCGGCAGCGCCTTCCACCAGTAGTGGCGCATGTCGCCGATGGCCAGGCCCTCGATCAGCGCGCGCACCGGCGCGATGAACTCGTCGAAGGGCTGCGGGTTGCGGTCGAGGTTGATGAAGATGAAGCCGGCGAAGACCTCGTGATGGACCTCGCGCAACGCCACGTCGCTGTCGCGCAGCTGGCCGTTGCGGAACTCGCCGCGCTCCAGCACGTACTCGTTCTGGCCTTCCAGGTTCCAGCGCCAGCCGTGGAAGGGGCAGATGATCTTGCAGTTCTTGAAGTGGCCAGAGCCGCCTTCGGACAGCGCCGTGCCGCGATGCGGGCAGACGTTATGGTAGGCCTTCACCCGCTCCGCATCCACACGCACCAGCAGTACCGACTGGTCGCCGATGTTGTAGGTGGTGTGGTCACCCGGCTCGGGGATCTCGTCCAGGCGCGCGGCGGCCTGCCACACGCGGCTCCACAGCTTCTCGTGCTCCAGGCGGGCAAAGGCCGGGTCGATGTAGCGACCGGAGCGGATGCCGTGGTCCAGGACTCGCCAGCTCTCCGGCCAGCTGCTCTGCGCGATCGCGTTCATGCGCTCTCCTCCTGCACGCCGGCAGGTTGCTTCAGACGATTTCGGCCACCAGGTGACCGACGGAGTAGACCTCGCCGACCGCGGCGTGGATCTTCAGGGTTCCGGAGGCCGGGGACTCGACCTCCTGCACCGACTTGTCCAGCTCCAGCGTGTACAGCGGCTTGCCCGCCTCCACCTGGCCGCCATCGGCCACCAGCCATTCGGTCAGGGTGCCTTCCTGGGTGGAAAAGCCGATCTGCGGGATGCGTACTTCAACGCTCATTTCTTGGTCCTTTTTTCCAGCGTCTGGCGGATCGCCGCCTCGATGCCGCTGGCCTTGTACAGGTACTCGGCTTCCAGCACGCGCGAGAACGGCACGGTGACGTCGCGCGAGGCAACGCGCAGCACCGGCGCCTTGAGCTGGTCGAACAGTTCTTCCTGGATGCGTGCCGCGATCTCGGCACCGCAGCCGAAGCTGCGCGGGGCTTCGTGGATCACCACCGCGCGGCCGGTCTTGGCCACCGACTTGAGCACCGTCCCGGTGTCCATCGGCGAAACCGTGCGCAGGTCCACCACCTCCACCGAGATGCCCTCTCCCGCCAGTTTCTCGGCCAGCACCATGGCATCGCGGATCGGGCGGCCGTAACCGACCACCGTGACGTCCTTGCCCTCGCGGGCGACGTGCGCCTTGCCCAAGCGGATGATCTCGCCCTTCACCGGCACCGGGCCGGTCTGGGTGCGGGTCAACTGGTCCTCGATGAACAGGCAGGGATCGTTGTCGAAGATGCAGCCCAGCAGCAGGCCATAGGCATCCGCCGGGGTCGACGGCACCACCACCTTCATGCCGGCCACGTGGGCGAACCAGGCCTCCAGCATGTCGGAGTGCTGGCCGCCGGTGCCGGCACCGGCACCGGTGCGGGTGCGGATGGTGATCGGCACATGCGTCTGGCCGCCGGACATGAAGCGCAGCTTGGCGGCGTGGTTGACGATCTGGTCCATCGGCACGGCGATGAAGTTCATCAGCATGATCTCGGCCACCGGGCGCATGCCGGCGAGCGAGGCGCCGATGGCGGCGCCGACGATGGCCTGTTCGGAGATCGGCGTGGTCTTCACGCGCTCCGTGCCGAACTTGGTCGACAGTCCCTTGGTGACCTTGAAGATGCCGCCGCCTTCCTCGTCGGCGATGTCCTCGCCCAGCATGATGACGCTGGGGTCCATCTCCATGGCGTCGTGCAGCGCGCGGGAGAAGGCCTCGGTGAAGGTGATGACTTCAGGCTTGGCCTCGGCGGCCGGTGCGGTGGCGGCGCTCATGCGGAGGCTCCGTAGACGTCGATATCGATTTCCCCGACATCCGGGAACGGGCTGTCGGCGGCGAACTGCAGCGCCTCCTCGATCTGCGCGCTGACCTCGGCATCGTAGGCATCCAGCTCCGCCTCGGTGGCGGCGCCGCTGGCCAGCACGGCCGCGCGGGCGATCGGCATCGGGTCGCGCGCCAGGTGCGCTTCGTATTCTTCCTTCGGGATGTAGGCACCAGGGTCACCGAAGTAGTGGCCCATGAAACGGAAGGTCACGGCTTCGATCAGCGTCGGGCCCTCGCCCGCACGGGCACGGGCCACGGCTTCACCGGCGGCACGCCACATGGCCTCGGCGTCGTTGCCGTTCACGGTGACGCCCGCCATCTTGTAGCTGGCGGCGCGCTCGCCGATGTTGTCGACGGACGTGGTCTTGGCGTACTTGCTGGACTCGCCGTAGAGGTTGTTCTGGCACAGGAAGATCACCGGCAGCTTCCACAGCGAGGCCATGTTGAGCGCCTCGTGGAAGGCACCGATGTTGGAGGCACCGTCGCCGAAGGTGACCAGCGTGACGCGGCCGTCCTTCTTGAGCTGCGAGGCCCAGCCCAGGCCGGTGGCGATCGGCAGGCCGCTGCCGACAATGCCGGTGGTGACCATCACGCCCGTCTCCGGGTGGGTGATGTGCATCGGGCCGCCCTTGCCCTTGCAGGCGCCGGTGGCCTTGGCGTAGTACTCGGCGAACAGCGGCTTCAGCGGAATGCCCTTGGCCAGCTGGTCGTGGATGCCACGATAGGTGGTGACCAGATAGTCCGAGGGCTGCAGGTGCACGCCCATCGCCGCCGCCAGGATTTCCTGCCCGCGCGGCGAGTAGTACACCGCCGCCAAGCGACCGGAGCGCAGCAGGCCGCGGAACTTCTCGTCGATCAGGTTGATCTGCCGCGCCTTGTGCCAGATGGCCAGCAGGGTCGCGGGGGTAAAGGAAGGCTTGGCGCTCATGCGCTCTCCTCGTTATGCGTACATGTCGTTATACAACACTGATGTTGATTGTCCACGCGGATTGCCTGCCTGTAAAGGCAGCACTACCGCAGTGAGCAAAACCCCCTTCCGCCCCCGGGCAAGATCGCCCGTGCCCCGTCCCCGGAGCGGCAAATACCGATGTTTGCCGCGGTTGCCGCTAGCGGCTCAGCGCGCCGGTTCCTTGATGAATTCCAGCCGGGCGTCGCGGTACTTCGGCTGCTGCGCCAGCGTGCGCAGCTTCTGCAGGCTCTTGAACGGCGCACCCACCGACATCGAGTTGATCACCGAGGCCGGGATCGGGCCGGCCGGATCGGTCATGGCCCGCATCTCCGCCAGCACGCCGCCATCGGCCTGCGGCGTCAGCGACCACTGCTGGCGCGACTTCTGGATACGCACGATGCCGGCCTTGGGCGGGATCGCCTCGGGCGTGGCGGCATCGGCGATGGTGACGGCCAGCGTCTGGGCGTCCTGGCGGATTTCGCGCTGGCTGACGATGTCGCGGTTGTCCAGCGGCCAGGGCATCTTGAGCAGCTGGTAAACCTGGTAGCGCGATGCGCTCTGGCGCTGCAGCACCTGCGCCTCGCCGATGGCGTCGCTGAGCTGCGGCGTGGCCGGCACGTCAGTCAGCACCGCGGCCACGGCCGACAGGCGCGCCTGCACCCGTACGGTGCCGCGGATCTCGCGGATCTTCTGGCCTTCCACGGCCCGCGTGTAGACCTGGATGCCGTCCTCGTCCTTCTCCAGTCGCCAGCCTTCGTCCGCGGCCCAGGCCAGCGGGGCGCTAAACACCAGGAGCAGCAAGGTCAGCAAGGCATACGGGCGGGTCATGGCGGAATCCGGCTTCAGGGAGTCTGGAGGCTAGGGCCGCCGAGCTTGCCGGCGGCTGAAGCAGGGCCGGCTCAGGCCAGCGCCTGCTCGTCGCTCACCACCGGGCGGCTCTCGCGCGTGGCGCGCATGACCTTGCCCGGCTCGCCCGGATCGACGATATCCAAGTGCTCCGCGTGCACCGCCACGATCTGCGCGGCGAAGGGAAAATCACCCAGCTTGGGCACGCGATAGCTCACCGTGTCGCCCACCTTGAAGCTGGCAGGGTCAAAGTTGAACGAAAAAGGGCACTTGTCGCCGCCTTCCATGCCGATCATTGCGAAACTCCGGTGAAGCCGGTGCCCCGACCCCGGACATTCCGGGGCCGGGGCGGCCGGTTTACTTGTTGACGTTGACCACGAGACGACCGCGCACCTTGCCGCCGATCAGGTCGGCGGCGGCGGGGATGGCCTCGGCCAGGGTGATCTCCTTGGCGATCACGTCCAGCGCGGCGATATCCAGATCGCGTGCCAGGCGGTTCCAGGCGACGACGCGGCGGGCCTTGGGGGCCATCACGCTGTCGATGCCGAGCAGCGAGACGCCGCGCAGGATGAACGGTGCCACCGACGCCGGGAAATCCATGCCCTGGGCCAGGCCACAGGCGGCGACGGCACCGCCGTAGCGGGTCTGCGCGCAGGCATTGGCCAGCGTGAAGCTGCCGGCCGAGTCCACCACGCCGGCCCAGCGCTCCTTCTGCAGCGGCTTGCCGGCCGCGCCCAGTTCGGCACGATCGATCACGCCGGCGGCGCCGAGCTGCTTGAGGTAGTCACCCTCCGAGGCCTTGCCGGTAGCGGCCACGACCTTGTAGCCGGCCTTGGCCAGCAGGGCGATGGCGACGCTGCCGACGCCACCGGTGGCGCCGGTGACCAGGATCTCGCCCGCTTCCGGCTTCACGCCGTGTGCCACCAGGGCCTCGACGCAGAGGCTGGCGGTGTAGCCGGCGGTGCCGATGGCCATGGCCTGGCGGCTGCTGAAGGCGCTGGGCAGCGCCACCAGCCAGTCACCCTTCAGGCGCGCCTTCTGCGACAGGCCGCCCCAGTGGCCTTCGCCCACGCCCCAGCCGTTGAGCACGACGCGGTCTCCGGCCTTCCAGTCGGCATGCGAGCTGGCGCTGACCACGCCCGCGAGGTCGATGCCCGGCACCATCGGGAACTTGCGCACCACCGGCGACTTGCCGGTGATGGCCAGGCCGTCCTTGTAGTTGAGAGTCGAGTACTCGACATCGACGGTGACGTCGCCCTCGGGCAGTTGCGCTTCGTCGAGCTGGGTCACTTCTACGGTCTGGCCGGCGTCGTTCTTGCTGATCAGGATTGCGGAGGTCATGGATCGGTCTTCGGGTCAGTTGAGCAGGTTCATGGTAGGGAGGGGTACGTTTTTCGCGCCGCAACTGCTGCGAAGCGATGGACATTTCGCGCAAGGCCGGGCGTCGGCCGCTCAGAAACCGGAAAGCAGGGCATCGGCCAGGTCCAGATCGTAGCGGTTGTCGCCACGGCCCAGGTGCTCGTCGAGCAGGGCGCGCTTCAGGAACAGGTGGCAATGGTGCTCCGCCGTCATGCCGATGCCGCCGTGCAGCTGCAGCGCTTCCTCGGCCACGCGGGCATGGGCCGAACAGGCCAGCAGCCTGGCCTCGCGCCCGGCCGACTCGGCCGCGACGCCATCCAGGGCCTCCCCCGCGCGCTGCAGGGCGTCCTGCAACAGGGCCTCGGCCGCCGCGACCTGCGCCTTGAGGTCGGCACAGCGATGCTTCAGCGCCTGGAACAGGGCCAGCGGCCGGCCGAACTGCCGGCGCGTCTTGAGATAGTCCACCGTGAGGTCCAGCAGGGCCTCGGCACCCCCCACCGCTCCGGCGGCGAGGGCGAAGTCGCGGTGCGTGGCGAGCCGACGGCTCAGCACCTGCGCCGCGCTGCCGCTGGCCAGCAGCATGTCGCGCTCCAGCTCCAGGCCGGTAAAGCGCAGGTCGAACAGGCGCCGGCTGCGGTCCCAGGTCGGGCGCTCCTTCAGCTCCACCCCGCCCTGCCGCAGCGGCACCAGGGCCACGCAATCGCCATCGCTGCTGGCGACCAGCACATGGCTGGCCTTGTCGGCCGAGGGCACGGCCACCGCCGTGCCGCTGAGCCGTGGCCTGCCCGGCCGGCTGCTGGCCAGCGTCAGCTCGCCATCGGCCAGCGGCGTGGTGACGT
Source organism: Pseudomonadota bacterium (assembly GCA_052035235.1). Taxonomy (GTDB): domain Bacteria; phylum Pseudomonadota; class Gammaproteobacteria; order Nevskiales; family Nevskiaceae; genus Solimonas_A. The sequence continues at coordinate 70,032 of JBPOHT010000022.1, read as the reverse complement.
AGTCGCGCGTGGTCAGCCGCTGCAGCCAGTCCTCGCGGTCGGCACGGCCCGCGGCGCAGATCGCATCGATGGCCAGCATCGCCGGCACGTAGGGCGCGCCGGCCACGCTGCGGCCGAACTCGGCGTAGAAGGCGCAGGCCCCGGCCAGGCCCTGGCCCAGCCCACCGAGTTCCTCGGGGACCGACACCAGCAGCCAGCCCAGGTCCAGCACCAGCGGCCAGGTCTGGTCCTCGCTCGCACCCAGGCCGCTCTCACGGAGCACCTGGCGGGCGGAGTCGCGCAGCTCGATCAGTTCCGCGTTCATGCCAGCGTCCAGTTCTTGGGCTCGCGCGGCATGCCGAGCATGCGCTCGGCGATGATGTTGCGCTGGATCTCGTCGCTGCCGCCGGCAATCGACCAGTTGTAGGAGTTCATGAAATCAAAGGGCCAGTTGCCCGTCTCCATGCCGCCCCCGCGGATGAACGGCTCCTGGTACTGCCCCTGCAGGCCGGCGATACGCTGGCCCAGCAGCGTGAACTCGCGCAGCGTGCGCGCGTAGCTGAGCTTGACGATCGAGGCGTCGCCCGCCACTTCCGTGCCTTCGATGCGCTTGAGCAGGTAGCGGTCGGCCAGCGCGCAGGCCGCATTGACCTTCGGGATCAGCCGCCCGAGATCGCGGCGCAGGGCCGGGTCGTCCGCCACGCCGCGGTCGCGCATGATGCCGGCGATGCGCGCCAGGCTGTAGCGCATGCGCTGCGTCAGCTCTACCAGCGTCAGGCCGCGCTCGGAGGCCAGGGTGGACTGTGCCACCGCCCAGCCCTGCCCTTCCTCGCCGACACGGTCGCTGACCGGCACCTCGACATCGTCGAAGAAGATCTCGGCAAACTCGTCGTCGCCGGTGATCTGCTCGATCGGCCGCACCGACACGCCCTTGCTGCGCATGTCCAGCAGCAGGTAGGTCAGCCCTGCCTGCGGCGCACCGGAACTGTCGGTGCGCACCAGCAGCAGGCAGCGGTCGGCGAACTGCGCCAGCGTGGACCAGGTCTTCTGGCCATTGATCACGTAGCGGTCGCCGCGGCGTTCGGCGCGCGTGCGCACGGCAGCCAGGTCGGAGCCGGCATTGGGTTCGGAGAAGCCCTGGCACCAGACACGCCCTTCCAGGATGCCGGGCAGATGCTGGCGCTTCTGTTCCTCCGAGCCCCATTCCATCACCGTGCAGGCGGCGTGGTAGAGCGCGACGAAGAACAGGATCAGGCGCGGCGCGTCGGCACGCGCCACTTCCTCGAAGATCACCTTCTGCTCGGCCAGCGAGCGGCCGCCGCCGGGCCATTCCTGACTCCAGTGCGGCGTGGCATAGCCGGCCTTCACCAGGCGCTCGAACCAATCGCGCTGGGCACGCACGAAGGCGTCCTGATCCGTGCCGGTCAGCGCGGCGCGCCAGGCCTGCGGAACGTTCTGCTGCAGCCAGGCGCGGACTTCCGCGCGCAGGGCTTCGGGATTGCCGCCTGTGGTCATCGTCGGGATCGGGGTCTGGTCCACGGCGGCCAGATGCCGCCTGTTTTCAAGCCATTATGGCGCCCGCCCCGCAGGCCCGGATGACCTCGTGCGCAGGCTGTTTTGCCTGTCGCCGCCAGTGTGATCCGGGGTGGGGTGCCGCCTCGCTAAACTGGGGAAAATCCGCCCTGGTTTCAATCCCCTTTGCTCCCACCGGCGGTCATCGCCGCGGGCCGGTCCGGCTCGATTCCACGGTACTCCCATGTTGCTCAATTCCACCCAGCAAGCCATCGCCGACACCGTCCGCGAATTCGCCCAGGAGCGCATCCGTCCGCGCGCCACGGAGTTCGAGGTCGCCCGCGCCTATCCCCCGGAGCTGTTCCAGGAGCTCGCCGCCCTGGGCCTGATGGGCATGACCGCGCCCGAGGAACACGGCGGCGCGGGTGCCGACTACGTCTCCTACGCGCTGTCGCTGATGGAGATCGCCGCCGCCGACGGCGCGCTGTCGACCATCCTGTCGATCCAGAACAGCCTGATCGTGTCGGCCCTGCTGAAGGACGGCAGCGCCGCACAGCAGCAGCGCTTCCTGCCGGAACTGACCTCCGGTCGCATGATTGGCGCCTTTGCGCTGACCGAGGCCGATGCCGGCTCCGACGCCTCGGCGATCCGTACGCGCGCCACACGCGTCGAGGGTGGCTACGAGCTCAACGGCAGCAAGCAGTTCATCAGCTCGGGCCGCATAGCCGGCCTGGCCATCGTCTTCGCGGTGACCGACCCGGCCGCCGGCCGCAAGGGCATCTCGGCCTTCCTGGTGCCGACCGACGCGCCCGGCTATGCCGTCGACAAGGTCGAGCACAAGCTCGGCCAGCTCGCCTCCGACACCTGCAGCCTGCGCTTCGACGGCCTGCGGATCGACGAGGGCCTGCGCCTGGGCGCCGAGGGACAGGGCTACCGCATCGCCCTGGCCAACCTCGAAGCCGGCCGCATCGGCATCGCCGCGCAGTCCATCGGCATGGCGCGCGCCGCGCTGGACGTGGCGGTGAGCTACGCCCGCGAGCGCCGCTCGATGGGCAAGCTCATCATCGAGCACCAGGCCGTGGGTTTCCGGCTGGCCGATCTTGCCGCCCGCCTGGAGGCGGCGCGCCAGATGGTGCTGCATGCCGCCGCCGTGAAAGACAGCGGCGCGCCCTGCCTCACCGAGGCCTCCATGGCCAAGCTGGTGGCCTCCGAGACCGCCGAGGTGGTGTGTTCCGGCGCCATCCAGACCCTGGGCGGCTACGGCTACCTGGAGGATTTCGCGCTGGCCAAGATCTACCGCGACGTGCGCGTCTGCCAGATCTACGAGGGCACCTCTGACATCCAGCGCATGGTCATCGCCCGCGCTCTTTGAGCGCGGGTTTCCCTATCTTCAGAACGAGAGCATTGACATGAATCTGCAGGGAGTAGCAGCAGTCGTTACCGGTGGCGCATCGGGCCTGGGCGCCGCGACGGCGGAAATGCTGGCCGGCCAGGGTGCCAAGGTGGCGATCTTCGACATGAACGAGGAGATCGGCCAGGCGCAGGCCAAGAAGGTCGGCGGCCTGTTCTTCAAGGTCAACGTCACCGACGAGGCCAGCGTGGGCGAGGCCCTGGACGCCGCCGAGGCGCAGCACGGCGTGGCTCGCGTGCTGGTCAACTGCGCCGGCATCGCCGTGGGCGTGAAGACCGTGGGCCGCGACAACGTGCCGCACCCGCTGCAGAAGTTCCGCCAGGTGATCGAGGTCAACCTGATCGGCAGCTTCAACGCCATCGCCCAATTCGCCGCGCGCCTGTCCAAGGCCGACGCGGTCGGCGAGGAGCGCGGCGTCATCATCAACACCGCCAGCGTCGCCGCCTTCGAGGGCCAGATCGGCCAGGCCGCCTACTCCGCCTCCAAGGGCGGCGTGGTGGGCATGACGCTGCCGATCGCACGCGATCTCGCGCCGCTGGGCATCCGCGTGGTCACCATCGCCCCCGGCATCTTCTGGACGCCGATGATGGCCGGCATGTCCCCCGAGGTGCAGGCCTCGCTCGGCAAGCAGGTGCCCTTCCCCAGCCGCCTCGGCAAGCCCGAGGAGTACGCACTGCTGGCCCAGGGCATCATCGCCAACCCGATGCTCAACGGCGAGACCATCCGCCTCGACGGCGCCATCCGGATGACACCGAAGTGAAGCTCAAGACCCGCTTCACCGAACTGGTCGGCATCGACTACCCGATCGTCCAGGGCGGCATGATGTGGGTGGGCCGCGCCGAGCTGGCCGCCGCGGTGTCCAATGCCGGCGGCCTGGGCATCCTCACCGCGCTGACCCAGCCCTCGCCCGACGCCCTGCGCGCCGAGATCGAGCGCTGCCTCGGCATGACGGACAAGCCCTTCGGCGTGAACCTGACGATCCTGCCCTCGGTAACCCCGCCGCCCTACGCCGAGTACCGCAAGGCGATCATCGACAGCGGCGTGAAGATCGTCGAGACCGCCGGCCACAACCCGCGCGAGCACGTCGAGGACTTCAAAGCCCACGGCATCATCGTGGTCCACAAGTGCACCGCCGTGCGCCACGCGCTCTCGGCCGAGCGCATGGGCGTGGACGCGATCTCCATCGACGGCTTCGAATGCGCCGGCCATCCCGGCGAGGACGACATCCCGGGCCTGGTGCTGATCCCGGCGGCGGCCAACAAGGTGAAGATCCCGATGATCGCCTCCGGCGGCTTCGGCGACGGCCGCGGCCTGGTGGCGGCGCTGGCGCTGGGTGCCGAGGGCATCAACATGGGCACGCGCTTCTGCGCGACCGTGGAGGCGCCGATCCATCCCAACGCCAAGCAGCTGCTGGTGGACAACGACGAGCGCGGCACCAACCTGATCTTCCGCTCGCTGAAGAACACCGCGCGCGTCGGCAAGAACAGCGTCTCCGACAAGGTGGTGGAGATCCTCAAGCAGCCGGGCGCCAAGTTCGAGGACGTGGCGCCGCTGGTGCGCGGCGCCAGCGGACGGATCCTCCTGGAGAACGGCGACCTCGACGCGGGCCTGATCTGGGCCGGCCAGGTGCAGGGCCTGATCCAGGACATCCCGACCGTGGCGGAGCTGATGCAGCGCATCATGGACGAGGCCCACGAGATCATCCGGCGGCGCCTGCCGGGGATGGCGGCCTAGAGGCTACCGTGCTGTCGTGGGAGCGGCTTCAGCCGCGATCTTGTATCAGGATCGCGGATGAAGCCGCTCCCACATGGCCGCCATTCAACAACAGACGTCATGCCGGCGGAAGCCGGCATCCAGTCCCACCATGAGTAGCCACTGCTTGACTGGATACCGGCTTTCGCCGGTATGACGACCCCGGGAGACGGGGCCAGGATTCATTGTAGGAGCCGGCTTGCCGGCGACCGCGAGCTCCCTGTCGCCGGCAAGCCGGCTCCTACAGGCGGCCCTCACGACGGCCAGGTCAATCCCGTCCAAACACCGGCTTGCGCTTCTCCACCAGCGCCTGGATACCCTCGCGATGATCCGGCGAGCGCTGTGCCACCGCCTCATAGGCGATGCCGGCATCCATCACCGCCGTCGCCACGCGCTTGAGTTCCAGGTTCAGCAGGACCTTGGTCCAGCGGATGGCGTTGCGCGAACCGTTCAGCAGCTTGTCGCAGAAGGCGTCCACGGCCGCATCGAGCTCGGCCATCGGCAGGCAGTGATTCAGCAGGCCGATCTCCTCGGCCTTCTTCGCCGTCAGCAGCTCGCCGGTCAGCAGGTATTCCTTGGCGCGGCACAGGCCCACGCGCGCCGGCCAGACCACGGCGCCGCCATCGCCGGCCACCAGGCCGATGGCCACGTGCGGATCGCCGATCTTCGCCGTGTCTGCCGCGAAGATCACGTCGCACAGCAGGGCCAGCGAGGCGCCCAGGCCCACGGCGTGGCCGTTCAGGCGGCAGACCAGCGGCTTGTCCAGGTCCAGCATGGCGAAGACGATGCGCTTGGCCAGACGCACCTCGTTGTCGAACAGGTGCGGGTTGGCGGCGTTGTGGGCCACGTGGTCCAGGTCGCCGCCGGCGGAGAAGGCGCGGCCGGCACCGGTCAGCACCACCACGTCCGAATGCTCGTCCTGCGCGGCGTAGTGGAACACCTCCGCCAGCTCCTCGTGCATGCGCAGGTTGACGCCGTTCAGCGCCTCCGGCCGGTTCAGGGTGATGGTCAGCAGGCGTCCCTTGCGGGACAGGGCCAGGGTGTCGAAGCTGCGCAGCGGCGCGCCGGAAGAAGGGTTCATGTGCGGGTGTTCGCCGTCAAAGCCGAAGCGCCGGCATCCACGGGGAATGCCGGCGCGATGAAGGGGAGCCGATAGCGCTCGTCAGTGCCGCGAATCGCCGCCGTCGACCACCATGGACTGGGGCTCGTGCCCGGATCCCACGGCAGCGCGGTACTGCCGCGGCGTCAGCTTGAACTCGCGCTTGAACATGCGGCTGAAATGCGCCGGGCTCTTGAAGCCCACGCGGTAGGCGATCTCGCTGATCGAGGCCTCGCCGGTCTTGGAGGCCGACAGCCACTGGCCGGCGGTCTGCAGCCGCTTCTCCCAGATCAGCGTCGAGAACGGCGTGCCGTGCAGCTTCAGCAGTAGCGACAGGTAGCGCGGCGAGATACCGCAGCCGCGGGCGACGCTGGCGACGCTGAGCTTGGCGTCGGACAGGTGGGTCTCGATGTAGCGCAGCACGTCCTGCACGCGCTTGTCCGCCAGCTTCTGGCGCTGCGGCACGCAGGACTCGTGTTCGCGGATGGCCTCGCCGAGCACCGACAGCACCGCCTCGACCAGCATCTGGGCGACATGCTCGCGCAGCTCGCCGCCATCCTCGAACAGGTCGTTGAGGATGCTCTCGGCCATGCCGAACTTGCGGCCGCTGGCGGGCACGCTGAAGCCGCTCTTGAAGTCATGGCAGCCGGCGCGACGCAGCAGGTGCATCGGCACCGTCAGGTGCATCACCTCGTGCACCCCGCCCTCGTCGGGCAGGCATTCCACGGAAAACGGCGTCATGGAACGGGTGAAGACGAAGTCCCCCGGCCCGGCCACGCTCTCGCCGCCCGGATGCGAGAAGCAGGTGCGCCCGCGCTTGATGAAGGCGAAGGTGGCGACGTCCGTGGCGTCCTCGCGGATGTGGTTCCAGGTGCGGCGGAAGAACTGCCGGGTGCGGGAACGCAGGCGGATGATGGAGGAAGACCCGATGGCCTTGCGCTCGGCCCTCACGTCGATCACCGAGCCGGGCTCGATCATGTAGTCGCCGGTGTAGTACTCGCGGTTGCGAGGTCCGCGGAATGCGCTCTGGCAATCCTGGTAGTTGCGCTTGTCGATCACGAACAGCGTCTCCATCCCCCACCTCCTGCTTGGTGTCTACACAGGCCCCCGGCGCGGCAGCGCCGGGGACTCCTCTCGATGGAAACGATGCTAGCGAGGGGTCAAGCAGGCGATCCCGCCCGTACATGCAGGGGCATGGACATTTCGCGCAGGGACAAGCGGGTCTACCCTGGCAGAACAGCCGCAGATGCCAGCCGGCAGGGTGTCCCAGGGCTTACTTCTGCAGCTTCCAGGTGAAACGCACCTGGGCCGTGGCCGCCTTGGCCACGCCGTCCTCCCGGGCGGGGGTGAAGCGGCATTTGCCCACCGCTTCCAGGGTCGCCCGGTCCAGGGCCTCATGGCCGCTTGACTGGGCCACGCGGGTCTGCCGGAGGTTGGCGGCGGCGTCGAGGTCCGCCGCGATCACCACTACGCCCTCCTCGCTGCGACGCACCGATCCGGACGGGTACTGGGGCCGACGGCAGGACGACCAGTCGATGGCCGCGTCCACGATCTCCACCGGGCGCTTTGCTACCGGCGCAGGCGCAGCCGGTGCCGCGGCGCGCGGGGCCGGCTCCGGCGCGCGGGCCTCGGCCTGCTGGCGCGCCTGGGCCACCAGCTCCGCCTCGCGACGGGCTTCGGTGGCAGCCGAGGCCGCCTCGGCCTTCTGCCGCTCGCGCCGCGACTCGTCCTCGGCCGTGCGCCGGCGCTGCTGCTCGTCGATGGCGCTGAAGCGCTCGCCCAGCCGCCGCTTGGCCTCGTCCAGGGCCTCGCGCTCGTCCGCCACGGGCGTGGTGGCGGCGCTGTCCGTCGTCTCGGTCACATCCCCCTGGTCCTGCTTCGGCGGGCTCAGCCACCACAGCGAGGCCCCCACCACGGCACAGACCAGCAGCAGCGCGGCGGCGATGGAGTACTCGGCGGACTGGGCAATGCGGGCCAGCAGGCCGCGGGACGAAGACGGAGACTCGGTCATGGATCAGGTCCGACGCAGGAATTTGGAGAGACGGGCCAGCAGGCCGGTGCGCTCGGCGGCCTGCAGCATCGGCGCCGTGTCCGCGACGACGCGCTGGGCCTGGTCCGGGTGCTGCCGCAGCATCTCGTGCCGCCGGCTGGCGATGTTGGCGGTGCCGCGCAGCACGCTGGCCACCACCGGCTTCTGCAGCAGGCGGAACACTTGGCCGTGGTTGATCAGCGAGATGCTGTGGCTGGCATCCGCCTTGCCGGTGAAGGCGATCACCACCAGCGCCGGGTGGTGCTGGCGCAGCACGCCCAGCAGCGGCCCTACGCTGTGGCCGCCGATGGCCAGCTCGGTGAAGATCACGCCGATGCGGTGCTGCCCCAGCAGTTCCAGCGCGGCATCGATGCTGGCCGCGTCATGGACCTCACGCTCGCCGCCCAGCGCGGCGCGCAGGGCCACCCCGGTCTGTGGATCGTCGTCCAGCACCAGCACGCCCACCTCGCGGTAGACCGCGTTCTGCGTGGGGCCGGGCGGCGGTTCCGGCGGTAGCTGGATATGCTCCACCGACGCGGCGCGCACCGCTGCCGCCACCGTCTCGCGCAACTCGCCGTTGACCCAGGGCTTGGGGATGAAGCGGAAAATCTCGCCCTCGTTGATCGAGGCGATGATGGCGTTGAGGTCGGAATAACCGGTCAGCAGCATGCGCACCGCCTGCGGCTGCAGCTCGCGCGCGGTCCGCAGCACCTCCACCCCGGTGATGCCCGGCATGCGCTGGTCGCTGACGATCACCTCGAAGCGCTCGGTCTTGAGGATTTCCAGCGCCGCGGCGCCGCCTTCGGCCGTGGTGACGTCGTAGTCGGCGCGGAAGATCGCCTTCAGCGACATCAGGATACGGCTCTCGTCATCGACGAACAGCAGGCGCGGACGGGTGGGTGTGGTCGCGACGGTCAAGCGAAAGCCTCCTGCAACACGATTTCGCCTGGCGCCGCGCTCATTGCGGCGGAAGCAGCAGCCTGGACCTTCAGCGGCAGTCGCAGGCGGAAGGTGGTGCCCTTGCCGGGCTCGGAATCCACCTCGATGCGGCCGCGGTGATCCTCGACGATGCGAAACACGATGGACAGGCCCAGGCCGGTGCCCTTGCCCACCGGCTTGGTGGTGAAGAAAGGCTCGAAGATATGGGCCAGCGTGTCGCGGTCCATGCCGCAGCCGCTGTCCTGCACCTCCACCACCGCCTCGTCGTCCTCGGCGTAGGTCCGCAGGGTGATAGTGCCCTCGCCGTCGATGGCCTGGCCGGCATTGCCGATCAGGTTCAGGAACACCTGGTTGATCTGCGAAGGGGCGCAGGGCACCAGCGGCAGCTCGCCGTACTCGCGCTGCACCTCCACGCGGCCCTTGAGCTGGCTCTGGCAGATCTTCAGCGCCGTATCGAGGCCGTCATTGAGGCTGAAGGACTCGGTCAGCGAGCGGTCCACCCGCGAGAAGTCCTTCAGGCCCAGCACCAGCTCGGCGATCTGACCGAGACCGTACTCCGCGTCCTTGAGCAGCATCTCGAATTCGGCCAGGCCCTCGTCGGCCGGCCAGCGCCGCTGCGCTTCCTGGCGCCGCTGCGCGTCGCCCGACTGCTCCGCCTCGATGATCTCGCGCACCAACGGCAGCGACTCCCGCACCGTCTCGACGTTGCCGCGCGCGTAGCCCAGCGGCGTGTTGATCTCGTGCGCCACGCCGGCCACCATCTGGCCCAGCGCCGCCATCTTCTCCGACTGCACCAGCTGCGCCTGCTGGAAGCGCAGGTCGTCCAGGGCCTTGCGCAGTTCCCCGGTACGCGCCTGGACGGTTTCTTCCAGGCTGGCATTGAGGTTCTGCAGATCCTCATGGCTGCGGTCGAGTTCGCCGTAGCTGCGGCGCAGGCGCCAGCCGACCAGGCCGAACACCGCCAGCAGCGCGCAGGCGTAGATCGCCAGCAGTAGGCGGTAGCGGGCCAGGTTGCCCTCGGCCTGGGTGTAGTGCGCGGTGTAGTTCTTCTGCAGCTTGTCCAGTGTCGCCGCCACCGGCACCTCGCCCAGCTTGCCGGCCACCGCCGTGAGCTGGTCCTTGTCGCCCACCACGCGGGCCGCGGCATTGCTCAAGGACAGCAGGCGGCTGCGCAGCGGCGATGCCGAACCCGCCGCCACCGTGACCTGGGTCATCAGGCTGTCGAGGCTGTCCTGGTTGATGGGCACGGACTGCAGGCTGTAGGTGGTGACCTCCTCCAGCAGGCGGCGCACGGACCCGCGCAGGGCGCCGTCTCCCACCAATGCCGGATCGGCCAGCAGCAGGTCACCCTGCTCGCCGAACTGCCGGTAGGACTCGGCGAAGTCGCCGACCTGGCTGCGATACGAGCCCAGCAGCGCCTGCTTGTCGTCGAGCTGCTGCAACAGGCCGGACACGGCATTGCCGACGTCGCGCGAGACCGAGCGCAGGCCGTCACGGTGCAGCGCCAGGGCCGTGCGCGCGGATTCCAGGCGGCGCATGGCATCCGTCAGTCCCTCGGCATCGGAATCCAGGCTCAGGCGCGCGCGCATGACCTGGGTGTCTGCTTCCGCATTGGCCGCACCCAGCTGGGCCAGGGCCGTCATGCGGCCGAGATGCCCCTCGATGGTCTGCGGCTCCCCCTGTGTGCGTACGACCAGCACCGCCAGCATGCCCAGCGCTGCGCCGATGGATAGCACCATCAACAGTCTTTGCAGCATCGCCTCTTCCCCCGTTCCATACCCGCCAGGCTGACGCTGGCTGAAATCCTACTGAAATGAAGCGCCCCTCACCCCACCCCGCGAAGGCCCCGAGGCCTCACCCGGAAAAAAGAAACGGCGCCAGCGATGTTTCGCGCTGGCACCGTGAAATCCTGACTTTCCGGGTCAGGGGAGGAGACTTTGGCGAGGGTCGCCACCCTGCTTGCCGACCTTCCGGCAGCGCCCCGGAGCACCCGCCGGCGGCGATCTGGCCACCCGGACTCCCCATCCTCTTCCCTGAGCACTGTCTTCATGAGGCAAGCCTCCCGCCCCCGCGGGTTACAAATCCTTCACCGCGTCGCGGCGCGCGATTTCCTGGTCCACGAACTTGATCCAGTTGCCGGCCGCCTGTGCCAGCGCCGGAGCCTCCGTGGCCGCCACGAAATGCGAGCGGGCCTCGGAGAACTTGTTGGCGTTGAACAGCGCCGTGCCCAGCTGCATGTGCGCATCCGCGGGCTTGTCCAGGCCCCGAGCCTTCAGGGCAGCGCGGAAGGCTTCCGCGGCACTGCCCCAATCGCCGGTCTCGTTGTAGGCCTGCCCGAGGTAGACGTAGTGCTTGGCCTCGCCGGTCATGGTGGCCAGCTTCTGCAGCACCGGAATCTGTTGCTTGTATTCCTTGGACATGGCCAGTGCCTGCGCGTACAGCTGCAGGTTCTCGGCGCTGACCTTGATGGTCTTGTTCTTCATGCCCTGCGCCAGCAGGCGCACCGCCGGATAGGGCACGTCGGTCACCATGTACAGGCGGGCCAGGTTGAGCAGGTCGGATTCGTTGGTGAGCAGCTGCGCCCGGTAGGCCGCGTGCATCAGCCGCACCTGCTCGCGCTGCTGATCCATCAGTCCGCGCATGCCGGCGAGCTGCTGCCAATAGGTGCTCTTGCCCGGCTGCAGGCCCACCAGCACTTCCAGCACCCTGGCGGCCTTCTCGTATTCCTTTCGCTCGTAGTAGATCGCGCGCAGCAGCGCCAGCGCCGCTTCCTTGGGCGCCTGCCCGCGCTGCTTGGAGATCTGCAGCGAGGTCACCAGCGCCTTCTCGGCCTCGGCATACTTCTGGGTCTGGTAGTAGGCCTGTGCCAGCAGGGCATAGCCCTCGGGGCTCGGCTCCGCCACCAGCGACAACCACCGCTTCACCACCACGATGGCCTTGTCGTAGTTCTCGGCGATGAAGTAGATCTGCGCCAGGGCGTAGAGACTGCTGTCGCGCAGGCCGTCCGGCAGGTTCGGCTGCTTCAGCACCAGGTTGTAGGACTCCACCGTCTTGGGCAGGTTGTCCTGGGCGTAGAACACCGCAGCATAGAGGCTGTACAACGTGGCGCGCTCGTAGTCGTTGAGCTTGGCCTCGCCCGCCTTGAGATCGTCCAGCGCCTTCGTGGCCGCCGGATAGTCCTTGGCCTCGAAGGCTTTTTGCGCGACCTCCATCTTCTTGTAGGTCTCAGCGCGGATCACCTGGGTCTGCTTGGTGGGCGGCGGCGCCGGCTTGCCCTTGCCCTTCTCCTTGGCAAAGGAATACTCGGCGGCACCCGCGCCCAGCACCATAGCCAGGACCAGCAGGACACGCAGCAACAGGTTTTTCGATCTCACTGCGGACCTCATCACTTTTCGAGCTCGAAGCGGATCAGGTGCTGCACGTTGGACACGGCGATCGGCCTACCGTTCTCCACGCGCGGCTTGTACTTGAACTTGGTCACCGCCTTCTTGGCCGCCTCGTCGAAGACACCCTGCGGCTGTGCCTCGATCACCACCGGATTGATCACGCTGCCGGACTCGGTAACGGTGAACTGCACCAGCACCCAGCCCTCGATCCCCTGGCTCTGCGCGCGCGCCGGGTACATCGGCGCCACCTTCACGATCGGCAGGTACTCGCCGTCGGTGGACGACAGGCCGAAATTGGACTTCACCTGCGTCGAGTTCTCCAGCGACATGTTGATGGCGACGTTGGTATTGGTCGGACCCTTGATCTGGGTCTGCTGCACCGGTACCTCCGGCGGTGCCTCGGGGCGGTCCGGCATCTCCGGCGGCGGCTTGCGGTTGCGGCTCTCGATCTCGAAATTCTTGGCCAGGCGCACGAAATCCACCGTCGGCAGGATCTCGCTGTTGCCCTGCGCACCGGTGGTGGCATGGATCAGCGCATACAGCAGCCAGAACAGCCCCACCATCGCCACGCTGGAGACCAGGAAGGGCAGGAAGAAGCGCAGGGGGCCGGCATGCAGCCGGGCCAGCGGGCCTTCGGGTGGCAATTCGGGCGGCAGCGGATTGCCGGTACGGCGATCCACCACAAACAGCGGAACGCGTTCACCCATAGACGTGGAATTGGCCATCACTCCGCCCCCTTGGTCGCCACCGACACGCTGCTGACCCCGCCGGCACGGACCTGGTCCATTACCTGGGCCATGATGCCGCTCTCGGACGCCTTGTCGGCCAGGATCACCACCGTGTCCTCGGGACGTTCGGCGTGCATGCGTTCCACCAGCGCCCGCACCTCCGGCATCGTCACTTTCTTGCGGTCCATCCAGACCTCGCCGTTGGGACGCACGGCGATCAGGATGTTGCCGCTGGCCTTGGACTCGGCCGTCTCGGCCTGCTCCTTGTCGACCTTGACCCCAGCCTGCTTGACGAAGCTGGTGATGATGATGAAAAAGATCAGCAGGTTCAGCACGAAGTCCAGCATCGGCGCCAGGTCGATGCCGTGATGTCCGTCGTCGGTTGCATGTCGGCGGGCTTGCATGAGTTTCTCCTCGGCTCGCTCTGGGCTGCTACTTGCTGGCGGTGGGCTGCAGCATGACGTTCATCGCCCCGCCCGCCCGCGCCTGGTCCATCGCCTTGACCACTACGCCCGTGGGCGCCTTGGTGTTGGCGATCACGATCACCGGCCCCTCCGGCTTCTCGCCGCGGAAACGTTCGACGTTGGCACGGATCGCAGCCGGGTCCACCAGTCGCTGGTCGATCGAGATATCGCCGTTCTTGTGCACGGCGATGAACAGCGTGCTGTTGTCTTCTTCCTCCTTCTGCTTCGGCGGTGCCGGCGGAGGCGTGTTGAGCGACAAGCCCACTTCCTTCACGAACACGGCGGTGATGATGAAGAAGATCAGCAGGTTCAGGACGAAGTCGAGCATCGGCGCGAGGTCGATGGCCTCTTCGTCATGCTCGACATGCTGGCGGCGGTGGCGCAGTCCCATGGGGCGTTCCTGTTAGAAGGTGAACCGGTCGGCGAGCAGTTCGGTCTGCTTGCGGATCGTCGACTGGAAATAGAAGACCGGATACATGCCGGTCACGCTCACCGCCAGGCCCGTCATCGTGCAGTTCATGGCCTTGGACACGCCGGAGGCCATGGTGCGTGCGTCAGCGGAGCCCAGGATCGACATGGAGTCGAACACCTCGAGCATGCCGTGCACGGTGCCCACCAGGCCCAACAGCGGGCACATGGGGATCAGCACCTTGAGCACCGGCATGTTCTCGGCCATGGCACCGTTGAGCCGCGAGATCATCGCCTTGCGGATCTGGTGGGAGGCCCAGGACTGATGCTCGGGCCGCCCCTGCCACTCGGCCAGCATGCCGCTGACCATGTAGGGCATGCGGGCCTTGTGGAACCACAGCCGCTCGAAGATCAGCGTCCACATCGTGATGCCGGCCACCAGGATCCAGATCACGAACGGCCCTCCGGCCACGATCAGCTGGCTAACCGCGTGGAACGGAGACATCAGGATTTCAGACACGACGCTTCTCGATCAATTCTGCGAGTAGGCCGGTGCTCTGCTCGTCCAGGATCTGGATGACACGCTTGGAGCGGCTCTGCAGCGCGCTGTTGGCGAACAGCAGCGGGATGGCGATGCCCAGGCCCAGCAAGGTCGCGATCATGGCCATGGAGATACCGGCGGCCATCAGCTTCGGATCGCCCGAGCCGGACTCGGTGATGACCTGAAAGGTGTGGATCATGCCGACGACCGTTCCCACCAGACCCAGCAGCGGGCCGGCGGCGACGCCGAGCTTGAGGAAGGACTGGCCCCGCTCCAGCGGCGGCAGTTCCTTGAGCACCGCTTCGGAGACGCGCAGCTCGATGACTTCGGAATCCTCGTTGGTGCCCGGGGCGTTGTTGCCCTTGAACGCCATCAGGACGCGGCCCAGCGGATTGTCCGTGCTCAGCTGGTTCAGGTTGGCCAGCTGGCGGTTGACCTTGGTGCTGGTCATCACCAGGTAGCTGAACTGGTAGATAGCAATGATCGTACCGATCAGGCCGATGCCCAGGATCAGCCAGTTGACCGCCTCACCCTCGACGATACGGTCAACCATGCTGGGGCGCTGCGAGAACAGGTTCAGCAGCACGCCGCGGGTCGGGTCGACCACCATGGCGTGGTAGCCGCTGCCCTCGTCCTCGAAGTCGCCGGCGATGCCGCCGAACTTGCCCGGCGGCTGCTTCGGCGGCGTGCTGAAGGCATTGGCGCCGGTGGTGTATTCCAGGAACTTGCCGTCCGAAACCGCGACGAAGGGGCCAACGCGTAGCACGGTCTTGTCGGCCTGCGCGCCATCCGGCGCCGTGACCTTGGCCTGGATGCGTACAACCTTGCCGCCTTCGGTCATTTCGCGCTGCATCTCGAACCAGAAGCGGTTGAGGTCTTCCATCGGCGGCATGGTCTTGGTCTGCGCCAGGCGGTCGATCTGGGCCACGCGGTCCGGGAACTGTGCGGTCAGCATGCTATTGCGCGCCACCGTGGCGAAGTCGCCGGCGGTCTGGCGCATGACGCCGAACAGTTCGCCGAGGTTACCGGCCTTGATGTCGCGGGCCTGGGTCAGCTCGCCGATCAGGCGGTCGTTGTCCTCGAACTGCTTCACCAGCGCGGCAGACTGATTCTCCAGCGCAGTCTTCTCGGCGTTGGCTTCGTTCAGCAGGCTGCGCTGCTGGTCACGGGCGGCGGCGAAGCGGGCCTCGCGTTCGGCGTTGACCTTGGCATCGCGCGCATCGGCGCTGCGGACCTGCTCGAGCAGTTCGTCCAGGGTCTTGGCCTGCGCCGGAGCGGCAGGTGCCTGGGCCAGGGCCGGCAGGCCGATGACGCCGAGGGAGGCGAGCGCCAGGATACGGAGTGTGTGGTTGAGTTTCATGGCTTACTTGCTCGCGGCGGCCTGGATGGGAACGATCAGCAGGTTCGGGGAGCTCTGCTTCTTGGCGACCTTGAGGCCTTCCTTGACCCCTTCGCTGTACTCGCCGCCCGCACTCCAGTCCTTCTTCTCGCGATCCCAGTAACCGGTGTCCTTGCCATCCGGTGTCTGGTAGAACAGGCCGACGCGGCCCACGCGCAGGAAGTCCACTTCTTTGTCACCCAGCTTGCCGCGATAGGCTTCGATGGTGCGGCCGTATTCCATTTCGATCTGGTAGGCCTCGACGATGCGGCGGTACTTCTCCGACACGGTGACGTCGGCGCGCGGCATCATTTCGTTCAGGCGGGCGACGCGGCCCACGCGCTCCTCCTTCAGGAAGGGCACGTCCAACTGCACGAACTGCTCCAGCGAGCCGAGCATGCGCTGCATCAGCGGCAGGATCTCGATGTTGGTGCGCTCCAGTTCGGAGGACTCCTGGCGGATCACCACCATTTCATCCTGCTGCGACTTGAGCTGCGCTCGCAGCTGCTGCAGGTAGAGCTTCAGGCCCTCGGTCTCGCGTAGCGTCGTGCGGTAGTCATTGGCCAGATCACGGCCCTGCTCGGCCAGCGCATCCACGCGCTTCTGCGCGTCGACCTGCGCCACCAGCCACTGGTCCCCGGTCTTGGACACGTCGGCCACCGTCGCCGCGTAGACACCCGCGGCAAACAGGCTCGCGAGAACCGCTAGACCGCCTCTCCACTGCATTGATTTGAACCGATACATCTTCAAGTCTCCTCGCTATACGTTTGGAATCCTTGCCGGATCCCAGAGAATTCGATGACTGGGGACACTGACAGCAACGTCGTTCAGACGGCCCTCGGCGGCCGGAGGACGACGTCCTCGACCATCGATCGGTGTGAAAGCTGGTAGGCGTCGAAGAACACCTGCGCGACATCCTCGGCCGACATGAAGCGACTGGTGTCGGCGTCGCTGCCGTCCCAGGTCGGGGTATCCGTGGCGCCGGGATACACGCAGCACACGCGAATGCCCTGCGGCGCCAGCTCGGCGCGCAAGGCGCGGGCCAGCCCGGTCACGCCATGCTTGGCGGCGCAGTAGGCGGCATTGTTCGCCAGGCCTTCGAGGCCGGAGGTGGATGAGGTGAAGAAGATGTCGCCCCGGCGGCGCTCGATCATCGCCGGCACGAAGGCGCGCGTCACCGCAAACGCCCCCACCAGGTTCTCCTGCAGCGTCAGCACGAACTCCGACGCCGGCATGTCCTGCACGGCACCACCGCGCCAGTGTCCGGCGTTGTTGATCAGCACGTCCACCGCGCCGAAGCGCTGCTGCACCGCCTGTGCCATCCGCTCCACCTGGCCGGGGTCGGTGATATCCGCCGCAAAGGCCTCGGCCTGGGCGCCGCTGCGCCGGCACTCCACCGCCACCTGCCCGAGACGCTCGGCGTTGCGCGCCACCAGGGCCAACCGCACGGCCGGCAGGCCCGCGGCGAAGCGCCGGGCGATGGCCGCGCCGATGCCCTGCGAGGCGCCGGTCACCAACACCACTGGATCAGCTTTGGCCGCGGCGCTGGTCATGGTTCAGGCCACCAGGGATTTCAGGATGACCGACTCGTCGGCGAGCACGGCAGGGTCCGCGCGCAGGCGCGCCGCCACCATCTTCTTGCCCACCATGAAGTCGGGCGCGCGGTTCACCGAATCCACGGCGATCACCACGCCTTGCTGCAGGTAGAAGGCCACGAAACTGTCGGCAGCCATCGAGCCGCGAACCACCACCTGGTCGTAGCCCTGCGACAGGCCCACCATCTGCAACTTGAGGTTGTATTGGTCCGACCAGAACCAGGGCACGCTGGCATGCGGCACGCGCTTCCCGCAGATACTGGCGGCGGCGACGCGCGCCTGCTCGCTGGCATTGGGCACCGACTCCAGGCGCGTGCGGCGACCGAGGAAGCCGTTGTCGTGATTGGTACAGTCGCCGGCAGCGACGATGTCCGGATCGCTGGTCTGTGCGTAGAGATCGACCAGCACGCCGTTGTCCACCGCCAGGCCCGCCTGCTCGGCCAGCTCAGTGTTGGGAATCAGGCCAATGCCGACGATCAACAGGTCCGCCGGCACCCGCGTGCCGTCCTGCAGGATCACAGCCGTCACCTGCCGGTCGTCATACTCCAGTTCGCGCACGCCGGCACCGAGGCGGATATCCACGCCGTGGCGGCGATGTACCGAGTCGTAGTATTCAGACAGCTCCGGGCCGGTCACGCGGGCCAGCAACCGCGGCATCGCCTCCACCAGGGTGACCTGCAGGTCCTTCTTGATGCCGACGGCCGCCACTTCCAGGCCGATGTAGCCGCCGCCGACGATCACCAGGCGCTTGCCGGCCTTGAACTGCTCGCGCAGCCGGCCGATGTCCTCGATGGTGCGCACGTAGTGCACGTTGGGCCGCTCGGCGCCCGGCAAGGGCAGGCGGCGGGCACGGCCGCCGGTGGTGATCGCCAGCTTGTCGTAGGACAGGACCTGGCCGTCGGACAGCGTCACCGTGTGAGCGGCGCGATTGATTGCTTCCACGCGCACGCCGGTCAGCAGCTCGATGTCGTGCTTGGCGTAGGCCTCGCGCGACTTGATGTAGAGCGCGTCCTCGCCGATGTCGCCGGAGAGAAAGGCCTTGGACAGCGGAGGACGGCGATACGGCACCGCGGCTTCGTCGCCGACCAGGACGATGCGGCCGGCGTAGCCGGTCTGGCGCAGCGCCGTGGCGAGATCGCCACCGGCCTGGCCGGCGCCGACGATCACGGTGCAGGGGGCCGTCACGGACGCACTCCGGAGGCGCCACGCGGCGTCAGGCCCGCGGCGGGATACCGGTCATCCTTCAGGTTGACGTACGCCACCTGCCTCATCAGCCCTCCTCCTGGGTGCGCCTGGTTGGCGCCCGCATGCACACCGGGAATGGTCTTCGCCCGCCATGGATGGCGTCCCGGTTATTAGATCAACAGTGTTGCTTACCATATTACGCAAACGGTCCGGCCGTGCAATGTCCCGAACCGCTGGCGTTTCAGTCTGGAGCGGCAGCTTTGTCGCCCGCCGTTCCTGCCTGCCGACGTAGTGTCAGACCCTGCCGGTCACCGGGATCAGCGCACCGGTCACCGCGGACGAACGCGCACCCAGAAGGAACAGGATCACCTCGGCCAGCTCCTGCGGGCGCACCCAGCGCGAGTGGTCCGCGTCGGGCATGTCCGCCCGGTTGGCCGGCGTATCGATGATGCTGGGCAGCACCGCGTTGACCGTGATCGCACGGTCCTTGAGTTCTTCCGCCAGCGCCTCGGTGAAGCGGGCAACGCCCGCCTTGGAGGCGGCGTAGGCGCCCATGCCCATGGCAGCCTTGGTGGCCCCGGCCGCACCGATGTTGACGATGCGCCCGCCCTCGCGCAGCTTCGGCAGCGCCGCCCGGCAGGCATTGACCGCCGTGCGCAGGTTGATCTGGTACAGCAGGTCCCAGGTGTCGACGGAGCCGTCCGCCACGGTCTCCCAGCGGAAGCCGCCGGCGATGTTGACCAGGCCATCGATGCCGTCATGGCGGGCGGCGATTGCCGCCATGGCTTCCTGCGTGGCCTTGGCATCGCCGAGGTCCAGCGCCGGCCAGGGCTGCGCGCCGCGCGGCGGCTCTCCGTCCATGCGGTCCACCGCCACTACCGTGGCCCCCGCGGCAACGGCCGCCTCGGCGACCTGGCGGCCCAGGATTCCCAGTGCCCCGGTGATGACGATGATCCTGCCCGCCAGTTCCATGATGTGCTTGCTCCTTCAGGTGAATTGCCAGGATCGGACGGCGGCAGTCCTCCACCAGGGAGGGAACCGGCAACCCGGCCGCGCTATCGTCAAATTTGATCAACGTTGTTGATTATCTATGGCAGGATGCAAATGTAAAGGCAGTGGCGCGGCCCGCCGGCAGGCGCCCCCCTTGCTTGCGACGGCAGCGCGCAGTCGAGAATTCTTCCCATCCAGTCCCGGCCGGCAGGCCTTCTTGCCCCGTCCGGCAGCGGTCGGCCGGTCCTGCCGGCGCATGCCCCTCATTGCCAAGGGAATATTTTCCTTGCGCATATCAACCATCATTGTTGATTATTACCCTTCAGGCAGCACCGGCCTCCGCACCACGCATGCGACAGGCCTGCAACCGCCGCGAGGAGAGACGCGCCGATGAGTGACGGACACTTTTTCAGCCTGGAGGGCCCCCTGGACTCCATGCCCATGGCCAACCAGATGCGCGCGGCCAACCTGACCGGCTTCACCGAGCTCGTCCGCACCCTGGGCGTGGATCCGCGCCCGCTGCTGGAGCGCCACGGCATCGACGCGCGCGCCATCCGCGATCCGGACTCCTATATCGAAACCCAGTCGCTGGTAGACCTGCTCGAGTACTGCAGCACCTCCTTCAACGATCCCCTGTTCGGTCTGCGCATGGCCAAGTTCCAGGACCCGGACGTGTTCGGCTCCGTAGCCTCGCTGTGCCGCTCCGCCTCCAGCTTCCGCGAGGCGGTGGAAGGCTTCATCAACTTCATCCCCGTGGTGCACTCGCCGGTCGCGGTGCTGGAACTGGTCGAGGGCAAGGACACCTCGGAACTGCGCTGGCACATGCAGACCGACCTGGGCCAGAACAAGCAGGCGGAGTACAAGGGCACGCTGCTGATCCTGAAACTGCTGCGCCAGGTCGGCGGGCGTTCCTTCCTGCCGCGCTACGTCAATCTCGCGGTCGACAGCCGCGCCAAGGACCTGCCCGAGATCAGCAGCCATTTCGGCTGCAGCTTCCACAAATCCTCGGTCAACGCCATCGCCTTCCCCACGTCGGCGCTGAACCAGCCCGTGGGCAGCGCCAACCGCCTGCTGTTCCGCCTGCTGGGCGGCTACCTGGGCCGCGTGCGCTCGGCCTCGCGCACCAGCACGGTCGAGCGCGTGGAGGATTACGTGCGTGGCGCCCTGCCCTCCGGCAACTGCACCATCGAGCACTGCGCCAAGAAGCTCGGCACCTCGGTGCGCACCCTGCAGGCCAACCTCAGCGAAGCAGGGCTGCGCTTCTCCGACATCCTCGAGCAGCAGCGCGTCAACCTGGCCCAAAGCTATCTGGAGCGCGACGAGCTGTCGCTGGACGACGTCGCCGCCATGCTGGGCTACGCCGAGCAATCGAGCTTCGGCCGCGCCTTCAAGCGCTGGACCGGATCGACCCCGCAGCGCTTCCGCCGCAATCTGGAACTGCGCCGCGCCGCCTAGCCGGCGTTGCTCCCGCACAGGCTGGTCTGTCCACGATCCTGCTCGTGCCTGCGGCCGCAGTGCCGCCGCATTCTCCCCGGTGCCCGCCGATAAGATGAGGCCATCAGGCCCGGCCCCGTGAGCGGAGGCCGCACCGTCAATGGAGGATGGCATGAACAACAAGACTTCCCAGAAGCCCGTCGTACTCATCACCGGCGCCAGCGCCGGCATCGGCGAAGCCATCGCGCGCCGTTTCGCTGCCGCGGGCTGGGCCATCGTCGCCGTCGCCCGCCGGCCGGAGAAGCTGGAAGCGCTGGCAGCGCAACTGGCCAGGACCACCGAGGTGCGTACCCTGGCCACCGACGTGACCGCCACCGACGCGCCGCAGCGCGCCGTCGCGCTGGCGATGCAGGAATTCGGCCGTCTCGACTGCCTGGTCAACAACGCCGGCTCGGGCAGCTGGGCGCCGCACCGCGAGACCGACGACCGCATGATGAACGAGGTCATCGACACCAGCCTGAAGGCGCCCTTCCGCTTCGCGCGTGAAGCCCTCGGCGTCATGAAGGCCGGCTCGTCGATCCTCTGCGTGGGCTCGGTCTACGGCATCGTCGGCGGCCTCAACGGCGGCATCTACTGCGCCGTGAAATCCGGCCTGATCGGCATGACCCAGGCGCTGGCCGTGCAGTACGGCTCGGCCGGCATCCGCGCCAACCTCGTCGCCCCCGGCGTCATCAAGACCGACATGACCCGCGACTTCTGGGACACCGAAGGCTTCCAGCGCACCAACCAGGAAATGACACCCTTCAACCGCGACGGTACCGTCGAGGACGTGGCCAACGCCGTGCACTTCCTCGCCTCGGCGGAAGGCAGCTACATCAACGGCCAGACGCTGGCCCTGGACGGCGGCTGGTCCACCACCAAGTTCCTCAGCTACGACGCCCTGGTGGCACAGCGCGTTGCCGCCTGAGCCGGCAGACGCTGGAGCAGGCTTCGGGGCCGGCGGGGCTGCATGACCCGCCGGCCTCTTGCTGTAACATGCCGGCTGCCGCTACTGCGCCCCCGTGCGACGCACGAGGAGAACCCGCAGTCGCATCGTTCCCCAGCCGCTCCCCGTTGCCGAGTACCCGCCCGATGAGGCCGACCACCAGGGTCCGAAAGAAGAAGACCGCCAAGCCGGCGGCTCCGAAACGGCAGTACGACAGCCCCCTGCGCCGCCAGCAGACGGCGGAGACCCGCGAGAGCATCCTCGCCGCCGGCGCGGAGATCGCCCACGGCCTGCCGGCCTGGGACTGGCGCGAGATGACCTTCAAGGCGGTGGGCCAGCGTGCCGGCATCAGCGAGCGCACCGTACACCGCTACTTCGCCACCGAACGCGCCCTGCGCGACGCCATCCTGCAGCGCCTGGTGCAGGAATCCGGCATGCCGCTGGAGCACCTGGAACTGCCCGAGTTCGCCGGCCTGACGGCGCACCTGTATCGCTACCTGTCGTCCTTCCCGCCCTCGTCGCAGGAAGGCGTGGACCCGGGCCTGGCCGCGCTGGACGTGCAGCGCCGCCGCATGCTGCTGGCCGCCGTGGCGCGCGCCAGCCGCGGCTGGACCGAACAGGAGCAGGAGATGGCCGCCGCGATGCTGGATCTGTTCTGGACGCCGACCTACTTCGAGCGCCTGGGCTCGGCCTGGCAACTGGACGCCGACCGCGCCACCAAAGCGATCACCTGGGTGATTGGTTTGGTGGAGAAGGCGATACAGGAAGGCAAGCGGCCGGGTCGCTGAAGCACCAACACGCCGGCCCCTCTCGACTCCGTCATGCCGGCGGAAGCCGGCATCCAGTCCATCCATGAGTAGCCACGCCAGGACTGGATACCGGCTTCCGCCGGTATGACGTCCGGCTAGTGCTAGCGCACCACCACCGGCAACGTCTCCCAGCCCCGCACCGTCGACGTCGGCGACAGCTCCGCCTTGCTCAGGTCCACGTCCCACTCCGGGAAGCGCTTGAGCATTTCATCGAGCGCGATGCGGCCTTCCAGGCGCGCCAGCACCGCACCCACGCAGGTGTGGATGCCGTAGCCAAACGACAGGTGCGAACGCACCGGGCGGTGGATGTTGAAGCTTTCGCCGTTCTCGAAGCGGCGCTCGTCGCGGTTGGCGGAGCCCACCAGGAACATCATCGCGCTGCCCTTGGGCACGGTCTGGCCCTGCACCACCACGTCACGCGCCACGTAGCGCGACATGTGCGGCGCCGGCGGCTCGTAGCGCAGGATCTCCTCCACCGCCGCCGGGATCAGCGCGCGGTTCTCCACGATCTGGCGGCGCTGCTCGGGATGCTCGGCCAGTACCTTGGCGGTCCAGCCAATCAGGCGGTTGGTGGTCTCGTTGCCGGCACCGGCGATCACGTTCACCAGGGTCAGCACCTCGTCGCGATCGAGGCGGCGCAGCGTGCCGGTCTCGTCCTTGAACTCGGTGGTGAGCAGTTCGGTCATGACGTCGTCGGACGGATTCTTCGATCGCCACTCGATGTAGTCCTCGAAGCCCTCGCCGATGTAGGCCAGTTCCTCGGTGTCCATCTTCTTGCCGGCCTCGGTGCGCATCACCGCGTCGACACGCTCGCGCACCTTCTGGTGATCCTGCTCGGGGATGCCCAGCAGCGAGCCGATGATGTGCATCGGCATCTGCGCGCCGAACTGCTCGATGACATCGAAACGGCCGCTGCCCACCAGCGGATCCAGGCAGCGGACGCAGGCCTCGCGCACCTTCGCCTCCAGCGACATCATGCGCTTGGGCGTGAACATGCGCTGCAGCATCGTGCGGTACATGGTGTGCACCGGCGGGTCGGTGAAGATCAGCACGCCCGGCGGGAATTCCGCCTCGGCCTTGATGATCTCCAGGATCGCACCCTTGCCGGAGATGAAGGTTTCGCGGTCCTGCAGGCCACGCTCCACGTCCTCGAAACGGCTCACCGCGTAGAAGTCGTGCTCCTCGTTGTAGTAGAGGGGCGCTTCCTCCCGCAGGCGACGGAAGACCGGATAGGGATTGGTGGCGATCTCGGGCTGGTAGGGGTCGAAGTAGACCGCCCCTGCCTGGCTGCTGCTGTCCATGGGAACTTCCTTTTTATTAATGTCATGACGCTGACACCAATATTGGAGAGGGTCAAGCCGCCGGTCTTGCCTGACGCGGCAGACCGGATCGGGCAGCGCGAGGACGACCTTAGGGCTCGCCTTGCACTGCAACAATAAAAAATGCCGCAGAGGTCAAATCTCACTTCAGCACACGGCAATGGAGCGCGGCGGCTCGCCAAGGCGGCACCGGGGGTTTTGGGACAAAATGGCGGCAGAACCCTGACGCTTATTCCAGGCCCGCCGTGCCGGGGTTCTCCAGCCCAGCAGACCCAAGAGACGCCAAGCCATGCAGATGACAGGACAGCAGCGGATTCCCGCCTCCCGCCAACAGGTCTGGGACGGCCTCTACGATCCCGATGTCCTGCGCCGTAGCATCCCCGGCTGCCAGATGGTGGAGAAGGAATCCGAGGACCGCATGCGGGCCATCGCCGAGATCAAGATCGGCCCCATCGGCGCACGCTTCACCGGCACCGTCACCCTGTCCGACATCGATCCGCTCAACAGCTACACCCTGACCATCGAGGCCCAGGGTGGCACCGTGGGCTTCGTCAAGAACATCGCCAAGGTCAAGCTGAGCGAAGCCGACGGCGGCACGCTGCTGAGCTACGAGATGGACGCCCAGATCGGCGGCCGCCTGGCACAGCTCGGCGGCCCGATCATGGACGCCACCGCCAAGCAGCTCGCCGCCCGCTTCTTCCAGCAGTTCGGCAAGATCGTCAGCGGCGACGCCGAAGCGGCCGCCGCCCCCGCGGAGGCCGGCGCATCCGCCTCGCGCAGCGTCGCCCGCTCGTCCTCGTACTCCGCGGCTCCTGCTTCCGGTGGCCTGCCGATGGCCTGGATCCTCGCCATGGTGGTCTCCGGCTTCGTCGGCTATCTCATCGGCCAGGGCGGCAACGGCGAGTCGGCCTGGATGGGCCTGGCCATCGGCCTGCTGACCGTGATCGTCGCCGCCGCCGGCTTCGAGTTCGGCCGCCGCGCCGCCGCACCGGTCGTCACCCTCGACGCCGCGCTGCTGGCCAAGCTGCTCGAGGATCGCCGGTGAAGCCGGCACCGTTCGACTACTACGCCCCCGCCACCATCGAGGAGGCCTGCGGCCTGCTGGCCGAGGCCGGTGGCGGCGCCACCATCCTCGCCGGCGGTCAGACGCTGATGCCGCTGCTGGCGCTGCGCATGAGCCAGCCCTTCCTGCTGGTGGACATCAACCGCATCGCCGCGCTCAAGGGCGTATCGCATGCCAACGGCAGCACGCGCATCGGCCCCGTCACGCGACAGAACGAGGCCATCGCCAATGCGACGCTGGGCAGCGCCCAGCCGCTGCTGGTCACCGCCGTGAAGCACGTCGGCCATCACCAGACACGCAACCGCGGCACCATCGGCGGCTCCATCGCGCTGGGTGAGCCGGCGGCGGAACTGCCCGCCACCTCGGTCGCGCTCGGCGCCTCGGTGGAAGTGCGCTCCGCCAAGCGCGGCAAGCGCCGCATCGCTGCCGAAGAGCTCTACATCGGCCCCTACGCCACCGCGCTGGAATTTGACGAGCTGGTCACGGACGTCCACGTCCCCGAGTGGCCCACAGGTACGCGCTGGATGTTCAAGGAACTGGCGCAGCGTCCCGGCGACTTCGCCCTGGTCGGCCTCACCGGTGCCATCACCGTGCAGGACGGCAAGGTGAGCAAGGCGGGTCTTGCCTGGTTCGGAATGGGTCCCACGCCGATCAAGGCACGCCAGGCAGAAGCTGCCCTGCTCGGCCAGTCCATCGACCAGGTCGATCACGCCGCCATCGCGGAACTCGCGATTGCCGACACCTCCCCCTTCGACGATCACCACGCCACCTCCGAATACCGCCGCACCGTCGGCCGCCGCATGTTCGCCCGCGCCCTGCGCGAAACCCTGGAGGCCAAGGCGTCGTGAGCACACACAGCATTCACCTCAACATCAACGACCGGCCCCACGACGCCACCGTCGAAGGCCGCCTGACCCTCTGCGACTTCCTGCGCGGCAACGCCGGCTACACCGGCGTGCACGTCGGCTGCGAGCATGGCGTCTGCGGCGCCTGCACCGTGATGGTCGACGGCCTGGCCGTGCGCTCCTGCCTGATGCTCGCCGTGCAGGCCGACGGCTGCAGCGTCACCACGGTAGAAGGCCTCTCCACCGGCGACGGCCCTCTGCACCCGGTGCAGCAGACCCTGCGCGAGGAGCACGGCCTGCAGTGCGGCTTCTGTACCCCGGGTGTCTGCATGACCCTGGCTGCCCTGACCCAAGGCGAGCAGAAGCCCAGCTCCGAGACGCTGATCAACGCCATGTCCGGCCACATCTGCCGCTGCACCGGCTACCAGGGCATCCGCCGCGCCGCGCTGCGCCTGGCCGGCGAAGCCGTCGCCCCGGTGGAGGATCACGGATGAACAAGCCCGAGACCCTCGCCGACCGCTACATCGGCAAGCGCCAGTCGCGCTCCGAAGACCTGCGCCTGCTGACCGGGCGCGGCGTCTACACCGACGACGTCAACCCACCGGGCGTGCTGCAGGTGGCCTTCCACCGCAGCCCGATGGCGCGCGGCCGCATCAGGTCCATCGATACCTCGGCGGCGCAGTCGCTGCCCGGTGTCTTCGCCGTGCTGGTCGCCAAGGACCTGGAGCGCTACCAGCCCAACATGCTGAGCTTCTTCCTGGCGCCGCCGGTGGTGCCGGTGCCGCTGCTCGCCGTGGACCGCGTCTGCTACGTCGGTGACCCGGTGGCGATGGTGATCGCCCAGGACCGCTACATCGCCGAGGACGCCTCCGGCCTGATCGTGGTGGAGTACGACGAGGAAGACCCGGTCGTCACGCTGGACGACGCCCGCAGCGGCACGCTGGTGCATCCCGGTACGGAGTCCAACGTCGCCGCCGCCACCGGCGCCGAAGAGCTCGATCCGGAGCTTGAGGAGATGCTGGACAACGCTCCGCACCTCGAAGTGATCGAGATGAAGCACCAGCGCATCTCGCAGTCGCCGATGGAACCGCGCGGCGTCGTGGCCGCGCCGCAGGGCTCGGGCGAGATGACGGTGTACCTCTCCTGCCAGGGCCCGCAACTCGCCGCGCGCTGGTTCTCGCAGGCCTTCGACCTGCCGCAGACCACCTTCCGCGTCATCTCCAAGGACGTCGGCGGCTCCTTCGGCCTCAAGGGCCAGCCCTGGCGCGAGGAGACCGCGGTGGTCGCCGCCGCGCTGATCCTGGGCCGCCCGCTGAAGTGGATCGAGGACCGCCTGGAGAACCTCACCTCCGCCAACCAGGCGCGCGAGCAGGACATGAAGCTGCGCGTCGCCTTCGACCTGGAAGGCAACCTGCTGGCCTCGCACGCCGACTACGGCATCAACAACGGCGCCTATCCGCATGGCGCTGACAGCAACATCGCGGTGATGATGTTCCTGTGGGCCGCGCACAAGCTGCCGGCCTTCAACTTCTCCGCGCGCGGCTGGTTCAGCAACACCGTGGGCCTGGGCGCCTACCGCGGCCCCTGGGCGCTGGAGTCCCTGGCGCGTGAAGTGCTGCTGGACCGCGCCGCCCGCAAGCTGAAGATCGACCCCATCGAGCTGCGCCGCAAGACGCTCGTCACCAAGGCCGACCAGCCGACGATGACGCCGATGGGCCTGTCGCTGGAAGACATCAGCCCGGCCGAGTGCCTGGAAGAGCTGCTGAAGAAGGTAGACGTCGCCGCCTTCCGCGCCGAGCAGGCCGAAGCACGCAAACAAGGCCGTTACCTGGGCCTGGGCTTCGCCACCTACATCGAGCCGACCGCCGGCACCGCCGGCGTCATCGTGCTGATCAGCGAGTCCTGCCACATCCGCATCGAGCCCACCGGCAAGGTCAGCGCCATCGTCTCCACGCATTCGCAGGGCCACGGCACGCAGACCACCATGGCGCAGGTCGTCGCCGAACGCCTGGGCGTACCCTTCGAGGACATCACCGTCTACGAGGACGACAGCTCGCGCGGCGGCTACGGCTCCGGCGCCTACGGCAGCCGCCAGGCCGTGGCTGGCGGCGGCGCCTGCATCCGCGCCGCCGACCTGATGGCCGACAAGATCCGCGCCATCGCCGCGCACGTCTTCAACGCGAAGGCCGAGGACGTCTTCATCCGTGGCGGCACGGTCCACATCATGGGCGCCAAGGAACAGACCTGCAGCCTGCGCGACATCGCCGACGTCGCCTACGCCGAGCCCGAGCGCCTGCCCGAAGGCATGGAAGCCGGCCTGGAGACGCAGTACCGCTACTGCCCGCCGGCGCTGACCCTGACCAGCGCGGCGCACGCCTGCATCGTCGAGGTCGACGTCGACACCGGCTTCGTCAAGATCCTGCGCTGGGTCTCCAGCGAAGACGTCGGCAACATGATCAATCCCGCCGTGGTCGAAGGCCAGGTGGCCGGCGGTCTCGCCCAGGCCATCGGCCAGGTGCTGTTCGAGGAGGTCAGCTTCGACGCACGCGGCAATCCCACGGCAGTGACCTACAAGGATTACATGCTGCCGACGATCTTCGACGTGCCGGTCTTCGAATACCTGCACGGCGCCTCGGCCCCCTCGCAGACCGTCGGCGGCTTTCGCGGCGTCGGCGAAGGCGGCTGCATCGTCGGCCCACCCACGCTGGTCAACGCCATCGCCGATGCCCTGGCGCCCTTCGGCGAACTGAAGCTCGAATTCCCGCTGACGCCGCCGCGCCTGCTGGAACTGATCGAAGGCCGACCCATCGCCCAGAAGAACATCCCCGCTCCGGCGCCGAAGCACGAACCGGCAACGCCTCCCGACCCGATCCCGGCCGCGATCAACTTGCCCTCGCCCTCGTCACCGCAGGCAAACATCACCAGCCCCGCCGCCCCCTCGGTCGACGGCCTGTGGAACTTCGTGCTGTCGACCCCCATGGGCCCGCAGTCCTTCACCGGCAAGCTCGCCGTGGACGGCAGCGTCGTCAGCGGCACCTTCTACACCAAGGGCGAGGAGGCCAGCTTCACCGGCAGCATCTCCGGCAACCACCTGCAGTGGGACCTGAAGGTCACCAAGCCGATGTCGCTGACGCTGAAGTACGACGTGCAACTCGAAGGCGACCAGCTGATCGGCAAGGTCAAGATGGGCGTGTTCGGCACCGCCAAGCTGGTGGGAGAACGTGCATAACCAATCCCCTCTCCCGCCTGCGGGAGAGGGTGCCCGAAGGGCGGGAGAGGGTTTCTGTAAATCTGTCCGGGGATAACCCAGCAGAGCTCTACAGAAACCCTCTCCCCCCGCCCCTCTCCCGCCTGCGGGAGAGGGGAGTTTCATTCAGCCCCCGGATGATCAACACACCTGTTGACTAATCCCTAGGGTCACTATTTAATGTCAATGCGCTGACATCAATAAACCGCGGCGGGGTTCATGACGCCTCACGAATTCGCCGACCTCAAGGCCGGCCTGGACCAGCTCAAGGACAGCGGCTTCGCCGGCGGCGCCGCCCTGGCCACGCTGGTGCGCACCCGCGGGCCGGTGTTCCGGCGCGCCGGCACGCGCATGCTGGTCCACGGTGACGGACGCGTCGTGCGCGGCCTCTCGGCCGGCTGCCCGGAGGCGGACATCGTCGAACGCGCCCGTGAGGTGATCGTGGCCGGCCAGGCGCGGCTGCTGTGCTACGACCGCGAGCACGGCTACGACGCCCTGCTGGAACTGGGCTGCGGCGGCGAAATGGAAGTGCTGCTAGAGCCGCTGCGCTCCCCTGCCGACCTGCGCTTTGCCGATGCCGCCGCCCAGTGCCTGGATGCGCGCGGCCAGGGCACCCTGATGACCGTCTTCGCCGCCGAAGGCCGCTGCCTGCCCCACCCGCGCCGCCTGCTGTGGAACCAGACGCTGGTGCTCGACGAGCTGGGCGATGCCCGCAGCGCCGACGCCGTGCTGTCGCAGGCCTTGTCCGGCGAGACCGGCAACGGCGCGCGGCTCGACGAGGTGCTCAGCGGCGACCGGCGCATGCAGGTGCTGGTCGAGCGGCTGCAGGCACCGCTGCGCCTGGTGCTGATCGGCGTCGGCACCACCACCCTGGCACTCGCGGGCATCGCCCGCGGCCTGGGCTGGAGCACGCTGCTGGTCGACCACCGCGACGACACGCCCGCGCCGGTCCTGCCGGCCGGCGCCAGCCTGCTGCGCTGCGGCGCCGCGCAACTGGAGCGGCAACTGCGCTTCGACCCGCGCACCGCCGTGCTGGTGATGACGCACAACCTCGAGCGCGACCTGGACTACCTGCGCGTGTTGCGCCAGCAGCCGCTGCTCTACCTGGGCGCCGTGGGCTCGCGCAACCGCGCCGCCCGGATGCACAGCGCCGTCAGCGACTCGCTGACACCGCTGAGCGCGCCGGCCGGCCTGGATATCGGCTCGGAAACACCGGAAGAGATCGCCCTGGCGATCGCCGCGGAAATACAAGGCGCGGTTCACGGACGCAGCGGCGGGCGCCTCAGCACCCGCGACGGCCCGATCCATTGAGCCGCGGCATCACCGCACAACAAGGACACAAGGGGAGAACATCCATGGGCATCCGCCTACCGTTGTACCGCCAGATGCTGGCGCTGGCGCTCGCAGGCGTCACTTACTGTGCGGCGGCGGCCAGCCCCGAAGCGCACCAGCTCGGCACCAAGTATTCGCCGCTGGCGCAGATCAACAAGGCCAACGTCGGCCAGCTCGAGAAAGCCTGGGAATACCACACCGGCGAAGTCCCGCCGAAGAACGGCCCCCAGGCCCTGATCGCCTTCGAGGACCAGCCGACCCTGGTCGATGGCAACCTGCTGGTCTGCACCACCACGCGCCGCGTCATCGCGCTGGACCCCGCCACCGGCAAGCAGCGCTGGATCTACGATCCCAAGGACCCCAAAGTCGGCATGCAGAAGTGCCGCGGCATCTCGCACTGGGTGGATGACAAGGCCGCCGACGGCACGCACTGCAAGTCGCGCATCTTCCTGGGCACCACCAGCTACCGCCTGGTGGCCTTCGACGCGCGCGACGGCAAGGCCTGCCAGGACTTCGGCGACAAGGGCTCGGTGAAGATGCCAACCAGCAAGCCGGAGATTTTCGCCGGTGAAGTGGTCGCCGGTTCCAAGCCCGCCGTGGTCAACGGCGTGGTGATCGTGGGCTCCGCGGTGGCCGACAACCAGCGCGTGGACGCCCCCAGCGGCCGCGTGCTGGCCTATGACGCCCGCAGCGGCAAGTTCCTCTGGGAGTTCGACCCCCTGCCGCGCGATCCCAACGATCCCGCCGCCAAGACCTGGGAGAAGGGCACGGCCGCCGGCTACGGTGCCGGCAACGTCTGGGCCAACATGGCCGTGGACCAGAAACTCGACCTGGTCTACCTGCCCACCACCAGCCCCTCCGGCGACTTCTACGGCGCCGGCCGCGCCGGCGACAACCGCTACTCCTCGTCCATCGTCGCCCTGCACGGCAAGACCGGCAAGGTGGCCTGGCACTTCCAGTTCGTGCACCACAACGTCTTCGACTACGACACCCCGTCCGAGCCGCTGCTGATCGACTGGAAGAAGGCCGACGGCTCCACCGTGCCGGCCCTGGTGCAGAACAACAAGACCGGCCTGATCTTCGTCTTCAACCGCCAGACCGGCGAGCCGCTGGTGCCCATCGAGGAGCGCAAGGTCCCTACCACCGGTGCCGTGGCCGGCGAAAAGCTGTCGCCGACCCAGCCCTACCCGGTGGGCATGCCGATGCTGGCCCAGCACGGCTTCTCCCCCGACGACGCCTGGGGCTTCAGCTTCATCGACCGCTGGCTGTGCAAGCGCAAGATCGAGTCCTTCAACTACGGCCCGGCCTTCACCCCGCCGAGCCTGAAGGGCACCATCTTCTCGCCCTCCGTCGGCGGTGGCCCCAACTGGGGCGGCGGCGCCTACGACCCCGCCAGCGGCATCATGGTGGTGCCATCCAACCGCGTGCCGGTGGTGATGAAGCTGATCCCCGCCGCCGAGGTCAAGACCGACAAGGCCATGAAGGTCGAGCTGGGCGGCCCCATGCAGTTCGCCGCCAAGGGCTCGCCCTACGTCTACGAGATCCAGCCCCTGCTGGGCCCGGCCGGCTCACCCTGCTCCGCCCCGCCCTGGGCCGCCCTCACCGCCGTGGACCTGGCCAACAAGAAAATCCTCTGGGAAGTACCGCTGGGCAGCATCGAGAAGCTGATGCCCTTCAAGCTGCCGAGCTGGATCCCCTTCAACACCAACCTCGGCACCCCCGGCGCCGGCGGCCCCCTGGTCACGGCCGGCGGCCTGGTGTTCATCGGCTACACCCTGGACGACACCCTGCGCGCCTTCGACCTAAAGACCGGCAACGTCCTGTGGAAGGCCGATCTCCCCGCCGCTGGCACCGCCGTGCCGGTGACCTACGAGGCCGGCGGCAAGCAGTACGTGGTGATCGCCGCGGGCGGCCACACCATGTACGGCTCCACCACCGGCGATTCGGTGGTGGCCTACCGGCTCAAGCGCTGATTTGAACCAGGGCCGCTCGAAAGAGCGGCCCTTTTGCTTAGGGGTGAGGAAAAATGAAACTGCTGCGTGTATATCTGGTCCTGGGCTGGCTGCTGCTGGCCGGCATCACCGTCTGGGCCGTGTCCTCGCTCGGCCTGGACGGCGGCAAGGTGTTCTTCGATGACTTCGCGCATGCCTGGCGTGCGCAGTTCTACACCGACTTCCTGCTGCACGTGGTCCCGGTGGCGGTCTGGGTGTACTGGCGCGAGCCGTCCAGGCCGGTCGGCCTGCTCTGCGCGCTGGGCACGCTGATGGGCGCCTTGTTTACGCTTGTTTACCTGTTGGTGGCCACATTCCGGGCCGGCGGGGATGCCCGCAAACTGATGCTGGGGCGGCACGCCTGAGCCCACGGAAGCCCGCCGGAAGGCGGGCTTTCCGGTTCTGGAGGGCGGAGATGCAGGCAGATGGATGCCAGAAGCCGTTTCCGGCGAAAGAAGGCCGCCAGCCGCGTTATCATGCGGTCTAGCGCAGCGAACCAGCCACGGAGACGCGCTTTTTATGGCGTCGCAACATTAATTGGTTATTTCCATGCTGGTTCCTAGATAAAGAACGCCCGGAGAAGCCCCCTTGAGCAAAGAGCAACCCGCCATTATCTACACCCTGACCGACGAGGCCCCCCTGCTGGCCACCGCGTCGTTCCTGCCGATCATCGAAGCCTTCGCCGCCCCGGCCGGCATCCAGATCAAGACCAGCGACATCTCGCTGGCCGCCCGCATCATCGGCGAATTCCCTGAATTCCTGACCGAATCCCAGCGGCTTCCGGACAACCTCGCCGAGCTGGGCAAGCTGACCCTGCTGCCCGACACCAACATCATCAAGCTGCCCAACATCAGCGCCTCCGTGGCGCAGCTGCTGGCCGCGATCAAGGAACTGCGCGCCAAGGGCTACAACCTGCCCGAATACCCCGAGCAGCCCAAGACCGACGAAGAGACCGCGATCCGCAAGCGCTACTCCAAGTGCCTGGGCAGCGCCGTCAACCCGGTGCTGCGCGAAGGCAACTCCGACCGCCGCGCCCCCAAGGCCGTCAAGGAATACGCCCGCAAGAATCCGCACTCGATGGCGCCGTGGAGCCAGGCCTCCCGCTCGCACGTGTCGCACATGCACAAGGGCGACTTCTACCACGGCGAGAAGTCGATGACGCTCGACCGCGCGCGCAACGTGAAGATGGAGCTGCTCGCCAAGAGCGGCAAGACCATCCTGCTGAAGCCCAAGGTCGCGCTGCAGGACAAGGAAATCATCGACAGCATGTTCATGAGCAAGAAGGCCTTGCTCGAGTTCTATGAAGAACAGATCGAAGATGCGCACCAGAGCGGCGTGATGTTCTCGCTGCACGTCAAGGCGACCATGATGAAGGTCTCCCACCCGATCGTCTTCGGGCACTGCGTGAGGATCTTCTACCGCGCCGCCTTCGAGAAACACGGCAAGACCTTCGACGAGCTGGGCATCAACGTCAACAACGGCATGGTCGATCTCTACACCAAGATCGCCAAGCTGCCGCAGAGCGAGCAGGACGAGATCAAGCGCGACCTGCACGCCTGCCACGCCCATCGCCCCGAACTGGCGATGGTGGACTCCGCCAAGGGCATCACCAACTTCCACTCGCCCAACGACGTCATCGTCGACGCCTCCATGCCGGCGATGATCCGCAACGGCGGCAAGATGTGGGGCGCCGACGGCCGCTTGAAGGACGTCAAGGCCGTGATGCCGGAATCGACCTTCGCCCGCATCTACCAGGAGATGATCAACTTCTGCAAGACGCACGGCGCCTTCGATCCCAAGACCATGGGCTCCGTGCCCAACGTGGGCCTGATGGCGCAGCAGGCCGAGGAATACGGCTCGCACGACAAGACCTTCGAGATCCCGGAAGACGGCATCGCCAACATCACCGACCTGGACACCGGCGAAGTGCTGATGACCCAGAACGTGGAGACCGGCGACATCTGGCGCATGTGCCAGGTCAAGGACGCCCCGATCCGCGACTGGGTCAAGCTCGCCGTCACCCGCGCGCGCCAGTCCAACACGCCCGCCGTCTTCTGGCTCGACCCCTACCGCCCGCACGAACACGAGCTGATCCAGAAGGTCGTGAAGTACGTGCAGGAGTACGACATCAAGGGCCTCAAGATCGAGATCATGTCGCAGGTACGCGCCATGCGTTACACCCTGGAGCGCGTGAACCGCGGCCAGGACACCATCTCGGTCACCGGCAACATCCTGCGCGACTACCTCACCGACCTGTTCCCGATCATGGAACTGGGCACCAGCGCCAAGATGCTGTCGATCGTGCCGCTGATGGCCGGCGGCGGCATGTACGAGACCGGTGCCGGCGGCTCCGCGCCCAAGCACGTGCAGCAGCTCACCGAAGAGAACCACCTGCGCTGGGATTCCCTCGGCGAGTTCCTGGCCCTGGCCGTGGGCCTGGAAGACCTCGGCATCAAGGCCGGCAACGCCCGCGCCACGCTGCTGTCCAAGACGCTCGACGCCGCCACCGGCAAGCTGCTCGACAACAACAAGAACCCCTCGCCCAAGACCGGCCAGCTCGACAACCGCGGCAGCCAGTTCTACCTCGCCCTGTACTGGGCCCAGGCCCTGGCCGCCCAGACCGAAGACGCCGAACTCGCCACCCACTTCGCCCCGCTGGCGAAGAAGCTGGCCGACAAGGAGACGGAAATCATCGCCGAACTGACCGCAATCCAGGGCAAGCCGGCCGACATCGGCGGCTACTACCGCCCGGATCCCGAGAAACTGGCCGCGGTGATGCGTCCAAGCGCCGCGTTCAATGCGGCGCTGGCGGGGAAGTAGGTAGCTGCACCGTCACCGCGCAGTGCAGGCCAGCCCGGCACGCGCTGTCTGAAACGAAAAAGCCCGCCGGAAGGCGGGCTTTTTTATATGGCCCGACCGAGCCATATAGGGCGAATCTTGATCCACCCAATACAAGCTTTCGTAATGTCGCCGCCATCATCCTGCTCACCGGCGCTGCAACCCATCATCGTCAGCAGCGCCAGACCCAAAAGCCCGATGCCCGAGACCATCCGACCTTGGGTTCATAAGGCACCGGGTTTACGCCTCAATCACGACGCCGATTCCACACAAGGAAGCGAGGTATCGGACTTCCGGTAACGCTTGAAGAAGGACCACGCGAGCTCTGCTCCATTCGGAGACGGAGAATGCACTCCAGCCAGCCCAGGATCACTGGCCTCCCCAGGCCAGAAATGCCCCATGCCTTCGATGCGGACCTGCTCGGCCACCCGGCATCCCTCCGGATCCCTGTAGACGTCGATTTGGTACGGATATCCTCGCTCGGGAACGATGCCGATCGATTCGGCGGGGGTCAATTGAAAGGGTTGGCGGAGCGTCCCGGATGCCACAAGATTGTTCGTCATCAACCATTGCTGCACAGCGTGAACGCCAGTCTCAGGCCGCACCGCGAGATCCTGTTGGCCCTGGAAGTTGATGACAGGAAGAATGCGTGCCCGGGGGCCCATTGCCTGCCAGGCAGATCGTGCTGTTATTTCGGGGCGCAAGACCAGTGGGCCAATCGGCTGGGCGATACCCAAGAGGCCGATGCCATAGCCGCCTGCCTCCACGAGCCCGATGGCGGCAAAGAGGTCGGGGTAAGCGGCACCTAGAATGCTGGTCATGAATCCACCCGCTGAGAGGCCGATCGCATAGACGCGCTCCGGATCGACATTCCACTCATCCAGGACCTTCCTCGTCAGCGCAGCCAACGCTTCGGCGTCTCCAGCACCCCGCTGCATCTCGGTCGGGTTGTAGAACCTCCAGCTCTGCAGCGGATGGAGAGCATCGTTCTCGTGATCCGGATACATGACGATGAAGCCTTCGCGCTTCGCGACGAGATCGAATCTCGTCACCTCGCGCTGGACTTCCGCAGACATATTGGCGCCGTGTATCACCACGACCAGGGGAACGGGGGATTCACCGACCGAAGAGCCCGGGATATAGACCAATCCACGATACCGGCCAAGCTCGCCTGAGTGATGGATCTCGACCGTCTCGTCGGCCAATCCCGCCTCGTCGCTCTCCCGGTGGCAGGCCGAGAGGCACGAAGCCGCAATCACGACCCACAGTAGTCCAATACGAAACTTCATGGATTTCTCAAGGATGAAATCTTGTGAACATTAGAAGTTCGCACTCCGGGCTCAAATGATCCTTCCGGACGTCAATTGCTGAATCCGGACATCGGCCAGCTCCATCCGTGCCGCACCGCAGCAACGCTGGACCAATCTCGCTGCTGGAAACAAGCTGCTCGGTACGCGCCTCGACTCAGCCTAGCGCCAACCGCCTCCCCACCAACTCCCGCAACTCCCCCACCTTCACCTTCCCATTCCCTGTCACCTGCACTTCGTCCTCGCTCAGCAGCAGCACCCGGCGCGGCACCTTGAAGCTGGCCAGCCGCTCCTTGAGGAAGGCCTGCACCGCGGCCTCATCCACCTGCGCGCCGTCGTGCGGTACCACGCAGCTCACCACCATCTCCCCCAGGGTGTCGTGTGGCAGGCCCAGGGTCTGGCCGCGCTTCACGCCGGGGCATAGCGCCAGCGCGGCGTCGATCTCCAGCGGTGAGACGTTGGCCCCGCCGGTCTTGATGATCTCGGTCAGGCGGCCTTCCCAGTACAGGCGGCCCACCTCGTCCACGTAGCCGCCGTCGCCGGTGCGGTAGTAGCCCTCGTCGTCCAGCGTGTCCTCTACCGCCTTGCCGATGTAACCCAGCATCAGCGTGGGGCCCTTGATGCAGAGCTCGCCGCGCTGGCCGCGCGGCACCACCACGCCGGTATGCGGATCGATGATCTTGAGGATGTTGCCCGGCAGCGGCTCGCCGGCGCTGCCGGCGTACTGCTCCTCCGAGGTGTCGGCGGAGTACGAGGTGGCGGCGGTGTTGGTTTCGGTGGTGCCGAAGGTCATCGGCAGGCGCCAGTCGCTCTTTACCGTGGGGTGCGTCTTCAGCAGCGCGGCGTTGGTGATGTAATGCAGCGAGCTGAGGTCCGCCGTGGCCCAGTTGGGCGCCTCCTGCAGGCGTGCCCACTGATGCGGGCGGCCAGACAGGTAGTTCACCCGCTCGCTCTCCCAGAGCTTGAGCGCCAGCTCCGACTCGAAATAGGGCTGCAGCACGATGCAGCCGCCGGTGGACAGGGCTACACCGACGATCATGGTGATGTTGCCGGACCAGAAGAAGCCGTTGCCGGTCCAGGCGCGCGCCGGGCCCCTCACAGACATCACCCGCGGCCAGCGCCACCACTGGATGGCGAAGGCACGCTGCGCATGCAGGATGCCCTTGGGCACGCTGGTGGTGCCGGAGGAGAAGAACAGGCCTCCGGCATCCGCAGGCGCCACCTTGGCGGCACGTGCTTCCACCAACGAATCCGGCACGTCACGGCCGCGGGCGAGGAAGGCCTGCCAGGGCTCGAAGCTCGGCGCCTGCAGGTCGGCGGGATCGTTGCCCGTGACCGAGTCCAGCCGCACCAGTTGCTTCAGGAACGGGAACTTTGCCGATTGCAGCTGGCCCGGCTGCGCCTGCAACAGCGCCGGCTCCAGCTCCGCCAGCACGGCGCCGAAGTCACGCTTCAGCACGCGGCCGTCGAACAGCAGCACCGAGATGCCGGACGCGGCGACCAGTTGCTCCAGCTCTACAGGCGTGGAGAAGGTACTGAGCGCCACCGACACGCCGCCGGCCAGGCTGATACCGAACACCGCCGACAGGTACTCCGGCCGATTCACCATCAGGATGCCGACACGGCTGTCCTTGCCCACGCCGCTGGCGATCAGCGCCTTGGCAACCTCCACGGATCGGTCCCACAGCTCGGTGTAGGACCAGCGCAGCATGCCGTCGGCCGTCGGCATGCACAGCGCCTCGGCGCTGCCGTAACGCTGCGTCACTTCGCGCAGGTAGGCCGGGATCGTATGCGCGCCCTGCCCCGGCTCGTCCTGCAGCGGCAGGCCGCGGACGATCGACAGCGATGCTGTGGCGGTGCTCATCGGGCGCGGCTCAGTAAGGCAGTTGCACTTCAGCCGTGCCCTTCAGGATCTGCTCGCCGGTCTGCGTGGTCATCTTCACTTCAATGACAACGACCGGGCAGCCATAGGGCGAGTTCACCTGCTTGTCCACCACCGTGCCGTCGATGAAGGTGATGTCACCCTCGAAGGCCGGGCTGCGGAACTGCGTCTTGGAGTGCCAGACGAAACCATCGTGGCCGGCCCAGTAGGACACGTAGTCCACATGCCAGGCGTTCATCGAGGCGCCGTAGCCGTACATGCCACCCATGCCGACGTTGGTGGCCTTTTCCAGGTTCACGTGGCCGCTGGAAGGGCCGTGGTACAGGCCGTCACCCTGGCGCGGATCGACCTTGCGGGCGCTGTAGTCGTAGCTCATGTCCTTGGCGAAGCCGGCATCCGCCGTGGCGGGGTCGATCACACCCTCGGGCACGTTCCAGCGCCAGGTGCCCCAGATGTTCTGGCGGAAGGCGCGGTACTCGGTGACGAAGGTAGCGATGGAGTGCGGGCCGACCACGCGGCGCGGCAGCTTGTCGCCCACCTTTACATCGGCCCAGTTCGGCGACTTGCCCTCACGGTTGGACAGGATCCAGTCGAAGCGCAGCTTGTGGATCTCGGCGAGCTCCGCCTTGTCCCAGCGCTTGGGGCTGGCCTTCTCCTTGCCGTAGACCTTGCGCTTGTTGGCCTCCTCAATCAGGTAGCGGATCGAGGTCGCGCGCTCGCGGGCCACCAGCACACCATCCTGGTTGCGGTGCTCGGTGTCGCCGCGCTGGAATACCGTGGGCCCGCCGAAGCTGGTGTCCTTCACGTCGTAGCCGTCGAAGCGGCGCTTCTGGAACAGCTTGTCCCCCGGACGCACCGGCGCGCCGAAGAACCACCATTCCTCGCCACCGAAGATCAGGTGGCTGCCGGGAATCTTGCCGACGCCGGCCGGATGGCAGCCGTGGCCATAGTCCATCGCCACCGCAAAGGACTGCGGCGCCACGATGCCGCCGAATTTCGACTTGGCCGCGAACTCCTGGTCCCAGTGGATCGGGTTGGCGTAGTCCATCGCCATGACCCAGCGGCGGATGTCGGTGGCATTGCAGGGGTCCCAGAGCTCGGCGAACACCACCGGCTTGCCCACCCACTTGTCCAGGTCGCTCAGATCGAGCACGGCCGAACCTTCTTTGACAGGAGCATTCATTGCAGGACCCTTGGTTGTCGCGAGCCCGGCGCCGCGGCGCAGCACCGGCCCATTGTGGAAGATAAGCCCATTCTAGGCAGCGCCCCCCACGGCATCCCGGCAGGGCCTGCGGGGTGATCTACATTTGGCGCACCGCCGCCCTCAGCGGCGGATGAATTCCAGGATCTGCGGCGCCAGGGCCGGCCAGTTCTCGAACAGGCCATGCCCCTCCTTCTGTGCCAGCAGGCGCCGGTTCCATTCGTCGTCCGGCCAGGGCGGGTCGGCCAGCCGCGAGCCCGGGATCAGCTCATGCACCCAGTCCGTCGTGCGCCGGGTGTGGCTGAGGTCACTGCGACCGTTGCGCAGGATCAGCACTGGCATCGTCAGGCGCGCGAAATCCTGCGGCGTCATCCCTGGCACCGGCGAGCGGTCCGAGGGCGCGTAGGCCAGCGCCCAGCGCTGCAAGGTCTCGATGAAGCGCTCGCGATCCTGGGCCAGCAGCGTATCGCGGCCACGCGGATTGCGGCGCAGCTGGTCGGCCCAGAACGGCGAGTCGGCCACCGCCTGCATGCCACCGAGGGTCGCCGCCATCGCGGACTCGCCACAGTAGTAGGCCGCAAGCTGCGCCAGGCTGATCGGCCCGCCGCTGATCCACCACAACACCAGCTGCGAGATCGCCTTGGGTTCGAGTGACGCGGCGATCAAAGACACGCGCGAACCGGCGGAACCCGCCGCCAGCGCGGTAGGGCCCAGGTCCAGCGCGCGGATCAGGCCGATCAGGGAGCGGGCATGCAGCGCGGATTCGTGATCGGCCTCGAAGCAGAGATCGGAAGCGCCGCAATTGGGGCGATCCCAGAGCAGCACGCGGTGGCCATCGACAGCCAGTGCTTCGCCGAGCTCGCGCAGCCCTGCGGAGTCCATTGCGAAGCGGCCGCCGGGCGTCAGGGCAACGGCCGGGTCGCTTGGCCGCCCGAGGAGTTCGTACTCGATACCGATGCCGTCGACTGCGATACGCGCCATGGCTACCAAGCCTCTGAAGTAGTCCCCTCGCCCGCTTGTGACCGGAGGAAATCCCCGTGCGACGGGAGAGGGTGCCCGAAGGGCGGGAGAGGGTTTCTGTAAATCTTCCCGCGGCTAGCCCGGCATGGAGTTACAGAAGCCCTCTCCCCTGCCCCTCTCCCGCAAGCGGGCGAGGGGAACAAACTAAACCAACACCTCAACATCGTCACCAGTGACCCGAACCTCATACGTCGCAATCGGCAACTTCGCCGGCAAATTCAGCGCCGCCCCCGTAGACAGGTCAAACCGCGCCCCATGCACCGGGCAGGCGATCCAGCCATTGCCCATGCGCCCGCGCTCCAGCGGCTTCTCGTTGTGCGAGCAGACGTTGGCGATGGCGTAAAGCTTGTCGTTGACGTTGCAGACCAGCAGGCACTTGGCGCCGACCTGCACCGCCTTCTTGGTGTTGGCAGGCAGGTCGGCGAGCTTCAGCACCGGGGTGAACGCAGCCGCCGCAGCGGCATGGACCTCGTCGATCACGCGCCTTCAGCCCTTCTTGCCGACATAGCGATCCACCGCCTGCTCGAAGTGGCGCAGGCGGATCTCCTGGTAGT
The DNA here is from genome assembly GCA_052035235.1 of Pseudomonadota bacterium. Classification (GTDB taxonomy): domain Bacteria; phylum Pseudomonadota; class Gammaproteobacteria; order Nevskiales; family Nevskiaceae; genus Solimonas_A. The sequence continues at coordinate 28,809 of JBPOHT010000022.1, read as the reverse complement.
TGCCCAGGGTCAGGCCACGCTTGGCGCTGGCCTCCAGACCCTCCTGCTGCAGGCCGACGTTGTCGGTGTCCTGGTCCAGGATGGCGCCGAAGCCCGGGTCCATGCCCTCGGCCTCGGTGAAGGATTGCTCGTCGCGCAGGTGGATCGGCTCGGCCGGCATCGGGCGAGTGCCATCCTTGGGCACCGGACGCAGGAACAGCACCTCGTAGAGGCACTTGCGGTGGTCGTTCTTGTCCGGGCGGAAGCGGTACACCATCGGCAGCGAGATGCCGGGGAACAGGAAGGTGTTGGGGAACACCGTGTACGAGAAGCAGTCCAGCAGTTCCGAGTCGGAAACCTTGGACAGGTCGGTGTTGGTGGCTTTCTCGAACATGCCGCGGAACATCTCGGCCATCACCGCGCGGGCGGTACCACCATCCTGGACCGTGAGCTTGGTGTCGCCCATCGCGCTGGAATCACCCAGCGTGAACTGGTTGAGGATGTCCTGCTCGCTGACCTGGCCGTAGAGATGCGGGCTGACCACGCCCAGCGTGGAGATGAAGCGGTCCACGTGCTCGCCGTAGACGTCGTACTGCGAGTTGGCGTCACCGTTGGAGGGCGCCACCTGCGGGTGCGTCTCGATGACGTGGTAGGCCTCCTGGAAGGCCTCGATGGCCAGCTTCCAGTTGCAGGGCAGGCGCTTGGTCACATGCAGGTAGACGTAGCGGTCCTGCAGGTTCCAGGCGTCGATGTGCGACTTGGCCTCCGGGCCCAGGTACTCGGCCAGGGTCGGGGCGTTCAGGTCCATGTTGATGAACACGAAACCGCCGATGCGCTCGACGCGAGCCTGCGGCAGCGTGAACTTCTGCGGGTCCACATGCGGGAAGTCCCAGTGACAGACCGTCTCCTTGTGGCTGCCGTCGAGGTTCCAGCTCCAGCCGTGGAAGCTGCACTTGAACTCCTCGGCGTTGCCTTCCGTGCCCGAGGCGCGCAGCTTGGTGCCACGGTGGAGGCAGGCGTTGTAGTAGGCGCGGATCTCGTCCGCCGCCACGCGGGTGATGATGAAGGAGTAATGGCCCAGGTCGTAGACGTGGTAGTCGCCGACCTGCGGGATATGTTCCTCGCGGCAGGCGAACTGCCAGGTCTTCTTCCACAGCGTGTCCAGCTCCAGCTTGGCGAAGGCCGGATCGATGTAGCGGTCGGTGGGGATGTCCTCGTCGCCGAGGAACTGATAGGACTCGGACCGCACCCAGCCGGGCGCCGCCACCTTGTCGCTGGCGATGATGTCCTGCGTGCTCGGGGCGCCGGGGCAGCGGGCAGCGCCCTTTTCCTTGAGCTCCTTCAGGGTGATGGTGTTGCTCATCGTGTTTCTCCGAAAACCTTCAAACTTCAGGCGGCGGCGCGGTGCTCGACCGCAGCGCTGCTGTTCTTGTGGATCTGGCCGTCCTTCATGATCACCACCAGGCGCTGCGCATCCAGCAGCACCGACAGGTCAGCCAGCGGGTCACCGTCCACCAGCAGCAGGTCGGCCAGGTAGCCCTCGCGGATCTCGCCCAGCTTCTCGCCGTTGTCCACGGTCATTGCCGTGCCGCCATGGGCGGTGGCGCAGCGCAGGGCCTCGGCCGGGCTGTAACCGTAGTACTTCACGAAGAAGCCGAGGTCGCGGGCATTGGTGCCGTTGCGGCTCCAGGCAAAGCCGTAGTCGCCGCCGATCAGGTGACGGATGCCGCGCTTGCGCAGCTCGGTGTGGGTCTTGATCGAGGCCTCGACCAGGCCGGGAATGCCCATGTAGCCGCCGATCTCGGCGCTCAGGCCGTTCGGGGCGGCCTCGTTGTTGACGATGCTGTGGAACAGGCTGACCGTGGGCGCCACGAAGACCTTGTCCTTGGCCGCCTCGAACAGGTCCAGCAGCTCGGCGTCGGAATATTCGCAGTGGTAGAGCATGTCCACGCCCGCACGCAGGCAGGCCTTGCTGCCGGCGATGGAGCGGGTGTGCGCGTTCACGCGGCGGCCGTAGTCGTGCGCCGTCTCCACCGCCACCCGGATCTCGTCGAAGCTCATCGGCGTGGTATGCGCCGGGGTGTTCGGGTAGAACGGATCGCCGGAGACGTCGAGCTTGATGTTGTCGCAGCCCTCGCGGCAGCACAGCCGCACGGCCTTGCGCATCTCCTCCACGCCGTCGACGATGATCGACGGCCCCTTGCGCGGATTGTGCTCGCGACTCTCGTCGCCCATGGCGCCGGTGACGGAAATCTCCAGCGAGCCGGCGCGGATGCGCGGGCCCGGCAGCAGGCCGGCATTCACCGCATCGCGCACCGCCACGCCCAGGCGCAGCTTGGCCTCCGACGCACCCCAGGCGCTGGTGAAGCCATGGTCCAGCAGCACCTTGGCGACGCGCGCCGTCAGCAGCGTGTGCGCCTCCGGCGAAGGCGAGATCAGGTCCTCGGTGGCGGTCACCGCTTCGAAGGAGAGATGGGCATGGCCCTCGGTCATGCCGGGCATCAGGAACATGCCGCGCGCGTCGATCACCTCGGCCCCGGTGGCGGCGATCTGGCCGCGCCCCTTGGCCACGGAGCGCACGCGGTTGCCCTCCACCAGCACATCACCCTCGAAGGGCGCGGCGCCGCTGGCATCCCAGACCCTGGCGCCCGTGAATAGCGTCCTGTTCATCGACCCTCTCTCCTTTCCGCTTCCGGTCGATTATGGGCACCGCTGCCGCCCCGCCGAATGACCCGGACGGCAGGTGGAATTGCCTGCCACGGCCAGCACTTCCGACGGGCCGGCAGGGGGTCGCTAGACTCGATTCCAGACCCGCGGTGACACCCCGCCGCCCAGCCCGGAGCAAGGCCGAATGATCAGAGGCATCCACCACGTGGCCGTCCACGTCCGTGATCTGGACAAGATGATGAAGTTCTACCGCGACGCCTTCGGCTTCGAGCTGGTCGGGGAGGTCTTTTCCTGGGACGACAGCGAGTTCATCGACCGCATCGTCGACGTGCCGAACTCCGCCGCCAAGGGCGCCATGCTGCGCTGCGGCACCTGCTACATGGAGCTGTTCGAGTACCAGCGCCCCGCGCCGGAATCCGCCGAGCCGAAGAAGCCCTACGACCGTGGCTATACCCACTTCTGTGTTGATGTGACTGATATCGAAGAGGAATTCCTGCGGCTGCGCGACCTGGGCATGCGCTTCCCGCAGGACGCCCCGATCGACGTGGGCCACGTGAAGACCATCTATGGGCGTGATCCCGAGGGCAACCTGATCGAGATCCAGCAGACGCAGGCGAACTGCGACTTCCCGCTGGCGAATCTCAAGCGTGAACCGACACGCTGAGACCGGATGCCATGAACCAGAAGTTCGCTGAAGAAAGCGATCTGTCCCCTCTCCCGTATGCGGGAGAGGGTGCCCGTAGGGCGGGAGAGGGTTTCTGTGAATCTTCCTGCGGTCAACCTACTTTAGATCTACAGAAACCCTCTCCCCCACCCCTCTCCCGCAAGCGGGCGAGGGGACTTTTGTCTCAACGAACTGCTGACTCACCGCGCTAGATGACCAAATCCGTCACCACCCTGGACGACAAGTACGTCCAGCCCAGCGGCCGGGTCTTCATGTCCTCCAACCAGGCCCTGGTGCGCCTGGTGCTGGAGCAGTCCCGCCGCGACCGCGCCCTGGGCCTGAAGACCGCCGGCTACATCTCCGGCTACCGCGGCTCGCCGCTGGGGGTCTACGACTCCGCGCTCTGGGGCGCCCAGAAGCTGCTGGACCAGCATGACATCCGCTTCGTCCCCGGCCTGAACGAAGAACTGGCGGTCAGCAGCATCCGCGGCACGCAGGAGCTGGCCTGGTTCGGCAAGTCCGCCTTCGAGGGCGTGTTCGGCCTCTGGTACGGCAAGGGCATCGGCGTCGATCGCGCCTGTGAGTCACTCAAGCTCGGCAACCTGGAAGGCGCCGCCGCAAAAGGCGGTTTCCTGGCCATCGCCGGCGACGACCACGGCGGCAAGTCCTCCGACAGCGCCCACCAGTCCGAGCACACCCTCATCGCCTCGATGCTGCCGATCCTGTATCCGGCCACCATCGGCGAGATCATCGAGTTCGGCCTCGCCGGCTGGGCCATGTCGCGCTACAGCGGCTGCTACGTCGCGCTGAAGTGCATCACCGACACGCTGGACCTGTCCGGCAGCGTCGAGCTGCCCGACGCACACCGTCCCTTTGTCACCCCCGCCGGCCTCGAGCTGCCGCCCGGCGGCCTGAACCTGCGGCAGAACCAGCCGGCCCTGGTGGAGGAAGACTTCCTCGTCAACCACCGCCTGCCCGCCGCCACCGCCTTCGCCCAGGCCAACGGCCTGGACCGCGTCGTCATCGACGGGCCGCGCCGCGCCCTCGCCATCGTCAGCGCCGGCAAGGCCTACCTCGACGTGCGCCAGGCCCTCGCCGACCTCGGCCTGGATGACGCCCACTGCGCGCGCCTGGGCGTGCGCCTCTACAAACCCGGCCTGATCTGGCCGATGGTGCGCGATACGCTGGTGGACTTCGCCGCCGGCAGCAGCGCCGTGCTGGTGGTGGAAGAGAAGCGCCCGGTGATGGAAGACCAGGTGGCGCGCCACCTCTACGCCATCGGCGCCGACCGCCGCCCGGCCCTGGCCGGAAAGCGCGATCTCGAAGGCCACTCGCTGCTGTCCGCCGCGGGCGAGCTGACCGTGCCGCAGTTGCGCAAGGCGATCCGCACGCTGCTCCAGCAGATCGGCATCGTCGATCCGCAGGTGGAGGAACACTACGCGCTGTTCCACGGCATCGAGACGCGCAGCCTGCAGGGCGGCGGCTCGGTGCGCCCCGCCTACTTCTGCTCCGGCTGCCCGCACAACACCAGCACCAAGCTGCCGGACGGCTCCTTCGCCCTGGGCGGCATCGGCTGCCACGGCCTCGCCGCCGTGGTGATGGACCGCAAGACCATGCAGTTCATGCCCATGGGCCACGAGGGCTCGCCCTGGGCCGCGGTGAGCCAGTTCGTGGACACGCCGCACGTGTTCCAGAACATGGGCGACGGCACCTACTCGCACTCCGGCGTGCTGGCGATCCGCGCCTCGGTCGCCGCCAAGGCCAACATGACCTACAAGGTCCTGTACAACGACGCCGTGGCGATGACCGGTGGCCAGCCGGTGGAGCAGCAGATCACCCCAATCGACATGGTCAACCAGCTGCTCTCCGAAGGCGTGCGCCCGGTCAAGCTGGTGTCCGACAACCCGGAGCAGTACCAGCGCCTCAAACTGCCGGCGAATTCCAGCCTGCACCACCGCGACGAGCTCGACGCGCTGCAGAAGCAGTTGCGCGAGCTCAAGGGCGTCTCCGCTATCGTCTACGAGCAGACCTGCGCCGCCGAGAAGCGTCGCCGCCGCAAGCGCAAGCTGCTGGCCGACCCGGACCAGCGCATCTTCATCAACTCGTCCGTCTGCGAAGGCTGCGGCGACTGCTCCGTGCAGTCCAACTGCATCAGCGTGCTGCCGTTGGAGACCGAGTTCGGCCGCAAGCGCCAGATCGACCAGTCCAACTGCAACAAGGACTACTCCTGCGTGAAGGGCTTCTGCCCTTCCTTCGTCACCGTGACGGGCGCGAAGATCGCCAAGCGCGTCAGTGGCGATCCGCAACGCCTGGAGCAGGCCATCGCCACGCTGCCCGAGCCTGCCATGGCGGTTCTCGATGACCGTGGATACAACATACTGGTCGGCGGCATCGGCGGCACTGGCGTGCTCACCATCGGCGCCCTGCTGGGCATGGCCGCGCACCTCGAAGCCAAGGGCTGCACCGTCCTCGACATGACCGGCATGGCCCAGAAGGGCGGCTCGGTCACCAGCCACATCCGCATCGGCCCCGATCCCGCCGGCATCTACAGCTCACGCCTGTCCGAGGGCATGGTCGACGTGATGATGGCCTGCGACCTGATCGTCGGCTCCGGTACCGGCGTGTTGAAGACCCTGCGTCCGGGTCACAGCGCCGCCATCCTCAACACCGACGTCGCCCCCACCGGCGACTTCCAGAAGAACAAGCACCTCGATCTTGGCGAAGCCCGCATGCGCGAGGCCATCGTCGAGGCCCTGGCCGGCGGTACCGAACACTCCCTGCCCGCCAGCCGCCTCGCCACCGACCTCACCGGCGACAGCATCGGCACCAACATCCTGATGCTCGGCTATGCCGCGCAGAAAGGTCTACTCCCCGTCTCCGTCGCGTCGCTGCAACAGGCCATCCGCCTTAACGGCGCCTTCGTGGAAGGCAACCTGCGCACCTTCGCGCTCGGCCGCCTCGCCGCGCATGCGCCGGACGTGCTGGCGCAGGAACTGGCACCCGTCCCGGTGACACCGCTGCAGACCGTGGAGCAGGTACTGGCCAGCCGCACACGCCTGCTCACCGACTACCAGGACGCCGCCTATGCCGAACGCTACCGTGCCTTCGTCGCAGACGTCCGCCGCCGCGTCTCCGCCGTGCCGGGCAGCGAAGCCTTCGTCCGCCAGGTGGCCCTGACCCTCGGACGCCTGATGAGCTACAAGGACGAGTACGAAGTCGCCCGACTGTACACGGACCCGAAGTTCATGCAGCGCCTGCGCGAACAGTTCAGCGGCGACTTCCAGTTCAGCTTCAACCTCGCCCCGCCGATGCTCCCCGGCCAGGACGCCTCCGGCCGCCCGAAAAAGCGTCAGTTCGGCGCCTGGATGATGTGGGCCTTCCGCCTGCTCGCCCCAATGAAGGTCCTGCGCGGCACGCCCTTCGACGTCTTCGGCTACACCGCCGAGCGTCGCATGGAACGGCGGCTGCTGCGGGAGTACCAGGCACTGATTCCCGGCATCGCGGATCGCCTGGATGCCGCCAATCTCGCCGCCGGCATCGAACTCGCGCGGGCCGCGATCGATATCGCGGGCTATGGCCCGGTCAAGGAAGGCAATGCGACGGCCTACGCGGCGCAGTTGCCGGCGCTGAAGGAAGCTTTCGACCAAGCCACTTCAACACCACAGGCGCGCGCTGCAGCCTGAAAGTTGCCGCTCGCCCTGAGCCTGTCGAAGGGTGGGCGGCAACTCGTTGACCACCAGTCCCGTAGGATGGGCACCAACAGTAGGCGCTTTAGGCGAACGTCTTCTCGTTTGCCCACGCGACCAGGCACCAACTGGGTGGGCAAACATGAAGCTGTTTGCCCACCCTACGCGCGCTATCCCCTCCATCCGTCATAACGGCGAAAGCCGGTATCCAGTCCAGAAATGAATCACTCCCGTCCAGGACTGGATACCGGCTTTCGCCGGTATGACGTTGTTTCTCAAGTCACCACCACCCGCACCCTCCCCAGGTTCTGGACGCGCCCATAAGGCGTACGTACATCACCCTCGCGCTGCGAAGTCACGCGCAGCACGGCGAAGTAGGTCCCCGGCTCCGCATACATATAGCTGCGCGCCAGCTCCATCCGCACCTGCGGCTGCCCGATCTCCTTAACCTGCGCAAAATCCCCCACCCCCTCGAAATCCCACTCCACCGCCACGATCTTCCCCGCCCCCGGCGGCACTTCGATCCGGGCACTGAAGCTCACCGCCTCACCCGCCTTCGCAACAGCACCATCAACCGCAAGCCGCACCACCGCCTGCACACCCCCGCGCTCCGCCGCGCCTTCCGGCAGCACCACCTGCGCATCCCGCACCTCATACCGCGTCTGCGCCGGCTTCACCCCCCGCTCCACCCAGGCGCTGACATCGCGTAGCGCCTGCTGCAGCGCCCCACTGAAATTCACCACATGGGTCCGAGCCAAGGCATCCTGCGGGTTGTCATGCTGCGCCCGGTCGATGTACCAGAGCGCGAACTGCTCCTCGAAGCGCGCGCCCAGCTTCTCCTTCACGCGGCTGCGGTACCAGTCTGCCTGCCAGGGCATAGCGTCGATATCCATCAGGCACTGCAGCACCAGCATCCTGCCGTGGATGTCCCCCTCCGGCACCGAGCCCGCCGTGGCACCCGCGCCCACCGGGCCCACCAGCAGTTCGCGCTGCGGATACAGCGGCTGCCCTTGCGCATCGCGGTACTGATCCCAGCCCGCCATATCGGACTCCGGCACCTGGTGGCGCTGGTAGGTCTGCAGCGCCAGCGGCCAGGCGTTGTCGATCCGCACCCGGTCTCCCGCACGGATGCTGGCGACCACGGAGGGGTCCGCCGAGATCGACAGGTTTGCCTTGCGCCCCTCGACCTCCGCCATCGGCACGCTGCGTCCGTCCGCCAGCACCAGGTGGGCGTCGGCGATGCTGCGCTCCGGCACGCTCTCCAGCTCCACCTGCTTCTGCAGGCCGTCCCGCACCGCCACCACCCGCGTGTCGAAGCTGAAGCGTTCGGCATGGATTGTGTTGCCCGGATCGCTGCCCAGGTAGCCGGGCTTTCTCCAGAAATCCGCCAGGTAGTCCGGGTCGATCATCGGCACGATGCCGGCCACCTTGGAGAAGTAGCCACTGTCCATCGTCCCGTGGGCCCACCAGCCGCGCGGCGGGAAACCCATGCGCGTCACCTCACGCAGCGCGGCCTGCTCCTCCCCGCTCAGTCCCGCATCGGGATCGCCGCTGCCACCGGCATCGATCGCATCGAAGATGCCGGCCAGGCGTCCGCGCAGCAGCCGCAGCGCATGCATGCGCACGGTGAACATGCTGGGGATCGCATTGGGCGTGGCCATCACGAATGGCACGAAGCCATCCCAGACGCCCTGCGTGTTCTCCGCCGCACCGATGGTCTGGTAGGAGCCGCCGCTGCCGCCGAAGAGATAGCCGTAGGGCCGGTGCGGCCCATAGAGCCTCGCGGCGACGTCTCGCGAGACCTTCGCCGCCGCCGCGTTGACGCGATAGGCCGCAATGGTCGGATCAGCCGGTGGACGTCCATCGGCACCGCCGAGGTTGGTCTGCACGTAATAGGCGCCACTGTCGAAAGTGAAGCCGAGGTCCCCGGTCGCCACGTCGAAGGCGATCGGAAACGGCCCCACGTCCGCACTCAGCGCCAGCGGATAGGTGTTGTGGAAGAAGCGCCCCTGGTAACGCTCCTGCGGCGGAAAGTAGAACGAGAAGCGCGCATCCGTGCCGGCGAAGACACCATGCACGTAGCGGTGCGGCGCCGGCTCCCGGCGCTCCTCGTCGATCTCGATGCGGGGCTGGTTGAACAGCGGGTCCATCGAATCGGCCGTCACTGGCCCGGCGGCGGCCGCCTGCATGCCGCGGTCCGCCTCCTCCGTCAGGCGCTCTCCCTTCAGCGGTGCCTTGCCGAACAGCCCGGCCTTGGCGAACCCGCTCATGCGGTCACCCTCCACCGTGGCACTGAACGTGACCTTCACCGGGATCGGCTTCTTCACGTCCATGATCCAGTTCAGCGTGTTGCCGCTGATCTTGCCCTGCACGTCGTTGGCACCCATCGGCCCGTCGATGCGCCCGGTGAAGCTCTCGCCCTGCGCCTCCACCCGCAGGCGGATGACCTGCGCCCCCACCGGCGTTGATAGCGTCACCTTCCAGCTTCCGCTCACATTCATGGGCATTTCCCGCAGGTTTGTCCGCCGGTACTTGTATCCCATCGACCGCTGCTGAGGACGGTATTTCCCGCACAGGCAAGATCGACTGCCGCCGGATGGTGCCACGCGGCTTCCCTGCGGCGGGAGGAACGGCCGAAGATGGCGCGATACCTCTCGGGCAAGGAAACACCCGCCATGCAGATCACATCGGACAAGCCGGTACTAGTCGCCGGAGCCAGTGGATTCGTGGGCAGCCACATCGCCCGGCTGCTGGTGCAGCGCGGCCGCAAGGTCCGCGTGCTGCTGCGCAAGACCAGCAACACCGACGCCATGCAGGGCCTGCCGGTGGAGATCGTCCACGGCGACGTGCTGGACCCGGCCTCGCTGCGCGCCGCGATGGACGGCGTCGGCACCGTGTTCTACAGCGTGCTGGACCCGCGCTTCTGGCTCACCGACACCACGCCCCTGCGCCGCAACAATGTCGAGGGCCTGGTCAACGCCATGGACGCCGCCCTGGCCGCCGGCATCGAGCGCTTCGTCTTCACCAGCACCATGGGCACCCTCGGCATCAACCCCGACGGCCCGGTGACCGAGGACATTCCCTTCAACTGGCGCGACAAGGCCTCCGCCTACATCCTCACCCGCCTGGAAGCCGAGACCCGCTTCCTGGCCTGCTGCCGCGAACAGGGCCTGCCCGGCGTCGCCCTGTGCATCGCCAACACCTACGGCCCCGAGGACTACCAGCCCACCCCACACGGCAAGGCCCTGTGGGACACCGCCCGCGGCGCCATGAAAGCCGCACTCGACGCCGGCGCCCCCACCGTGGACATCCGCGACGTCGCCGAGGCCGCATTGCTGGCGGAAACACGCGGGCGCATCGGCGAGCGCTACATCATCGCCAACGAGTTCATCAGTAACCGCGACTTCTACGGCATGGCCGCCGCCCTGCGCGGCAACCCGCCGCCAAAGATGATCCCGATGGGCCTCGCCCATGCCATCGCCTGGGTCTCGGAGCGGGTGTTCAAGCTGATCGGGAAGAAGGACTACCTGGTCAGCACCGACGCCGTATTCCTGTCCAACGTCTTCCAGCGCATGGACCATGGCAAGGCCAGCCGCGATCTGGGCTGGGAGCCAAGGCCGATCAGCGAGACCGTGCGGGATGCGGTGGCGTGGTACGCGGAAAGGGAGAAAGAGCAGCGCTGATTCTGTCCCCTCGCCCGCTTGCGGGAGAGGGTGCCCGAAGGGCGGCGAGGGCATGGATGCCCGAGGTAGGGCAACGCATGGAGCAGTTGCCGAGAGAGGGTTGCTGTATATCTCTCCGTCGCCAACCACTTCTCCTCAGACAGCAACCAGCAATCCCCCAACATCCTGCGTCTGCCAAAGATTCAGGAAATTGATCAGCATCTGCAACTGGCTACGCGCCATCTCGTTCCCGCGCAACCGCGGATCAGACCGCTCGCGCACCTGCGCCAGCTCCGGCACCAGCACCTGCAAATAGCGCGGCGCATCCAGCAGCCAGGCCCCGCCCATCAGTGCGGCATAGAGCAGCACCTGGCGCTTCAGCAGCACCACATCAAGCTGTGGTCCACCGGCAGCGTGGTATTCAGCAACGAACAGCGCCAGCAGCCCGTCGCCATGGCGATCCCACAGCTCATGCTGCGCGGCGCTCATCGCGCCCCAGATCGCCATGGCGACGTTCATCTGGCTGACGCAGCCCCAATCCAGCAGGCCGCATTCCAGCACGCCCAACTCGCCGCGCCAGAACCAGGCGTTGTCCACGTTGGCGTTCCAGTGGCACAGCGCGATGTAATCCTCGCGCTGCCGCAACTCCGCTCGGATCGCCTCTCCTGCAGCGGCGAGCGCCCCCACCTCCCGCTCCAGCCGCGCCAGGAACTCCGCACTGCGGATGTTCTCCGGCAGCAGGCCCGGATACGCCGCCGCAAAGCCGGCGACCTGCGCGGCGCGGCGCCGCAACTGCTCCGCCGAGTACGGCGCCCGCTGCCCCACCGTGAGCTTGGATGGGTCGAACGGAAACTGCTCCGACACCCCAGCCGGCAGGCGCCCGGCGCGGTGCGTGCCCGCCAGCCGCGCCAGCGCGCGCAGCAGCGCCTGGTAGTGCGCCAAGGGCTCCGGCAGTTCCTCGTCCAGGCATTTGTCGTAGTGCCGCTCGATACCACCCTGGCCGAAGCCAATGCGCTGCGTGATCAGCAGCCCAGTCCCCGAGGCCTCGTGGTAGTCGGCGAAATGGCAGGCAGCGGTGGCGATGGGAAAACCGGGCTGGCGCGCCAGCAGCGCGAAACGCACCTCCAGCTCCATCTGCGTGCGGCCCTGGTCGCGCACCGGGTCGTCGAAGTCGCGCGAGAACTTGGCGAACAGCGCCTCATGTAGGCCAGCCTGCGGCCGCTCGTACTCCACCGCAAGCAGCAGCTTGCGCCCGGTACTGCCGCCCGGGCATTCCTGGCACTGGGTAATGCGGACGACGCGGTTGTCCTGCCCCAACACACCGGCCGCGCGGAAAGCCCGCGTCAGGAAGGCCGCCCCGCCCTCGCGCAGCGCCGTCGGGTGCGCCGGCATCTCCAGGCCCAGGCTGTCACCCGTCACCCAGGAGGAGCCGGCCACGGCAGTGCTCATCGTCCGGCCAGGGCCTTGCTGACGCGGCGATCCGGCACGATCCAGTCCGAGCTGGGATAGATCGGCGCGTTCGCGGTGGCCGCGTCCAGCTCGGCCAGGTCCTCAGGTGCCAGCACCAGCCCGGCAGCACCAAGGTTGTCGTCCAGCTGATGAATCTTGGTGGCACCCAGCAGCACGCTGGCGACGCCGGAGCGCGCCAGCAGCCAGGCAATGGCCACCTGCGCCACGCTGGCGGAGCGCTGCGTGGCGATGCGACGCATCAGCTCCAGCAGCGCAAAGCCGCGCTCGCGGTCGAAGCGCAGCATGTCGAAGCTGGAGAAACGGTTGTCCGGCCGCTTCAGGTCCTCGCGCGTGTAGGCCCCGCTGAGGAAGCCATAAGCCAGCGGGCTCCACACCGTCATGCCCAGGCCATAGCGCCGCATCATCGGCAGCACGTCGCGCTCCACGTCGCGGCCCAGCAGCGAGTAGTACATCTGCCCGTGCGTGAAGGGCGCCAGGCCCTTGGCCTTCTGGATTTCCAGTGCCGCCGCCGCCTTCCAGGCCGACCAGTTGGAAAAGCCCAGGTAGCGCACCTTGCCGGCACGCACCACCGCGTCGAAGGCCTCCAGGGTCTCCTCCAGCGGTGTGTGCGGATCCTCGCAATGGGCCACGTAGCAATCGATCCAGTCCGTGCCTAGCCGCTGCAGGCTCTGGTCCACCGACCACAGGATATGGCGCCGCGACAGGCCGCCGCGCAGCAGCTCGCGGTCGCCGCCGCGGTTGCCGACCTTGGTGGTGATCACCACCTTGTCGCGGTGGGCCTTGAGCGCCGCGCCCAGCAGGCGCTCCGACTCGCCGTCGGCATAGACGTCGGCGGTGTCGAAGAAATTGACCCCGGCATCCAGCGCCTTGCCCACCAGCTCGTCCGCCAGCCCGGCGCCCACCTTGTAGACCGCCCCGAGCGAGCGGTTGCCCTGCGTGAAGGTCAGGGCGCCGAAGCCCAGCCGCGAGACCACCAGGCCGGTGCTGCCGAGCGTGGTGTACTGCACGGCGCTACTTCGCGGCCTTGCGGCCCGAGCGGCTGAGGCGGAATTCCGGCGGATACAGGCTGTCGTTGTCCTTCACCGCATTGTTCAGGCCCTTGCCGAAGGTTTCCTTGTTCAGCGTCAGCTCGTCGGCGTCGTTGCGCACCGCCGGGAACATGCCCTCCAGCCAGGAGGTCAGCAGGCTGCCCATGTACTCACCCTGGTGCTGCTTCATGATCTCGAAGAAGTGCTTCTGCATCACCACCACGTCGGTCGGGCGCGTGCGGCTGCAGGCCAGCGCGTACTTCTCCACGGTGGCCTCCAGCTGGTCGCGCGGCACCACGCTGTTGAGGAAGTTGCAGTCCTGCATCTCCTTGGCGGTGAAGGGGCGGCCGGTGAAGACCATCTCCTGGAACTTGCGCATGCCCATGGTCTGCGCCCACTGCCACATGCGCGGACCCCAGCCCACGTAGCGGAACGAGGGATGCCCGAACAGCGCATCGTCGGAAGAGATCACCAGGTCCGCGTCCGCTGCCTGGTAGAAGTGCCAGCCGTAGCAGTAGCCCTTCACCTCCAGGATGCTGATCTTCTTGAAGTCCTGCAGGCTGCGGCAGCCGTAGTTCTGGTTGGCGTAGAGCTGGTTGAGTTGGCCCAGGTAGCGGTAGCTGCCCTTGGGCGGATAACGCACGCCCTCGTTGGCGCCGATACGGAACTCGTGCAGCAGCGAGTAATCGCCCTCGGCATTGAGCATCTCCTCCTGCTCCGGCAGGTCCGCTCCGCCGCCCAGGTTGTTGCCCACGCCGCGGATCACCAGCACCTTCACGTCGTCGTCGACGTTGGCGCGATGGATGAGGTCGGAGTAACGCAGCCGCGCCGCGATGGTCGGCGCATTCAGGTGATCCGGACGATTCAGCGTGATCGTCGCGATCTTGGTCTTGGGATCCTTGGAGTACAGGATGATGTCCTGGGGCCGCGGCCGCTCGGTCTTCGGCGCCGCCTTCGAGGCGGTCTTCTTCGTGGCCTGTTTCACCGGTTTATTCGCGGGCTTTTTCACGGGCTTCTTCGGGCTGCTCTTGGCCATCTCTTCCTCCGTTATGTGTTTGTTCTTCCGGGCCTGTCGCTGCCCGTGTGTCCTGCCATGAACTCAGGCCGCCGCCTGAGCCTTGGCGCTCGCGGCAATGTGATTGGCCGCCAGGAAGCCGAAGGCCATGGCCGGGCCGATGGTGCCGCCCGCACCCGGGTAGCAGTTGCCGAAGGGGCTGCCGGCGTTGTTGCCCGCCGCATACAGCCCCGGGATCGGCTGGCCCTGCGTATCCAGCACGCGCGCCTGCGCGTCAGCCTTCAGGCCACCCTTGGTGCCCAGGTCGCCCAGGTTGATCGGCACCGCGTAGAACGGCGCCTTGTCGATCGGCCCCAGGCAGGGATTCGGCTTGACGTTGAAGTCGCCGAACATCTGGTCGTAGGCATTGCCGCCGCGGCCGAACTCCGGATCCACACCCGTGCGGGCGTACTCGTTCATGTTGCCCACCGTGGTGCGCAGCGTCGCCGCCGGCACGTGGATCCTGGCAGCCAGCGCGTCGATGCTATCCGCGCGGAAGATGTAGTGATCCCACCAGTCAGGCGGAATCTTGCCGTCAGCCATCAGGATCGTCGGCAGGATGCCGCCCGCCGTGAATTTCTCGCGGAAGGTCGCGTCGAACACCAGCCAGCAGGGCGTGTTGGCCCCCGTCTTGAGCTGGTCCGCGACCATCGCCTTGCCGAAGTCGTCGTAGCCGGTAGCCTCGTCGACGAAACGCAGGCCCAGTCGGTTCACCGCCACGCTGTGCGGACGGCCCACGTCGAAGGCCGCCTGGTGGATCTCCTCGAAGTTCGAGGCCCCGGCCATCGGCGTGTGCATGGTGGGAATCCACCAGCCGGACTCGGTGTGCTCGGTGGCCGCACCCACCTTGAGGCCCGCGATCAGGCCCTCGCCGCGATTGGCGTCCTCCGGCGTACTGCTGTGGCGCGTCAGGCCCGGCACCGGGAAGTAGCGGTCGCGCAGTTCCTGGTTCCACTCGAAGCCGCCGGCGCAAAGCACCACGCCATGGCGCGCCGCGATCTCGTAGCGCCGGCCGAAATGGCTCACCACCACGCCGCCGACCTTGCCTTCCTTCTGCACCAGCTCTTCCAGGCGGGTATCCAGGCGCACCTCCACCCCGCGTTCGAAGACCTTCTTGAACAGCCAGCCCATCAGCGCCGCGCCCATCGTGAAGCGGCGGTCGCGGGCGGTGAGCCGGCGCGTGTCGAAGTCGGTCCAGTAGCGCCAGAACATCTTCAGGAAGGTCACCATCCAGCCCTTGGCCCGCGTCGACAGCGAGAAGAACTGCATCACGTCCATCGAATAGCGGCCAAAGACCTTGAAGCGGTTGTACTGCTCGCGCATCAGCGGAAACTGCTCGCCCAGCTCGCGGCCGTCGCAGGTATCGATGATCAGCGAGCGGTCCGCACGCGCGTTCGGCGCCTGCTGGTAGTAGTCCGGCCAGGCGGCCACGCCGATGGGAATGCCCTGGTCCCTGATGAAGCGCGCCATCGCCGGCGCATGGTCCAGGTAGGCGTCCAGGCGGTCGCGCTGCACCGGCCCCGTCATCACGGCATTCAGATAATCCAGCGTCTTCTCCCGGTTATCGTCGCTGGGCGCCAGCTGGTGATCCGGTACCCAGAGCACGCCACCCGAGGTGGCGGAGGTGCCGCCGAACTTGTGGGCCTTCTCCACCACCAGCACCGACAGTCCCTGCTCAGCCGCCCGCAGTGCCGCCACGGCGCCGGCGGCACCGGAGCCGACCACGATCACGTCATGGGTTTCTGTTGCCGTTGCGCTCATCCCTGCTCTCCAGCCGTCCCGCGTGTGCCGCGCCCCGGGGCGCGGGGTTCAGAAGCTCGGCGCCACCGTGACCCGCAGGCCGTCCAGCTCCTCGCGCAGCCTGATCTGGCAGCAGAGGCGGCTGTTGGGCAGCACGTCCGGCGCCATGTCCAGCGTGGAGGTCTCCACGTCGTCGGGCTTGCCGGCCCGCGCCTCCCAGGCCGCGTCCACGTAGACGTGGCAGGTGGCGCAGGCGCAGCTGCCACCGCAATCGCCGAGGATGCCCTCCACGCCATTGAAGCGGCCGATTTCCATCATCGACTCGCCCGGCGCGATGTTCTCGATCGTCTTCTCGACGCCGTCCGCCTGGACGAAGGTGACCTTGATGCCCATGAATCTCTCGTTTAGGGGTTATGAAGCCAGCGCCTGGGCGCGGGCCTCCATGATTTCGCGCAGGTGGTTCACCGGGTCGCCCGCCGTGATGCCGCCGTCTACCGGCAGCACCGTGCCGGTGATCTGCGCCGCACGGTCGCTGACCATGAACAGCACCACCTGGGCCACGTCCTCCGGACGGCCAGTGCGCTTCAGCGGCTGGTTCACGTCGAAGGCCGCGCCCACCGCCTGCTTCACCCGCTCCGCCACCTCGGGGCTGATGCCCGGCGGCGCGAAGGACGTCAGCGGCGTACGGATGTGGCCCGGCGCCAGGCAGTTCAGGCGGATGTTGTACTCGGCGAAGTCGATCGCCAGGGACTTGCTCAGCATGATCACCGCCGCCTTGGTGGCGCGGTAAGTCATCAGCGCCTGCCCCGGCAGCACGCCGGCGATGGACGCGTTGTTCAGGATCACGCCGCCGCCGTGCTTCGACATGTGGCGCGCCGCCGCCTGGCAACCCACCATCACGCCGAACAGGTTGATGCCCACCACATGCTGGAAGTCTTCCAGCTTGTCGTCGAGAAAGCGGGCGTGCTGGGCGCCGGAGATGCCGGCGTTGTTGAACATGATGTGCAGCCCGCCGAAGCGCTCCACGGCAAAGGCCACCAGGGCCTCCACCTCGTCCCGCTTCGAAACGTCGGTGCGTTTGAACAGCGCGCTGGGCCCGAGCTGGGCCACCAGCTCCTGTCCCTGCGCCTCGTTGACGTCCGCCAGCACCACCTGGGCGCCCTCGGCGATGAACAGCTCCACGGTCGCGCGGCCGATGCCGCTGGCGCCACCGGTGACGATCGCCACCTTGCCTGCGAGTTCCTGGCCCACGTTGCCCCCTAGCGGCGCTTGATGGTGATCGGCAGGCGCTCGATCTGGCGGGTGGCCACCGTGGGCAGGTAGGCGATCTGCTCGGCCGGGATCGCCAGCTTGATGTCGGCGATGCGGCGGCTGATCTCGCGCGCCGCCACCTTGATCTCCATGCGCGACAGCGAGGCACCCACGCAGCGGTGCACGCCCACGCCGAAGGCCACGTGCTTGCCGATGTTGGCGCGGTTGACGTCGAAGTTGCGCGGGCAGGCGAACTGGGTCTCGTCGTCGTTGCCGGAGGCGTAGAGCACCAGCAGGTGCGCGTGGGCCGGAAGCTTCACGCCGCCCAGCTCCACCTCCCGGGTGGTCATCTTCGCCAGGCCGCGAACCGGCGGCTCGATGCGCAGCAGCTCCTCGACAAAGCGGTTCAACAGGCGGTCGTCGTCCACCGAGTTCTGCAGGGCCTTGGCCACTTCCGGGCGCGTGGCGAGCACGAACATCAGGTTGCCGATGGCCGTGGCCGTGGTGTCGTTGCCGGCGATGATCAGCGCGCGGATCAGCGACACGGCCTCGCCGAACTCCAGCACGCTGCCGTCGTCCAGCTTGGCGTGCACGATGTCGGAGATCATGTCCTCGCGCGGCTGGTCCTGGCGCGCCTTCATCTCGCCGATGATGAAATTCTGCAGGTCACAGATCTGCGCGGCATTGCCCAGCATCTGCTCGCGGTCCTGCATCTTGGAAATCTGCGCCGTGACGGCACCGGACCAGGCCTGGATCTTGTCGGCATTGAACTCGGCGAGGCCGAGCTGCTCGCAGATCACGCGGATGGTCAGCGGGATGGCAAAGTCCTTGACCCCATCCACCACCTGGCCGCTGGCACCCTTCTCCACCAGCTTCTCGATCAGCTCGACGATGATCCGGGTGATGCCCGGCTCCAGCGTGGCCACGCGGTGGGCGGTGAAGGCATTCTCCAGCAGGCGGCGCACGCGGGTGTGGCCCGGCGGGTCGTCCTTGATCGCGTCGGCAAAGAAGCCGCCGCCGTCGCGCTCCAGGATCTGCTTGAACTCCTCGAAGTAGCCGTTGGCATACATCGCCGCATAGCCATGCTTGTCCGAGTAGGTCTGCGGATCGCGCAACACGGTCACGATATCGTCGTAGCGCGACACCAGCCACATGTTGAGCTTGGCGTCGAAGTACACCGGCGCCTCGCTGCGCAGGGTCTGGTAGAAGGCATTGGGATGCGCCATCACGTCCTTGAGCGAAGCGCCTTCCAGGGAGGCCGCTCCCTGTCCGGTGAAGGGGCACTTGCCTGCGCTGGGGGATGCTACCTGGGCCTGTTCCATGGTCTTGTCGTCTCTAATATTTTTCGTTGCGGCGTCAGTGCCGCGATTCGCCGCCGTCCATCACCAGGGTCTGCGGCTCCACCGGCGGGCGCGGCGCGCCGACGGCGCGGTACTCGCGCGGGCTGACCTTGAACTCCCGCTTGAACATGCGGCTGAAGTGGGCGGCGCTCTTGAAGCCCACCCGGTAGGCGATCTCGCTGATCGAGGCCTCTCCCGGCTTGGAATTGGCCAGCCACTGCCCCGCCGTCTTCAGGCGCTTGTCCCAGACCAGCTCCGAGAACGGCGTGCCGCGCAGCTTCAGCAGCAGCGACAGGTAGCGCGGCGAGATGCCGCAGGCCTTGGCCGTGGCGGCAATGCTCAGCTTGGGATCGGACAGGTGGATCTCGATGAAGCGCAGCACGTCGGTGAGCCGCTTGTCCGACATGCTCTGGCGCTGCGAGCTGCAGGACTGGTGCTCTTTCACCGCATCGCCGATCACCGACAGCGCCGTGTTGATCAGCAACTGCGAGACATCTTCCTTCAGCTCGCCCGGGTCCTCGAAGATATCGGTGAGGATGCGCTGGGCGATGGCGAACTTGCGCCCGTCGGCCGGAATCACGAAGCCGGCGCGCAGGTCCAGCGGCAGCACCTGCCGCAGGATGTGCGTCGGCACGATCACGTGCAGCACCTCGTGCACCGAATTCTCGCCCGGCTGGCATTCCACCGAGAACGGCGTCATCGACTTGGTGATCATGAAGTCACCGGCGTTGGCCACGCTCTCGCCACCGGAATGCGAGGCACTGAGCCGGCCGCGCTTGACGAACCACAGCACCGTGACGTCGGTGGCATCCTCGCGGATGTGGGACCAGGAGCGCCGGAAGAACAGCTTGGTCTTGGAGCGCAGGCGGATGATGGAGCAGGCCCCCACCGCCTTGCGGTCGGCCCGGACATGGATCACCGAGCCCGGCTCGATCGTGTAGTCGCCCGAGTAGTACTCCCGGTTACGGGGTCCGCGGTAGGCGTTCTGGCAATCCTGGTAGTTGCGCTTGTCGAACAGGAACAGCGTTTCCATGGCCGGCTCTCCTCACAGTGAGGGATCACCCGGTCCGCGGGCGTCCCTGTACTTTTAAAGTCACTGGATCGTATCGGCCCGGTCCCACACCGTCCCCGCAGAGTGCGCGGACGGATATACAGATGGCGCATCGGCCCTGGAAGACGCTACCCAGGCCCATAACCCCCTCTCCCGCTGGCGGGAGAGGGAACCCCTCAGCGAGTAATACCCCCCTCCGTCAGCTCCCGCTGCCGCTCCCCCGACAACCCCAATATCTCCCCCAGCACATAGGCGTTGTGCTCCCCCAGCCGGGGCGCGGCATCGGTGATCGCCGCCTCGCGCGTCATCTTCCAGGACGGCCCCACGATGTTGCGGGACTCGCCCTGCCGGGTCTGCACCTCGCGGAAGAAGCCATTGCCCCAGAGATGCGGATCGGCCACCAGGTCCACCGAGCTCTGGCTCTTGGCCGCCGACACGCCCACGCCCTGCAGCTCCGCCGCGAGTTCCGCCGCCTCGCGGCCGGCAGTCCAGGCCGCCAGCAGGCCGTCCAGCTCATCCTCGGCCGCCTTGCGCGCCGCCAGCGTCCGGTAGCGCGGGTCCTGCGCCAGGCCGGGCTGCCCCATGGCCTGGCGCAGCGCCGCCCAGGCCGCGTCGGACGGCACGGCGATGCTGATCCACTCGTCCTCGCGGCAGGGATAGACGCCATGCGGCGCCATGCCCGGATTGCGGTTGCCCTGCCCCAGCGGCGCGCCGCTGCCGAGCAGGGATTGCATCAGCGTGTCGCCGATCATGCTGCTCATGCACTCCACCGCCGACACATCCACGAACTGGCCGACGCCGGTCCGGCGGCGATGCAGCAGGGCCACCGTCGCGGCATAGGCCGCGGCCGCGCCGAAACTGGAGTCGGCATAGCGCACGTTCATGCCGGCCGGCGCCTCGCCCTCGTGGCCCACCAGCAGGCTGACGCCGCCCAGCGCCGCGAAACAGGGCGCATACCCGGTCTGGTAGGCCAGCGGCCCCTCGCTGCCCCACATGCCCATGGACACGAACACGATGTCGGGCTTCACCTGCCGCACCGCCTCGTAGCCCAGGCCCAGGCGCTTGACCGCGCCGGGGCGCAGGTTCTCCACCACGATGTCGGCCTTGCCCAGCAGATCCTTGAGCAGCGCGATGCCCTCCGGCTTCTTCATGTCGATCTGCACACTGAGCTTCTGCGGGTTCACCGCCTGGAAGCCCGGCGCCTTGTCGATGTCGGCCACGCCGAAGGTCCGCGTCACGTCCAGCGACTCGCGGCTCTCCACGCGGATCACCTCCGCCCCCAGGAAGGACAGCAGCTTGCCCACATAGGGGCCCGCCCAGACCTTGGTCAGCTCCACCACCCGCACGCCCTGCAGCGGGCCGCCGCGCGTCGGCTGCGTCATGCGCCCTCTCCCGCCAGCACGCCGGCCGTGTGCTGGCCCAGCAGCGGTGCCGGCGACTCCAGCCGCGCCGGCGTCTCGCTCAGCTGGTACGGCACCGTGGGATACAGCGAGCGCCCCAGCACCGGATGCTCCAGTTCCGCGAAATAGCCGCGGTGGCGGTACTGCGGCGAGGCCTTCAGGTCCTCCGCGCCGTTCACCGGCACCAGCGTCAATCCCAGCTTCTGCGCCGCGGCCGCCACCGGCTCCTTGTCCTGCGTGGCCAGCCAGGCCGCGATATGGCGGCGGCACTCCGCCACGCGCTCCGGCGTGCACTCGCGCTCCAGCCAGCGCTCGGGGAAGGTCTTCATCCACTCCGGGTCGCCCAGCAACTGGCGCAGCCCGTCCCAGTGGCTTGGTGCCGACATCCAGATGTAGGCGTAGCCGTCGCGGCAGCGGAAGATGCCGGCCGGGCCAAACAGGTCGAAGGCATTGCGGCGCGTGCTCACATCCATGTCGCCCGCCACCATCTGCCCCAGCACGTAGTCCACGCGCGAGGCCAGCACCTGCTGCGCGGCGATCTCGATGCACTGCCCCTGCCCGCTGCCCTCGCGCTCGTACAGCGCCGCGACGATGCACATCGCCGCCTCCAGCCCCGCCTCGTAGCTCGGCAGGAAGCGGCCCGCGCCGTTCAGCGGTGGGCGACGCTCATCTGCCCCGGTGGGCGTGTGGTAGCCCCAGCCGCTGGCGTGGAACACGTTCAGGTCCTCGGCATGCCGGCGCTCGTCCGGCGGCGTCAGCCCGTAGGGCGTGATCGAGCACAGCAGCAACTTCGGATGGCTGACGGAAAGCCGCTCCGGATCAAGCCCGATGCCCTTCAGCCAGCCCGGCGCGTGGTCGTCGATCACCACATCCACCCGCTCCAGCAGGCGGCGCAGCGTATCGGCCGCCGCGGGGTCGGCCGGGTCCAGGCTGACCGAGCGCTTGTTGGTGTTGAGATACGCGAACAGCCCACTGCGCTCGCCCTCCGGCCCCTCGCCGGCAAAGGGCCCGAGGCGGCGCGTGGGGCTGCCAGCGCCGGGTTTCTCCAGCTTGATGACCTCGGCGCCGAAGTCCGCGATCAGCTTGCCGCAATATTCGCCGGCGACGCTCTCCGCCAGCTCCAGAACCCGGTAGGCACGCAGCGCCGACACGGCCGGCTCAGGCCGCGATCGCCGGGCGCGCGGCACCGGCGCTGCGCATGGCTGCCGTGGCTGCCACGCGGTTCAGCTCGTAGTCGCCCGCATCGTCCACGCGGGCCTTCCAGCCCGGGTAGACCACGATGGTGGTGAAGGTCTCGTCGATGATCGCCGGCCCCATCACCTCGCTGCCCGGCTTCAGGCTGGCGCCGAGATGCACCGGCGTGTCCTGGTAGCCACCGCCGAGGTTGGCGCGCCGCGAGCGCGTGGCCTTGGCCACCACGGTCGGCGCGGTGAAGCCCGACAGCACCTTCGGCGAAGGCGTCTCCACCGAGGTCACCAGGCGCACGCAGGTCACCTCCGGCAGTTCGCCCTCGCGGATATGGCCGTACTCCTCCATGTGCCGGCGGTTGAAGGCCTCCACCGCCCGCTCGCCCAGGCCGGCATCGACAAAGGACAGGTCGCCAATGCCGGTGTTGACCTGGATGTCGAAGCTCAGCGACCAGTTCTGGCCCGGGTAGCGCATCTTCATCTGGTACTTGGCGGTGACGCGGTCGGCGGCAAAGTTGGCATCGGCGAAGTACTTCGCCGCACGCGCCTCCAGGTCCCCCCAGAGGCCCTTGAGGCGCTGCACGTCCAGCCCGCCGGCCTGCGCCAGGTAGGAGCGCTCCTCGTCGATCGCCGGGTTGGCCACCAGCGTGCCCAGCGCCGAGAAGGTCGGTGAGGCCTTGGGCACCAGCACGCGCTCGATGCCCAGGTCTTCCGCCTGGATCGCCGCGAACACCGGGCCGTTGCCGCCGTAGGCCAGCATCACCATGTCCTGCGGGTCCAGACCCTTGCTGGCCACCGTGCGCTGCACCGCCTGCGACATGTTGGCATTGACCACGCGCCAGCAGTCGAAGGCCGCATCCTCGGCGCTGTAGCCCATCTGGGCCCCGATCTTCTGGAAGGCCTCGTCCACGCCGCGACGCGACAGCGAGAAGCTGCCGCCGGCGAAATCCGTGTCCGCCGACAGGATACCCAGCATCAGCAGGGCATCGGTGATCGTCGGCTGCGTGCCGCCACGGCCGTAGCAGATCGGCCCCGGCTCGGAGCCGGCCGAGGCCGGGCCCACCTGCAGCGCGCCGCCGTCGGCGTGGCAGATCGAGCCGCCGCCCGCGCCCAGGGTCTCCACCTGCACCATGGGCACGCCCACCAGGTAGCGGTGGTGCATGTTCCAGCCGGCCTCGGCCGGCGCGGCGCCGTTGAGCACCACCGACATGTCGTAGGACGTGCCGCCCATGTCCACGCACAGCAGGTTCGGGCAGCCCTTGGCGCCGCCGACGTGGGCCGAGCCGATCACCCCGCCGGCCGGGCCGGAGGCCAGCACGCGGATCGGCGCACCCTGGATGTATTCGCGCGTCATCACACCCCCGCTGGCCTGCATCACCATCAGGCGGTGCTGGTAGCCGGCCTGCTGCAGGCGCTCCACCAGCTTCTCCAGGTACGAGGTCACGCGCGGCGCCACGTAGGCATTCACCACCGTGGTGCTGGTGCGGTCGTACTCCGGCGCGCGCGGCAGCACCTCGTGCGACACCGACACCTGCACGCCCGGCAGCTCCTGCGCCACGATCCGCGCCACGCGCTTCTCGTGCTCCGGGTTCACGAACGAGAACAGCAGCGAGATCGCCACCGACTCCACACCCTGCTTCTTCAGCTTGCGGCAAGCCTCGCGCACCGCCGCCTCGTCCAGCTCCTTGTGCACCGAGCCGTCGAACAGCAGGCGCTCCGGCACCGTCAGGCGGCGGCGGCGCGGCGCGATCTCCTGGGGCGCCTCCAGGCGCACGTCCCAGATGCTTTCCTTGTAGCCGCGGCGGTACTCGATCTCGTCGCGGAAACCCTCGGTGGTGATCAGCCCCGTCACCGCGCCGTTCATCTCGATCAGCGTGTTGTCGGCCACCGTGGTGCCGTGGACGATGGCATCGCAGCGCGCCAGGAACTCGCCCAGGCCCAGGCCCTCGATGCCGGCCAGCTTGGTGAGCCCGTGCATCACGCCCAGCGAGCGATCCTCGGGCGTGCTCAGGTTCTTGTGCAGCACCACCTCCGCCCCCTTCAGGAGTGCGAAGTCGGTAAAGGTGCCGCCGATGTCGATGCCGACGCGATAACCCACTGTGTCTCTCCTCAGGCGGCCTTGGCGGCGGGCGCCGTGGCCTTCATTTTCCGGCGCAGCGCCTCGGTGGCCGCGGCATCCACGGCCAGGTCGTATTCCTCCAGCGTTCCGGTCAGCACCACGCCGTACTTCTCGCGCGCCGCCGCCAGGCTCACCTTCTCGTCCAGCACGTCATCGCGCACCGCCGCGGGGTCACGCTGCAGCGCCGGCCCGAAACCGCCACCGCCGCCGTGCTGGTAGGCGATCACCGCCTCCGCCGGCAACTGCGCCTGCTTGGATAGCTCGATCTTGTATTCGTTGGGCGTGCCCACCTCGAAATGATTCGAGTAGGGGCCCGCATCCTCGCCGCCGCAGAGACCGCGCAATGGATGCGTCGACGACACCATCCAGGCCATCGCCATGGTCGGCTCCAGCACCTGCTTGACGTTGAGGCTGCCAGGCTGGCCGCGCCACTGTCCGGCGCCGCCGCTGTCGGTGGTCATCTCGCGGCTGATGTTGATGATCGGGAAGCGCGCCTCCGCATCCTCTGCCTCCGACAGCAGCAGGTTGCCCAGGCCCACGCAGGACGAGCCCCAGCCGTCGATGCCCTGCACCGCCGAGGAGTCCATGGAGCGCGCATCCACGCCCTGGTCCATCCACATCTGGCCATGCTTGAAGCCGATGACCGCGTTGGGCATGCCGATCTTGTAGACCTGCGGCGTGGAGCGCTCCGGCACCACCTCCGACATCGCCACGCAGATCGCCTCGATGATCTCGCAGGCCGGGTGGAAGGATCCCAGCGCCGCCGGCTTGTTGACCGGCGGATGCACGATGCTGTTCTCCGGCAGGATGATGTCCACCGCGTGGAACAGCCCCTCGTTCTTGACGATGCCGGGGTCGATCATCGACGCCAGCTGCGTCATCGCGTAGCCGCGGCTGTTGGCAAAGGTGTTCCACACGCCCACCAGTTGCGGGCGGTCATCGGTGCCGGTCAGGTCCACGGTCAGGTGGTCGCCCTTCACCGTGCAGCTCACATGCACCTTCACATCCTTGGTGCCCAGCGTGTCATGGTCGATGAAGACATCGGCCGAATAGGTCCCGTCCGGCCACTTCGCGATCTCCTCGCGAAAGCGCTGCTCGGTGTGGTCGATGTTGTGGTTCACCGCCGCCTTCACCACCTCGCTGCCCCACTTGCGCACCACGTCTTCCAGCCGCTTCACGCAGTGCTGCACCGCGCCGATCATCGCCGCCAGGTCACCAGCGAAGGACGGGAAGCGGTTGTTGCGCTCCAGCAGCTTGATCACGTCGCGGCGCTTCTCGCCGCGATGCACGATCTTCATGCAGGGGATCGCCAGACCCTCGGTGAAGATGTCGGTGGCTTCCAGCGTGAAGCCACCCGGGTCCTTGCCGCCGGTGTCGCCCTGGTGGGCCTGCAGCGCCTGGATCAGCACCAGCTCGCCCTGGTTGTCGAACACCGGCGCGTAGACGTTATAGTCCGGCAGGTGGCCACCGCCGAAGTCCGGATCGTTGCCCACGAAGATATCGCCCGGGCCCCAGTCGTAATCCTTGAAGAACTGCAGGCCGTAGCGCACGGTGAGCTGCGAGATGAACACCAGGTGCGGCGTGCCGATCGACACCGCCGCCAGGCGGCCGTGGGCGTCGATGATGCTGCCATTGCGCTCGTTGGACTGGTTGATGATCGGCGAGGACGCCGCGCGCCCCAGGTGGGTCGCGGCCTCGAAGCACACCGTCTCGAAGGCGCCGCGGATGATGGCGGCGGTCACCGGGTCCACCGTCGCCGTGGTCGGCAGCGGCTCACGTTTGGCGGCGAGCGCGCGGTTCAGTTCGAACGTCATGGGGGCATTACTCCAGCGGATCACCCCATGGTCGTCCGCCGGCACCCCGGGAATCTCGATAATTTCTGCAAGGCCATCGACAGTCCCCGGCCGGCAGGGGTCAGTCCGCGGCAGGCTCCGGCACTGCCACCGGCCGGCCGCCGATCCCGGCCCGCCCCAGCAGCAGGAACATCAGCCCGCCCAGCAGCACGCTGCCGGCGGTGCCGTACAGGAACACGACATACCCCCCGGTCCCGTCGAGGAAGCGGCTCAGCAGCACCGCCCCCACGGCCGTGGCCAGACCCAGGGCAGCGATGCAGAGCCCCAGCACACTGCTGTAGATCTCCACGCCGAAGTGGCGCACCACCAGGTAGCCGGCGATGTCCCCTTCCGCCCCCTGCGACAGCCCCATCAGCAGGACCGCGCCCACCAGGACCCACTGGGCGTCGAATGACGACGCGATCAGGAACAGGCCGATGCTGGGCAGCCCCATGCTCACCGCCGCCACCACGTGCGCCGGAAAGCGGTCCAGCGCCAGGCCGCAGACGAAGCGGCCGATGATCACCCCGGTGGCGAACAGCGACACCATCATCGCGGCCGCCGCCGACTCCGCCCCATTGTCGAGCAGCATCAGTTTCAGCTGAGGCCCGTTCAGGGTCTGCGGGATGTTGCACAGGAACATGCCGCCGCAGATCACCCAGAACGCCGGGCTGCGCAGGATCACGGGATAGTCCCGCGCCGCGCGGCGGCGCTGCACCGCGACGGCCGCCGGCCGCGCGTCCGCCGGGATCATCGCCAGCGCCAGCAGACCGAACACCGCCGTGAAGACCGCGATCGCGCGATAGCCGGCGCGCCAGCCCTGCTCATCGATGTAGTCGTTGAGCAGCATCGCCCCGACCGCGCCGGTGATGGCGGGCCCGCTGGCCATGATCGCCAAGGCCATGCCGCGCGCCTCCCGGAACCGGTCCGCCACCAGCCGGCTATAGACCGTGGAGGTGGTGGTGGTGCCGAAGACCACCTGCAGCATGGTCAGGCCGATGAAGACCTTGAGCTCGCCGTTGAACAGGCTCAGCGCCAGATAGGTGATCGGCAGCACCATCACGCCCAGCGCCGCCACCCGCCGCACCCCGAACAGGTCGGTGGCGCGGCCGATCAGCGGCAGGCAGAGCAGCGTCAGCAGCGTCGCCGTGCTGAGCAGCGCGAAATCCGACCTGGACCAGCCGAATTCCTTCAGCAGGTGCGGCGCAAAGGTGCCGATGATGTAGGCGCTCACTGCCAGGCCCGCGCCATGACCGACCGTGCTGGCCAGCAACGCGCGCCCGTTCACGCGGAACTCGCCCAGGTAATTCATCCGCCCTTGCTCCCAGAGTCTTGCCGGATGCTGCGACCCGGCCCGGAGCCGATCAAGACGCACACCGCCCCTGCTCCCTCCCCGGCAAGCCCTGCATCGCCTACAGGCAATTGGACCGCCATTCCGGGCAGCCCACACGCCATCCGGCCCCGGCTGCAGTAAAGTCAGCCCGATGCGAGCCACCATGAAAGCCATCGAGATCCGCGCCCCCGGCGGCCCGGAAGTCCTGCAGCCCTGCCAGCGCCCCCTGCCCGTCCCGCGCGAAGGCGAACTGCTGATCCGCGTCACCGCCGCCGGCGTCAACCGGCCGGACGTCCTGCAGCGCCAAGGCCAGTACCGTGCCCCGCCCGACGCCTCCGACCTGCCCGGCCTGGAAGTGGCCGGCGAGATCGTCGGCGGCCATCCCGGCGATTCCGGCTGGAACTTCGGCGACCGCGTCTGCGCCCTGGTGCACGGCGGCGGCTACGCCGAATACTGCGTGGCCCCGGCCGCGCAGTGCCTGCCGATCCCCGCCGGCTGGTCCGAGCTGGAAGCCGCCACCCTGCCGGAAACCTGCTTCACCGTATGGAGCAACGTCTTCGAGCGTGCGGCTCTCGCGCCGGACGAAAGCCTGCTGGTGCAAGGCGGCAGCAGCGGCATCGGCGTCACCGCCATCCAGATGGCGCATGCCCTGGGCCACCGCGTCTTCGCCACCGCCAGCAGCGCCGACAAGCTGCGCGCCTGCGAGTCCCTGGGCGCCGAGCGCGCCATCCATTACCGCGAGGCAGACTTCGCCGAGGAAGTGCGCAAGCTAACGGACGGCCGCGGCGTAGACGTGATCCTCGACATGGTCGGCGGCGACTACCTGAAGCGCGAGATTTCCTGCCTGGCCGACGACGGCCGCCTGGTCATCATCGGCCTGCTCGGCGGCGTCCGCGGCGAGCTGCCGCTGGCCCAGGTCCTGATGCGCCGCCTCACCGTCACCGGCTCCACGCTGCGCCCGCGCAGCCTGGCCTACAAGGCCAGCGTGGCCCAGGCCCTGCGCCAACGCATCTGGCCGCTGATCGACGCCGGCAAGATCCGCCCCGTCGTGCACGCCAGCTTCCCGCTGGACCAGGCCGCCGAGGCGCACCGCGTCATGGAAGCCGGCCAGCACATCGGCAAGCTGGTGCTGCGGGTCGACTGAGGAGCAGGGAAATTAGGAGCGGACAGCTTCGCCAACTTTGAGATGACAGCAGACCGTCACCTAAGTCCGCTTTGTGCCAATTCTGTTGAAAAACTCCTCCATCCCTCGAACGCCGTGCGGTCGCTGATGTCTTAGATGCATCGGCGGCTTTGGGGGACGCGAGATGATGGGGCGGCAGAATGGCGGTCAGGACCGGTTGTTC
>JBPOHT010000056.1:0-11671 GCA_052035235.1 Pseudomonadota bacterium | reverse complement strand
AGGTCACGCACGGCAACGCCATGCGCTTTTTCAACTTCGACCCGTTCAAGAGCCACAAGCGCGAGGACCTGACCGTCGGTGCACTCAGAGCCAAGGCCAAGGCCGACGGCGTGGACGTGACGCCGGTGTCCAGCGGTGGTGCCAAGCCGCTGGAAGAGGGCGAGCAGGCACGGCCGATCACCTCGGGCGACCTGATGAAGATGTTCAGCCATCACTCCAAGGCGGCTTGAGGGTGGAAAAGGCGAGGATGCTCGACCGCAGCTCGCCGGCCCTGCGCCCAAAGACCCAGCGGCGTCCCCAGGACCCGGCGCGTACCCGTGCCGCGATCCTGGAGGCCGCTGGCACGCTGCTGGCCAAGGACGGGCCCGAGGGGCTCAGCGTCTCTCAGGTGGCGCAACTGGCCGGGGTCAACCGCGGCACGGCCTACCAGCATTTCCAGACGCGCGAGCAGTTGCTGGAGGCGACCACCGCCTGGGTCAGCGAGAAGCTGCGCCGCTCGGTCTTCGGCGACGGCACCACCGTGCACGACGTGGTACCGAGCGATCCGCAATGGGTGGTGGAGCGCATGGCCGAGTTCGCCATGGAGAATCCGGAACTGGGCCGCGCCTGGCTGTTCGAGGTGCTGAGCAGCAGCCAGCCCACCAGCGACCCTTTCTGGCACCACTACAAGACGCTGTTCGAGAAGTTCGCCCGCTCGGACCGTGCGCAACCCGGCATCGACACCGAAGTGCACTCGGTCATCATGCTGATCGGCACCTTCCTGTGGCCGGTGTTCGTGCGCTCGCAGGCACGCACGGCCAAGGAACGGCAGGAGCTGGTGCGTCGCTTCACCCAGGAGATGCTACGCCTGAGCATGGCGGGCACCATGCGGCCGGAGGAATTCCCGGAGCTGCAGGCGAAGATGCCGCAGGCTGCCGCTAGGAAGGCTCGGCGCTAGCCCGATCCACTTCTCAAGGCGTCATACCGGCGAAAGCCGGTATCCAGTCGGGCGGGGGCTACTCATGGCGGGACTGGATGCCGGCTTTCGCCGGCATGACGATCCTAATGTTCCCCTGCCTGCCCTCAGGCCTCCTGGAACAGCTTGCGCACCTCGCGCCGCAGCAGCTTGCCCATCTCGTTATAGGGCAGGGCTTCCAGCACCGCGATCCGCTCCGGCACGCGCGAGGAGCGCAGGCGGTTGCGGATCAGCGTCTTCAGATCATCCTCGGAAGGCGCCGCCTGCCCGGGGCGCGGCACCACGGCGATGCCCACGGCCTCGCCCCACTCCAGCGAGGGCACCGCTACGGCTGCCGCGTCGGCAATCGCCGGGTGCGACAGCAACACGTCCTCGATCTCGCCCGGCGAGATGTTCTCGCCGCCGCGCACGATCACGTCGTCCGCCCGCCCGGCCAGGAAGAGGTAACCCTCCGCGTCTAGCCAGCCGGCGTCGCGCGTCGGGAACCAGCCCTGCGCGTCCAGTGCACTGCGCTCACGGTACTCACCGGAGACCTGCTCGCCGCGCACATAGATCTCGCCACGCTCGCCGGCGGGCAGGCATTGGCCGTCCTCGTCGCGGATCTCGATCTCCACGGTCGGCAGCGGCCGGCCCACGGAGCCCAGGCGCGCCCGTGCCTGCGGATCGCCGGACTGGTGGGCTGCGCGGTGGTCTTCTGGGCCCAGCAGTGCAACGGTCGAGCTGGTCTCGGTCAGGCCGTAGGCATTGGTGAAGGCGGTCTGCGGGAACAGCGACAGCGCACGCTCGATCAGTTCGGTGGGCATCTTGCCGCCGCCGTAGGCGATGGCATTCAGCGCCGACAGGTCCGGCGGGCTGCCGGCATCCAGGCGCTGGATGATGCGCCCGAGCATGGTCGGCACCACGAAGGCATTGGTGGCGCGCTCCGCGGCCGCCAGGGTGAGCCAGGCATCCGGCTCGAAGGCCGGCAGCAGCAGGATGCGGCGCATCGCGTAGATCGAGCTCAGCAGGGCCGCGATGCCGGCGATGTGGTACGGCGGCACGCAGACCAGCGCCGCCTCGTCCTCCGGCGCGGCGCCGAAGTCCACCGTGCCCAGGATGTAGGACAGCAGGTTGGCATGGCGCAGCAGCGCCGCCTTGGGCGCCGCGGTGGTGCCGCTGGTGAAGATCTGTACCGCGATGCCGGCCTCGGCCGGCTCGCCTGCGTAGGCCTCGGCCTGCTCCGCCGCCGCTACGAAATCGGCGCGCGATTGCAGTTGGTGCCCGCTGTCCGGGTCCAGCCGGCGCACCCGCTCGACGTCACCGATCACGCAGGCCGGGGCGATGCGCTTGAGCAGCGCCGCCAGGTCGGCATCGGCCAGGCGGTAGTTGAGCGGCACGTAGGGGATGCCTGCCAGCGCCGCACCGAACAGCGCGATGGGCGCGGCCTCGCTGCTCTCGTCCAGCAGGGCGACGTAGCCGACACCGCTTTCGGAAAAGCGGGTAGCGGCCCCCTGTGCGGCACGCAGCAGCGCGCCGTAGGACCAGCGCCGGCCGTCGCAGACCAGGCCGATGCGTTCGGGCTCGGCCTCGGCGGCCATCTGGAGGATGAGGGAGAGGTTCATGTCGGGCTACTCGTCGCTTTTCCCCTCGCCCGCTTGCGGGAGAGGGGCAGGGGAGAGGGTTTCTGTAACTCTCTACGTTGTTAGCCCAGGCAAGAGTTACAGAAACCCTCTCCCGCCCTTCGGGCACCCTCTCCCGCAAGCGGGCGAGGGACAGCAACAACGATTTTCAATCCGACGACGGCAGCGGTTTCGCTTCCTTCGTCTGCAGCGCCACGCCGCCGACCGACAGCGAGCCCTGGCCCGCCTTGGTGCACAGCAGCTCGATGCTGCCGGCCGCATCCGTATAGCGCTTGCCGATCTTGGTGCCCTCGGCAAAGGCGGGGTTCAGCGCCGCCTTCTCGGCCGGACGCTCTTCCGCCATCGGCGCGCCGCCGCATTCCAGCACCACGTCGGCACCGCGCACCACCATCACCTCGGTGTCGCAGGCAGCGCTTTTCAGCTTCTTTCCAGGCTTCATGTCGTTTCCAGAAAATCAGGCGATGGCGCCGGCGGCCTTGAGCTGCTCGATGCGCTCCCACTCCAGGCCCAGTTCCATCAGCAGGGTCTCGGTATGTTCGGAGGCCTGCGGAGCGCGGGTGGTCTTCACCGGCTCGTGGTTGAACTGCACGGGGCCGCGCACCAGCTTGATCGGCGCGCCGCCGTCGCTGGACTCGACCTCGAACAGCATGTCGTTGGCCAGCGCCTGCTCGTCGGAGGCCAGGTCCAGCAGGCTCTGGATCGGCGCCCACTGGCCCTTCATGGTCTTGAGGTGCTGGCGCCAGTAGGCAAAGGGCTGACCGGCAAAGGCCGCAGCGATCAGCTCGCCGGCCTCCTTCCAGTTTGTCATCAGCGCCTTGGCGTCGGAGAAACGGACATCGTCGGCAGCCTCGGGGATGCCCAGGTGCGCGAAGGTGTCGCGAATGGCCGGACCCGGCGTCAGGATACAGAGATTGATCGTGCCGCCGTCCGAGGTGCGGTAGTTGCCAGTGAAGGGATTGCCCGGGTTGCCGCCGGAGGAGGGCATGCGGTTGCGCATGACCTTGCCAGCCTCAATGAACAGGTCGATGGCGCTGCCCGCCGCCCACCAGGCGGTGCTGAGCAGTGACACGTCCAGCTCGATGGCCTCGCCGGTGCGGTCGCGGTGGAACAACGCCGCGGAGATGCCGCCGGCGATGTTCATGCCGCCGATGGAATCACCGAAGGCGGCGATGCCCTGCGCCAGCGGCCCGCCCAGTTCCTCGGGCGACATCGCATGGCCCACGCCGCTGCGCGACCAGAAGGCGGTGCCGTCGAAACCGCCGACATCGCGCTCCGGGCCCTTGTCACCGTAGGCGCTGCCGCGGGCGTAGATGATCTTGGGGTTGATCGCGCGGATGTGTTCCACGTCGAATTTCATCTTCTGCCGCTGCGAGGGCAGGTAGTTGGTCAGGAAGACGTCAGCGGTCTTGGCGATCTCGTAGATCACCTGCATGCCCTCCGGCGTCGAGATGTCCACGCCCACGCTGCGCTTACCGCGGTTGGGGTGCTCCATCATGGTGTGGCGCAGGGGATTGATCTTCATGCCGCCCATGTTGATGAAGCCGCGCTGCGTGTCGCCGCGCTGCGGGTGCTCGATCTTGATCACGTCGGCGCCCCAGTCGGCCAGGATCGCCCCGGCAGCCGGCACGAACGTGAATTGGGCCACTTCCAGCACCCGGATGCCCTTCATCACCTGCGTCATGAGCCTTCCTCCATCCTGCGGCGATCATACTAATCAACAACATTGTTGCATATAGCCCTGGGGTGCGCTAGAAATGTCTGACGCTGCACAGACCCATAACCACAAAGCCGTCCGCCCGGAGCACCCATGAAAATCGATTCCTCACTGGCCGCCGTCGTCACCGGTGGCGCCTCCGGCCTGGGCCTGGCCACGGTCAAGGCCCTGCGCGAGGCCGGGGTCAAGGTCGCGATCTTCGACCTCAACGAGGACGTGGGCCAGAAGGCCGCCGCCGAGACCGGTGCCCTGTTCTGCCAGTGCGATGTCCTGAGCGACGAGAGCGTGGATGCGGCCTATGCCAAGGCCCGCGCCGCCCACGGCCAGGAGCGCGTGCTGGTCTGCTGCGCCGGAGGCGGCAACGCCATTCCCACCGCGCGCCGCGACAAGACCACCGGCGAGATCAACATCTTCCCCACCGACAAGTTCGAGTGGGTGCTGAAGCTCAACACCGTGGGCACCTTCCGCTGCATCACCCGTGCGGCCGCCGGCATGATGACGCTGGAGCCCATCAACGGTGAGCGCGGCGTGCTGATCAACACCGCCTCCGCCGCCGCTACCGAGGGGCAGATGGGGCAGGCTGCCTACTCGGCCGCCAAGGCCGCCATCGTCGGCATGACGCTGACCATCGCTCGCGACCTCTCGCGCGAGGGCATCCGCGTCAACACCATCCAGCCGGGCATCTTCAACACCCCGGCCATGTCACGTGCCACGCCACAGATGCTGGAGGCGCTGGGCAACATGGTGCCGTTCCCGCCGCGCCTCGGTCATTCCGACGAGTACGCCAGCCTGGCGCTGGAGATGATCCGCAACGGCTATTTCAATGGCGAAACCGTTCGCCTGGATGGCGCCATTCGCATGCAACCGAGATAAGGAGTCATTGGAGAGTTACCGTTCGCCCTGAGCCTGTCGAAGGGTGAGCGGTAACCAATTGACTGAGCGTAGGATCGTTAACAGGCCGGCAGCGAGGAGGAAACATGGGACAGCCTGCTGAAAACTCGATGACGGTCAACGGCGAGATACGCGTCCCTCCCGCGACAGTGCGCCTGGTGCGCTTCGACCTGGCGCGGCCGGCGGATAACGTCCTGCGCAGTGACGACAGCTACTGGCTCGATCTCTGCCTGACGCCGCGCCCGCAGAACGCCCGCGCCTGTTTCCCCGACCGCTGGAGCCCGCAGCGCTACGAGCGCATCGGCAAGGTCTTCCTGGTGCCGCCGGGCGAGAGCCTGCAAGCGCGCAGCGATACAGCCTCTTCGCAGACTTCCATCCTCTGCCATTTGCAGGCCGACGCATTGCACCGCTGGTGCAGCGGCGAGCTGGAATGGACCGACCGCCGCCTGCGATCCGGCCTGGACATCCGTGACGCCAGTATCCGTTCCCTGCTGCTGCGCCTGGCCCAGGAAGTACGGCATCCGGGCTTCGCCAGCGAGGTGCTGGTGGAAATGGTCGTCGGGCAGCTGGTCATCGAGATCGCCCGCTACTGCGAGCGCGCCAGCGACGATGCACCGGGTGCAGGCCTGGCGTCCTGGCGCCTGCGGCTGATCGACGAGCGCCTGCGCGAGGTGCGCGACGCGCCGACCCTGACTGAGCTGGCTACGCTGTGCCGCATCTCGGTGCGGCAGCTCGCGCGCGGCTTCCGCGCCAGCCGTGATTGCTCCATCGGCGAGTACGTAGCCGGCGCGCGCATCGAGCATGCCAAGCGCCTGCTGCTGGCGGGGGAGAGCGTCAAGAGCGTGGGCTACTCGCTGGGTTTCGCCTCGCCATCGAGCTTCTGCTTCGCCTTCCGCCGCGGTACCGGCGTGACGCCGCGCGAATTCCGCCAGCGCGCCCCGCGCCTGGCGGCCTGAAGGCCGCTCAGCCCGTCTCGAACAGGCGCCGCAGCGCCGGGCGCTCCACCTTCAGCGAGGGCGTGCGCGGCAGTTCCTGCACGAAGCGCCAGTGCACCGGCACATGCGTCGCCGGCAGGTGCTGGCGCAGGTGCGTCTCCAGTTCCGCGGTATCCGCCGTCTTGCCGGGCCTGAACTGCACCGCCACGGCCGGCACCTGGCCCAGCCGCGCGTCGTCGACGCCCACCGCGGCGGCGGCGGAAACCGCCGGGTGCAGCATCAGCGCCCGCTCGATGGTCTCCGGCAGCAGCTTGAAGCCGCCGCGCATGATCGCGCCGTCGCTGCGGCCGCGGTGGAACAGGAAGCCATCCTCGTCCAGCACCGCGAGGTCCGAGGTGCGGATCCAGTCCGGGCCGATGCGCGGTGACACCACCTCCAGCACGCCCTCATGTCCGGGTAGCAGCACCGCGCCGCTATCCGGGTCGATCACGCGCAGCTGCGCGCCAGGCAGGGCGCGCCCCACGCTACCGAACTTCTCCTGCCCCCATCGGGCATGCAGCTCCAGCGTCATCGCCGTCACTGGCCCGCCGAACTCGGTGGCGCCGTAGGACAGCAGGATCGGCACGCCGTAGCGTTCCTCGAAGGCGCGCTGCACGGTCGGGTCCAACGGCGCGGCACCGGTGCCCAGGCGCTTCAGGCAGGCCAGGTCCTCTCGTGGCAGGTTCGCATCCAGCACCATCTGCACCCCGGCCGGAGGCAGGCCGCTGGCTTCGGGCCGGTAGCGCAGCAGGTAGTCATGCCAGCTGGCCACCGTGAAGCGCTCGGCCAGCACTACGCGCTGGCCCTTGAGCAGCGGCGGCAGCGTGGCGTAGATGCCGGAGATGTTGCCCAGCGGGAAGAACAGCAGGCTGGGCGGCAGGGCGGAGAGATCGCCGGCCAGCGATCCCACCATGTGCCGGGCGACCAGCTCGTAGTCCACCGCGAACTGCTTGGGTGGCCCGGTGGTGCCGCTGGTGAGGATTTCGATGCGCGGCGGTAGCGCCTCGTCTGCCGCCTCGGCCGCTCGCCTCGCGCGCTCCAGGCCGGGCAGGGCGCGCGCCTGCAGGCCGTCCAGCGCGATCACGGCGCTGCCCTGCTCACGCAGGGCCGCCAGCACCGGCTCGCTGCAGTCCTGTGCTGCCAGCACCGCCACGGCAGGCTGCAGCCGCGTGAGGTCCCGCGCCAGTGCCGCCGGGGCCTGGAAGGCGTAGACCATGCGTACCGTGCGGCGGCGTGCGATCAGGCCCAACAGCGCAGCGATGGTGGACGGCTGGTTGCGCGGCACCAGCAGCACCGGCGCACCGGGTGCCGCGCCGCTGGCATCGAGCAGCAAGCCGAGCTGTTCGGCCAGCTGTCGCAGCTCGCCCCAGCCATGCCAACGGCCCTCGAACTCGATGGCCGGTTGTGCGGCGGGGCGGGACAGGGCCGTGGCACAGACCTGGTCGAGCGTGGGTGTCATGGGTGTGTACGGGATGGTCCAAAGAAAAAGGCGGCGCAGCCCCGGTCCGGATGCTGCGCCGCCTGGGTCATGCCGCTCAGGACACCCGGATGCCGATGGCCTTGGTCTCGAGGAATTCCTCGATGCCCTCGACGCCCCACTCGCGGCCCACGCCGCTGTGCTTGTAGCCACCGAAGGGCAGGTCGCCGGTGATGGAGACGCCGCCGTTGACGCTGATCGAGCCCGCGCGGATGCGCTTGGCGACCTTGACCGCGCGCTCCGGGCTGCCGACCACCGCACCACCCAGGCCGTAGATGCTGTCGTTGGCGATGCGGATCGCCTCTTCCTCGTCCTCGTAGGGGATCACGACCAGCACCGGCCCGAAGATTTCTTCCTGGGCGATGCGCATGTCGTTGCGCACGTCGACGAAGCAGGTCGGCTCGATGAAGAAACCGCCGCCCTTGTCGGTCCGCACATTGCCGCCGGCGAGCAGGCGAGCCCCCTCCTGCTTGCCGATCTCCACGTAGCCCTTCACGCGCTCCAGCTGACGCTTGGAGATCAGCGGGCCCATGATGCAGGTCGGTTCGTCGTAGTGGCCCCACTTGCTGGCGAAGCCGCCATAGGCCATCTCCAGCGCCTTGCAGGCCTCCGCGTAGCGCGCCTTGGGCACCAGCAGGCGCGTGGGGTAGGCGCAGCCCTGGCCGGCGTGGAACACCACCATGGAGCTCATCACCGCCATCGGGAAGTTGGGGGCGTCGTCCAGCACGATGTAGGCCGACTTGCCGCCCAGCTCCAGGAACACGCGCTTCAGCGACGCCGCGCCGTTCTCCATGATCTTCTTGCCCACCGCGGTGGAGCCGGTGAAGGAGATCAGGTCCACGCGCGGGTCCTTGGTCAGCATCTCGCCGGCCATCGCCGGATCGGCCGAGGTCACCACGTTGAACACGCCCGGCGGCAGCCCGGCCTCGATGGCCAGCTCACCCATGATGGAGCCCATCAGCGGCGTGTCCGGCGCGGGCTTGAGCACCACGGTGCAGCCTGCCAGCAGCGCGGCCACGACCTTGCCCACGTTGACGTACAGCGGCACGTTCCAGGGCGTGATCGCGCCCACCACGCCCATCGCTTCGTGCGTGACGATGCGCTTGGTGTCGAAGCCCTGCTCGTTGCGCAGCCCGCGGTCCTCTTCCCAGGTGACCTTGGGGAAGCACTCCAGCAGGCCATCGGCACCACCCAGCGCGAAATCCACCTGGGCACGGAAGGCCGCGCCGATCGCCGAGCCTACCTCGACGCGCGCGATCTGCACCAACCGGTCGCGGTTGGCGTGCAGCAGGTCGCGGTACTTCTTCATCAGCT
Source organism: Pseudomonadota bacterium (assembly GCA_052035235.1). Classification (GTDB taxonomy): domain Bacteria; phylum Pseudomonadota; class Gammaproteobacteria; order Nevskiales; family Nevskiaceae; genus Solimonas_A. The sequence continues at coordinate 2,727 of JBPOHT010000056.1, read as the reverse complement.
CGAAGCGCAGCGTGTGGTTGCTCGACCAGTCGGTGGTGTCGAAGGCGCGGCGCGCGGCGGCGATGGCCTCGTCCACGTCCGCGGCGGAGGCGTCCGCGGCCTTGCCCACCACCTCGCCGGTCCAGGGGCCGATGTTGTCGTAGGTCTTGTTGCCGGCGGCGGGGCGCATCTTGCCGTCGATGTACAGCAGGGCTTCGGGAAGGCTCACGTTCTGGGTCTCCTCATGCGGCAAGTCTTGCTGCTCGCACGGTCAAGTTGGAATCGGTTCTTGGGCGGCCATGGGAGAGCCAGAACCTTCGTGCGCCTGCGGCCCGGCAGCGCCATGGCTGCAGAACTATAGTCATCAACGTTGATTATCAAGTCAAGCGGATTGCCGCTGCAGGGCAGTCTGTGTACTCCCTCTCCCGCCAGCGGGAGAGGGAAGTAAGCCACCAACAAAAAAGCGGCTCCCGAATCCGGAAGCCGCTTCTTCATGAAGCTCCAACTGCTTCAGGCGTCGCGCACACCCGTGAACGGGAACGAGCCCATGAAGCCGGCTTTGACCTTGCCGCTCATGGCATCGCCGTCCACCGTGGCGGTGAACTCCACCTTCATCTTCATCGGCTTGACCACGTGGTTGATCCAGAACAGCTTGCTGCCGTCCCAGGTCGCGTCACTGATCTCGGTGGTAGAGCCCTGGCCGCTCTGGGCGCCGGTCACCTTGCCGTCCTGCTCCTGGATTTCCAGTATGGTGTTCTGCGGGCCGGTGGGTGACTTGATGGTGATCTTCCATTTTCCTGAAACTGACATGGGTGGCTCCTTGGGTGATGGGAACCAGGGCAGGTAAGTGCCCCGGGATGTGAACTACAATAGTTCGTATAAAGCCAACAGCGCGTAGTCCATCGGGATGACGAACAAGATCTACAGGCCGCATCTGTCGACGGTGAGCGATGCACGTGCCGTGCGTACGCGGGAAGCGCTGCGCGCCGCGCTGCTGGACCTGCTCGAGGCCAAGCCGCTGGACCAGATCACCATCCGCGACATCGCCGCCGGTGCCGGCATCGGCTACACCACGTTCTTCCGGCACCATCCCACCAAGGAATCGCTGCTGGACGATCTCGCGGCGGAGGAAATCCGCAGCCTGATCGAGCTGGTGATGCCGGTGATGGACGACCGCAGTGCACTGGCGGGCTCCAAGGCGTTGTTCACCTACGTGGACCAGCATCGCGCGCTGTGGACCACGCTGCTCACCGGCGGTGCCGCCGGCGCCCTGCGTGCGGAACTGCTGCGCATCTCCATGGAGATCGCCGCGGAGCGCACGCCGCCGCATACCTGGCCGCCGTTCGAGGTGGTGACCCTGCTGGTGGTGAGCGGCACGCTGGAACTGCTGACGTGGTGGCTGCGCCAGGGCGATCCCCTGCCGATCCGTGAGATCGCAGAAATCCATCACCGCAACGTCGTGGAGCCGGCCATGGTGCCCGGCCCCAAGCCTTCGGCCCGCCGCAAGGCCTGATCCGGCCTCAGAGCAGGTCGCGGTAGACCGACAGGTCGCCTGCATAGGCAATGCCGCCCGGCCAGAAGCGGCTGCCGCTGACCTTCTTGAAGTAATGGACCGTGCGCGCCGTCGAGCCCGACGAGGAGCGCGGCTGCATGGCGATGCCGCTGGGGCTGCGTCCGCCGGCGCGGGCGCTGAAATCCTTGAGGGTGAACAGCAGGTTGTCGGTCTGCTGGGCGCAGAGCACCAGCTGGTCGCCCGGGCAGTAGTGCCGCGGCTCGATCTGCAGGTCTGACAGCTTGCCGCGCATCATGCCGACGTGACCCGGCACGTTGATGACCTCCACGCTGTGCACGTTTTCATACCAGTCCTGGTACTCGGCGTGGCGTCCCGGCACGTAGTTGGCCAGGATGATGCTGACGCCGGACAGCGGCTCCGAGCGGTTCCAGTTCGGGCTGACCTTCCAGTCCGTGTACATGGCATAGCTGTGGATGCGCTCGGTCTCGTCGTCGGCCACCAGGCCGCTGTCGCGCGCCTGTGCGATCAGCGGGCCCAATGCCGGCAGGTCGATGGCAGGCGAGGGCAGGTCGAAGTCGTAGACGCTGAGGAAGCGCCAGGGCTGCGGGATGTCCGGCATGATCTGCTGCGGCGTCACCTCATGGCGGTCCGCCTCGCGGAAGCCGCGCAGCCGCGCCAGCGCCTCGCGATGCGGTCCGTCGAACCAGACCGCGTACTCGGCCTCGCGTCCCGCAGGGACGTTGTGAAGGTGAATGGTGGTGTAAAGCGCCATCGCGGCTCCCGGCCCTTGCTCTCGATCGTTCTGTTTCGTTGCCGCCGCAATAGACATCAATGATGACTACACGGTCAAGCGCACCGCAGGCAGTGTGTCCTGTCCGTGCAAGAATGAACACCATTGTTGATTAACTATTTTGTTTGTGCGATAACAGGGTCCATGACGCCGCCCCAATCGCGGCGCGGCCGCGTCCGTCGCGGCATCCCTGAATGCGCAGCAAGGAGAGCTTTCATGAAGATGAACGACATGGTCCTGATCAGCGTGGACGACCACATCAGCGAGCCGCCTGACATGTTCAAGGCGCACCTGTCGGGAGCCGACCTGGCTTCAGCCCCGACCTTGCACGTCGCCCCGAACGGCACCACCTACTGGGAATACCAGGGCCTGAAGATGCCGTCAGTGGGTTTGAACGCCGTGGTCGGCCGTCCCCTGGAGGAATACGGCATGGAGCCGACCTCTT
>JBPOHT010000018.1:0-59288 GCA_052035235.1 Pseudomonadota bacterium | reverse complement strand
CAACCTGATCCACAACCGCCAACTTAAAGGCCATCGTGTAATCGCGCTGCGTCCTCTTAACCCTTGATTCCATTTGACTCTCCTTCTCGGCTTCGAAAAGGTGTCAACCCTGAGCAGGACGGGTCATGCGCATGAAAAAGGGCGCCGGCCGCGATGGCCGGCGCCCCATGCACGGCGTCGCCTAGAGCGTTGCTGCCAGGCGGCTGGCCTGGTTGATGGCGCGCTTGGCATCCAGCTCTGCGGCTACGTCGGCACCGCCCACCACGTGGACCTTGATGCCGGCAGCCTTCAGCGGCTCCTGCAGCTCGCGCAGCGGCTCCTGGCCAGCGCAGAGGATGATGTTGTCGCATTCGATCAGCGCCGGCTTCTCGCGCTTCTCGCCGAAGGTGATGTGCAGGCCGCGGTCGTCGATGCCCTCGTAGTTGACGCCGCCGATCATCTCCACCTGCTTCATCTTCAGCGAGGCGCGGTGGATCCAGCCGGTGGTCTTGCCCAGGCGCTTGCCCAGCGACTCGGCCTTGCGCTGCAGCAGCGTGACCTGCCGGGCCGGCGGGGTGATCTGCGGGCGTACCACGCCGCCACGCGAATGGGTCGGGTCGCCCACGCCCCATTCCTTGTTCCACTCTTCCAGGTTCATCGTCGGCGAGTGGCCTTCCTCGAAAACCAGATATTCGGAGACGTCGAAGCCGATGCCGCCGGCGCCGATCACGGCGACGCGCTGGCCGACCGGCTTCTTGTCGCGCAGCACGTCGATGTAGGACAGCACCTTGGGGTTGTCCACGCCGGGAATCCGCGGCGTGCGCGGGCTGATGCCGGTGGCCAGGATCACTTCGTCGTACTTCTTCGAAGCCAGGAACCCGGCGTCCACGCGCGTGTTCAGGTGCAGCTTCACGCCAGTGCTGGCGATCCGGTTGCCGAAGTAGCGCAGGGTTTCGTGGAACTCCTCCTTGCCCGGCACGCGCTTGGCCATGTTGAACTGGCCGCCGATCTCGGCGGCGCCGTCGTACAGGTCGACGTCATGACCGCGCTCGGCCAGTACGGTGGAGGCGGCCAGGCCGGCGGGGCCGGCGCCGACCACGGCGATGCGCTTCTTCTGCGCCGCCGGGCGGTAGACCAGCTCGGTTTCGTGGCAGGCACGCGGGTTGACCAGGCAGGAGGCCGTCTTGAGCTTGAAGGTGTGATCGAGGCAGGCCTGGTTGCAGCCGATGCAGGTGTTGATCTCGTGTGCGCGATTCTGCGCGGCCTTGTTGACGAACTCCGCGTCCGCCAGCAACGGGCGCGCCATGCTGATCATGTCGGCCTGGCCGGAGGCGATGATCTTCTCGGCCACCGCGGGATCGTTGATGCGGTTGGTGGTGCACAGCGGAATACGCACCTCCTTCTTCATTCGCTCGGTGACCCAGGCGAAGGCCCCGCGCGGCACTGAGGTGGCGATGGTGGGCACGCGAGCTTCGTGCCAGCCGATGCCAGTGTTGATGATGGTAGCGCCGGCACGCTCGATGGCTTTGGCCAGCTGCACCACTTCTTCCCAGTTCTGGCCGTCGGGGATCAGGTCCAGCATCGACAGGCGGTAGACGATGATGAAGTCGGGGCCCACGGCCTCGCGCATGCGCGAGACGATCTCCACCGGCAGGCGCATGCGGTTCTGCCAGGAGCCGCCCCATTCGTCGTCGCGCTTGTTGACGTGAGTGACCAGGAACTGGTTGATGAAGTAGCCCTCGGAGCCCATCACCTCGACGCCGTCATAGCCCGCTTCGCGGGCCAGCACCGCGCAGCGCACGAAGGCCTTGATCTGGCGCTCGACGCCCGAGGACGAAAGCTTGCGCGGGCCGATCGCGGTGATCGGCGACTTGATCGCCGAGGCCGAGACGCTGAGCGGATGCACGCCGTAGCGGCCTGCATGCAGGATCTGCAGGGCGATCTTGCCGCCCTCGGCGTGTACCGCGTCGGTGACCTGGCGGTGGTCGCGCGCCGCACCGCGGGTGCTCATCTTGGAGGCGAAGGGATACAGCCAGCCCTCGATGTTGGGGGCATAGCCGCCGGTCACCATCAGGCCGACGCCGCCGCGGGCGCGCTCGGCGAAATAGGCCGCCATGCGCGGCAGGTTCTTCTTGCCGTCTTCAAGGCCGGTGTGCATGGAGCCCATCAGCACGCGGTTACGCAGCTTGGTAAAGCCGAGGTCCAGCGGCTGCAGCAGGTGAGGGTAGGGGTTGGACATGATGAACTCCGCTAGATGAGAAAGTCTGGATGGCCGGGTGGCTGTCTGGATGGCGGATCGCAGGCGACTATCGGTGGCGCGACTGCAGCCAGCGCAGCACCTGCGGCCAGACCTCGTCCTGCGCGGCGCGCGCGACGACGATGCCGGGGTGATCGTAGTCCTGCGAATAGCCCTGGTCCCGCGACAGCAGTACCCAGGTCTTGTCGCTGGAACTCATGTGTCCGATGAAGCGCTGGCAGCCTTCGGGCGGATCGACGTGGTCCGCGCCACCGCCGAAGCCGAGCACCGGGCAGTGGAGCGGCGCGAGGCGCCGGACCATGCTGCCGTCGCGCTGCGCCACGGTGACGATGCGGCAGGCATCGTCGATCGCCGCAGGGGCCTCGTCCTCGGGGCCCATGCCGAAGCGGCGGGCGGGAAAACGGCCGAGCAGGCGCGCAATGCCGCGCGTGAACAGGTTGTACGGCGGGGTCAGCCCGTTCTTGCCGACCTCGCATTGCGCGGCGAACAGCGCCAGCCCGGCCACCTGGCTCGCATCCAGGGTTTCCGCTGCCGCCAGCGTCGCCATGACGCCGCCGAAGGAATGACCGAACCAGAATGCCGGACGCGGGTTGTGCTCCCGCACGGTGGCCTGAACTCGCGGCAGGTCCTGCGCGATGTGCTCCTGCAGGCCGAGGCGTCCGGCGGAGCCCTTGGCCAGGCCGATGCCGCGGCGCTCCACCAGCCAGGGCTCGTAGCCGGCGCGGCACAGGAAGCCCGCCAGGCCCACGCCTTTCGGCGAGAGCCAGAAGTGCCGGTTGCTGAACATGCCGGGGAGCATCACCAGCGGCACGCCGGCGGGCTGGTCGGGCAGGCTCACGCGCAGCAAGGCGCAGCGGCCGCCATCCGCAGCCTGGGGCTGCAGGGCCTGCACCTGGAAATCCCCCCAAGCCTGCGTGCTCATCGGACGTTTGTCGTGCCGGATAAATGTGATAACGTCCGTTATCAAATCATTGGTAATGATCGCTGTCAATGTCAAAGCAGACACAGGCGGTGTCCGGCGGGTCAGGGCGGGTCTATCGCGGCGTCAGCGAGGAAATGCGCCGTGCCGAACGTCAACAGAAGCTGATCGACACCGCGATCGAGGCCTTCGGCACCCGCGGCATCCGTCATGTGTCGCTGCGCGAGATCTGCGCCGCTGCCGGCTACACGCCGCGCTATTTCTACGAGTCCTTCGCCGATCTCGACGAACTGATGGCGGCGATGGTGGACGTGCTGCTGCGGCGGCTGGTGGCCGATCTGCGGGCGGCCTTGCTGGCCGGGCCGCGCGAGGACCCCGAGCAACTGGCGCGGCGCATGGTGCGGGCCTACCTGGAGTTCCTGCGCAAGGATGCTCGTGTCACGCGGATCCTGATGATCGAGATCTACGGTATCGGCCTGGACATGGACCGGCTGGCCAACCGTTTCATGCTGACGCTGGGGCCGGAGTTCGCTCCGCTTCTGCAGTTGCAGAAGCAGTGGGACCTGCCGCGCCGCGCCAGCAAGGGCCTGGTCGCCACCGGCGTGCTGGGCGCCATGGTCTTCATCGGCACGCGCTGGGTGTCCACCGGCTTCGGCGCGCCGGTGGAGGCGGTGACCGACAGTTGCATGAGCTTCCTGGCGCGCGAATGACAGCGCTGCGGCGCCACAGCCCGCTGGCGCCGCCACCAAGGCCGGCGGTCGGCGCAGGCGACAGACTGCGCACCGTATCCATTGCAATGAGCCGTCCTATAGAACGGCCAGGGAGCCCACGATGAGCAACAAGGAATCGAACCGGCCGGCGCTGGCGCCGGTGCGCAGCGGCTATTTCGCCTTCGGCCAGTACCGCCTGGCCTATGAGGCCTGGGGTGAGCCGGACGGCGTACCGGCCCTGCTGGTGCACGGCATCCTGCTCGATGCCGGCATCAATCGCGGGCTCGCGCGGCGCATGGCCGCCGAGGGTTATCGCGTGATCCTGCTGGACCTGCTGGGGCATGGCCGCAGCGACCGCACCACCGACCCCAAGGAACACCGTGCCGAGTTCTACGCCGACCAGGTGATCGCGGCGCTGGATCACTTCGGCATCGACAAGGCCTTGATCGGCGGCATGTCTCTGGGTTCCATTACGGCGCTGCACGTCGCCCAGAAGGCGCCGGAGCGGCTGCTGGGCCTGTTCCTGGAGATGCCGGTCATGGAGTGGTCCACCCCCTGGGCGGCGTTCCTGCTGGGGCCGATACTGATTGCCACGCGCTATGCCGAGCGGCCGTACGCCTGGATGGCGCGGCGTTTCGCGGCCATGAAGCGGCCACGCAACGACCTGCTGGCCACCTTGCACAGCGCCGCCAGCCTGCCGCCGCGCAACGTCGCGGCGATCCTGCACGGGGTGCTGGTGGGGCCGCTGGTGCCGCCGGTCGCGGTGCGCAAGGCCATTGGCGTGCCCACCCTGGTGATCGGCCACGGCGGCGACAAGCTGCACGGCTACCAGGACTCCGAGTCCCTGGCGCGACAGATTCCGGGCGCGCGCCTGCTGCCGGCGAAGCACATCCTGGAGATGCGCCTGCAGCCGGAGCGGGTGTGGCCGCAGATCAGCGATTTCCTGAAAGAGGTGGCCGAGGGCCGCGAGGCACCCAAGCCCCAGCGCCGGGCCCGGCGCCGGCAAGGCTGACAGGCGCGGCTGTCGAGTCAGCCATTGGCCACTGTTGCAGTGGTGGCAGAATCCCGGGCATTACTACGAATGCGCCGCGCGCCCGCCCGGGCCGACGGTTGCTCGGGAGGAGAGCGACGATGAGAACCCTGCCGCGGGCCCTGCTGGCCGTGGGCCTGAGCCTTGGTGCCTGGCCGGTGCTGGCTGCTGTCCCCGCCGCCGAGTCCGCTGCGCTCGGTGCCGCACTGACGCCGGTGGGCGCCGAGCGCGCCGGCAATGCCGACGGCACCTTGCCGGCCTGGGGGCTCGACCGTGGCCAGCCGGCGGCCGCGGGCAGGCTGATGGAGCTGGGTGACGCCGAGCCGGGCGCGCCGATGTTCGTCATCACCATCGACAACATGAACCGCTTCCGCGACTGGCTCACGGAAGGACACATGAAGCTGCTGCAGGAGTACAACACCTACTCCATGCGCGTGTACCCCTCGCGCCGCACGGTGCGCTGGCCGGAGGGCATCGAGAAGGCCAGCCTGCTCAACGCCCAGCGCTGCAAGCTGGCCGGCAGCGACGATCCCGCCGGTTGCATCCTCGGATTTCCGTTCCCGATCCCCAAGAGCGGGGCAGAAGCGATCTGGAACCACAAGCTGCGTTGGCGTGGGGAGGCGCTGTCGCGCATCAACAACAACCTCGTGGTGGACCCCAAGGGCCAGTTCCAGGCCACGCGGGTTCGCGAGGACTATCGCTTCAGCTACGCCAATCCCGGGCGGCCGCAGCTGCTGGACCCCAACAGCCGCGATCTCTGGCAGCTGGCGACCGAAACCATGGCGCCACCGCGCCTGGCTGGCACGGAGCAGCTGATCCGCGAGCGCAGCGGTACCGGCACCGAGGGACGCATGGCCTGGATCGCCAGCCAGAAGCAGCCGCGCATGCGCCGCGACCCCAATGCCTGCTGCGACAACTTCACGCCGGGCGCCGAAGGTCTGCAGTTCTACGACCAGATGGACATGTTCAACGGCACGCTGGAACGCTACAGCTGGAAGCTGGCCGGCAAGCGCGAGCTGCTGATCCCCTACAACAGCCCGCGCAGCGTCGCCGGTGCCGACAAGGGCGATTTCAGCAGGCTGGTGAAGCCCTGGCATATCGACCAGGAGTGGCCGCGGTACGAGCTGCACCGGGTCTGGGTGGTGGAGGCGGCGCTGAAGAAGGGTTCCGCGCACCCGGTGCGCAAGCGCATCTTCTACATCGACGAGGACAGCTGGCAGATCGCGGCCGTGGACCTGCTGGACGTCTACGACCAGGCCTACCAGTTCCAGGAAGCACACCTGGCCTATGACCCCCAGCTCAAGGCGACCGTGGCGTCGGCCGAGCTGGTGTACCAGTTCGATATCGGGCGCTACCTCGTGTCCGGGTTGGTTTCGCCGGGGGCAGGGGCGACGCCGGCGACGGATTACTTCACGCCGGAGGGCTTGCAGAAGCGCTTCAAGGACGGGAAGTAGGGCCTCACTTGCCGTAGCAGGGACCAAAGAAAAAGCGGCGGACCGTTTCCAGTCCGCCGCTTTTTTGTTCTTGTTTCTCGTTCCTGGGACCTGTGCGCTTACTGCACCTGCACCGGACCCGACAGCTTCTTGCCCAGCGTGCGATTGTTGCGGTCCGTCAGGCCGTTGCCGACGGTGACGGTGTAGCGGCCGTTCTTGGCAACCGGGAACACCAGCATCTTCTTGTTGGTGGGGCCCAGCTCCCACTTGCCGGACACGGCGTTGCCCGCGGCATCCCTGACCTTGATGTTCTTGTCGGCGCTGTCGGCGTTGTCGAACGTGCCGTTGAACATCAGCACGACGGCCTTCTTGTAGGCGGCGGAGCCGGCATAGTCGAGCGACAGCTCATTCGGCGATTCGGCGCCCCACCAGGGGCTGACGGCCTTGGCCGGCGCGGCCTTCTTCTCGGCCGGCTTGGCAGCAGGCTTGGCGGCCGGCTTCGGGGTTTCGGCCTTCGGCTTGGGGGCTTCGGCAACCGGGGCCGGAGCGGGCTCCACCGCCGGCGGCGGCTCGGCGGCCGCGGGCGGTTCCTCAGCGGCCGGCTCGGCAGCCGGGGCGGCGGCGACGTCCACGGCGCCCATGTCGCCGTTACCGGCGTCGGAAGCATCGAGCGAGGCTTCGTCGGCAGCCGGTTCTGCGGAAGCGTCCACCGGGGCGGCTTCATCCGCGGCGGCGGTGTCGGCAGCCGGAGCCGCAGCGGCAGGAGGCTCGGCGGCGGGTTCGGTAGCGGAGTCGAGCGCGGACAGGTTCAGTTCGCTGGCAAAGACCTCTTCCACCGTCGGGCCCTGCTGCTCGCGCTTTTCTTCCACATGGCGCTGCGGTGCAATGGCGTGCAGGACGAAATAGGTTCCGGCCGTGATTGCAACGGAAATGACGCCTAGCGTCAGGGCTTTGTTCATCTGGTCCAACCCTCCAGAAATATTGTTTCGTTATGGGCGCCGCAGTAGATCAGCCGCAAGGCAGCTGGGCGCGAATTATGACGACCCTCAGGTCGGAAAACTATCCGACAGTGGCCCGCGCGCCGTCAATGATACGGCGGAAGCGCCTGATTTTACCGGCGCAAACCCGTGTCAGCGCGGCCAAGGACGCTGTAGCGGCGATCGGTTAGCTTGGTTGTCTTGACGGAGCTTTTCGGGCTCCCACCCCTCGTTACGGCAAAGCAATCAGGAGCAGCGATGAGCGATCGCTTGATGGAATTCACCCAGACCCCCTTCGGCAAGAGCCTGGCCGCCATGCTCGGCCTGCCTCAGCCGCCGCGCCTGAATCGCGCCAAGGCCGCGTGGGCCGATCGTCCGCTCGACGGCAAGTTTGTCACCGTGGGCTCCGGCAACGGCGCCATCCTGGCCAAGCCCCTGCTGGAGGCCCTGGCGGCCGCCGGTGCCGTGCTCCGCGTCGTGCCGGAGCATGCGGGCCTGGCGCCCGTGAAGCAGGCCGCCGCCGAGCTGGGCCTGGCCGTGACCGGCAACCCGGGCGCGGATGCCAGCGCCCCGCGTAGCCATGCCGTGCTGTTCGATGCCTCGGGCATCGCCAGCGCCGAGCAGCTGCGCGAGCTCTATGACTTCTTCCAGCCGCTGGTCCGCAGCCTGCCGGCCAATGGCCGCGTGGTGGTGCTGTCGCGCTCGCCGGACGAGATCGAGGAGATCGGCCTGAAGACCGCCCAGACCGCGCTGCGCGGCTTCGTGCGCTCGCTGGCCAAGGAAGTTGGCAAGAACGGCACCACCGCCAACCTGCTGGAAGTGGCCGAGGGTGGCGCGGAATGGCTGGCGGCGCCGCTGCGCTTCTTCCTGTCGGAGCACTCGGCCTATGTCACCGGCCAGCTGCTGCGCGTCGGCAAGGGCCCCAAGGGTGGTGAACCGCTGGCCCTGACCGGCTCGCTGGCCGGCAAGGTGGCCCTGGTGACCGGCGCCGCTCGCGGCATCGGCGCCTCCATCGCCGAGACCCTGGCCCGTGAGGGCGCCACCGTGATCGGCATGGATCATCCCTCGGCCGAGGGCGGCCTGGGTGAAACCATGGCGCGCATCGGCGGCCACGGCCTGGCGCTGGACGTGACGGCGCCGGATGCGGCCGAGCGTATCGCCAAGGAAGCCGTCGGCAAGTTCGGCGGCCTGGACATCGTCGTCCACAACGCCGGCGTGACCCGCGACAAGATGCTGCGCAACATGTCGCAGCAGCAGTGGGACCTGGTGCTCAACATCAACCTCGCAGCCATCCTGCGCATCAACGAGGGCCTGCTGAAGAATGGCCTCAAGGACGGTGCGCGCATCGTCTGCATCTCGTCGATCGGCGGCATCGCCGGCAATGCCGGCCAGACCAACTACGGTTCGACCAAGGCCGGCGTGATCGGCTACACCCAGGCCATGGCGGCCACCATGGCCCAGCGCGGCGGTGCGATCAACGCCGTGGCGCCGGGCTTCATCGAGACGGCGATGACCGCCGCGATGCCGCTGGGCCCGCGTGAAGTCGGCCGTCGCATCAACTCGCTGTCGCAGGCCGGCCTGCCGCAGGACATCGCCGAGACGGTGACCTTCTTTGCCTCGTCGGCGGCCGGTGGCGTGAACGGTTCGACCCTGCGGGTCTGTGGCCAGAACTGGATGGGGGCTTGAGTATGTGAATAGGCCTGCTACGCCCCCCGATCTTGCATCTCCGGTGCTCGCCGTACATCAGTACGGCTCCGCTCCTCGCTGCAACCTCGGGGCGCTCGCGACGGCCTCTTCACATCCTCGGAAGGCTTGCTTGAAAAAATAGGGAGGGCCGCAAGGCCCTCCCTATTTCGTTGCAAAGCGTTCACAATGCGCCGAATGCCATCCGGCCGAGTGGTCGGGCGGCAAAAAAGATAACGACTTCAATGCATTCCGGGCGGTTGAGGCCGGAAGCCCCGATAATCCGCGCATGACTCTCCAACGGATCGCCGAATCCAAGCTGCCGACTCCCTTCGCCGAGTTCCGCATCACCGTGTTCCAGTCCGACGATGGCAAGGAGCACGTGGTGGTGTCGCTCGGCGACCTGGCGGGTGAACCGCCGTTGATCCGCATCCACTCCGAGTGCCTGACGGGCGATGCGCTGTTCTCGCTGCGCTGCGACTGCGGTGCCCAGCTGAACTCGGCCCTGCAGAAGATCGCCGAAGCGGGCCGCGGCGCCGTGCTGTACCTGCGCCAGGAAGGGCGGGGCATCGGCCTGGGCAACAAGATCCGCGCCTACGCCCTGCAGGACAAGGGTGCGGACACGGTAGAGGCCAACCACCAGCTTGGTTTTCCGGCTGATGCCCGCGAGTACGGCCTGGCCATTGAGCTGCTCAAGCTGCTGGGCCTGTGCCACATCCGCCTGATGACCAACAATCCGCGCAAGCTCGACGCCCTGGAGCAGGCAGGCGTGACGATCGTGGAGCGGGTGCCGCTGGAAAGTGGCCGCAACCCGTACAACGAGTCCTACCTGGCCACCAAGGCCGCCAAGCTGGGGCATCTGCTGGGCCTGCCGTGAACCCGCCCGAGCCCTCCGATCTCGCTGACAAGCAGCTCGGCCTGCTGCGCGGGCTCGGGGCGTTCACTACGTCCACCTATCGCCTGACCAAGGGCTTCGCGCCGCTGGTGAAGCTGCTGGCCTCGGATCCGGACGTCACCCGCGACGAGCTGACCTACGCCGTCGACAAGGCCTTCGAGGGCCTGTACCAGCACCCGCTGCTGCGCCAGACGGAAAAGCTCACCAGCTACCTGCGCATGCGGCAGCTGATCCCCAACGAGCAGTCCACCGAGGACCTGATCCGCTTCCTGGTGGAGCAGGTGACGGCGCGTTCGCCGGTGCCGGTGCCGGATGCCCTGGTGCAGGAATTCTGGCTGTTCTTCAACGAGCTGTTCTCCTCGCCGGACCTGAAGGGCCTGGGCGAGCTGTCGCTGGACATGGTGCGGCTGGTGCTGCGCACCTACGAGCCGCAGCTGGTGGAGATCGTCAACCTGCTGAAGGCTGGCCGTCGCTTCAACCAGTGGCAGCTCAACGAGATCCTGCGGCGGGCCGCCATCATCCGCAACGATGCCACCATCGTGCGGCGCCAGATCCGCGCGTTGCGCCACATCAAGCCGTTCTTCCAGGCCGACCCGCGTGACTTCGCGGCGCAGGCGCAGATCGTGGCGGCGATGGTGCGCGAGTTCGGGCCGTTCTTCATCAAGATGGCGCAGGTGGCGGCAGCCAATACCGACTTCCTGCCCGAGGAGATCGCCAAGGAACTGGCGGTGTTCCACGAGGACGTGCCGGCGATGACCGAGGAGGAGGTGAGCAACGCCTTCCTCGAGTGCTACGGCAAGCCGGCGCACAAGCTGTTCATGGACTTCGACCCGGCGCGGCCGGTGAAGTCGGGCTCCATCGGCAGTGTCTACTTTGCAAAGAAGCCCTTCATCGAGGACGGCAAGGAAATCCTCAAGCCGGTGGTGATCAAGGTCGGCCGCCACAACATCGACCGCGAGTTCATCATCGGCAAGCTGGTGCTGGGGCTGGCGATCATGTCGTCGCAGTACTGGGCGCCGCATACCAAGCTGGCGCCCTTCCTGCGCGCGATGCAGGAGCAGATCGACGAGTTCGTCGCCGGCTTCGTCGAGGAGCTGGACTTCGAGTCGGAGGCGCGGCACCACCAGCGCTTCTACGAGCGCAGTCTCAAGTCCAACATGTGGAAGGTGCCGGCGATCTACAACCACACGCGGCGCATCATCGAGATGGAATACCTCTCGGACGCCAGCAGCCTGACGCGCGCCTTGCGGCGCATGCCGCTGTCGGAACGTCGCCGCTTCCAGCGCCAGGTTTCCGAGCGCCTGCTGTACACCCTGCTGTCCCATGTGATGCTGCATGGCGAGATGCATGGCGACCTGCACCCCGGCAACATCATGATCGGCTCTGACGGCTCCCTGCACCTGATCGACTGGGGCAACGTGGTGCCGCTGGACGGCAAGTGGAACCTGGTCTGGGACTACCTGGCTGGCGCCATCCTCGCCAACACCGAGTTGCTGGCTGACACGCTGATCCGCGTCAGCACCCAGCCGGAAGCCAACGCCGCGCGTCGCGCGGAGATCAAGGCGCTGCTGGACGAGACCCTGGCCAAGAAGGGCATCCGCCCGCTGACCCTGAGCAGTTTCATCCCCGAGCTGAAGCGGGAAGGGGTGGACGGGCTCTATCGACGTGGGCAGGCTATCCTGCAACTGATGTCCAACACCCAGCATGCCGGTGTGGTACTCAAGCGTGACTACCTGCACCTGTCGCGTGCGCTGTTCGCCGCCGCCGGCAGCTTCGGCTCGCTGTACGAGAACGAGTCCAAGAAGAAGCTGGCCGCGGACCTGGCGCGGGGCCTGCTGCGCCTGCCGGTGACCTTCACCCAGGACCGCCTCCATGAGGAGAGCCGCAGCCTGCGCCTGCGCCTGGCCCGTCTGCTGCCACTGCCCGGCATCATCAAGCAACGCCTGGCGCCGCCCGCGCGCCCGGCCCTCCACGCACCTTAAGTCTCCACACCATGCTCTACTCGCTGGCGCGCAGCGCGCTGTTCCAGCTCGACGCCGAACAGGCGCACGAACTGACGATCGCCTCCTTCAAGCACTGGCCGCGCCTGGCCACGGCGCCCTTCGCGGGGCGGACGCCGGACGACCCGGTCAGGTTGTTCGGCCTCAACTTTCCCAACCGGGTGGGCCTGGCCGCCGGTCTCGACAAGAACGGCGAGTGCATCGAAGCCTGGTCGCGCCTGGGCTTCGGCTTCATCGAGGTGGGCACGGTCACGCCGCGGCCGCAGCCGGGCAACCCGCGGCCGCGCATGTTCCGCCTGGTGGAACAGCAGGCCCTGATCAACCGCCTCGGCTTCAACAACAAGGGCGTGGACTATCTGCTGCAGCAGGTAGCGAAGGCGGACTATTCCGGCATCCTCGGCATCAATATCGGCAAGAATGCCGACACGCCGATCGAGCGGGCCGCGGACGATTACCTGATCTGCCTGCGCAAGGTCTACCAGGCCGCCAGCTACATCACTGTCAACATCTCCTCGCCCAACACCAAGAACCTGCGCGACCTGCAGGACGAGGCCAAGCTGGAAGCCCTGCTGAAGGCACTGAAGACGGAGCACGGGGAACTGGCCCAGCACCACGGCAAGCACACGCCGCTGCTGGTCAAGATCGCTCCGGACGTGAGCCCGACTCAGCTGGACCACATCGCTCGCCTGGCGGTAGAGCTGGGCATCGACGGCCTGATCGCCACCAATACCACGCTGTCGCGCCCCGGGCTGGAGCTGGAGCCGCTGGCCAAGGAGCAGGGTGGCCTGTCCGGGGCGCCGCTGGAGAGCCTGGCCTGCGAGACCCTGCGCCAGCTGCGCTCGCGCGTCGGCAAGGACTACCCGCTGGTGGGCGTGGGAGGCATCTGCTCGGGCGAGGATGCCCGGACGCGCCGCCGGGCCGGCGCCGACCTGCTGCAGATCTACACCGGCTTCATCTACCAGGGGCCGCGGCTGATCGCGGACTGTGCCCAGGCCTGATCCGGCGGGGCGGTACCGGGGTGGCGGCTAGGAGAAATTGCCCATGGCGGGGGCAAGGTTGCCGCTGTCATGAGCAATACATTATATTCGACGAATAATCACTCCAAGTTACGACAGTACTTGGTTTTTTTCATTTTTTGAGTTCAAGACAGGGGAAGAGTGATGCGCATGCGGACCATCAGCGCGGCGGCCTTGGCGATGTTCAGTGTCGCCCCGGCTTACGCGGTTACCACGGACGGCTACGAGATTCCGTATGTCGGAGCCTTCTACTCCTACGAGCTCGGCGACAGCGCCCGTGACTCGGACGACGGCCAGGGCTTCCAGCTCACCGTCGGCATGCCGATCGACTGGGGCACCAACAATGCCCTCGAGCTGAGCTTCACCGACGTGGGTCGCGAGCGCAAGATCGACGGCAACAAGGACTACCAGTCGGCCCTGTCGCTGGACCTGGTGCACCATTACGGCGAGCCGCAGACCGGCCTGAAGTACGCGCCGCGCTTCAAGCCCTTCCTGCTGGCGGGCGTCAACCTGATCCAGGAAGACGTGCGCGGCGACGACCACGTCCACGGCGGCCTCAACGTCGGCGCGGGCCTGCTGTTCCCGCTGCCCTGGTACGGCCTGGGTATCCGCACGGAAGCCCGCGCGCAGGCCCAGTACAACGACGAGTCGGTTTCGGGTGAAGACTTCCTGATCGACTACCGCTTCAACGTCGGCCTGCAGGTGCCGCTGACGGTGTTCTTCGCCGAGCGCAGCGCGCCGGTGGGCAAGCCGGGCGAGTGCGAGATCTCCGTGGTTGATCCGGTCACCGGCCGCAGCGATTGCGCCGTTGATACCGATGGCGACGGCATCTTCGACAGCGTCGACCAGTGCCCCGGCACGCCTCCGGGCACCCCGGTCAACACCAACGGCTGCCCGGTCTCCAGCACCGGCACCGACACCGACGGTGACGGCGTTCCCGACGTGGCGGACCGTTGCCCCGAGACCAAGCGCGGCCTGACCGTGGACGTCGCCGGTTGCGTGGTGGGCCAGACCATGACGCTGCAGGGCGTCAAGTTCCACAACAACTCCGCCGAGCTGACCAACGACTCCCGCGGCATCCTCGATGGCGTGTCCCGCACCCTCAGCAGCCAGAAGAACCTGGCCGTGGAGATCGGCGGTCACACCGACTCGAACGGTTCCGAGGCCTTCAACCTGCTGCTCTCGCAGCAGCGCGCCGAGTCGGTGCGCCAGTACCTGATCGGCCGTGGCATCGACAGCAGCCGCATGACCGCCCAGGGCTACGGCGAGTTCCAGCCGGTGGCGTCCAACGAGAACGAGGCCGGTCGCGAGACCAACCGCCGCGTCGAGTTCAAGATCATCGTCGAGTAATCCTCTTCGGTCATCTGTAGGTACCAGACCGCGTGCTACCCTCGGGTGGCACGCGGTCTTCCGTTTTATGCAGTCCCTGGAGAGGGGTCACGATCATGTTCAAACGCCTGCTCATCGCCACTGCGCTGATCCTTTCGGGTTGCCATGGCAGCTCCGACGAGGCCGGCTCCGGTGGGTCTTCCGGCGGTGTCGTCCGCTTCATCGTGCTGGGTGACTCCGGCGCGCCGCCGGAATCCGGCGACGTAGCCAAGATCGTCGAGAAGGTCTGCGCCCAGCGTGGTTGCGACTTCGCCGTCGGCGCGGGTGACAACATCTACGACCAGGGTGCGGATTCGCCCGACGATCCGATCTTCCAGGCGGCCTTCGAGGAGCCCTACAAGAACCTGAACTTCCCGTTCTTCATGGCCCTGGGCAACCATGACAACTCCAACTCGCCGCTGGGCGGCGGCGGCACCAACGAACGCGGCGACCACGAGGTGGCGTACACGGCAAAGTCGAGCAAGTGGGTGATGCCGGCGCGCTACTACACGCAGGGCTGGCCGCGCGGCAGCGCCAACCCCACGGTGGAACTGTTCGTGCTGGACTCCAGCCCGATCACGCATTTCTTCAATGACCTGAACCCGGCCTGGAACGGCGCCAACCTGCAGACCTACATCGCCGAGCAGAAGACCGACATGCAGGCGGCGCTGTCGGCCAGCAAGGCGACCTGGAAGTTCGCGCTGGCGCACCATCCCTACGTCTCCAACGGCATGCATGGCGACGCCGGCAACTACGAGGGCGGCGCTTCGCCGGATCTCTGCGCGCTGGCCGGCCTGATCAGCCCCAGCTGCCGCGGTACCGACTACAAGGCCTTCCTGGAGCAGACCATCTGCGACAAGGTGGATGTCTTCTTCAACGGCCACGACCACGAGCTGTACTGGCTCAAGCCGGTGGCGTCCTGCGGCAAGACCCAGCACATGCTGTCCGGCGCGGCCTCCAAGCACCGCAGCATCCAGGACGCGGCGCGCAACGAGGCCTACTACCAGGTGGGCGACACCCATGGCTTCTTCTGGGTGGAACTGCGCGGTAACCGCTTCACCGGTGCGGCCTACCGTGTCGGCGCCGGCGGCATTGCCACCGACGTGGATGCCAACGGTGCGCCCAAGCCGGCCTTCGAGATGAGCTACACCAAGTGAGGCGGCTGCTGGCCCTGCTGTTGCTGCTGGGCCTGGCGGCCTGCCAGCCCCAGCCGCCGCCGCGCCCGGTGGACGTGCCGGCCGCGCGGCTGCAGTTGCACGTGCCGGCGGGCTGGCAGGCGGACACCAGCCCCGGCAGCCTGTACTTCGTGCTGCCGGCGGAGCGGGGGCAGGTGATCGGGCGCAGCTTCTTCCTGGTGGCCAGCGATCCCATGCGCGAGCAGCCCAGCGGCCGGCCGGCGACGCTGGACAGCTATGTTCGCTACAAGGAAGAGCAGGGGCGTGCGCAAGCCCGCGAGTACCGTGTGATCCGCTCGGAGCGGGTGATGCTCGATGGGGTGGAAGCTGATCTGCGCGAGATCGAGCTGTCGGGCCAGATGGAGCCGCGGCGCAGCCTGGCGGCGCTGATGGTGCGCGGGCACGAGGGCCTGCTGCTGGTGGGCTCGGCCCCGGTCGACGATTTCCCCCGCTTGCGCCGCGACTTCGAAGCGGTGATCCGCAGCCTGCGCTGGCTGGCACCGGCTCCTTGAACATGGACGAGGACGACGAAATCGTCTCGCCCTGCGTGGGCGTCTGCCAGCTGGACCCTCTGCATGTCTGCGTGGGTTGCCATCGCAGCATGGACGAAATCTCGGAATGGCCCTACGCCAGCGATCCCCGCAAGCTCGAGATCCTGAAGCTGGCGCAGCTGCGCCTGGCCGGGCTCGAGAAGCGCAAGCCTTTCTGGCGCCGATAACCCCCATTTCCATTTGCCAGGGTGCAGAATCCGGTCAGTCTCTCCGGAGTTTTCCATGAGCACCCCGCAGCGCAGCGATTACGGCCACTTCCTGCAGATCCCCACCCGTTGGGGTGACCTGGATGCCCTGGGTCACGTCAACAACACCAATTTCTTCGTCTTCGACGAGTCCGTGCGCCTGGACTACTTTGGCCTGTTCAGCCGCGACAACCCGCGCTTCTGGAAGGAAGAGGGCCTGATCCTGGCGAACCTGGGCTGCGATTTCGTGGCTCAGTTGCACCATCCCTCCACGGTGGAGGCGGGCTTCCGCATCGCTCGCCTGGGCCGCTCCAGCATGAAGACCGAGGCTGGCATGTTCGTCGGCGACAAGCTGG
Organism: Pseudomonadota bacterium; assembly: GCA_052035235.1. Classification (GTDB taxonomy): domain Bacteria; phylum Pseudomonadota; class Gammaproteobacteria; order Nevskiales; family Nevskiaceae; genus Solimonas_A. The sequence continues at coordinate 42,754 of JBPOHT010000018.1, read as the reverse complement.
TGGCGGTCACGCGCGGCACCCTGGTGTGGTTCGACTACACCCAGCAGAAGCCGGCTCCCATCCCCGACTACGTGCGCGAGGGCATCCGCTCGCGCGAGCGGATTGCGCCGGAAGAAAGCTGAGGATCACGCGGGAGCCGAAAAGAAAACGGCCCGCTTGCGCGGGCCGAATGACTCGAGAGTACAGCGGATGAATCAGATGCCGACGACCCCGCCGTCGTTCTTGGTGATGACCACGGTGGCCGAGCGCGGGCGCTTGGTGCTGGTGGTGTTGGTCTGCGAATCGGGCCAGTGGCTGCCATAGGTGGCGGGCAGGGTGATATCTCCGCCGGCGCTCTCTTCACCCGGATGCTGGATGTTGAGGAACATCGTCTTGCCGTCCGGCGTCATGGCGATGCCGGTGACCTCGCACTGCTTCGGCCCCACCAGGAAGCGGCGCAGCGTCGTTTCGTCGGCGGCCTTGCCCACCGGCGATTCAACCGTGCGGGTGTTGGCACCCAGCTTGGAGGTGATGGACTTGCGGCTGCCATCGCCGACCTTGCCCGGTACCGCGGCCAGCATCATGCAATTGGTGACGTCGGTGTAGGCGCCGTCATCCGTCTGGATCCACAGCACACCACGCGGATCGAACCAGAGGCCATCCGGGCTGGAGAAGTCGTTGCTGGCCTTCAGGCTGGAGACGTTGACGTTGGTCTGGTACGCAGCGGCTTCCTCGGGTGTCGCCGTGGCATCGGCCTTTTCCTGGGCGCCGAACAGGTAGACGTCCCACTTGAAGGTCGTGGCGGCGTTCGAGCTGCCGTCTTCGCGCCAGCGGATGATGTGGCCGTTGACGTTGCCGCTCTGGTTGGAAGCAGCCTTCTTGTCTTCGTACACACGCGGGTTGGCGGCGTCCGTCAGGGCTTGGCGGGTGCCGGCCGTCGGGGTGCCGGTGACCAGGCGGTTGGCGGTGTTGGAGTTGGTCAGCGTCATGTAGACCTCGCCGTTGGCGGGGTTCACGGCGCCCCACTCCGGGCGGTCCATCTTGGTGGCGCCGACCGCGTCCGCAGCGATGCGGGTGGCAACCAGGATATCGGCCTGGTTGGCGAACGAGAACAGGACATTGCCCTCGTCCAGGCCATTGGCGCCATAGGCCAGGGCAGCCCAGTCGCCGCTGCCGTCGGCCTTGAAGCGGGCCACGTACAGCGTGCCTTCGTTCATGTACTTGTCGCCGGCAGCCAGGCCCTTGCCAATATCCGCCGGGTCCCAGTTGGCCTTGGAGACGAACTTGTAGATGTAGTCGCCGCGGTTGTCGTCACCCATGTACCAGACCAGCGGCTGGCCAGCGACGGCCTTGGCAGGCCAGCAGCCTTCGTGGGCGAAGCGGCCGAGCGCGGTGCGCTTCTTCGGGCGCGAGGCGCTGGTGAAAGGATCGATCTCCACGATCCAGCCGTAGTTGTGCGGCTCATGACGGAAGTCGTCGCTGCCGTCCGTGGAAGCGCCCTTCTTGGTCGCATCCCAACGGGAGAAAACCGTGGTGCCGGCGTCGGCCGGTACTACGGTCGACCAGTTCTGGCTGTCTGCGTTGTTGTTGAGGTTGTAGCGATTGAAGATCGCGATTTCGCGAGCGTTGCGATTGGCGTTGTCGGCGGCCGACGGGCGCTTGAAGAAGCCGTTCCAGTTCTCTTCGCAGGTTAGGTACGTGCCCCAGGGGGTGTAACCGTTGGCGCAGTTGTTGATGGTGCCGCGAGTGGTCTTGCCGGTGGCGTCGAACAGCGTCTTGTTCCAGGCGGTGCCCGACACGGGGCCGGACATGTCCATCACCGTATTCGGGGTGATGCGCCGATTGAAGGCGGAGCCCTTGACCACCGAGACGGCAGCGCCGCTGCGCTTGACCTCGATGACGCTGACGCCGTGACAGTTGATCTCCTTCAGGGCCTCTTCCTCGGGACGCGGGGCTGGGGAGTAGCCGTTCGGGTGGATGTAGGGGCTGCTGTTGTACTCGTGGTTCATGCACAGCAGGCCGCGGTCGGAGCGGTTGGCATCGAACTTGCCGGCATCGCTCAGGCCGAAGTAGTACATGCCGTCATGGTTGTCGCCGGCGCGCTTCTCGTAGGAAGCCGCCGTCTCGGTGCCGTTGTCGGCCCAGGCCGGAGTGGTGTCGTCGAACGCGTCGCCCATGGAGTAGAGGATCGCGACGCTGTAGCCGGTGGGGACGGTGATCTTGTCCAGCTGGTTCTTTTCGATCGCGGTGAAGTTCAGGGTCGGGGCCTGGATGCTGCTGCCGGAATCGTTGTCGTCATTGCTGTCGCAGCCGGTCAGCGTGAGGCCGCCGAAGAGCGCCGCCGTCGTCGCGGAAAGGCCGCCGAGCAGCGTCTGGCGGCGAGTGAAGCGCGCCTGGACGACGTCGAGGATGTGCGGATTGTCGGAATTGTTGGTGACGACGTCGTCGTCGTGATGATGATGACTCATCGCGATGGTCCTTGGCTGGGGTAGTGGCTGGGATAACAACCTGAGCCTAGGGCGCTGATGTGACGCTCGTCTGACTGTTTTGTTACGTTTGGACGCCCGGGGCGAGGCAGCAATCCCCAAGTAGCCTAGAATGGGCGCATACGGAGGGATTCATGATCAAGATCATGCTGGTGGACGACCATCGCCTGGTGCGGGCGGGCCTGAAGCGCGTGCTGCAGGAGGTGCCTGACATGGAGGTCATCGCCGAGGCGTCCAGCGGCGAGGAAGCCATGGACCTGCTGCGCAGCCATACGCCGGACGTGGTCCTGATGGACATCAACATGCCCGGAATCGGCGGCCTGGAGGCCACCCGGCGGCTGCTGCAGAAGCTTCCGGCGGCCCGCGTGATCGTGGTGTCCATGCACCTGGAGGAGCCTTACCCCAGCCGTATGCTGGCGGCCGGCGCCGCCGGCTACATCAGCAAGGACTCCGCGGCCGACGAGGTGGTGGCAGCCATCCGCCGGGTCAATACCGGCGGGCACTACGTGGCGGCCGACGTCGCCGGCAACCTGGCGGCCTCCCTGGTCAAGGGCAACAACGGTGGCTCACCCTTCGAGCAGCTGTCCCAGCGTGAAACCCAGGTCATGCTGATGGTGACCAAGGGCTATTCCACCCAGGAAATCTCGGATCGCCTGCACCTGTCGCCCAAGACGGTCAGCACCTACCGTTACCGCCTGTTCGAGAAGCTCAACGTCACCAACGACGTGGAACTGACCCGCATGGCGATGCGCTACGGCCTGCTGGACGAGAAGTCGTCCGAGCCTGCCGCTGGGGCCTGAGCACCCTAAAATAGGGGCATGAAGCCCCAGACGGAGTCCTTCGACTCCCGCAGTTTCCTCTCGCAGCTCACGACCCAGCCGGGTGTCTACCGCATGTACGGCGGGGAAGGGGAGCTGCTGTACGTCGGCAAGGCGCGCAACCTGAAGAAGCGCGTCGGCAGCTATTTCCTGCGTGCCAGCGGCAATCCCCGCATCGAAAGCATGGTGTCGCAGATCCGCCGGATCGAGGTGACGGTCACCCGCACCGAGGACGAGGCGCTGCTGCTGGAAAACAACCTGATCAAGGATCAGTCGCCGCGCTACAACATTTCCTACCGCGACGACAAAAGCTACCCCTACGTCCGCTTTACGGCGCACCGCTTCCCGCGTATCGCCTACTACCGGGGCGCCAAGGTCGGGCAGGACCGCTACATCGGCCCGTTTCCCTCGGCCAGCTCGGTGCGCGACACCCTCGGCACCCTGCAGAAGCTGTTCCGCCTGCGGCCCTGCCGTGACAGCTTCTACAACCATCGCGAGCGCCCCTGCCTGCAGCACCAGATCAAGCGCTGCAGTGCGCCCTGCGTGGGGTTGGTGGGCGAGGAGGAGTACGCCCGCGACGTGGCCAATGCCCAGCGCATGCTGGAAGGCCGGGCGGACGAGCTGGCCAAGGATCTCGGGGCGGAGATGGAGCAGGCCGCCGAGGCCCTGGAGTTCGAGCGTGCGGCGCGCCTGCGCGACCAGATCTCGGCCCTGCAGCGGGTGCGGGAGAGCCGGGCCCTGACCGGCGGTGCCGAGGACCTGGACGTGATCGCCGTGGCGCCGCATGCCTCCAGCAGCTGCCTGGCGGTGGTCAGCGTGAGGGATGGCGTCAACCTGGGACATAGCAGCCACTTCCCCCGGCATCCGCCCCAGGTGGAGCCGGAGGAGCTGCTGGAGAGCTTCCTCAGCCAGCATTACCTGGAACAGCCGGCTCCGTCGGAGATCCTGGTCAGCCACGAACTGGAAGACGTGGAACTGCTGGAAGCCGCGCTGGCGCAGCGGGCCGGCCGCAAGGTCACCATCAACCGGCCGCAGCGGGGGCTCAAGCTGCGCCTGCTGGAGATGGCCCAGAGCACCGTGCAGCAGGCCCTCACCACGCGCCTGACCGAGATGGCCAGCATGGACGAGCGCATGCTGGAACTGCAGCGTGCGCTGGACCTGGAGAAGCCGCCGCAGCGGCTGGAATGCTTCGACATCTCCCATACCCAGGGCGAGCGGGCCGTGGCGTCCTGCGTGGTGTTCAACGACCAGGGGCCGCTGAAGTCCGCCTACCGCAAATTCAACATCGATGGCATCACGCCGGGCGACGACTATGCGGCCATCAAGCAGGCGGTGGCGCGGCGCTTCGCGAGAGTGAAGAGCGGCGAGGTGCAGCGGCCCGACGTGCTGTTCATCGACGGCGGCCAGGGCCAGCTCAATGCGGCCCTGGAGGCGCTGGACGAGACCGGGATCGAGGACTTGCGCGTCGTCGCCATTGCCAAGGGGCCGACGCGTCGGCCGGGGCTGGAGGAACTGATCATGCCCGAGCGCGAGTTCCCGCTGCGCCTGGCGGGCGACTCGCCGGCGCTGCACCTGATCCAGCGCATTCGCGACGAGGCCCACCGCTTTGCCATCACCGGCCATCGCGGGCGTCGTGACAAGGCGCGCGTGAGCTCCGGCCTGGAGAGCATCGAGGGCCTGGGGGCCACACGGCGGCGGGCGCTGCTGAAGAACTTCGGGGGGCTGGCACAGCTCAAGCGCGCCAGCATCGATGACCTGGCGCGGGTGGAAGGCATCTCGCGCACGCTGGCGGAACGCATCTACGCCTATTTCCATTGAGGGGGCGGTTTTTTCCGCCCCTGCCTGACGACCTGACACCGGAGTCGGGTAATCTGTGCGCATGAAAAACAGGACGATTGCGTGAAGATCACCCTGCCTCTGGCATTGACCCTGGGCCGCGTCGCTGCAATCCCGGTGGTGTTGGCCCTGTTCTACGTTCCCGTGCACATTGCCGGCCACGAGGTATCGCGGCAGCTCGCCACCGTGATCTACGCAGCGGCTGCCATCACCGACTGGCTGGACGGCTACCTGGCCCGCAAGTGGAACCAGACCAGCAAATTCGGCGCCTTCCTCGATCCGGTAGCGGACAAGCTGCTGGTGGCGGTCTGCCTGGTGATGTTGCTGCAGGACCAGCCGGGCGGGGTGCTCGCCGCACTGGTGGCGGTGATCGTCGGCCGCGAGATCACCATCTCGGCCCTGCGTGAGTGGATGGCGGAGCTCGGTGCCCGGACCCACGTGGCGGTGAGCTGGATCGGCAAGGTCAAGACCGGCTTCCAGATGACCGCCATCGGCATGATGATCTGGGAGATCGACACCTTCCACCTGCCGATCTATCACCTTGGCTATGGCCTGCTGTTCATCGCCGCGGTGCTGACGATCTGGAGCATGGTGGTGTACCTGAAGGCGGCCTGGCCCCTGATGTCGGACAATAATTGAGCAATTTGTGGGTTTTGCAGAAAACCTTCGCAAAAAGCTTGACTTGCCCTTACTTCTCTATAAAATGCGCGCTCTCAAGACGCGGGAATAGCTCAGTTGGTAGAGCGCAACCTTGCCAAGGTTGAGGTCGCGAGTTCGAATCTCGTTTCCCGCTCCAGTTTCAAGAAAACCCCCGCAGCAATGCCGGGGTTTTTTAGTCTCAACGGCTGATAGAATGCAGCCGTTCCGGTGGCCAGGTGGCAGAGTGGTTATGCAGCGGACTGCAAATCCGCGTACGCCGGTTCAATTCCGACCCTGGCCTCCACCCCTTCAAAGTCCCCCTTCCGACCAGCTGCTCCTGCTGCTCCTGCAGCTGCTGCAGGCGTTCCGCCGGCGGCGAGGTCGTGGCCACGCGCCAGCTGCGCCAGGCGCGCATAGGCATCCCGCGCAAACGTTGTAGTGGCGCGGCTTTCAGCCACATCTAGAAAAACCACCAGCGGATCGATCTGCAAAATCTCGGCAACCCTCTGCACGAGATCGTCGTCCATTTCGTTACGCCCAAGCCGGTAGTTGCTGATCCGCGCCTGATACGTGCCAAGCACCTTGGCCACCGCGTAGTCGGATTTGATCTCAAGTCGCTGTTTAACGGCTTCGATGTAGCCAATTGAGTTCAATTTAGGACCCCATAACGTCGTGTTGATGCTTCTAGGGTATTAGATGCCCCAAGGGGGCACAACGATTGAGTAGGTGTTGATTACTTAACAAGTACTTACGTAGCGTTTCTCACAACCGGGTAGCTCCCGGCCAGTCCTCCTAGACGGGTTAGGGGGCCCTCCGGGGCCCCCGAAACTGGTCCAGGGCGACGCCGACCAACCCAGCTAGGAGAAGCGACGTGCAGACAAACACACCTGCAGTACCCCCACCCAACGACATCCCGCGCCACGCGATCGAGCTTCGTTTCATCGAGCTGACGCGTCGCCATGTGCGGCGACTCCATGACGCGCAGCGCCTGTTCCAGGACAACCGCCGCGATGCCGCGATCACCGAACTGGTGACGCTCGAGGTCGAGATCACCGACCTGATCCAGCAGCTGCGCGAAGGCGGTGCCGCATGAGCCGCCTTCTCAGCATCCGCTTGCTGTTCACCGCCCTGGTTGTGTTCGCCATCTGTGGCCAGGCCCGCGCCGGCGATGGCGACTGCAGCGGCGTGGACCTCCTCGACGTTGCCATCGTCATCGCAGTGTTCATGCTCGGCGTGAAGATCGGCATTTGCGTCGATGACCTCATGCGCGGCAAGGGCGGTGGCCAATGAATTCCGTTACGGAAATCAAGGCGCCCTGGACCCCGGGCGAGCTCGAGTACTTCGATGAGCAGATGACGCTGGGCAGTCGCCATCGCACGCTTTCTCTGGCCTGCATGGCCCGCGGCGACCTGGATCTGGCGAAGATCCACCAAGAGATGGGCGCGCAGCGCTACCGAAACGCCCACCTGCTGCGTTACACGATCACCCACCCGCTGCAGTACGCGCCGCCCGCGGATCACCTGGTGACCTGCACCAAGTGCCTCTCCCAGGCCATGCGCTCGCAAGCCCGCGGCTGGGAGCTCCACCGCCCCGGCAAAGAGGTCTGCAGCGAATGCATGGTGCAGCTGATCGACGCCGCACTGGACTCGATGCGCCGCTACCTGCAGACGCCAGCCGGCCAGGTCCAACTGGCGCGCGAGCTCGCCGGCGCCGAGGAGGATGAAGGATGAACGCCCGCACCTTCACCCTCGAGGAGCGCGCCGACCTGATGGCGCGGGCCTGCTTCATGGAATGGTCCAGCCACATGCTCGGCTACCCGACGGGCAACCAGCTCAACAACGAAAGCGTGCTGGTGTTCCTGCTCGGCTCGCCGCAGCTGCTCGGCCCCGAGCTCGCCCAGCTGGACCAGGTGCCCGCCAACGCGCCGCAGATGGCCGTGGAGATGCTCGAGCGCATGCACCGCGAGGATCCGCACCCCGCGACCATGGCGCCGAAGCTGCAGGCCTGGCTGCAGGAGCGCCGGCACCTGATGCCGTGGATCCCGAGTACTCCGCCGCCGGCGCCGGCGGCGCAGGACCTGGGCGCCCTGATCGGCGACGACAGTGCGGCCGCGCAGATGATCCTGCAGGGGCTGCAACTGGTGATACCGGGTCTCGATGCCGCGACGTTGCATGGCCTGTCGGAGCTGATCGACAAGCGCCTGGACGAGATCGAGCCGATCTGCCATTGCCGCCAGTGCGGCTGCACCGATCTGCGAGCTTGCGACACGCCCGAGGGCCCGTGCTCCTGGGCGTACGTGTTTCAGGACGGATCTGGTCTCTGCAGCGCCTGTGCCGGGACCAAGCTGATCCTGCCTGGCAATGGCCTGGTGCTGCCATGAGCGCCGCCGCTGGTGTCCACGTGGATCTCGCGCCGGAGATCATCGAGCTCCGATCGCACGGCAACCACCTGAAGCAGCTGCGCCTGCAGCCGAAGCCCCACAAGGGCCGCGTCGAGATCCTGGGCGTCACGCCCGAGGGCCAGGTGCTACCGATCGCCGTCCTGGACGTGCAGGGCCTGCAGGAGTTCAGCGACGCCATCATGTCGATCGTCATCGACCAGGTGTCGCCGGCGGGGGAGGGCAGCTGACCATGGATGCTCTCATCGCCTTACTCCTGCCCTTCTGGAAATTCGTGGGTGCACTGGCGCTGACAACGGTGTGCATCACCGCGCTGGGAATCATCCTCGGCCTGGCCGCGCAAGTGGTGATGGCGATCTACGACGTCTGGAAAGACCTGAGGGGCAAGTAGTGAGCCTGCTGCCCTCGCACCTACGCTGCGCGCGGATCTCCGGCGCCGACTACCGCCTCCACGGCGGCCGCGCGATGCATGCGCCGATGCGCGACCATCTGCCGGCAACCTGGTCGGACGAGGAGTGCAGCGCCTTCCGTGATGCCTGGCTCGATGGCTGGCGCGCTCAGCACACGGGCATTGCCATGGCGGCGGCCGAGATCGCTGCCGCCATGGGCGTCTGTCTCCCGGCCACCGCAGAGGCCGCCGCCTGAGTACAGCAACCGCCATCGCTCGAACAACCGCGGCGGACATCATCCGCCAGGAATTCCTGCCCGAGCTCAAGGGCTCGAAAAAGATCATCCGCACGATCGCGCTGCGCGTGGCCAGGTCACTGCTGGCCGAGGACCAGGTGTGGCGGGGAGTGAGGTGGGTGCCAGTGCAGGGCAAGGATAAGCCGATGCCTGCCGGCCACGACTTCGACGGCTACACCAGCAACCGCGAGCGCGAGATGCGGCCGGAGCGGCGCTATGCGATCGCGCATGCCTTGGTGTGGATGCTGAAGCACGTGGACCTGGTGACCAGCGTGATCGGCATGGGCGACGACAAGAAGTTCTACGGCCTGCGGGTCGATACCCTGGCCGACAAGGCCGAGCTGGTGCAGCGGCGCATCGAGCGCGCCATTCACGATGTCACCCGCGTGGGCTGGCTCAACAGCGTCAAGCGCGCCGAGCTCCTGGACGACGGCAGCTATCGCGGCCATGTCTCCATCCGCCAGCTGAACATGGTGAAGCTCGCCGGCCTGGTCGGCATGGGCTCCCAGTGGGAGCAGGCGAGCAAGCAGGCCTCGAGGGAGAGATCCTCGCCGCGGCCGAAGTCCGGTGCAGACATCGTCCTGGCCCACCAGAAGGCGCAGAACAACAACGGCACCCTGGTGAAGCCCCTGGAGCGTCCCGCGGCTCCTAGGCCCCCTGGCGGGGCAGGGCCGCCTGGTCCCAAGTCCCTGGGCAGCATCCTCAACAAGCTCACCCGAAAATAGATCCTCCGGCACCTTTGCCAGGTTGCCCCTTGCCCGCCTCTCCTCCAGGCGGGTTTTTTTATGCCCGCAGCACGTCGCCGTCGACGGATCTGCAGTGGCCGGCTGCAGTTTCCCGTGCTCGAGCACGCCGCCGGCGCCGTCGACGGTGTTCCTCCCGAGCTTAAGTGTCGGGCTCCTCCGGCTTAAGTGTCGGGCTTCCTCCGGCGCTCCAGCCGGGCTCCAGGCGGTGATTTATCTGTCGTTCATTCGAGGGTCTATCTGGCGGATCATGTCCCTGCTTCGCAGAAGAAAGCTTTTCGTAGGGGCGTTGCCCCTATCGATCGGCCGCTCCGCGGGGTGTGTGATCGCCTGACGGCGCTCACGTTGCGCGCCTGGCGGCGCGCGTATGCCGGGGAAGTGGGTTGGTCGCTGAGGGGGCGTGACGGTATGACCGCAGGGAAGGGTGAAAAATCGCTGCAGGGGCGCGCAGGGCGCGCCAGCAGCCCGCTGCGCTACCTGGGCGCCATCCCCCTACGGCTCTGATGCTTCAACTCTTCAGGCTCGCCAGGGATGCCCGCATCGCCACGCTGATGGACGATCGCTCCGTGCTGTTCGCCATGACCAGTTCGCACCGCAAGCTGGTACTCGAGATGCCGCCGCCACTGGCGGCGCAGCTGCACCAGGACACCCACGGGCTGCTGCCTGGCGCCGTACCGCAGCGGCCGGCACCGCCGCGCTACAAGTGGGATGCGCTGTTGTCGCGCCTGGACGCCAACCGTCTCACCGACGCCGACCGCCTGGCGGTCCGCGACCTGCTGTTTCACCTGGGCATACGAGGCTAGGCCGATGACCGATCGCACCTGCAGCAGCTGCCGCCACGGCGGCGAGCTTCCCGAGAATCCGCACGGCCGCGAATGCCGGCGCTACCCGCCGCAGCTGATGCTGCTGCCGGCCGCCCCGTCGATCGCGGATCCACACGCTGCGGCGATGACCCTGACGGCCATGCATCCGCGCGTGGCGATCACCCACCATTGCGGCGAGCATGCGCCGCGCGAGGTTCACTGATGCCTACCAAGCTCAAGCTCACGACTCGAAGCCGTGATGCTGCCGATCGCTCCGCCGGCGCCGATATCGAGCTGCTCGACATCGACCAGGTGGGCAGCCTCCTGGACGAGCTGCAGGACGACCAGGACAGCGAGGTTTGCGTGTGGCGAGCTGCAGGCCCGAACCGCCCGCGCGAACAGTGGCTTTTCAGCACGCCGGCGACATCGATGACGCTGCCGCAGCTGATGGACAAGCTGCGCGACGACTATGGCGGCGGTGATTTCAGGATCCGTGGCCGCAAGGGCTCCAAGTACCACGGCGGCAGCCGTACCATCGGCGTCGAGCCGCCGGCGGCGGGCAAGGTTGTCGCCACCTCGCCTGCGGCGCCGGCGAACGGCATGCCGAGCATGGGCGAGCTGATCACGCTGATGTTCCAGCAGAACCAGGCGATGATGACCAACCTGGTTGCCATGGCGAACAACAAGGGCCAGGCAGCGCCTGGCGCCAGCTTTACCGACCTGATCACGGCGGCAAAGATGCTGAGCGGGCAGGGCGCAGCGCCGTCCTCGCCGCTCAGTGCGGTGAAAGAGATCCTGGAAGTGCAGGAGCTGCTGGGTAAGCGCGGCGGTACCGGATCCGGCGAGGACGGTGACACCGACTGGCTGGGCCTGCTCAAGAGCTTCGCGCCGGTGATGCAGCAAGCCCTGGCGCAGTCGCCGGGCCAGGCGGCGATCACCGCAGGCGATTCGGTGCCTGCAGCTGCGGCTGCGCCCACGCCGGCACCGGCTGCCGCGGCGCCGGCGCAGGCGTCGCCCCTGGTGCGCCTGGTCGCCCGCCTGGTGAAGGCCGCGCGCCTGGACAGCGACCCCGAGGCCTACGCGATCTTCGTCATCGATGAGATGGGCGAGGAGGCGGCACAGAAGATCCTGGCGCAGCCCGATTCCCTGCAGAAGCTCTCCGCAGTACTGCCGCCGGAACTGGTCTCGGCCGTGGCTGAAAGGCTGCCCTGGTTCCAGGAGCTCCTGCAGGCCGTCCAGGAGCAGCTGCAGCCGGATGATGGCCAGGGGTCGACAAACGGCTCAGATGCTGATCAGCGTGCCGGACATGAGAGTTCCGTACGCAAATCCAGCAAGCCTGCCGCTGCCAACAACGGCCCAGCTCGGCGAGCTGCCGCCCGGAGCTGACGGTACCCGCCGCACCCTGAAGATCATGGCGGGCCTGGCCCGCCAGTTCTCAAAGAACCTGGACCTGATCATGCTCGCGCGGCAGATCGTCCAGCACGTGGCGGGCAAGAACTACCTGGGCGAAGTCCAGGCCGTGCAGCAGTGGGTGAGAGCGAACGTCCGCTACACCCGCGACCCCGTTGGCGTGGAAGTCGTCGCCGACCCGATCAGCACCATTGCCATGCGCGCCGGCGACTGCGATGACCAGTCCGTGGTGGTCGCCGCCCTGCTGATGGCCACTGGCCACCGCTGCCGCTATGTCGCTGTCGGCGCGACCGTCGAAAGCCTCTGCCACGTATTCACCGAAACCCTGATCGGCTCCAAGTGGGTTGCGGTGGAAACAACTGAGCCCTGGCCGCTGGGGCAACGCCCCGACCCGCGCCGCTATCCCGCATCCATGGTGGAGCACATCTGATGGCCGCCAACAACGATACCCTGGCGCTGTCGGCCCTGGTGGACCTGATCCGCCGTGGCGTGATTCGTGATCTCTCTACCGAATCGCAGCAGCGCGCGCTGGCGCACGTGCAGCAGTACCTGGCTGGCCGCGTGCGTTTCCCCCTGATGACCGAGGCCGAAGCCGAGATCGCCATCGCGCCGTACATGCCGCAGCAGCTGGAAGGCCTCGGCAGTTTCCTGAAGAAGGCCGTGAAGGATGTCGGCAACGCCGTCACCAAGGTCGTCAAGGTCGCAGCACCATTGGCTATGCCGCTGATTCTGGGCACCAACCTGATTCCGATTGCCACGACGATCCTGGGTGCGCAGAACCCGGGCGCCACGGTAGCGGGCGCCATGGGCGTCATGACCGGCAACCCCAACCAGATCATGCAGTCGGTGGCCATGTTCGCGCAGGCGCTGTCCGCGCCCAAACAGCAGGAACAGGCCGTCATGCAGCAGAAGGCCGCCGCCGGCGAGCGCGCCGCGGTGCTCGACCAAAACGCGCAGGCGCTGGTAGCCCGCATCGGTCGCAATCCTTTCGAGCCGGCCGGGCAGGCTCTGGTGGCCAACTACCGCGCGAAGCTGGAAGCCACCACGGACCAGGCCAGTCTCGATCGAATCGTGGCCGAGATCATTACGGAACAGGACCGCGCGGGGCTGTACGCCACGCCCAACGGAACCACCAATGCCGTCGACCAGCTGCCTGACGACGAAAAGATCATGAAATACCTGCCGTGGCTGGCCGCTGGCGGCCTGGCCCTGATGTTGCTGAATCGCCCTCGGGCATCGGAGTAACCCATGCAGCTGACCCCCGCACAAATCGCATTCCTGCAGTGGCTGGCCATGAACCAGCCCGAGGTCTACAACCGTGCCATGCGTGCGATGGCGCAGCAGGGCCTGTCCGGCATCCTGGACCTGGATACCAGCGCCTGGCTGGCCGACTTCAACGCCGGCCTGAGCACTGGTTCCACCACGACCGCGCAGACGCAAGCCTGGTGGGAAAAGCTGGTGCCGATGATTACGGGCATCGGGCAGGCCGTCGTCACGGTCAAGTCCCAGAACGATCTGCTGAAACTCAACCTGGAGCGCGCAAAGAAGGGCCTAGAGCCGCTGACCGCGCAGCAGGCTGGTGTCGGCCTGGGCGTTAATCTTTCTGTCGATCCCGCGACGACGCGTGCGGCAGGAATCGCCGCCGCCGTGCCCCTGGTCCTGCTGGGCATCGGCGCTTATTTTCTCGTTTCCCGGAGGTAAGGATCGTGCCTACTGCAGCTCAGAATGACTTCACCGCTGTCGCCAAGAAGATGACGGCGCGGATGGTGGCCTACAAGGCCACCAATGCCGCGCGTGGACAGGCCTATATCGAGACCTGGCTCAAGGCCGTCGCGGCGTATAACGTCACCGCGCTGACCAACTGGATCAAGCAGCTGGTGCAGGGCAATACCTCGGCGTCTCCCAGCTTCACGGTGACCGATGCCGCGGCCAACGCGCTCAAGGCGCTGGCAACGCAGCTGGTGAAGGAAATGGAAGCGGGCGGCGTGGCGCCGGTGCCCAACAAGGCGTTGACCACGACCACCACGACCACCACCACGCCCACGGCGGTACAAACCACGGCCGCAGCCGCCACGACGGCTATCAACCCGCTGTGGTGGGTAGCCGGTGGCCTGGGCCTGCTGATGCTGATGGGCAAGAAGAAGCGCCGCCGTCGCTGATGGCGCTCGTTCCCGTCGCCGCCGCGGATCTGCAGCTGCTGACGCAGCGGCATACCCGTGGGGTCAGCAAGGGTGACTTGGTGCAACTGCCAGGCGGCCGCGTGGGGGTAGTCCAACGGATCGATGCCAGATCCAGGACGGTCTACGCGCGCCGGCTCCCGCAGACCCTGGCGGGGGTTGACAAGGCCATCAGAGCTTTCAAAGCATTCAGCGGACATGAACCGGATGCGCTGATCACCGCGCCGGTGCAGAAGATCGAAGGGCCTCTCTGGATGCTCGGCGAACTGGATGGAGTGATCTACGTGACAGTGCGGGATGGGCGCAGGGAAAAGTACCTGCACAAATTCCGCAAGAACGACCGGCCAGCCCTCGCTGTAAGTTTTGACGGTCAACAGTTGGTAGTCCTCGGCGGTGGCTACCAGGTAACGGACAGAGGCATCGAAGGATGACCCGTCCGACAACCTGGAGTATCACACCGTGTCGGAACTGCTGCTGATCAATCCCCGCCGTCGCAAGAAGGCCCGCAAGGGCAAGTCCCGCCGCCGCACCGCCCGCCGCGCTCGTCGCGCGCTGCCGGCGCTGTTCGGTGCCGCCGCCGCGCCCAAGCGCCGCCGCCGTCGCAAGCTGCGCAGCTTCAAGGTGCGCGCCCGCCGCAATCCCATCGTGCCGCGTGGCTTGGTCGAGAGCCAGCTGAAGCCGGCCGCCATCGGCGCCGCCGGTGCCCTGGCCAACGACGTGCTGATCGGCTATCTGGTCGGAAAGCTGCCGGCTTCGCTTAAGACCGGCGCGATGCTCAACGTCACCAAGGCCGCCACTGCAGTCGGCCTGGGCATGATTGCTGAGAAGGCCGTCGGCCGTGTGATGGCCCGCCAGGCGGCCATCGGAGCGCTGACCTGTGTGATGCACGACATCGGTCGCGAGGGCCTCAAGAAGGCCATGCCGACCGTCCAGCTGGGCGAGCAGCTGTCCGAGGTCGTCGGCTGGGATGACGTGAGCCTCTACACGCAGGCCCTGGGTGAGCAGCTGAACGGCGGCGCCTACAGCAGCGATGCGCTCACCTATTCCCGTCTCAACGGCCTCTCCGGCGGCGTGCTGCCGGGCCAGCTCGATCCGCTCACCGGCTACCCGGCCGAGTACTGATTTCCACTGTCTCCGATCCAGAACAAAAGGAGCATCACCTTGAACGTCAATCCGACTCCCCTTGCACAGCAGGGCATCAACCGCGGCTTCCGCCCGGGTGAAGCCGAAGCCGTCAACCAGGACCTCTGGGACTACCAGACCTACCTGGCGGCGGGCCAGACGCAGCTGCTGTTCTTCGCGCAGCCGCAGAGCAGCACCAAGACCCCGGTCGATACCAACATGACGTTGGCCGGCCAGATCCCCAACGGCAACCGTTTCGAGCTCCGCCGCATCGAGATCGAGTTCTTCCCGGGCATCAACCCCGGCATGGCCCAGCGCAACAGCGCCGCGGCCGCGGGTGTCGACCAGTTCGTCAACGATCTGTACACGGTGATGAAGAGCGGCTTCGTGAAGCTCGAGATCCTGAACAAGACGTACCTGACCTTTGCCCCGCTCGGCAAGGCGCCGGTCACCCACGGCCTCACCGGCTTCAGCTCGCAGAGCGATACCACCACGGCCGGCGCGGCGCAGCTGACGCGTACCAGCTACTGGCGCCTGGCGGGCGAGCCGCTGGACGTTACGCCGGTGAACCTGGAGCCGAACATGAACTTCGGCGTCACCATCGGCTGGCCGGCTGCGGTGCCGCTGCCCTCGGGCGTGGACGGCCGTATCGGCGTGATCCTGCGCGGCATCACGACCCGCGTCAGCCAGTAAGGCGCGAGTCGAAGAGAGGGGCGGGCAACCGCCCCCTCTTTTCAAAAGGACGCGGCGCGCGCCCTCCTGAAAAGAGCATCAGACCGGAGTGACCATGGACCCGACTTTTGTGCAGCTGGTTGAATTCGACGGGCGTCTCTACGCGCTCGACCACACCGGCCGGGTCTGGGCCTACAACGCCGGCACCAGGGCCTGGGAGTTTCACAGCAAGCACCCGGAAGCCGAATGATGAACGGCAGCAGCGTCGGACTCATGCAGCAGTGGGGTGCGCAGCAGCCGGTGCGGCTGCGCGTACCCTTCACCTACGTGGCGGTGTTCACCAACATCGCCGCGGCCGGCGGCCAGCAGGATGCCATGATCAAGGCGCACGCGGACGCCGATTTCGAGGTCACGAAGATGGTGTGGTCGGGCTTCAACGCCGCCGCGCCGGACACGGATGCCTTCACCCGGGCGCGCGTCAAAATCCAGCTGCAGGACAGCGGCAGCAGTGCGCAGTGGTTCTCGGATTTCGTCTACATCGGGCACGTGGCCGGAGACTCGTTCTCCACGCTCTCCCCGATGTTCACGCTGACGCGCCAGGTACAGGCGGCATCGCAGATCAAGGTCAGCATCCGCAACGATATGGCAGCAACCTCGCTGACCGGGGTCCGCGTGATGCTGGTTGGCAACAAACTCTTCCGGTGATTCCATGCGCGACCAAGCCATACAGCGTGCCCTGCAGCAGCTGATCGAGAAGACCGGGCAGCAGATCGTTGCCCAGTACCCCTATGCCTACCCGCTGGATTTCAGCACCATCGCCGCTACCGCCGTGGGCACTGCCACGCTGCAGTTCGCCAAGGATGGTCACTTCCTGATGGAGCGGATCAACGGGTACACCTTCGACAACGCGAGTTCCCAGCAGGCGGCGCTGCTGCGGCGCAATGTCACCATGCAGATCACGGACCAGGCATCGCAAAACACGATGTTCCAGGACTTCGTGCCGATGTGGGACATTGCCGGCGACTCCTATGTCTCCGGCTGGTTCACCGTCAATGAGCCGCGCGTGTTCCTGGCCAATAGCTCGATCCTGGCGCAGCTGGTGAACAACACCGCGCTGACCCTCGTCGGCAGTCAGCTGACGCTGATCGGCCGCAAACTGGTCATGGGCTAGGCCATGAACCCGAACGGCGCCGTAACGCAGACCCGCCAGGACGTTGTCGACACCGAGGCGGTCACGATCCTGGGCGCCAACGACAAGCGCCAGTACCTGCTGCTCCAGAACCGCGGCGCCAACCCGGTGTACCTGGGCTTCAACATCACCGGCAACGTCGTGTCCGGCCTGCTGCTCGCGGCCGGCGCCGAGCGCGTCTTCAACATCTTCGTACCGACATCGGCCGTCAGCGGGATCAGCACCGGCGGCCCCTCCAACCTGGTCATCCTGGAAGGCTGATGCGTGAACGTTCCCGCCCTCATCATGATCGGCGGTGCCGCCTGGCTGTGGTACCGCCAGCAGGTGCCCTCGAGCTCGGCCGGCCACGGCGGTGCGGGCGGGGCGGGGGACGGCAGCATCTTCGATCCCTTCCCGCTGCCGCAGTTGCCGGGGGTCAGCGTGCCTAGCTCGGCTCCTGCAGCACCGCTCGACGCGCCGCGGGGCATCCGCAACAACAACCCGGGCAACATCCG
Organism: Pseudomonadota bacterium; assembly: GCA_052035235.1. Lineage (GTDB taxonomy): Bacteria > Pseudomonadota > Gammaproteobacteria > Nevskiales > Nevskiaceae > Solimonas_A. Next base: position 25,304 of record JBPOHT010000018.1, on the reverse strand, counting down.
CAAGAGCGCGGACAAGTGGCAGGGCATGAGCGCGCAGCAGACCGATACCGCCTTCGTGCAGTTCACCGCGCCGGTATACGGCCTGCGCGCTCTGGCCAAGCTGCTGCAGAACTACCAGGCCAAGTACGGCCTCAGCACGATCCGCAGCATCATCACCCGCTGGGCGCCGCCGTCCGAAAACAACACGACGGCCTACATCAACGCGGTGGCCGCTGCAGTGGGCCAGGGCGCTGATGTCGCCATCGACCTGTATGCCAGGCCGGAGATCCTGGCCAAGCTGATGCGCGCGATCGTCGCGCATGAGAACGGCGCCAGCTGGCGCGACTACTACCCCGAAAGCCTGTATCAGCAGGCAATCATCCTGGCCCGATGAAGACTGACCAGGTTGTGGATCTGGCCAAGCTGGCGCTGCTCGCCGGCGGCGTCTACGTCGGGTACCGGGTCTACACCCGCGTGCGCGACTGGGGCGAGGACGTGGGCGGCGCCCTGGGCAGCACGCTCTATGACCTGGCGCACCCGTCGACCGGCCCCGACTCGGACACGTTCGTCGTGATCGATGGCGACGTCTACCACGTCATTCAGCGCCCGGGCCAGCCGATCACCTATAGGGTTTTTAGCCCCAGCCTGCGGCGCTATCTGGACCCGGCGCCGGGATACAAGCTCCCCAGCAACTGGAACAGCGCGCCGCGGCCGCTGGCAGGCCATCCTGAGAAGCGCGTATACGGCCAGCCCTGGTACACCCCCTGGGATGGCACAGGAAAGGGCCTGCAGGCGCCCCTGCAGCCTCTGACGGCCGCTGACAGCGCTATAGCCCTGGCGCAGAAGGCGCGGGCCTCTGAGGCCGGCGGGTTGATGTCTGCGCTGTTCCAGCTGAGCCCTATGGGCTTGGTCTACGACGCGGCCACCAAGGTTTGGAAACAGTACATCAGGTGAACCCATGCCCAAGCTTGCCGCACGACTCCTCACCACTTCCGGCGCCCGCGGCGCCGGCATGCTCGCCGCCCTGGGCCTGACTGGCACCTTCAACGCGCCGCCGGCCGATGTGATCGACGGCATCGCCAAGCTGCTGCTGGCGGCGATCTCGCTTTGGGAGCTGCTGCGCAAGCCGGCCGCGGTCCAAGAGTAGGGAGTGATGTTAGGCTTTGCTCGCATGGTCTAGGAGGACGTATGCGAGCATTTATCGCGATAGCACTGTTGCTGATGGGGACGCTGGCGAAGGCTGATTGCCTCAAGGACGGCCAATCCGTCGTGTTGGAAGGGCTGGTCTCGCGAGAGACATTCCCGGGGCGTCCAAACTACACAAGCATCGACGACGGAGATGAGCCTGAGACCGTCTGGATTTTGACGGCTAGGACACCGAATTGTGTGACCGCCGAGAGCATGGAAGACGGTTCTACCATGCAGATTGGGGCGGCGATAAAGCGCTTTCAGCTTGTCTTCGAAAGTGGGGTTGGGTACGAGAAATATAAGGGTTTGCCCGAGCATCAAGCCAAGGTTGAAGGGCAGCTTTTCGTCGGCCATACCGGACACCACCACACGAAGGCACTGATAAGCATCACCCGAATCAACGGTCGGTAAGACTGAAGCTGGAGTCCTCGCTCTAACTTTTGCTGGTGACCGTGGAACCATGACTTAGCTACTCTGCGATGCCCCAACAACAACAAAAAGGGGCAAGCATGGGTGAGGAGCTCAAGCTCGATCTGCAGTCGATCGAGCTCATTGCCGCGGCCGTGGTGCGGATATCGGCCGACGCCACGGCGCCGGCATCGACGCGCACCTGGGAGGACGCCGTCGACCGCTGGCGCCTGCAGGGCCGCTCTCGCGCTGCAGGCACCATCCGGCGAGAGCGCGGCATCCTGGCGTGGTTGCAGCCGCGCCTGGCGCGCAAGGCCCTGCAGGCGATCAACCTGGTTGTCCTCGATGAGCTACGCGTCGCCAAGCTCGAGGAAGGCGTCAGCGATCGCAGCGCCAGCTATGTCGTCAACGTGGTGATGGCGATCCTGCGCGCCGCAGCATCCTGGGGCTGGATCGATCGGGTGCCGGTGCCGCCGGCGCCGAAGAAGGATCCGCCGCGCGTGCGATGGCTCCGCCAGGCCGAGGCCTACCGGCTCCTGCAGGAGCTTCCGCTACCACTGCGAGATTGGGCCGAATTCGCTCTCGAGACCGGCTTGCGCCAGGCAAACCTGCTGGGCCTGCGATGGGACCAGGTGGATCTGCAGCAGGGCATCGTGTCGATCGAGGGGCGCAGCATGAAGGCGCGGCGGCCGCACTGCATACCGTTGACCAGGCGCGCGGTGCAGATCCTCGAGGCCCACGTCGGCGAGGATCCAACCTGGTGCTTTGTTCTCGGCGGCCGCCGCTGCAAGCGGATCCCGCATTGCACCTGGTACGGCGCCCTCGAGCGCGCCAGCATCGAGGATTTCACCTGGCACGACTTCCGCCACACCTGGGCCAGCTGGCACGTCCAGCGGGGCACGCCGCTCCTGGTGCTGCAGCAACTGGGCGGCTGGAGATCGGTCTCGATGGTGCAGCGCTACGCGCATCTGGACGTGAGCACCATGCGGCAATCGGTGGCCCAGTTCGAGGCCCTAAAACCCCCGGATTTTGCGCAGATACCGCCCGGTATGCTTTCCCAGCAGGGTGACCTCTTCAAAACCCAAATTATCTATGGGTCCCAAATTTCGGCCCGGGAACCCCTCGATGTTTGCTAAAATGCCGCCTGCGGTAATGATTGCGCTGGATTTGCCGGAAACCCTGCAAATCCGCGTACGCCGGTTCAATTCCGACCCTGGCCTCCATTTACCGTACATTTCCCGTAGCCCGTGTGGCGGAATCGGTAGACGCACGAGACTTAAAATCTTGCGCCGTGAGGCGTGCCGGTTCGAGTCCGGCCATGGGCACCACGCGGACCTGCCGACAGTACAAACCGACATGAAAGCCCCGGAGCGATCCGGGGCTTTTGTCGTTCAGGTGTGCGGTAGACGCAGCAGACTCAAAATCTGCCCTGGCCAGAGCGGCAACAAAAAAGCCCTGGATTGCTCCAGGGCTTCGTTGGGCTGCAGCAGTCTGCCTCAGCGGTCGCGGAATTGTGCTTCCACGCGCTCGTCCTGGCCCTTCACATCCACGCAGACGGTGGCGGTGGGGCGCGCCAGCAGGCGCGGGATGCCGATGGGGTCACCGGTCTTCTCGCAGTAGCCGTACTCGCGGTTTTCCAGGCGGCGCAGGGCGTCGTCGATCTTGCGCAGCAGCAGCGACTCACGCTCGCGCAGGCGCAGGTCGAGCCAGTGCTCTTCCTCGGCAGTGGCGCGGTCGGCAGGATCGGCGAACACCTCGCGCTGGTGCAGGCGCTCCTTGACGTCCACTTCGCGCTCCAGCACCTCGGCGCGCATCTGCAGCAGGCGGTGGCGGAAGAACTCCAGCTGGACGTCGTTCATGTAGTCGTCGTCCGACATGGCGCGGAGCTGGTCTTCGGTCGGCAGGCCGTCGAACGTCATCGGCGTCACGGGCTTGCGCGGTGCCGGCTTCTTCGGTGCAGGCGCCGGAGCGGCGGCGGCCTTCTTGGCCGGTGCCGGGGCGGGGGCGGCTTTGCTGCTCTTGTCGGTGCTGGCGGATTTCATCGAGGGGGAAGTAATGGGGGACTTGGCCGCAGCGGTTTTGGCCGCGGCAGCTGGTTTGGCGGGGGCTTTGGCAGGCGCCGCAGGCTTGGCCGGAGCCGCCTTGGCGGCAGGCTTCGCGGCAGCCTTGGCCGGCGCCGGAGCGGCGGGAGCGGGCTTCTTGCTGGTCAGCGCACCCTTGAGCTTGCTGAGCAATCCCGGAGCACTCTTGGAACCGCCGGACTTGGAGGCCGCTGCTTTTGCAGGAGCCGATTTTGCCGGGCTTTTCGTCGGTTTGGCTTTCATTTGGACCAATCTAATGCCATCTGCCTTGGCGATGCAAAGTCGAACAAAGTCGGGGTTTATACACCCCTGGGGGGGTGGGGTCAATCAATTCCGAATGATCCTTCGGCCAGTGTCGGAGGCTGCTGCGAAGCACTACGGTGGGCGGGTGATGAGCGGATGCAAGCTCAGCGGATGACAGTCGGCATGAGTCGGTCCAGCAGTAGATGGGCCGGCAGGTAGAGCAGCAGTGGAAAGCCGCACAGCACGGTCGCCAGCCAGGCCTGTTGCGACATCCAGCGCTGTGGCTTGTCGCTGTCGAGGCCGTAGACGTAGTTGATGTTCACGGGTGCCAGGCCACGCTGTGGTGCGGGCGGCGGCATGAAGAAATAGCAGACCAATACCAGCAGCGTGCCCAGGCCGGTCCAGATCGGCAGGGCGCGGGCGTCGTAGCCGGTGTGCAGCAGCAGGTAGATGAGCAGCACCGGCAGCCAGCCATGGAACAGCGACAGCCCCCGCAGGAAACGCGAGCGCCCGCGGTCGAACATGTAGTCCGTCATGCCGCTGATCCTGCGGCCGCAGAGATGGGCCAGGAAGGACAGCAGCCAGAACAGCTGGGCGACCAGGATGCCGACCGCCGCGGTCGACAGCAGCAAGGCATCTTCCAGCCAGATGCCTGCCAGTGTGAGCAGCAGTGCCACGTCGCAGAAGTACAGGAAGTTGGTGGGGCCGTACTTGCGCAGGTAGACCGGCACCAGCACGGCCATGAAGCCGGTATAGGCCAGTTGCAGGCCCAGGGGAATCGGCGTGTATGCCAGGGGCTCGAGCATGGTCTCCAGGATCCAGGAATCGGGATGCGTGCTGTAAGGGCGGCCTGCCACTGTCGTGGATATGAGCGGGCTTGTCCAAGGGACTGGCGCACCTATCGCATGAGCGACCACCTGCCGATGTGGATCGAGTCCGGTATCGACGACAGCGACAGCTACCTGGAAGGCCTGATTCCCTGAGTGCCTTCAGCGGCAGTAGCGCTGGAGAGCCTCAGTCCTCGCGCACGATCGCCATGTAAACGAACAGGTCGTACAGGTCCTGTGCCTGCATGTAGTTGCGGCCGGTCTGGAACTGCAGCAGCGACAGCCCGTTGATATGCGCCGCCAGGTGCGCGGCCACCTGCTCCGCCGAGCCGCGCAGGCGCTCCCTGCGTTCCAGCGGGCAGTTGCGGATGGCCTGGGCCAGGCGGCCCTGCGCCTCCTCGAACAGCGGCTGCACGCGCTTTTCCAGATCGGGCCGGCTCAGCGTGATGGTCTGGATCACGAAGAACAGCAGGCCTTCTACCTTGCGGGACTGTTCCTGGGTGCCGCGCTCCGCGCCGAGTTCGGCGACGCGCTTGAGGTTGGTCCGCAGCGTCTGCCGGGGATCGAACAGCGAAACCGTGAGGTCCGCCATGCCGATGAACATGCGCGACCAGAGTTCGAAGAACAGGGTCTGCTTGTCGCCGAACAGGGTGTACACCGGCTTGCGTGAATAGCCCGCCAGCTCCGCCACCTGGTCGATGGTCACCGCGTCGTAGCCGCGCTCGCAGAACAGCTCCCAGGCGGCGTCCAGCAGTTCCTGGCTACGGATTTCCTTCTGCTCTCCGCGGTTCAGGCGCTGGCGTCTCGGCTTTACAGGCGTGTTCATCGGGCTTCCAGGATTCAAGGCTTGCATTTGATCGCATCTGCTGCTGATAATGGGAACACAATGTTCCAAAGAACACAACGTTCCATAAATAGGAGCGTGGAGGAGAGCCATGCGGCAACGCGGAGCAAAGCACGGAATCGTGGGGGCGGGCCTTTGCGCGCTGAGCTGCCTGCTGTCCATGCCGACGCTTGCGGAGCCGTCATCGGCTACGGCGGACGATGTTCTGTTGGACGAACTGCTGGCACCCGAAGCATCGGGTGACGCCAGCGGGAAACCCGAGGCGCAGGCCGCGCCGCCCGAATCGGCGTCCGACGCCGCGCCGGAGCCACTGCCAACCATCCCGGTGGCTGCCAAGGCGGAACCGGTACCCGCACTGAAACCGGCCCGTGCTCCCGCCGGCCTGCTGGAAGAGATCGTGGTCACCGCCACCAAGCGTGAGGCCAACCCGCGCGACCTGCCGGGCAGCGTCACTGCTCTGGGCGCGCAGGAGCTGGAGATGCGCGGCGCGCAGGGGCAGGAGGACTTCCTCAAGCTGGTGCCGGGCGTGACCTTCACCAACGACTCCATCAACGCCAGCCGCATCACCTTCCGTGGCATCGGCGCCGATCTCAACACCAGCAGCACCACCGGCGTGTTCCTGGGCGACGTGCCCTTCGACGATCCGGTGTTGCCGCGCGTGACGCTGGACCCCAACCCCTTCGACTTCGCCCGCATCGAGGTGCTCAAGGGTCCGCAGGGCACGCTGTTCGGCGGCTCCGCGCTCAACGGCGCGGTGCGCTACGTGCCGCAGGAGCCGCGCCTGGACCAGTGGGAGCTCAAGACCTTCGCGCAGACCGAGGTGGTGCACGAGGGTGGCATGGGGCTGATCTACGGCGCCGCGGTGAATATCCCGGTGGGCGAGACCTTCGCGCTGCGCCTGGTCGGCTTCGACCGCGGCTCGCCGGGCTGGGTGGACGACCTGCAGCGTGGCCTGGATGACGTCAACGAGGTGGAGCAGCGCGGCGGCCGCGTGCTGGCCCTGTGGCAGCCGTCCGAGCGCTGGAAGATCAGCGGCATGGCGGTGCTGCAGGAGACTGACGTGCTCGACTCCGCCGTCACCGACAACCGCGAGGGACGCCTGAGCCGCTCGAACACGCCCAAGGCCAGCCCGACGAACACGCGCTACGACCTCGAGACGCTCGGCATCCAGTATTCCTTCGACCGTTTCGACCTGCTGTCGCAGACCAGCCGTACCTACAAGGAATTCCACGCGCGGATCGACGTCTCGCGCATCGCCAATCTCATGGACCGGCCGCCTCCGCTGGCCACCACGGCCAACGACAACCAGTCCGAGAGCTTCATGCAGGAGCTGCGCTTCACCTCCAACGACGGCTTCAGCGATCGCTGGAAAGTGCTGGGCGGTGTGTTCTACCGTCGGCTGCGCATGGTGGAGACCACCGACCTGCTGCTCACCGACGTCACGCTGCCGCTGCCGCCCGCGCTGCTGCAGGCCCTGGCGCGCGTGCTGCCGGGGCTCGGCGGCACCATCACCGAGGATGGGCGCTTCAACCTGGCGCGCGGCAATGCCGACCCTATCGTGGTGCAGGAGAGCGCGCTGTTTGGCGAAATGACCGGCACGTTCTGGGATTCGCTGGAAGTGACACTGGGCCTGCGTGCCTTCCGCGCGGTGTCCGACAGCCGCGTGATCTTCTCCGGCGCGCTGGCGGCCAACCAGACCTTGCCCAACGGCAGCTTGCAGGCGGTGAAGGAGGGCACCCTGGAAGAGCAGGGCATCAATCCCAAGTTCGCGATCAAGTATCAGTTCAACGACAACGTCAGCGCCTACGGTTCCGTCAGCCGCGGGTTCCGCTTCGGCGGTGCACAGGTGCTGGTGGGCACGCTTACGTCCCGCGCACCGGACACCTACAAGTCCGACACCATCTGGAGCTACGAGCTCGGCCTGCGCACGCAGTGGCTGGACGATACGCTGCAGGTGGACATCACGCCGTTCCAGCTCGACTGGATCGACCCGCAGCTGCAGCAGTCCGACTCCACCGGCCTGGGTGCCTACTTCGACAACGTCGGCGGCGCGCGCTCGCGTGGCGTGGAGCTGGCATTGCGCTACATCACGCCCGTCCCCGGCCTGGCCCTGGCGTTCGCCGGCTCCTGGGTGGATACCGTCACCACCAAGCCCTTCACCGCCAACAACGGCGACGAGATCGAGCCCGGCACGCGCTGGCCGCTGGCGGCGGAATGGCAGACCGCCACCACGCTGAGCTACGCGCGCCCACTGGCCGGCGCCTGGAACGGCGGCAGTGCGCTGACCTACACCACGATCAGTTCCGCGCCCAACACCTTGGCCTATCTCGACAGCGTGTTCGGCTACGAGACACTCGATGCGGTGCTCACGCTGGGCAATGCCGAGGTCAGCGGCAAGCCCGAGCTGTCGCTGTCCCTGGTCAACCTCACGGACGAGCGCGGCGTGGTCAGCGGCGTCAATAACCCGCAGTTCGCCCGGGACCGCGGCTACATCCGTCCGCGCACGTTCGTTGCGCGCATCGGCCTGTCGTTCTGAGCCTGCCGCCATGCACAGTGCGCTGAACCCGCCGGCCGCCGGCCTTTCCATGGACCAGGGCGAGGGACTGACGGTTCGAGGCGGCTCGGCCCATTGTCCCTATGTCATCAGCACCGGTGACTCGGCACGCCTGCGCTTCCCGCTGGTGGAGAGCCATGCCGTGCATGGCAGCGACCCCGCCGGCAGCTTCAGCCTGACCGTGGCGCTGCCGCTGTCATACCCGCGGCGCCGGCGACGGAGCTATCCACTGCTGCTGCTGGCTGACGGTACGCGGTTGCTGGGCTCCGCCATCGAGATGGCGCGGGTGCTGGCGGCGTCCGGCGAGGCCGGCGAATGCATCGTCGTCAGCCATGACGATCCCTGGCTGGCGACGGCCGATGCCGCGATCCAGGCGACGCGCCTCGAGCAGATCCTGCAGTGGTGCCGCGAGCGCTACCGCCTGCGCGACGGCGAGGTCGCACTGTTTGCGCAAGGCCGTGTGCTGGCCTGCGCCCGCGAGTTGCTCGCGCGCAGGAGCCGCGCCGTGGACCGCTGGATCGTCGCCGGCGACCAGGCACTGGCCTGGCCTGCGGTGGGCCGGGGCCGCCCGCGCGCGGCCTGGACGCTGGGCGCGATGCCCGCTGCCGCACCGGCCGGGGTCGCGGTGAAGCTGTTGCCGGAGTCGACCACGGAGGGCCTGGCGGTGCCGGCGCTCAGCCATGGCATCCGCAGCTTCTGGGGCAGCCGCCGTGCCTATGGCGACGACGCCATGACGCTGAGCCAGCCGCCGGTGGCCTGGCTGCTGCGCAAGGCCGCGCCGCTGATCCGCCGCCTGCGTCGTGAACCGATTGCGGGCGAGGGGGCGAAGAACCGTCACCTGCTGCATTCGCGGATCATGCAGCGGGATTTCGAGATATTCGTTGGCCTGCCGCGCGGTCGCCCGCCTGCCGGCGGGCTGTATCCCGCGGTGTTCGCGCTCGACGCCAACGCCACCTGGTCTTGCACGTCCGAGATCGCCGAGCGCATGGCGCAGGCCGGCGAGATCGAGGACGTCATCACGGTGGGTGTCGGCGTGCCGCGGGCAGAGGGCGAGGTGGCCTTCGGCCTGCGCCGCTTCGAGGAATTCTCGCCGCCGGCCGAGGATGCCTTCGAGGGTCCGCTGGGGCGCTTCTTCCTGTCGGTGTTCGCGATGTTCGGCCGCGACGCGCGTCGCCACTTCGGCGGGGCACCGCTGTTCCATCGCTTCCTGTCGGAGGAGCTGTTGCCGGAACTGCTGCGCAGCCTGCCGATCGATCCGGAGCGCCTCTGCCTGGTAGGCCATTCCGCCGGCGGCACCTATGTGGCCTACGAGCGAGCGCAGCCCGGTTCGCCCTTCGCCGACATCGGCTCGCTGAGCCCGGGCGTTGCGATCAGCAGTCACTGGATGCTGGAACCCCAGGGTGGGCTGGCGCTGGTGCCCAGGGCTGTGCGCCTGCTGGTGACGATCGGCGGCGAGGAGCGCGACAATGCCTTCAACCGGCTGGCGGGCATCCCGCAGGCGCAGGACTACGCCGAGGCGCTGCGCCTGCGCGGGCAAGCCGGCCGAATCGACTACGCCTGCCTGGAAGGCGAATCCCATACCACCGTCCTGGCGCGCGCTTATGCCCTGCTGCTCGCGCGCTTCCACCCGAGGAGAACCGGGAATGCCCTCCGTATTTGAACTGATCAAGCTGCGTGTGCTGCGCCGGCTCCTGGTGCCGGTGATCCGCCTCAAGTGGCGCGGCAAGCTGCCTGCCGGCGTCGTCGCGGAACCACTGGGGATGGCCTCTGGGGAGACCTGGGTGGCGGCGCGGCGCTACACCCCGGTGGGCGAGCATCGCGCGCTGCCGGTGATGCTGTTCTTCCACGGCGGCGGCTGGGTGGGTTTCAATCTCGACACCCACGATGCGCTCTGCCGAGACCTCTGCCGCCGCACCGGCCACATGGTGATCTCGGTCGACTACCGGCTGGCGCCGGAGCATCCCTTTCCGGCGGGCGTGCAGGACTGCCTGGGCGCTCTCGACTGGCTGGTGGGCCATGCCGCCCGTATCGGCGCAGACCCGCAGCGCATCTGCCTGGTTGGCGACAGTGCCGGCGGCAACCTGGCCGCGGTGCTGGCGCTGCAGGCGCGCAGCCGGCATCCCGGCATGATCAAGGGGCAGGTGCTGGTCTACCCGGTCACCGATCATGCATCCGGTGATTGGCCGTCCCACGCGCGCTACGGCCGCAAGCCTTATCCGCTGACGCGTGAAAGCCTGGCGGACCTGTGGCGCTGGTATACCGCCGGCAGCCGCGAATGGCCCGCTTCCAATAGCCACGATCTGGCCACGCCCTACCGCGTCGCCGATCTCTCCGGCCTGCCGCCGGCCCTGGTGGTGCTGGCCGAGGAAGACCTGCTGCACGACGAGGGCCAGGCTTACGCCCGGCGCATGCAGGAGGCCGGTGCCGAGGTGCAGTTGAAGACCTATGCCGGCCAGAAGCATGGCTTCGTCGGCCTGGAGCCGACGCCCGCGCACGAGCAGGCACTGGCGGACATCCAGGCCTGGATGTCGCGGCTGTATCGCTGAGCCCGGCGGCGCCGGGGTGATCCCCGGCGTCTGCCTCAGGCGGCGGCGTTGTAGATGCGGACCGGCGGCGGCAGCTGCGCCGGTGCCGACAGCAACTCGATGCGGCGCAGGTCGGCCTTGGCGATGGCTTCCATCTTCACCGGCCCGTAGCCGCGGATCTGCTGCGGCAGCGCGGCCAGCTCGATGGCGGTGGACAGCGTGGCCGCCGACAGGGTGCTGGACTGCGCTTCGATGGTCTCGATGTATTCCTTCGCCAGGCGGCGCTCGGCGCGCCGCTCCTCGCTGTAGCCGAACGGGTCCAGCGGCGTGCCGCGCAGGAACTTCAGCTTGGCCAGCAGTGCGAAGGCACGGAAGATCCAGGGGCCGAAGCGGCGCTTCTGCGGCCGGCCGGTGCGGCCGTCGATGGGCGACAGCAGCGGCGGCGCCAGCCACACGGAAACCTTGCCGGCACCGGCGAACTGCTGGTCCAGCGCGTTGCGGAAGGCGGGCTCCACGTACAGGCGCGCCACCTCGTACTCATCCTTGTAGGCCATCAGCTTGTAGGCGTTGGCGGCGACGGCGGCGACGAAGTCCTGGCCGGCTTCGCCCAGCGGCGCGGCGGCGCTGCGGACGCGCTGCAGCAGCGCGCGGTAGCGCTCGGCGTGCTGCGGGCCCTGGTAGGCCACCAGGTCCGTGGCGCGGCGCTCGATGGACTGTTCCAGGGTCTCGGTCTCCTCGATCTCCACCAGCCCTGCCATCTGCTCGACCTTGTCGAGATCCACGGCGGCCAGGCGGCCCCAGTCCAGGGCACGCAGGTTGAGGCTCACCGCGGCGCCGTTGACCTTGATGGCGTGGCGAATGGCGGCGAGCGACAGCGGCACCAGGCCCTTTTGCCAGGCATAGCCCAGCAGCAGGGTGTTGGCGGCGACGGTATCGCCGAACAGGCCCTCGGCGATACGGTGGGCCTGTAGCGCGTGGCGCTTGTCGGCGGCGGCGCGCGACAGCACGGCGTCGATCATGCGCTGCGAGGGCAGGCGGGCGTCGCGGTCGGCGACGATGTCGGCGGTCGGCGTCTCGTCGGTGTTCAGCACCACGGCGGAGCGGCCCGGCGCCAGCTTCTGCAGCGCGTCCGGTGCGGCGGCGCTGACGAAGTCGGCGCCCAGCAGCAGGTCGATGTCGGCCGCGCCGATGCGCACGGCGTGGATTTCCCCTGCGTTGGCCGCGATGCGCACCTGGCTGACCACGGCGCCGTTCTTCTGCGCCAGGCCGGTGAAGTCCAGCACCGAGGCATGGCGGCCGTCGAAGTAGGCGGCGCTGCCCAGCAGCGCGCCGACGGTCAGCACGCCGGTGCCGCCGACGCCGGCGACGTAGACGTTGCAGACGCCGTCCAGCGCGGGCAGCACGGCTTGCGGCAGGTGGGCGAAGGTCTCGGCCTCGAAGGACTTGAGGCGATCCGGATCCGGCTTGCGCAGCACGGGGGCGTCGATCTCGACGAAGCTCGGGCAGAAGCCCTTCACGCAGGACAGGTCGGTGTTGCAGCTGGACTGGTTGATGCGACGCTTGCGGCCGTAGCCGGTTTCCAGCGGCTCCACGGCGATGCAGCTGGACTGCACCGAGCAATCGCCGCAACCCTCGCAGACGCGCGGATTGATGAACAGGCGGCGGCTGGAAGGGGCCAGCTGCTTCTTCTTGCGGCGGCGGCGCTTTTCGGCAGCGCAGGTCTGCTCGTAGATGATCGCAGTGACGCCGTCCTGCTCGCGCAGATCGCGCTGCACGGCATCCAGCGCGTCGCGGTGGTGGATCTCGACACCGGGCGCCAGGCCCTCGGCCTTGTGCCAGCGCGCGGGGTCGTCGCTGACCATGGCGATGCGGCCGACGCCTTCGGCGGCCAGCTGGCGCGTGATGCGCGCGGGATCGATGCTGCCTTCGGCGGGCTGGCCGCCGGTCATGGCGACGGCGTCGTTGTAGAGGATCTTGAAGGTGATGCGGGTCTTGGCGGCCACGGCGGCGCGCACGGCCAGCAGGCCGGAGTGCTGGTAGGTGCCGTCACCCAGGTTCTGGAAGATGTGCGGCGTCTCGGAGAACGGCGCGGCGCCGACCCACTGCAGGCCTTCGCCACCCATCTGGCTGAAGGTGGGCGTCTTCAGCGCCGGCTGCGACAGCGCCATGATGTGGCAGCCGATGCCGCCGCCGGTCATGGAGCCTTCCGGCGTCTTGGTGGAGGTGCCGTGGGGGCAGCCGGAGCAGAAGAAGGGCTTGCGCACCGGCATCGGCGTGACCGTGCCGGGAGCGCCGCCGGCGCGGGCCTCGATCTCTGCCATGCGGCCCGACAGCGCCAGGGTCTCGCCCAGGGCGCCGAGGCGGCCGCGCAGCACGCGCGCCACCATCAGCGGGGTGAATTCGGAGACTACCGGCAGCAGCGGGCGGCCTTCGGGATCGGTCTTGCCGGTGACGCGCGGGCGGCGCGCGGCGGGGCGGTGGTACAGCGCGTTCTTGACCTGCGATTCGACGATGGGCTGCTTCTCCTCGATCACCAGCAGCTCGTCGCAGCCGTCAGCGAAGTCGAGCAGCGAACCGGCTTCCAGCGGCCAGCTCATGGCGACCTTGAATACGCAGATGCCCAGCGCCTGCAGGTCGTTGTCGCGCAGGCCCAGGTCGGCCAGGGCCTGCATCAGGTCCTGGTGTGCCTTGCCGACGGTGACGATGCACAGGCGTGCCTGGCGCGCGCGCACCACGGGGCGGTTGAGATCATTGGCGCGGGCCCAGGCCAGGGCGGCGGGCAGGCGCTCGTCCACCAGGCGGCGTTCCAGCTCGGCGCGCTGCCCCGGCCAGGCGATGCGCGGGTCCCAGTTGAGGCCGTGCGCGGGTGCGCCCTCGGGCTCGACGAACAGCGGGGCGGCGGCGGGCAGCAGGAAGGAGGAGGCGCTTTCCACGACCTCGGCGATGGTCTTCATCGCCACCCACAGGCCGGAGTAGCGCGACAGCTCGAAACCGGCCAGGCCCAGCGACAGGATTTCCTCGACGCTGGCGGGCTGGATGATCGGCATCATCACCGACTGGAAGATGCCATCGGTCTGGTGCGGGAACATGGAGGACTGCGCGGCATGGTCGTCGCCGGCCACCGCGAGCACGCCGCCCAGGCGCGAGGTGCCCAGGATGTTGGCGTTGCGGAACACGTCGCCGGTGCGGTCCACGCCGGGGCCCTTGCCGTACCAGACGCCGAAGACGCCATCGACCTTGGTGGGGCCGAAGGCCTTGTGCATCTGCGCGCCCCACAGCGCGGTGGCGGCCAGGTCCTCGTTGAGACCGGGCTGGAACGTCACGTCGTACGCGTCGAGATGCTTCTGCGCCTTCCACAGCTGCTGGTCGTAGGCGCCCAGCGGCGAGCCGCGGTAGCCGGACACCAGGCCAGCGGTGTTCAGGCTGCGCTGCCGGTCGAAGCGGCGCTGCGCCATCGGCAGGCGCACCAGCGCCTGGATGCCGGTCATGAAGATCGGGCCGTCGGCGCGCGCGTACACGTCGTCGTAGCTGAAGTCGGGCTGGGCCAGGATCGGTGCGGCGGACATCGGATTCTCCGTGGGCGCGCCAGGGGCGCCTCTGCGTGGGGAAATCTTAGGTCCGGGGCCGGAGTGCAGGATTCCAAATTTCACTTTGGAATCAGGATATTTTAGTATTAATGAACCAATAACTGACTATTTGTTGGTGATATATGCCTGAAGAACTCGACAGCTACGACATGAAGATCCTGCGCGCCCTGGCGCGGGACGGGCGCATGAGCTGGCGCAGCCTGGCGGACGACATCGGCTTGTCGCTAACGCCGACGCTGCGGCGCGTGCGCCGGCTGGAGGAAGAGGGCTATATCGAGGGCTACAGCGCGCACCTGGACGAGAAGCGGCTGATGGGCGCCATGAGCGCCTTCGTCTCGGTGACGCTGGAGCGGCAGGTAGAGGAAATCCTGGCGCGCTTCGAGCAGCGCGTGGGCGCACTGCCGGAGGTGATGAGCTGCTTCCTGATGTCCGGCGGTGCCGACTACACGCTGCGGGTGGTGGTGCGCGACCTGGATCACTACCAGCAGCTGCTGTCCAAGCTGACGCGCATTCCGGGCGTCGCCCACATCCAGTCGAGCTTCGCGCTGAAGTCGGTGATCCGCCGCCGCGGACCGGAGCTGTAAACCTTATTTGGTGCCGGGGAAGCGGATGGGTGCGACCGGCTGGTTGAACACCACCGACAGCAGCTCCATCGAGAACTCACGCTTGCCTTCCAGGCCGGTGATCTTGTGGGCGACCAGGATGCCGTTGATCTCGCGGTAGTCGCTGACGTTGGAGATCACCTTCACCGGCTCGGGAGTCTCCTCGTCCTGCTTGGTGGTCTCCAGTTGCTTGAGCAGGCCGGTGGCGGCATCGAAGCGCCAGATCTCGCGGTCGCCGTTGTCGGCGATCAGCTCCACCACCTTGACGCTCTTGCCGTCGACGGTCTCGTCGGGCAGCAGGCGCCGCGTGGGGTAGAACTGCTTGAACTTGCGATCCCAGTCCAGGCTGTTGCCGCGCAGCATGCGCTTGAGCTCCTTGTCCGGGGCGACGGTGATCTTGCTGCCCTTGCGGACCCAGCCGGTGGTGCCGTCGTAGCCGCTGCCGCCGCCCTGGCCGAGGATGGTGGCCTCAGCCTCGAAGATGTTGGGCCGGATCAGGCGTGACTTCATCTTGGCGCTGAACCAGCCGACCGAGATCTTGGCCTCCATGACGCGCGACTGGATGCGCGCCAGTTTCTCGTGGCCGCCGAGGGCTTCGATATGGCGTTGCAGCACGTCGTCGGCCGGGGAGGCGTTGGCGGCAGTGGCAGCGCCCAGCGGCAGCAGGAGCGCCAGGGCAAGAGCCTGGAGGTAGATCTTCATCGCTTCACCTGTTGGAGAGTCCTGATGGGCTCTACGGCGCGCCTGTCGGTGCGCCCGGAAGCCGGAATCATGACCATTCCGGCTTCCGCTGGCCCCACCCCGGAACCTGCATGGTGCCGCGAGTTCAGGGGTTGCCGGCGCCCGTTGTGGCGAGGATGCGGTCCAGCTCGGCCCGTGTCGGGGCGTGGGCGCCGACCTGGGCGCAGGCGGATGCTCCCGAGGCGGCGGCGTAGCGCAGCGCGGCGGCGGGCGGGGCGTCGGGCTCCGCCAGCCGGTGGGCTAGGAAGGCGCCCATGCAGGCATCGCCGGCTCCGACGGTATCGGCCACCTGCACAGGGAAGGAGGCCTGTGCCAGGCGCAGGCCGGCGTAGTGCAGCGTCATGCCGGCGGCGCCGTGGGTGTGGACGATGCGGGCACGGGGCGCCAGCTCCAGCACCTTGTGCAGGGCTTCCTGCAGCGGCAGCCCGGGATAGATGCCGGCCAGGTCCTCGTCGGAGACCTTGAGGATGTCCGCGATGGCGGCCAGGCGTGCGAACAGCGCCGGATAGTCCGGGCCCATCAGCGCGCGGTGGTTGGGGTCGAAGCTGATCTGCACGCCGGCCAGTTTCAGCGACTCGGCGATGTGCAGCAGGCGCTCGCCCAGCGGCTGCCGCACCAGGCTGATGCAGCCGAAGTGCGCGATGCGGCAGCCGCCCTGCCAGCCGGCTGGCATCCGCGCGGGGTCGAAGGCGAGGTCCGCGGCGTCGTTGCCGATGAACAGGTAACGCGGCGGGTCGATCTGCGTGACCATGGCCAGCAGGGGCGGCTTGTCCACGACTTGGATGTAGTCCAGGTCCAGGCCGGCGATGCGTGACTGCTCGACGATCTGCTGGCCGAAGGCGTCGTTGCTGACGGCGCCGGCCCAGGCGGTGGCAGCGCCCAGCGTGGCGGCGACGCGCGCCACGTTCCAGCAGGCGCCGCCGGCGGCGCTCTGCCAGCGGCCGTCGCCGTGGTGGACGAAGTCGGTGAGTGCCTCGCCGAAGACCACCAGGGCGGGCGAGGAAGGGGCGGTCATTGCGCAAGGCTCCGGATGTGGTCGCGGGGTGAGCGCTGGAGCAGCGAACGCAGTTGCCGCGTGACGGCGTTTGCGAAGGGGACTGCTTCGGCGGGCGGCAATGGTAGCTTCGAAGCGAGGAAGGCGTCTGCCTGTTCTGCCATGACGGCGGCAGTGGCCAGCGTGATCAGGCCCTCGCGGTCGTGGTCGATGTATCCGCTGCGCTGCGCCGGGTCCCGGGTGAGACCGGCGAGGTAGACGATCCACAGCGCGATGGCGGTGGCCAGGTGATCGACCGGCTGCCCGGCCTGCAGGCGCCGGATCGCTGGCGGCAGCAGCACCTGGGGAAACTTGGTGGAGCTGTCCATGGCCAGGCGCAGCAGGCGGTCCTCGATGGCGGCGTTGGCGAAGCGCTGCGCCAGCGAGGCCTGGTAGGCGCGGTAGTCGACGCCGGTCAGCGGCTGCAGCGTGGCCGCCACTTCCCGCATGTAGCCGAGATGCCAGTCACGGAGCAGGGGATCGGCCAGCGCTTCGTGCACCCGCGTGTAGCCGAGCAGCAGGCCCAGGTGCGAGAGGGCGCTGTGGCCGCCGTTGAGCAGGCCGACCTTCATGTCCTCGTAGCGCTCGACCGCGTCGGAGAACACCACGCCGGCCTGCTCGAAGGGCGGCCTGCCGGCGACGAAGCGGTCTTCCATCACCCATTGCAGCCAGGGTTCGCAGACCACGAGGATGCGGTCGTCCACGCCCCAGTCGGCGCAGAGGCGCGCGCTGCGCGCGGGATCGGTGGCCGGCGTGATGCGGTCGACCATGGAGCAGGGAAAGCTGGCCTGGGCTCCGATCCACTGCGCCAGGGACGGATCGAGCCTAGCGGCCAGGCCCAGCACGGCGGCCTGCAGTCGATGGCCGTTGCCGACGAGGTTGTCGCAGGACATCGCCGTGAAGCC
Organism: Pseudomonadota bacterium; assembly: GCA_052035235.1. Taxonomy (GTDB): domain Bacteria; phylum Pseudomonadota; class Gammaproteobacteria; order Nevskiales; family Nevskiaceae; genus Solimonas_A. The sequence goes on along the minus strand of JBPOHT010000018.1, from coordinate 7,787 downwards.
GCCGATGCCGGCGGCGCGGCGCGCGGCCAGGGCGGAGACCAGCAGGCCCGGCGCGCTGCGCGGTCGGGTGGGGTGGGCGAGGTCGTGGACGATGTCGGGGTGCAGGGTATCCAGGGCACCGGCGGCATCCAGGCAGTAGCCAGCCTCGGTGACGGTCAGCGAGACGATGCGGGTGTCCGCGTCGGCCAGCAGCGCCACGGCGGGGCGACTGTCGTCGCTGGCATCGAGGTGATCCATGATCGAGCCGACCACGGTCACGCGGCGCTGCTCGCCTTCCAGCTCCCACAGCGAGTAGAGGCCGTCCTGTGCCTGCAGGGCGTCGTGCATCGCACGGTCGGCGGCACGCAGGCCGATGCCACAGATGCCCCAGCCGTCGGCCAGGCCCTGCTGCAGCAGGCGGTGCAGCACCAGCGCCTGGTGCGCGCGGTGGAAGCCGCCGACGCCGAGGTGGCAGATGCGCTGGCGCAACTGCCGCGCATAGCGCGGTGTGTCCACGGCGGCGCCGTCGACCGTGGCCCCTGCGACCTGCTCCAGCGTAGCGGCGCGCAGCGAAGGGACTGCGCTCATGCGGTCCGGATGGCGATGCCGATGAAGATCTCGGCCAGCTCGCGGGGATCCAGATAGCGCTTGCCGGTCTGGAACTGCGCGGTCGACAGGCCGTTGATATGGGCGACGATGTGGACCGCGATGGTCTCGGGATCGCTGCGCAGGCGTTCGCCCTTGGCGTGGGTGGCGTCGCGGATGAAGTCGGTGAAGTCGGCCACGATCTCCTGCGCGGTGACGCGCAGCTTGGCGGCGATCTCCGGCCGACTCAGCGCGATGGTCTGCACCACGAAGAACAGGCTCATGCCCGGGTCGTCGGCGGAGGCGGCGGCATCGCCATGGCCGATCAGGTCGGCCAGTGCCGTGAGCTTGTGGCGCAGCGGCTGGCCGGGCGAAGAGACGCCGACCAGGCGCTTGGACAGCTGGCCGACCGTGCTGTGCCAGAGTTCGAAGAACAGGTTCTGCTTGTCGCCGAACAGGGAATAGACCGGCATGCGCGACATGCCGGCGTATTCGGCGACGTCGTCGATAGTGACGGCCTCGTAGCCCTTCTCCATGAACTTGATGCGCGCGGCCTGCAGCAGGTCCTGGCTGCGCTGCAGCTTCTGCTCGGCGCGCGACAGCCGCGGCTTGCCGGCCGGCGCGGGTTTGGCGGTTTTCATGATGCGGCGGGTTCCCCTTGCGGACCAATTAAGTACATCATATATTGAAAATCATAGAGTATTAATAGACGCTGCATATTATTGTAGCGCTGCTGCGAGGAGAGCGTCATGAGGATTTCCGGGCTGTCGCGCGCGGTTGCCGCGATCGTCGCGCTGTCGGTGGCCACCACCGTTGCGGCGCAGGAGGCGGTGCCCGAGGGCAACGCCGGGGTGGAGGACGCGGACTTCCTCGATGAACTGATGGCCGAGCCGGCAGCGCCTGCTGCGGCTGCCGAGGCCATGGCACCGGCGGCACCAGCGGCTCTGGAGGCGCCGCAGGCTGCCGCCCCGGCAAGCGCCCGGTCCGAGCCGGCTGCGGCCGAGCCGGGCGAGGTATTGGACGTGATCCCGGTGGCGCAGAAGCCGCAGCCGGTCCCGGCGATGGCCGCTGCACCCTCCAGCCGCCAGGTGGAGGAGATCGTGGTGACGGCGGCCTATCGCGAGCAGAGCATCCAGGACGTGGTCGGCGGTGCGCAGGTCTTCGGCGGCGAAGGCCTGGACAAGGCCGGCGCCAAGGGCATGCAGGACTACCTGCTCGAGGTGCCGAGCGTATCGCTGCAGAAGTCTGGCAACGGCTCGTCCAAGATCAGCATCCGCGGCATTTCCAACGTCAATGCTTCGGACCTGGGCTATGGCGCCGGCTCGCCGACCACGGGCGTGTATCTCAACGACGTGGCGATCCAGGGCTCCGGCGTGTTTCCCGACCTCAACCTGTTCGACCTGAACCGCGTGGAGATCCTCAAGGGACCGCAGGGCACGCTGTACGGCGAGGGCTCGATGGGCGGCGCGATCAAGATGATCACGATGGCGCCGGACATGGACGAGTGGGTGTTCCGCACCGCCGCCATGTACTCGGTGACCTCCGACGGCGCGCCCAGCCGCGATTTCCGCGGCGCGGTGAACGTGCCAATCCTGGAGGACCGGCTGGCGGCCCGTATCGTCGGCACCATGCGCCACACCGGTGGCTACGTCGACTACACGGCACTGGACCGCGAGGACGCGGACTCCGAGGACGACCGCTCGCTGCGTGCCATCGTGTCCTACCAGCCCTGGGACGCTCTCGAGCTGGAGTACATGTACTTCTACGAGAAGACCGACCGTGACCAGTTCCCTACGGTGGACGTGGGCAAGCAGGAGCAACTGACCAACTCGCGCCGCGAGGACCAGTATGCCCTGACGGAATTCGACATCCATGCCCTGACGGCGCGCTGGGACCTGTCGTTTGCGCAACTGACCGCGGTCAGCGCCTTCTACAACACCGACCGCGACAGCCGGCGCCGCACGCCGGTACTGCAGTCGCTGCTGCAGACGCAGTTTGGCCAGCTGGGACTCACCGCGCCGGATATCTTCTCCAATGCCTCCACCCAGGTGCTGACGCAGCTGGAGTCGTTTTCGCAGGAACTGCGCCTGGTGTCGGCAGGCGACGAGCGCTTCGACTGGATCGGCGGCCTGTTCTATCGCGACCGCAGCCAGCGCTTCGACCAGGAAAAGCGCGAGGACGTGATCCCCGACGATCCCACGGGCCTGTTCAATGGCCTGCTGCGCGGCTTCAACCCGATCCAGGGGCGACAGGAAAAGGGCTTCGGCGACGAGACCTTCAAGCAGATCGCGGCCTATGGCGAGGTGAACTGGGAGCTGGTGCCGGGCAAGCTGGAACTGATCGGCGGCCTGCGCGCCTTCCGCGAGGACGTGTCCTTCTTCATCGACACGCAGTTCTACGGCGTGGAAGCCTTCCTGCTGGCCACCGATCCGGGCAACATCGATCCGCAGACCGGCACCGCGAGGAAGTACTTCGGCCAGCAGCTGCGCACGCAGGGCATCCTGCCGAAGGTCTCGCTGTCCTGGCACATCACCGACGACCACATGGCCTATGCCACGGTGGCTCGTGGCTTCCGCTCCGGTACGCCGAACGTCTACGCGGCGCTGGCCAGCGGTCCGCCGATCGTCGATCCGGACTACGTATGGAACAAGGAGATCGGCCTCAAGTCGAGCTGGCTGGATGGCACGCTAATCGCGAACCTGGCGCTGTACCACATCGACTGGGAAGACATGCAGGGCACGGTGGTCGGTACGGCGCGGCTGGGTATCGTGCCCACGGACTTCGCCTACCTGGCCAATGCTGGTGACTCGCAGTTGCTGGGCGCCGAACTGGGCACCACCTGGATGCCGCTGGAAGGCCTGACGCTGGGCCTTAACCTGGGCTACAACGACGGCGAGGTGACCAAGCCGCGCGAGAACAGCCACGTGGTCAAGGGCTCGGCGCTGCCGAACAGCCCCAAGCTCACCTGGAGCAGCACGGTGGCCTACACCTGGCTGCTGCCGATGGACCTCCAGGGCGAGTTTTCGGCCACGTATTCCTACATCGACGAGCAGTCGGTGATCTTCCGCTCCGAGGGCGTGGACGACATCATCATCGACGCCTACGACCAGCTGAAGGCCAGCATCGGTATCAGCCGCGAGAGCTGGCGCCTGCAACTGTTCGGCGACAACCTCACCGACAAGCGCGCCGTCGTCGCCATCTCCGCTCCCATTGCCCAGTACACGGTCATCACGCCGCGCGTGATCGGCTTGAGGGTCAGCTATGACTTCTGAAAAGAAACCGCTCTTCGTCCTCTGTCCGGATGCCACCGCCGATCGTCTCGCCGGGGTGGAACGCCACGCCATCGAGGCCGGCGGAGCCCTGCGTCAACTGTGCGTGGCCCTGCCGAAGAGCTACGAGGCCTCGCGCCGTGGGCGCTATCCGCTGCTGTTCGTGCTGGATGCGGAGGGACTGTTCGGCTCCGCGGTGGAGATGAGCCGGCTGATGTCGGATACCAGCGAGAACCGCGAGTGCATCGTGGTAGGGCTGCCGGGCCTGGGTGGCGACGGCTCCGCCGAAGCTGCGGGCCGGCTCGCGGCAATGATTGGCGGGGAGATCCTGGCCTGGTGTCGCGAACGCTACCGCATCGAGGAGGGGGAGGTGGCGCTGTACGGCTGCAATGCCGCCGCGGTCGTGGTGCTGCAGGCACTGTTGGGCGGCGTCGAGGGCATCAGCCGCTTCATTGCCGGTGAGCACGACCTGGCACGGGCCAGCGCCGTGCTGCGCCGCTTCCGTGAGTTGCCGGTCAAGCCGGGTGTCGGACGCAAGCTGTCGCTCACCGCCACGGGCCGCGCCGGCGAGCTGGACTGGCAGGAGTTCGGCAAGGCAGTGTCGAAGGCGGCCGGCGGCGCGGCGGTGTCGGTGCGCTGGCAGGCCGGGCTTGGCGCCAGCACGCTGGCCATGCCGGCGCTGCTGGACGGGCTGCGCAGTCTGTGGGGTACGAGCAAGAACTACGGTGACAACGTCATCCCGATGAGCAAGCGTGCCGTGAGTGGCCTGCTGGAGCTGGCGTCTCCGCTGTTCCGGCGTCTGCGGCGCCGGCCGCTGACGGCCTTCGACCCGGCCAACCGGCAGCTGCTGCGCGCGGAGAACATGGCGCGCAACTTCGAGATCTTCGTGTCGCTGCCGGCGTCGTATGCGCCAGCCAGCCTGCGCCGCTACCCGGCGCTGCTGGTGCTGGACGCCAACATCGAATTCTCCACGGTGGCGGAAGCCACCGCGCGCATGGCGGCCGCCGGCGAGATCGCCGAGACCCTCGTGATCGGCATCGGCACGCCGCGTAGCGAGGGACCCATGGAGTTCGCCTTCCGCCGATTCGAGGAGTTCTCGCCGCCAGCACCCCGAGGCTACGCCTATGGCGACGATCTCGGGTGCGTGTTCCGCAGCCTGTTCGCGGTGCGCGGCCAGGACGCACGGCGGCGCCTGGGCCGGGCACCGGAATTCTTCCGCTTCATCGTCGACGACCTGCTGCCGCTGCTGCAGCGGCAGCTGCCGGTCGATGCCGGCGATCTGGGCCTGCTGGGTCATTCGGCCGGCGGCACCTTCGTCGGCTATACGCTGTACCGGCCGGATTCGCCGTTCCGGCGCTACTTTGCCGTCAGCCCCGGCGTCGGCATCAGCGATTCCTGGCTGCTGAACCATGCGCAGCGTGGGGACATGGCTCCGCGTGCCGAGGTGGCGGTACTGACACTCGGCAGCCTGGAGCGGGGTAATGCCTTCAACCGCATGGCCGGCATCGACCGTACCGAGGAGTGGGGTCAGCGCCTGCGCGAGCAGCGGCCGGCGCTGGACCTGCGCTGCGAATGCCTGGAGGGCGAGACCCACAGCAGCGTCTATCCTCGTGCGGTCGCCCTGTCGCTGAGGGCGGGGTATGCCGTTGCCAATCCCGTTGCCATTCCTGTTTCCGATTCCGCGATCGGCCATCCGGTCGCTGCCTGAGAGGCGAAGTGTCATGAGCAGCATTCTCGAAGTCCTGACCGAAGCCCTGGGCGCGGATGCCGTGCTGCCGCCGGAGCGCGTGGCCGACCGGGCCAACAGCTACTGGGACCCGTCGCCGATGCGCGCCGCGGCGCTGGTGCGCCCGCGCGGCACCGTCGAGCTGTCCCGGCTGCTGCAGATCTGCCACGAGCGCGGCCAGCCGGTGGTGACCCAGGGCGGCCTCACCGGCTGCGTGGAGGGCGCGACCACCGACGCTTCCAGCGTGGTGATCTCGCTGGAGCGCATGACCGCGATCGAGGACATCGACCTGGTCGGCCGTACGGCGACGGTGCAGGCCGGTGTGGTGCTGCAGCGCCTGCAGGAGGCGGTGCGCGAGCAGGGGCTGATGTTCCCGGTGGACCTCGGCGCGCGTGGCTCCTGCACGGTGGGCGGCAATGTCGCCACCAATGCCGGCGGCATCAACGTGATCCGCTACGGCATGATGCGCAGCCGCGTGCTGGGCCTGGAGGCGGTGCTGGCCGACGGCACCGTGATCTCCTCGATGAACCATATGCTGAAGAACAACGCGGGCTACGACCTCAAGCAGTTGTTCATCGGCAGCGAGGGCACGCTGGGCGTGGTCACGCGCGTGGTGGTTCGACTGGAGGAACTGCCGGTGAGCCGCAACACCGCGATGGTGAGCCTGGCCAGCTTCAGCCACGTCACCAGCCTGCTCAAGCGACTGCAGCAGTCACTGGGCGGGCAGCTCAGCGCCTACGAGGTGATGTGGGGTGACTACTTCCGCGAGGTGACGGCGCCGGGCTGGCACCGCGCGCCGATGGAACGCGAGCATGCCTACTACGTGGTGCTGGAGGCGGAGGGCGCCAATCCCGAGGCCGACCGCGAGCAGTTCGAGTCGGTGATGGCGCAGGCGCTCGAAGAGGGCCTGGTGGCCGACGCGGTGATCCCGCAGTCCGATACCGAGCGCCGGGCGCTGTGGGAAATCCGCGAGAATTTTTCGGCGCTGTACCAGCGCAAGCCGATCTTCCTCTACGACGTCAGCCTGCCGATCCGCGAAATGGAGGCCTACATCGCGGCCGTACAGCGGCGCCTGAAGCAGCGCTGGCCCAACAGCCGCTGCGACGTGATCGGGCATATCGGCGACGGCAACCTGCATCTGTTCGTCCACCCCGGCTGCGAAGGCGAGGGGCAGCACGAACAGTCCGACGCGGAGGTCTACGCGCCGCTGGAACCGATCGGCGGCTCGATTTCCGCCGAGCACGGCATCGGCACCGAGAAGCGCGGCAAGCTGGGAATCTCGCGCTCGGCCGACGAGATCGCGCTGATGCACATGCTCAAGCGCAGCCTGGATCCCAAGGGCATCCTCAATCCCGGCAAGGTGCTGGAGACGGCGTGACGTGTGCCGGGGTCCGGTGCTGATCGGTTGATCGCTGGCTAGGGCGAAAACAGTATCAGCAAGGCCAGGGATACCAGCAGCACGGCCATCGCGCGATCAATGATCCCGGCTCGTGACAGCAGGTGCTGGCGGATGCGCCGATGGGCGATCGCCAATGAGACCAGGCTGAACCAGGTGCCGGTGCTGAGGATGATCCAGGCACCCAGCAGGAGGTTCAGCGAGGCGGGCGCGCCGGCGGTCAGGGTTGCCGAGAACAGTGCCGCGCAGAACAGGGCGGCCTTGGGATTCAGCAGGTTGGTGGCGATGCCGAGAAGATAACTTCTCCTCGGTGCAGGTGCAGCGCTGACCGTGGCTTCGCTGCCCGGAATGCTGGAGGCGCGCCAGCTGCCGTACCCCATCCAGAGCAGGAAGGCGGCGCCGCCGTAGCGCAGCCATTCCAGCAGTGAAGGCAGGCGCTCCAGCAACCAGCCCAGTCCGAACAGTCCCAAGGCCACATGGGCAACGATGCCGCTGGCGATCCCCCAGGCGGTCCAAAGACCCGCGCTGCGGCCGTACAGCATGGCCTGGCGCGAAACGATCGCGAAATCAGGCCCTGGCGACATCACGGCAAGGAGATGCGCCAGGGCCGCGGCTCCGAACAGGGCAAGATGGTTCACGAATCCCAGGTGCCCGGTCAGGATGGCGAGTGGCTCAGATGTGGCTGAGCCACTCCGGGTACTGGCTGCTCTCGCCCTTGACCAGCTGCAGGTACTGCTTCTGCAGCTTCTCGGTGATCGGCCCACGCGAGCCGCTGCCGATGGGGCGGTTGTCCACTTCGCGGATCGGGGTCACTTCGGCGGCGGTGCCGGTG
>JBPOHT010000029.1:0-91899 GCA_052035235.1 Pseudomonadota bacterium | reverse complement strand
CGAACGGCCACACCTGGCCCTGAAATACAAAACGCCCGATGAAATCCATCGGGCGTCTGTATCCAGCATACTTTAGCGACCAGTTTTACCCCGTATAGGTGTCAACCTATTTCAGGACGGGTCACGTGGATCGCCATCGACTCAGCTTACCGGCCCCGGCGGGGTCCGCCGCAGCGGCTGCGGCAGCGAAAAGACGATGTGCTCCTGGCGCCCCGGCAGCTCCTGTGCGGTCTCACCGCCCAGCTCTCGCAGTCGCGCGACGACCTGCTTGACCAGGATTTCCGGCGCGGAAGCGCCGGCGGTGACGCCGACGGCCTTGCGGTCGGCCAGCCAGGTGGGGTCGATGTCCTGGGGGCCGTCGATCAGATAAGAGGGTACGCCGCGCAACTGCGACAGCTCCCGCAGTCGGTTGGAGTTGGAGCTGTTCTTGGAGCCCACCACCAGCACCACGTCGCACTTCGACGCCAACTCCTTGATCGAGTCCTGGCGGTTCTGCGTGGCGTAGCAGATGTCGTCCTTGCGCGGACCGTGAATCTGCGGGAAGCGCTGGCGCAGCGCATCAATGACCCGTGAGGTATCGTCCACCGACAGCGTGGTCTGGGTGACGTAGGCCATGTGTGCCGGATCGCGGATGGCCAGCTTGGCGACGTCGTCCGGGGTTTCCACCAGGTAGACATGCCCACCCTGGCTGCCGTCGAACTGGCCCATGGTGCCTTCCACCTCGGGGTGCCCGGCATGGCCGATCAGCACCACTTCCCTGCCCTCACGCGAGTAGCGCTTGACCTCGATGTGGACCTTGGTCACCAACGGACAGGTCGCGTCGAATACGGTCAGGCCGCGCTTCGCCGCATCCTCGCGCACCTTCTGGGAAACACCGTGCGCGGAGAAGATGCAGGTGGCCCCTTCGGGAATCTCGTCCACTTCCTCGACAAACACGGCGCCCTTGGCGCGGAGGTCGTCCACCACGAAGCGGTTGTGCACCACCTCGTGCCGCACGTAGATCGGTGCGCCCAGCACCTCGAGGGCACGCTCGACGATCTCGATCGCGCGATCCACCCCGGCACAGAAGCCGCGCGGGTTGGCCAGAAGAATCTGCATCAGGACCTCGTCACTTCCATCGTCACTTCTGCGACGTTGCCGCCATTTTGCCGCGTCGCAGGTCCAGAAGCATGTCCAGGATCAGGAAGCCGGCGCCGAAGGTAATGGCAATGTCGGCGACGTTGAATGCCGGAAAATGCCAGGTTCCCACATAGAAATCTATGAAATCAACGACATGCCCGCGAGTGGCGCGGTCGATCACGTTGCCCAGGGCGCCGCCCAGGATCAGCGCGAGGGCCACCGCCACCAGGCGCTGGCTCGACGGATTGGCGCGCATCCAGACCAGGATGCCGACGCTGACCACGGTGCCCAGCAGCACGAAGGCCATCGGCGGCAGCTCGCTCATCATCGAGAAGGCGGCACCGGTGTTGTGGACGCGGCAGAGGTTGAGGAACGGCGTCAGCGCCAAGCGCTCGAACTCCGCGAAGTTCTTCACCACCAGCTGCTTGGTGATCTGGTCCAGCACGATGATCGCGGCCGAGAGCCAGAGCCAGTAGACGTTCTTGTACTGGAAAGACATGGGGATTCGATTTCCTAGATGTAGCGGCGCGATTCGCCCGCCCCGTCGACGTTGACGATGCAGCGCTCGCAGAGCGTCGGGTGCTCGGCATGCTGGCCGACTTCCGGCCGCTGGTGCCAGCAACGCTCGCACTTGGCATGGACACTGGCCTTGGCGGCGATCCACAGCGTCTCGCCACCCGGCAGGGTGCCCTCCACGGCGTCCTGAGGGCGTGCGGCGACGCCCTGCAGCGTCACGGCCGAGGTAATGAACCAGAAGCGCAGTTCTTCACCCACCGTCGCCAGGGCCGCGGCAAGCTCACCGTCGGCATGCAGCACCACCTCGGCGTTGAGACCGGAGCCAATCTGGCCGCCGACACGCAGGTCCTCCAGCACCTTCTTGACCGCTTCGCGCACCGCAGCCAGGCGCACCCAATCCACCTGGGTGGCGCCGGCTTGCGGCAGCGTATGCCAGGTCTGCGCGAACACCGAGCCGCTGCGGTCACCCGGCAGGGCGGCCCAGATCTCGTCGGCGGTGAAGGACAGGATCGGCGCGATCCACAGCACCATGGCCTCGGCGATATGGAACATCGCGGTCTGTGCCGAGCGGCGCGCCAGGCTCTTGGGCTGCGAGGTGTAGAGGCGGTCCTTCAGCACGTCCAGGTACAGGCCGCCCAGGTCCACCACGCAGTAGTTGTGGAGCTTGTGGTAGACCTGATGGAACTCGCGCCGCCCATAGGCCGCGCGGATCTCCTGCTGCAGGGCTTCGGCCTGCTGCAGGGCCCAGCGATCCAGTGCCAGCATCTGCTCCGCCGGCACCATGTCGGCCGCGGGGTCGAAGCCGTTGAGGTTGCCCAGCAGGTAGCGCGCGGTGTTGCGGATGCGGCGGTAGGCGTCGGCCATGCGCTGCAGCAGCTTGTCGGAGATTGCGATCTCTCCGGAGTAATCAGAGCTGGAGGCCCACAGGCGCAGGATGTCGGCGCCCAGGGTCTTGGTCACCTGCTGCGGCGCCACGACGTTACCCAGCGACTTGGACATCTTGCGACCCTGCTCGTCCACCGTGAAGCCGTGGGTGAGCACGTGCGTGTACGGCGGATGGCCGTCCATGGCGACACGCGCCAGCAGCGACGAATGGAACCAACCGCGATGCTGGTCCGAGCCTTCCAGATAGAACACCGTGGACTGGGCGCCGTTCTTGCCGGTAGCCGGGTCACGGTTCGCCTCGCTGTCCAGCGCGGCGTAGTCGGGCCTGGTGAACCCATTGCTCTTGAAGAAGCACTGGTGCACCACGCCGGAGTCGAACCACACGTCCAGCGTATCCGTGCATTTCTCGTAGCGTGCCTCGTCCACGCCCCAGGCGGCAGGCGTGCTGCCCCACCAGGCCTCGAGGCCTTCGGCGTCGACACGGTCAGCGATCTTCAGCAGCAGCGCGGCGCTGTCCGGATGCAGGCTCTGCGTCTCGCGCTCCACGAACACGGCCAGCGGGACGCCCCAGGTGCGCTGGCGCGAGATGCACCAGTCCGGGCGGTCCTTGATCATCTCGTGGATGCGCGCCTCGCCCCAGCCGGGGATCCAGTTGGTGCGGCGGATGGCTTCCAGCGCCTTCGGGCGCAGGCCGGCGGCTTCCATCGAGATGAACCACTGCGGCGTGGCCCGGAAGATCAGCGGCGTCTTGTGGCGCCAGCAGTGCGGGTAGCTGTGCGTGATCTGCGTGACGTGCGCCAGCGCGCCGCTGTCACGCAGCGCGGCGATGATCGGCTCCTCGGCCTTGCGCACGTGCTGCCCGCCAACCAGCGGCGTGGCGTCCGTGAACTTGCCGGAGGACTGCACGGGGTTGTCCACCGGCAGCTTGTAGAGCTTGCCCACGACGTAGTCCTCCACGCCATGCGCGGGCGCGGTGTGGACCAGGCCGGTACCGGCGTCGAGCGTGACGTGCTCGCCGAGGATCACCGGCACCTGGCGTCCGGCAAAGGGGTGCTGCGCACGCGCGCCTTCCAGCGCCGCGCCGGTGGCACGGCCCAGCACCGTGGCTTCAGCACCGTAACGCTTGGCGATGCCCTCCAGCAGCTGCGCCGCGACGATCAGGCGACCCTGCTCGGGGAAATCCGCCAGCACGTACTCGATGTCCTTGCCCGCCGCGACGGCCTGGTTGGCCGGCAGCGTCCAGGGCGTGGTGGTCCAGATCACGAAGGCGGCGCCGGCGGCGTCCGCCACGCCGAAGCGCTGGGCGATATCGGCGGCATCGGCCGCCGCGAACTTCACGTCGATGGCGAAGGACTTCTTGTCCTCGTATTCCACCTCGGCCTCGGCCAGCGAGGAACCGCAATCCAGGCACCAGTGCACCGGCTTGAAACCACGCACGACGTGGCCGTTGTCGATGATGCGCGACAGCGCACGCAGCTGCTCGGCCTCGAAGGTCGGCGCCATCGTGAGATACGGATGATCCCAGTCGGCCAGCACGCCCAGGCGCTTGAAGTCCTCGCGCTGGCGGGCGACCTGCTCGGTGGCGTACTCGCGGCACTTCTGGCGGAACTCGCGGGCGTCGAGCTTCTCGCCGACCTTGCCGAACTTCTTCTCCACCTGCAGCTCGATCGGCAGGCCGTGGCAGTCCCAGCCCGGCACGAAGGGCACATGGAAGCCCTCCAGGCGCGCCGACTTGCAGACGATGTCCTTCAGGACCTTGTTGACGGCATGGCCGATATGGATGTCGCCGTTGGCATACGGCGGGCCGTCCACCAGCCAGAACGGCGGCCGGCCGGCGGTGTCCTGCTGGACGCGGGCATAGAGACCGTCACCCTCCCAACGCCCGAGCCAGTCCGGCTCGCGCTTGGCAAGGTTGGCCTGCATCGGGAACGGGGTTTCCGGCAGGTTGATGGTCGGCTTGTAGTCTTTCTTGTCGCTCATGGTCTACGACTGGCGCGGAACCTGGCTGACCCAGGCCCTAAAGCTTTGGCGGAAATACGAATTATGAAGCAAAGAAGGCCATGGCGTCGGCCTTGTCACGCTGCATCTGGGCCGCCAGATCGTCCAGGGAGTCGAAACGCTCCTCCGGGCGCAGGAACTTGCGGAACTGGACGGTCATCGGGTGACCGTAGAGCTCACCCGGCTCGCCGAAGACATGGGTCTCCAGCAGGCAGCGGGTGAAGCCCAGGGTGGGCCGCACGCCCAGTGCCGCCACGCCCTCGTAGTCATGGCCGTTGGCGCGGGCACGCACGGCATAGATGCCCAGGCGTAGCGCCGGCGGGCGATGCAGGAAGATGTTGGTGGTGGGCATGCCCAGCTTGCGCGCCAGCTGCAGGCCGCGGCGGACATGGCCGGTCATCTCGTAGGGGCGCCCCAGCAGGGCCTCGGCGCGCCCCAGGTCGGCCTCCGCCAGGGCCTGGCGCAGGGCCGTGGAGCTGCAGCGCTCCTGCCCCACCGCCACGGTACCCAGGCCCTCCGCGACAAAGCCCAGTTCGCGGCCCATGGCCTGCAGCAGGGCCAGGTCGCCGCCACGCTTGTGGCCAAAACGGAAGTCGTCGCCGATCACCACGGCGCGGGCTCCGGCGGCGCGTACTACGGCCTCGCGCACGAAATCCTCGGCCGGCATGGCCGCCAGGCTGCGGCCGAAGCGCTGTACCACCATGCGATCCACACCCATCTCGCGCAGCACCTTGACCTTGCCGCGGAAGGTGCTGATGCGCGGCGGCGGGCTGTCGGGCGCAAAGTACTCGCGCGGGGTGGGCTCGAAGGTCATCAGCGCCACCGGCAGCCCCTGCTCGCCGGCCAGGGCGCGGGCACGGGCGATCAGCGCCTGGTGCCCCCGGTGCACGCCATCGAAATTGCCGATCGTCAGCACGCAGCCATGGTGCCGGGACTGCAGGTTTCGGTAGCCGCGGATCAGTTCCATGGTGTCTGCTTCAGCTGCGGCGGAAATGGGCCATGCGCATGCCGCAGAGCCATAGCGTAGCGAAATACACGACCATGGCTCCCGTCACCAGGCCCAGCACCCAGGTACCGCGCTGGCGCAGCCCGGCGTCGATCCAGACCTGCAGTGCCGGGCTGCCCAGCAGCAGCAATGCCGCCATCGCACCGTTGGCCGCGAACAGCCGCAGCCCGAAGCTGCGCCAGCCCGCGCGGGGCTGGTAGATGCCATCCTGGCGCAGGCGGCGGAACAACAGCGTCGCATTGATCCAGGCCGACAGCGATGTGGCCAGGGCCAGGCCGGCATGCGGGGCCTCGAAGTCCAGCAGCAGGGAAAGACCCACGAAGCTGCCACTCATGGCCATGCCGGACGCGATCGCGATCAGGCCGAAGCGCACCGGCACCTTCGTTTCCTGGCGCGCATAGAAGCCCGGGATCAGCACCTTGACCAGGGAGAAGCCCATGAAGCCGAAGGCATAGGCCATCAGCGCCCAGGCGGTCATCCGGACATCGTGGGCGTTGAAGGCGTGGTACTGGAACAACGTGGTGGTCAGCGGCCCGGCCAGCAGGAACAGACCCAGCGCGGCCGGCACGCCGATCAGCAGGATCGTGCGCAGGCCCCAGTCCAGTGTGGCCGAGAAATCCTCGGCCGAGCGCTTGGCGTGCTGTGCCGCCAGGCTCGGCAGGATCACGGTGGCCACGGCGATGCTGAAGATGCCCAGGGGGAATTCCATCAGGCGGTCGGCGTAGTAGAGCCAGCTGACGCTGCCGGTGACCAGCAGCGAGGCCAGGATGGTGTCCAGCAGCAGGCTGATCTGCTGCACCGAGGCGCCGAACAGGATCGGCAGCATCAGTGTCACCACGCGACGCACGCGCAGGTCCTTCCAGCCCCAGCGCGGCAGCGGCAGCAGGCCCAGCTTGCGCAGCGCCGGCCACTGGAACATGAACTGCAGGATGCCCGCCGCGAACACGGCATAGGCCAGGATCTGCACCGAGTCGTTGTCGATGAAGGCGGCGCCGATCAGGCAGAGGTTGAGGATCACCGGCGTGATCGCCGGGATGGCGAACTGGCCGTAGCTGTTCAGCACGCCCGACGCCATCGCCGTCAGCGAGATGAACATCAGGTAGGGGAAGGTCCAGCGCAGCAGGTCCGCACCCAGCGCCTGCTTGGCCGGATCGCTACCGAAGCCCGGCGCGAAGACCCACAGCAACAGCGGCGCCGCCAGGCAACCCACCAGGGTGATCATCGCCAGCACGCCGCCCAGGGTGCCCATGGTGGCGGCCACCAGGTCGCGCACTTCCTCTTGCGGGCGGGTGGTCTTGATCTCGGTGAACACCGGCACGAAGGCCTGCGAGAACGCCCCCTCGGCGAACATGCGGCGGCCGAAGTTGGGTATCTTGAGCGCCACCAGGAAGGCGTCCATTCCCGCCGAGGCGCCGAAGGATGCGGCGAACATCACGTCGCGCACAAAGCCCAGCACGCGCGACAGCAGGGTCATCAGGCTGACGATGCCGGAAGACTTCAGGAGGGACTTGGACATGGGCGCGCAGTGTACAGAAGGCTTTGTTTTCTGGCGCTTATAAGTTGACAAAAAATGCGCCAGCCGGGAGAATTCGCCCCCTTCAAAAGTCCGTTTGAATCAAATTCTTCAGGAGTTTCACCTTGGCCAATATCGCCAGCGCCAAAAAGCGCGCCCGCCAGTCCGTCAAGCGTCGCGAGCACAACGTGGCGCAGCGCTCGATGATCCGTACCAGCATCAAGAAGGTCGTCAAGGCCGTTGATGCCAAGGACAAGGCCGCGGCCGAAGCCGCCTACAAGGAAATGGTGCCGGTCCTGGACCGTTACGCCGACAAGGGCCAGCTCCACAAGAACAAGGCTGCCCGCCACAAGTCGCGCCTTGCCGCGCACATCAAGGCTCTCGGCTAAGTTCCTGAGTCTTAAATAAAAAAGCCGGGCATTGCCCGGCTTTTTTATTGCCTGCCCTGCCCCTCGCCCGCTGGCGAGAGAGAAGGCAGAGAAGTCAGGCCAATACCAGGTTGTCGCGGTGGACGATCTCCACCTCGCCGACGTGGCCCAGGCGGGCCTCCAGGTCCTCGCTGCGCGCACCGGCGATCTTCCGGGCCTCGGCGGCCGCGTAGTTGGACAGGCCGCGTGCAATCTCGTGCCCCTCGGCATCCAGGCACTGCACCAGGTCGCCGCGCTCGAAGTCCCCCTCCACCCGCTTCACGCCCACCGGCAGCAGGCTGCGGCCCTGCTCGCGCAGGACGCGCACGGCGCCCTCGTCCAGCACCAACCGGCCGCGCAGCTGCAACTGGCCCGCGATCCAACGCTTGCGGGCCGCCATGACGCCCTGGGCGGGCTTCAGCAGCGAACCGATGGTCTCCCCCTGGGCAATACGCAGCAGCGCGTCGGACTTGCGGCCAAAGGCGATCACCGTGGCGGCGCCGGAGCGGGCAGCGGTATGGGCGGCGAAAAGCTTGGTGCGCATGCCGCCCCGACCCAGCTCGCCCTTGCTGTCGCCAGCCATGCCGGCCAGGCGGGTATCCGAAAGCTCCGCCTCGGAGATCAGCTTGGCCTCCGGGTTGTTGCGCGGATCGGAGTCGAACAGGCCTTCCTGGTCGGTGAGGATCACCAGCAGGTTGGCGTCGATCAGGTTGGCGGTCAGCGCGCCCAGGGTGTCGTTGTCGCCCAGACGGATCTCGTCGGTGGAGACGGTGTCGTTCTCGTTGACCACCGGCACCACGCCGAACTCCAGCAGCGTGTTGAAGGTGCTGCGCGCGTTGAGGTAGCGGCCGCGGTCGGCCACGTCCTCGTGCGTCAGCAGCACCTGCGCGGCCCGCAGGCCATGCTTGGCGAACTCATCCTCGTACGCGCGCACCAGGCCCATCTGGCCCACGGCGGCGGTGGCCTGCAGCTCATGCAGCGTGCCCGGGCGCTTCTTGAAGCCCAGGCGCGCCATGCCCTCGGCCACGGCGCCGGAGGACACCAGCACGATCTGCTTGCCCTGGCGACGCAGCGCGGCGATCTGGGCGCACCAGTCGGCGATGGCCTCGTGGTCCAGCCCCTGCCCCTTGGCGGTGACCAGGGAACTGCCAACCTTGATGACCCAGCGCTTGCTGACGGCGAGCTTGTGGCGATCCATGTTGCGGCCTTATGCCTGGGGCGGCGTGCTGTCGGTGGGGACTTCGGGTTCGATGATCTTGGGGGCCGCGTGCTGCTCGACCCACTGCATGGCCGCCTCGCTGAGCTCAGGCAGGCCACGCTGCGTGGCGGCGGAAATGGCGAACCAACGCCCCTTCCAGCGCAGGCGGCGCAGTGCCTTCTTGATCAGCGCTTGCCACTCGTCCTCGGGCATGACGTCGGTCTTGTTGAACAGCAGCCACTGTTCGCGCCCGGCCAGTTCCTCGCCGAACTCCTTGAGCTCGGCGTTGATCGTGCGGATGTTGTCGACGATATCGCTTTCGTCCGGCGGCAGGATGTCCACCAGGTGCAACAGCAGGCGCGTGCGCTGCAGGTGCTTGAGGAAACGGATGCCCAGGCCGGCGCCGGACGAGGCGCCCTCGATCAGGCCGGGGATGTCCATCATCACGAAGGAGCGGTTCATGCCCACCGACACCACGCCCGGCTGCGGGTAGAGCGTAGTGAAGGGATAGTCCGCGATCTTGGGGCGCGCGGCGGAAACCGAGGACAGCAGGGTCGACTTGCCGGCATTGGGCATGCCCAGCAGGCCCACGTCGGCCATCAGCGACAACTCCAGGCGCAGCTCGCGCTGCTCGCCGGGGTAGCCCTTGGTGGACTTGTAGGGCGTGCGGTTGACCGAGGACTTGAAGCGGACATTGCCCAGGCCGTGGAAGCCGCCCTGGGCCACCTTGATGCGCTGTTCGTTGCGGGTCAGCTCACCGATCAGCTCGGCGGTCTCCACATCGTAGATGCGCGTGCCCAGGGGCATGCGCACCTCCAGGTCCTCGGCACCGGCGCCGGTGCAGTTGGCACTCGAGCCGTCGGTGCCGCGCCCGGCGCGGAAGCGGCGGGTGAAGCGGAAGTCCGCCAGGGTATTGAGGTTGACGTCGCCCACGGCCAGGACACTGCCGCCGTCGCCACCGTCACCGCCGTCCGGCCCGCCGAAGGGGATCGCCTTTTCGCGGCGGAAGCTGATGCAGCCCGCGCCGCCGTCGCCGGCCTCGACACGGATATTGGCTTCATCGACGAATTTCATGGCAGGACCGAGTCGGGGCTTTGGGGCTCAACGAACAAAAAAGCCCCGTTTCCGGGGCCTTTTCGGTGAAACGTTCAGACAGTTCAGGCCGCGACGATATCGACGTGGATACGGCCCTTCGGACCGCGGGTGTTGAACTGGATGGTGCCTTCGGTCAGCGCGAAGATCGTGTGATCCTTGCCGACGGCAGCGCCGACACCGGCGCGGAAGCGCGTGCCGCGCTGACGGACGATGATGTTGCCGGCGATGACCGCTTCGCCGCCGAACTTCTTGACGCCCAGTCGCTTGGACTCGGAATCGCGGCCGTTACGAGTAGAGCCGCCTGCCTTCTTATGTGCCATTTCTGTACTCCTTGAACTTAGGCGCCAACGATTTCAGTGATCTTCACTTCCGTGAAGTTCTGACGGTGGCCCTGCTCCTTGTGATAGTGCTTGCGGCGGCGGTGCTTGATGATGCGGATCTTGTCGCCACGGCCGTGCGCGAGCACTTCCGCCTTGACCGCACCACCGGCAACCAGCGGGGCACCCACGGTGAGCTTGTCGCCGTTCGAGACCATCAGCACTTCCTCGAAGGAAACGGTGCTGCCGACTTCCACGTCGAGGCTCTCGATGGACAGCTTTTCGCCCGGGGCGACCTTGTACTGCTTACCCCCGGTCTTGATAACGGCGTACATCGTGGAATACTCCAGAATAGGTCTTGAGCCGGACAACAGCCCTGAAAGAGCGCGGGATTTTAGTGATCCCCCCGCTCTTCGTCAACATTTATCCCATAAATTATAACCAACAGGCGCTCCCGGGTCCGTGCCGGAGGGGGTCAAATGGGGCTCCATCGGGCTATCTCCATATATTGATTGACGAATGCGGCCGGGCGCCCTAGCCTTTCGCGGCCTTTTCCTGCCTCCCCCATGATCCTGAAAGACATCCTGGCACCCATTGCCGGCGACATGCAGCGCGTCGATGACGTCATTCGCGCTCGCCTGAGCTCTGAAGTGGTGCTCATCAACGAGATCGCGGGCTATATCGTCAATGCCGGCGGCAAGCGCCTGCGCCCCGCCCTGGTCCTGCTGGCCGGCCGCGCCCTGGGCAGCCGTACGGCAGAGCCCGAGCTGCTGGCCGCGACCATCGAGTTCATTCATACCGCCACCCTGCTGCACGATGACGTGGTGGATGAATCCGGCCTGCGCCGTGGCCTGAAGACCGCCAACGCTGTCTGGGGCAATGCCGGCGCCGTACTGTCGGGTGACTTCTTATATAGCCGTGCCTTCCAGATGATGGTGGACACCGGCCGCATGGGCATCATGAAGGTCATGGCCGACACCACCAACGCCATTGCCGAGGGCGAGGTGCTGCAGCTGATGAACGCCGGTGACCCCGAGGTCACCGAGGAACGCTACCTGCGCGTCATCGAGCTCAAGACCGCCCGCCTGTTCGAAGCCGCCTGCCGCCTGGGCGGCATCGCCGCCGACCAGCCGCAGGCCGTGCAGGACGCCATCGGCCTTTACGGACACAAGCTGGGCATGGCCTTCCAGATGGTGGACGACCTGCTCGACTACATCGCCGACCCCAGCGTCAGCGGCAAGAACCTGGGCACCGATCTCGCCGAAGGCAAGCCGACCCTGCCGCTGATCCACGCCATGCGCCAGGGCACGCCGGCCCAGGCTGCCCTGATTCGCGAGGCGATCGAGCGCGGCCAGGTAGAAAAACTGCAGGAAGTGCTCGAAACCGTTGAATCCACCGGAGCGGTTCCTTATACTCGCGCGCTCGCCGAACGGTACTCCCGTGAAGCGGTCAGCGCACTGAGCGAAGTTCCCGACTCGCCCTACAAGAAAGCGCTGACAGAACTGGCCGGATACAACACGTCCCGCGTCAGTTGATCTGTAGAACAACGGGGCGTAGCTCAGTTTGGTAGAGCGCTTGCTTCGGGAGCAAGAGGTCGCAGGTTCGAATCCTGTCGCCCCGACCATATAAAGGTCATCAGAAAGCCCCTTCATCGGGGCTTTTTTGTTGCCTGCGGTTTCTCTCCAGCCAGTCGCGCTTCGCACGACAGAGGTCGCAGGTTGTGAGGCGCATCCATGCGCCTCATCCTCCGCTGCGCTGCGGACCGCGCCAAAGGCGCGTCCGAATTCGTTCCTGACGAATTCGTCGAATCCTGTCGCCCCGACCATATAAAGGTCATCAGAAAGCCCCTTCATCGGGGCTTTTTTGTTGCCTGCGGTTTCTGCGGTTTCTACGATTCCTTCCCTTCCAGTCGTTGCCAGGCGCGCTCGGTACGCTGGGCTCTCTGCGACGCCGCCACGGTGAAGAGCGCGCGATCACGCTGCCAGCGCAGGGCCGCTTCATCACCCGCATTCGCCTGCCAGTAACCATCTGCATCCGTGACGAGTGCGGCCACTCCCGCGAGTGCCCCCGCCAGGGCGACATGGGTCGTGTTCGCCAGCGACGGCAATGCCGCGAGCGCTTCCAGTGAAAGCAGTTGTGCGGTCGCTCGTTCGCTCCAGTCTCGCGGCCAGTGCAGGCGCCGCGCTTCACGCACCAGATAAGCCAGCACTGCCGCCTGCACGTGCAGATCCTCCACCGTGCGGAAGGGTTTCACATAGCGCAGGTAGCCATCGCCCGGGAGCACGGCGGAATCCGCGACGGCGACACTCTCGAAGCGCAGGCTCGCATGCGGGACTTCCGGCACGAAGGGCATTGGCGGCATCACCTCCACCTGCACGCCCGGCTGCGTGGCTGCGATGCGAAGCACGCGCAGCACCGGCAGGTCCGACGGCGCCGAGGCATCGCGCGCCACGACCAGGAACAACTGGCCTTCCGGCCCCAGCGTGGTCCAGCGCTTGGCGCCATTGAGCAGGCCGTCGCGCAACTCGCTGCGGATCGCTCGCGGGCCGTTGCCGTCCTTCTCGGTCACGCAAAGCGCCGCGACCGTGTCGGCAGGCAAGTCCGGCACCAGGGCTCGCAATGCGGCCTGGTAGGCGGAAGCGAAAGCCCAGCCGACGCGGTCGGCGTGGTAGCCGCCGAGGATGGCCTGGGCCATGGTGTCCGGCGTCTCGCGCGAGTGGGCAAGATGGCGCGGCCACCAGGAGGCGACATCCGGGCAGGCCGGCGCCTCGCAGGCGTCGGTAAGCAGCGTTTCGAGCCAGTGGATCATGCCGGCACTATAAACAAGGCCGGCCACGGCACTGGGCAGGGACTCAGCCCTTTTCGGGATACTTGATCAGGGGGCCCAGGTTGTCGCGTACCTGGCGGGCGTCGAAGGCCTCGGCGGACTCCGCCGGGCGCTTGCCCTTGAACATGGTGACGTAGGCCTGGGCCTGGTACTCGTTCACGGGGTAGGCGGTGCTGACACCGGTGCCGAGGCCGTAGTAGCGCGAGTACCAGCCGTAGCCGCCGACGGCGCTGACGGTCTGCTGGTAACGGGTCTGCTTTTCGGTGTCGCTGCCACTCATGACGAAGTAGTCGTAGCCCTGCTGCAGCGTCAGCTCCGCGGCGCGGAACAGCAGGTAGTTCTCCACGGTCTCGCGCGGGGTGGTGGAGTTGCCGGCGAAGTTGATGCGGTAGCGGTTGTTCTCGATGCGCTGGTCGCCGTAGCCCTGGCCGTTCTTCATCGGCTGGTAGGGGGTGACCGTGGCGCAGCCAGCCAGCAGCAGCACCGTCAGAACCGCAGCCAGGCCACGATATGTACGGGTAGTGGGAAACATGACAAACCTCCAGTGCCTGTTACCAGGCCATACGCATCCGGAACCGCTCCGGATGCCCCTGTGACCGCGAAAGCCCCAAAACGATCCCGCTTTACAGCGGATCCAGCAGGAAGGCCACGGCCGAGTCGGAGGCAATGGCAACCCCCTGGATCGTTTCGGTGGTATTCGGCTCCTGGTTCAGCGTGGCCAGGCCGATGGTGGAGATCGTGGTGTTGCCGCAGAGCTCCGACAGGGACAGGCGATACAGGTTGTAGTGCAGGTCAATGATGGTCAGGCTGCCCTGGTAGGTGCACTTGGTCTTGTCGTCACTACCGGTGATCTGGCCGTCCTGGCTGATGGTGTACCGGGTCGTGGCCAGGCCGAATTCGTCTTCCACGCCCCAGGTCCCCGCCAGGGACGCCAGGTTGGAGCGCTGCTCGTAGCGCAGCTTCGAATACGTCAGGTTCAGTGAGCCGAAATCGCCGTCGGAGGCGTTGTAGGTCAACTGGATGGACTTCTCGGGCTCGAAGCCGCCCTGGCCCTGCAGCGTGGTGACGGCGGTGGACGTGGTGGTGACGTCCGCGCCGGTCACCGGGTCCTTCGTGGTGGTGGTCACCTTGCGGTACACCTTGGCGGTCCAGGAGAGGCTGGGGCTCGTGGCGGTGTACAGACCGCCGGCCACCAGCTTTCCGTCCTTCGTGAAGACCAGGAAGCGCTTCTTGTCTCCGTCCAGGAAAGCCACCACGTCCTGGGTAACGCTGTTCTTGGTGGAGCTCAGACGCCCTTCGTAGATGCCGGCAGGGGCCTGGCTGACCGGCCGCGTGTCCGGTTTTTCGATGCTATCCATCTGCGAACCGCAAGCGGTCAGGCCAGATAGTGCCACCAGAGCCGCCGCCAGCAGTTTGCAACAGGGCGCCGATACATCTTGTCTACGGATCATGGCTTGACTCTGCCCTAGAATGAGGAAATGCACGTAGGGTGCTGTAAACAAAGCGTAAAGCTACCTTAAATTCCGGACAAAGTGCAGTTGTCCGTATATATTCCCACCTGAGACAATCGTCCGGGCATTCCTGACCACCGAGAACCGCAGTGTCCCTCGACAATCGCAGCGAAGAATACTTCCGCAACGCCCCTCGCCCTCAGGCGGCGCTGGCGGTGCTGCGCACGCTGGCGGTGGAGCTGGCCCAGCAGGTGCCGACCGAGCAGTTGCGCGCGCTGGTCTACCTGGCGGGCCGTCGCATCGCCTCCGAGCAGGCCGCAGTGGACCTGAAGACCCTGGCCGACTTCGAGGTCTTTGCACAGAAGACCCTGGCGCGGCTCGATCTCGGCTGGGTGCGCGTGGAAGAGAACGCCGCGGGCGTGGACTTCGTGCACGGCTGCTCGCCCCTGCCCGGCCTGTTCGGCGCCGAGAGCGGCCATTGGGCGCCAGGTTTGCTTGAGGGAATGTATGCGGAGTGGATGCGCCAGTTGGGTGCGGGCGACCAGCTCGACGTGCGCGAGGTGGCCTCGCCACCGGGCTCGGACCTGATCCGGTTCCGCCTGGCGCATGCAGCGAATTTTGGAGGGTAATCGCGTGACGGACAAGAAGGATTTCGACGACGTGAGCCAGCTGGTGGACCGGCTGCAGCTCGACGGCCTGAAGTACCGCGAGTTCGGCGATCATCGCCCGGCCAAGCTCAAGCTGGCGGGCGGCACCGCGCCGGCGGCCGTAGCGGCCGCTCCCGCTGCTGTCATCCCCGCTCCGGTCGTCACCGTGCCGGTGCCGGTAGTGGCGACCAAGCCGGCCATGGCGGTCCCGGTCGCCGCAGCGTCCGTGGAGGCTCCGCGGACCATCGCCGCGCCGGCACCCACACCGCTGCCGGAACCCGCGCGCACCGTCGAACAACCGCTGTCCTTCACCTTCGAGCGGCTGCGCCGCCAGGTGATCGGCTCCCGCGTGCAGGCGCCGGTGCTGCAGCTGCAGCTGGCTCCGCGCAAGGCCTCCGGCAGCGAGCCGCAGGACTCGGTGATGCAGAAGCCGGTGTCCAGCCTGTTCGCCCAGATCGGCCAGGAAGCCCCGTCGGTGCTTACCGATCCTCAGCGCCTGAAGCGCTGATTCCCCCACTGAACCGGGAGAGGCTTCCCCGATGCGGCTGACTCTCCTGCTGGTCCTGCTGTTGCTCAGCGTCCCGTTCTACGCGCTGGTGACGGCGCCGCTGACGCTGGGCTGGCAGGCCATCAGCGGCACGCTGATGGTGATCTCGGCCTTCGGCCTCAAGCGCATGCGCGGGCACCGCGGCGCCCTGGCCATGATGGCGCTGTCGCTGATCGCCAGCACCCGCTATCTCTACTGGCGCATCACCGAAACCCTGCCGATCGGCCCCGGCTTCGACGCCTGGGATCTGTTCCTGTCCAGCGGCCTGCTGTTCGCCGAGCTCTACGCCTTCACGATCCTGCTGTTCGGCTTCGTCCAGACCGCCTGGCCGCTGGGCCGCAAGCCGGCGCCGCTGCCCGAGGACCCGACACAGTGGCCGACGGTGGACGTCTTCATCCCCAGCTACAACGAGCCGCTCAGCGTCGTGCGGCCGACGGTGCTGGCGGCGTTGGCGCTGGACTGGCCGCGCGACAAGATCAAGGTCTACGTGCTGGACGACGGCCGCCGTGACGAGTTCAAGGCCTTCTGCGAGGAGGTGGGTGCCACCCACCTGATCCGCCCGGACAACAAGCACGCCAAGGCCGGTAACATCAACCGCGCGCTGAAGGTGACGCAGGGCGAGTACATCGCCATCTTCGACTGCGACCACATTCCCACCCGCTCCTTCCTGCAGCTGACCATGGGCACCATGGTCACGGACCCGAAGGTCTCGCTGGTCCAGACGCCCCACCACTTCTTCTCGCCCGACCCCTTCGAGCGCAACCTGCGCACCTTCCGCAAGGTGCCGAACGAAGGCGAGCTGTTCTATGGCCTGATCCAGGACGGCAACGACTTCTGGGACGCGTCCTTCTTCTGCGGCTCCTGTGCCGTGCTGCGCCGGACCGCGCTGGAAGAGATCGGCGGCATCGCCACCGAAACCGTCACCGAGGACGCCCACACCTCGCTGCGCATGCACTCGCGCGGCTGGAAGAGCGCCTACATCAACATCCCGCAGGCGGCAGGCCTGGCCACGGAATCGCTGTCCGCACACGTCGGTCAGCGTATCCGCTGGGCACGTGGCATGGCGCAGATCTTCCGCGTCGACAACCCGTTCCTGAAACCAGGGCTCAAGCTTGGCCAGCGATTCTGCTACGCCAACGCGATGATGCACTTCTTCTACGGATTGCCACGCATCATCTTCCTGACCTCGCCGCTGGGTTACCTGCTGCTGGGGGCGGAGATCATCAAGGCGCAGGGCCTGATGGTGCTGGCCTATGCCGCACCGCACGTGATCCTGGCGACCATGACCAACAGCCGCCTGCAGGGTGCTTTCCGGCACTCCTTCTGGTCCGAGGTCTACGAGACGGTGCTGGCCACCTTCATCCTCGGCCCGACCATGCTGGCCTTCATCAACCCCAAGCTGGGCAAGTTCAACGTGACCGCCAAGGGTGGCGTGGTGGACCGCGACTACTTCGACAAGGACATCGCCAAGCCCTATTACTACCTGTTCCTGCTCAATGCGCTCGGGCTGGTGGTGGGCATCATCCGCCTGGCCGGCGGCGAGGCCCATCCCGATACCCTGCTGCTGAATCTCGGCTGGACGATCTACAACCTGGTGATCATCGGCGGCGCGCTGGCCGTGGCCTCCGAGAAGAAGCAGGTGCGCACGGCAGTGCGCGTACGCACCCGCATCCCGGGTGCGATCCGCCTGGGGCCCGAGCACCCGGCGCACCTGACGCCGACGGTGGACCTGTCCTATACCGGTGCGCAGATGCTGCTGCCGGAAGGCTTCGTCACCGCCGTGGGCGAACGCGTGGAGATCCTGCTGATTCCGGAACGCTCCGACGTCTGGATTCCGGTCACGGTACGCCGCAGTGGCCACGGCGTGGTCGCCGTGCAGTTCGAAACCCTCGGCATCGCCGAGGAAAACGCCCTGATCTACGCGCTGTTCGGCCGTGCCGATGCCTGGATCCGCTGGCGCGAGACCCAGGCCCCCGATCGCCCCCTGCACGCGCTGGCGCTGGTCGGCCGCTACGGCGTCATCGGTGCCTACGAATTCTGGCGCTGGTTCACCGGCGACCTGCTGGAGCGCCTGCACGCCCGCATCACCCGACGCAAAGTCCCCGGCTGAAGGCCGGCGAGCAGGCCCCCCGCACTGCAGCGGATGGACCTGGCATAAGAAAAAGCTGTACAAAAGAAGCTGTTACACCCTACGCCGGACCGAGAACATGCGGACAAGACCTTATCGCTGGGCGACTTTCCTGAGCGCACTCTGCCTGTCGGCCGCCGCTGCGGCCGCCGCGGATCCCGGCAAGCCGGTGCTGACCTCGGACACCGCCTTCCTGGCCCCGCAGCGCGAGCTGAGCTTCGAGGACCTGGGGCTGGCCTATCCGCTGCGCCTGCGCACCGTCTTCGGCCAGGCCTCGGTGCCGTTGAACATCCGTGCCGACCAGGTGGTCACCGATGCCACGCTGTCGCTGCGCTACTCGCACTCGCCCTCGCTGCGCTTCGACACCAGCCACATCAACGTGCTGGTCAACGACCAGCTGGTACGCACCATCCCGCTGACGGCCGAGTCGGCCTCCGGCGCGGTAGCGCAGATTGCGCTGAACCCCCTGCTGCTGGTGCCCAAGACTCAGATCCGCCTGGAGCTGATCGCGCACTACGCCCGCAACGAGTGCGAGGATCCCACGCACAGCTCGCTGTGGGCCGAGATCAGCAACGAGAGCAGCCTGAAGCTCAGCTTCTCCACGCTGCCGCCGCCGCCAGCGCTGGAGCGCCTGCCCAGCCCGCTGTTCGACGACGGCGAGTCCGGCCTGCTGACCCTGCCCTTCGTGTTCGAACGCAGCCCCACGGCCGGCCAGATGAAGGCGGCCGCGATCGTCGCCGCCTGGTTCGGCTCCAAGGCCGACTACCGCGGCTCCGACTTCCCGGTGCGCTACGGCACACTGCCGCCGGGCCACGGCGTGGTGTTCACCACGCGAGCGCAGTCCTTCCCTGGCCTGGACCCGGCCGCGGTGTCCACGCGCCCCTCCATCGCCATGGTGGAAAACCCGGACGTGCCGCAGGCACGCCTGCTGGTGATCTCCGCCGCCAATGACGAGGGCCTGATCCAGGCCGCCCAGAGCCTGGCCCTGGGCCAGATGCTGATGCAGGGCCGCAACGCCAGCATCGACACCCTGCAGTTGCCCGAAGCACGCAAGGCCTGGGCTTCGGGCCGCTGGGTCAATCCGGAAGCCCCGCGCCCGCTCACCGACGGCGCCCTGAACCCGCTGTCGGTCACCGGCCTGATGCCCGGCCCGATCAGCTTCGAGTTCGCTCTGCCGCCGGACCTGTATCCGCTGGACAACGACAGCGTGAAGCTGCGCCTGAAGTACCGCGCCGCGCCCATCACCGGTGCCAACTCGGCGCTCAATGCCGTGGTCAACGCACAGTTCGCCGGCGGCGTCGCGATCGACGCCACGGCGTTGGGCAAGAGCCTGGGCGAGAGCCGCGAACTCGCGGTAAACCTGCCGACAGGCGTGCTGCGCACCAACAACCGCCTGGACGCGCAGTTCCACTTCCGCCGCAACACCGACGCCGTCTGCCAGGACTTCGACCCCAACTCGCTGCAGGGCTCGATCGACCCGGCCTCGACGCTCGAGTTCAAGAGCTACGCGCACTTCGCCGAGATGCCGGCGCTGCAGCTGTTCGCGCAGGGTGCCTACCCCTACTCCCGCCTCGGCGACCTGGGCGGCACCGCGCTGATCCTGCCGCAGGGCGCGCAGGAGTCCGAGGTGTCGACCGCGCTGATCCTGGCCGGCCACATTGGCCGCTGGACGCAGGACGCCGCCACGCGCCTGGAAGTGGGCAACTTCGATAACGTCTCCGAATTCGCTGATCGCGATCTGCTGCTGATCGGCCGCGCAGGCCAACTGCCGGTACCACAGGACTGGGCCGGCGAACTGCCGCTGCTGTTCAACAGCGGCAAGACCGAGCTGCGCCCGGTGGACCTGTTCGACTCGCTGCACGAGCGCCTCGCCGGCCGCAACCTGGAACAGGCCACCGAGTACGCCAGCCGCGTGGTGATGCAGGCCGGGCAGGACTTCGAAGCCATCATGGGCTTCGAGTCGCCGCTGAAGTCCGGGCGCAACGTGGTGGTGTTCGCCGCCGGCAGCCAGGGCAACCTGCGCGACGCCGCGCTGGCCGTGGTCAAGCCGGGCCAGGCGCAGTTCGTACGCGGCGGCCTGACGCTGGTGCAGGGCGACAAGGTCAGCGGCTACGATCTGGGCAACGGCTACGAGGTCGGCCATCTGCCGTGGTGGTACGGCCTGAAGCGCTGGCTGGGCCTGCGGCCCTACCTGATGCTGCCGCTGACGCTGCTGGTGGTGCTGCTGTCCGCCGTGGTGCTGCGAATGGCATTGCGCCGCCGTGCGGAACTGCGGCTGAAGGGCAAGCTATGACGCGCCTGCTGGCCGCCGTGCTGCTGCTGTGGTCCGCCGCCGGGTGTGCGGCGCAGCCACAGCAGCGCGGGTGGCCGGAATGGCAGGCCTTCGCCGAAGGCTTCGTTGACGAACAGGGCCGCGTGATCGACTGGACCGCGGAGTCGCGCACCGTGTCCGAAGCCCAGGCCTATGCCCTGTTCTTCGCACTGGTAGCCAATGACCGCGAGCGCTTCCAGCGCATCCTGCAGTGGACCGAGAAGAATCTCGCCAAGGGCAATCTCGACAAGAACCTGCCGGCCTGGCTGTGGGGCCGGATCGACGCCGACCATTGGGGCGTCAAGGATCCCAACTCGGCCACCGACGCCGATCTCTGGCTGGCCTACACGCTGCTGGAAGCCGGCCGCATCTGGAACGACACCCGCTACCGCGCCCTGGGCCGCAGCCTGCTGGAGCAGGTCAAGCAGCATGCGGTGATGCAGGTGGAAAACGGTCCACTGCTGCTGCTGCCGGGCCGCGAAGGCTTCATCGACGGCGACCGCATCCGCCTCAACCCCAGCTACTACGTGCCGATGCAGTTGCTGCGCTTCCAGCAGGAGGATCCGCAGGGTCCCTGGCGCCGCCTGCTCGCCGACTATGCCGCCTGGTTGCCACAGCTGGCCCCGCTGGGCCGTGTGCCGGATTGGGCCCAGTGGCAGGCCGGCAGCGTAGGGCAGGACAAGGAAACCAGCGGCGTGGGCAGCTATGACGCCATCCGCGTCTACCTGTTCAACGCCTGGGGGCCTTCGGGCAACGGCAACGCGGCGGCCCTGCAGGACGCGGTGCGTCCCTTCGGCAGCATGCTGGACGAGATCGGCCGCGTGCCGGAGCGCTGGTCCAACGGCAATGCCGGTATCGAGGGCCAGGCCCCGGTGGGCTTCTACGGTGCCCTGCTGCCCTACTATGCGATGACGCGGGACGACACCGGCCTGGCACGTGCCACTGCTGCGCTCGAGAAGGCTCGCAACAACAAGCTTTACGGACACCCGGCACACTACTACGACCAGGTCCTGATCCTGTTCGGAAAGGGTTACGCCGATGGAAAATACCGTTTCGACGGCAACGGGGGAGTCGTTCTTACATGGAAGCGCTAAAGGCCTGGAGGCTCACTGCCCTCGCCGCCGGCTGTCTGATGGCCTTCGGCGCCGCCGCAGCCGACAGCGCCGCCGTCAACCAGCTTGTGCAGCAAGCGCAGTTCTGGGAGCAGAAGCAGCGCCCTGACCTGGCGCGAGACAGCTGGAAGCGCGTGCTGGAAACCGACCCCAACCACGCCGAAGCGCTGAACCGCCTCTCCGTGCTGGAGGCCGCTGCCGGCAACGCCACCGAGGCCCGGCGCTACGAGGACCGCCTGCAGAAGGTCGCGCCGGGCACCGCGGCGCGGCGTGCACAGACCGATGCCACGGCACGCAGCGGCGCCGACCAGCTCGCCACCGCGCGCAGCCTGGCGCGCCAGAACCGGCCCGACGATGCGGCCGCTGCCTACCGCAAGGCCTTCAATGGCGCCACGCCGCCGGATGACCTGGCGCTGGAGTATTACGAAACCCTGGCCGGTACCCGCGACGGCTGGAACGAGGCCCGCCGTGGCCTGGCCCAGCTCAGCCGCGCCCGGCCGGGCGACACGCGCGTGTCGCTGGCCCAGGCACGCGTGCTGACCTACCGCGCCGAGACCCGCCGCGAAGGCATCGATCAGCTGCAAGAGCTCAACACCAATCCCGCCGCGCAGGCCGAAGCCCGCCGCGCCTGGCGGCAGGCCCTGATCTGGCTGGCGCCGACCACGGCCGACCGGCCGCGCTACGACGACTATCTCCAGCAGGTGGGCGAGGACGCCGCCGTGCGCGCACGGCTGGCCGACACCCAGCAGAAAGCGCAGCCTCAGCAGCAGCCCGGCACCACGGCCAAGCCGGTCGCGCCTCCGGCACCGCGCGTCGACACGCAGACCGAAACCGAGCTGCGCGAAGCCTTCGCCGCGCTGGACCGCAATGCCGTGGAAGAAGCCGAGACCGGCTTCACCCGCCTGCTGGCGCGCAAGCCGGCCGACGCCGATGCCCAGGCCGGTCTGGGCGTGGTGCGCCTGCGCCAGGGCCGCTTCGCCGAATCCGAACAGTTGCTGGACCGTGCCTCTCGCGGCAAGCCGGCGCTGGCCTCGCGCTACCGCGAAGCACGCCAGACCGCCGCGTTCTGGGGCCGCGTACGCACCGCCGAAGCGGCGGTGGAGAAGAACGACTACCGCGCCGCGGAGAGCGCCTACGAGTCGGCGCTGTCGCAGGCGCCCAACGGCCGCCCCGAACCCGCCGTGGTCCGCGCCGCTGCCGACGTGCTGGTGCACAACGGCAAGAACGCCCAGGCCGAGCGCGAGCTGCGTGCGGCCCTGAAGAATTCACCCGGCAACCCCGACCTGGTCGGTGGCCTGGCCGGTTTGCTGCAGCGGGATGGCCGCAGCCGCGAGGCCCAGCAGCTGCTGGGTAATGTCGCCGCCGCCGACCAGTTGAAGCTGCAGGACGTGCGCGTGGAACTGGCGCGCCAGCAGGCCGCCACCGCGATCGAGGCCGGTCGCCTGACCGACGCCGAGCGCCTGCTGCGCGAAGCCATGGTCAATGCCCCTGCCAGTCCCTGGGTGCGCCTGGACCTCGCCCGCCTGTATCGCAAGATGGGCCGCGACAGCGACGCCGATTCACTGCTGGATTCCATGGTCGAGGCGGCCGGCGACGGCAAGCCCGGCGGCGGCGCCACCACCGAAGGCTGGCTGGCACAGTCCTACGCCTATGCCGAGGGCCAGCGCTGGTACGAAACGCTGATGGCCCTGGAGAACCTGCCCGCCGCCAACCGCACGGGCGCCGCGCAGCGCCTGCAGCGCGAGGCCTGGGTGCGCTACCAGATCCAGCGCGCACAGCAGGCCGCCCGCCAGGGTGACCCCGGCCGTGCCGCGCAGTGGATCAGCGCCGCCGTGAATGCCTCCGGCGAATCGCCGGAACTGGCGCCTGCCATCGCCCAGGGCTGGGCGGCGCTGGGCGACCCGGCGCGCGCCCTGGCGGTGCTGCGCCGCAGCTTTGCCGCCAACCCGAATCCCGGCGCGGGCGATCGCATCCAGTACGCCGCGCTGCTGCTGCAGCTGGACCAGGATGCCGAGTTCGAGGCCGTCAGCACCGAGCTGATCCGCCGTGGCGGCATGACGCCGCTGCAGCAGCGCACGCTGGAAGACCTGGTGGTCGGCTATCGCGTGAAGCTGGCTGACCGCGCCCGCGAGCAGGCCAACCTGGCCGAGGCCTACCGCCAGCTGCGCGACGTGATCGCGCGCTATCCCGACGAGACCCGCGTACAGCTCGCACTGGGCCGCCTGTTCAGCTCGGCCGGCGAGCCGGAGAAGGCCATGGCCATAGCCCAGGCGCAGATCCAGCGCGGCGGCGGTGTCGAGCACGTGTCCGACGAAGTGCTCTACGCCGCCATCGACGCCGCCCTGGCCGACCAGGAGCCGGAGCAAGCCTCGCGCTGGATCGACGCCGCCTTCGAGCGCAAAACCGATCCTGCTGGCGCCCATCGCGCCGCGGCACGCCTGGCACAGAGCCGTGGTCGCCAGGCCGATGCGCTGAGTCACTACCGCGCGGCGGAAGCCCTGAAGCAGCAGACACAGGCCGGACCGCCGCTGCTGGCCATGATCGACCCCGCCACCGGCGGCAACCGCTCGCTGCCGGCCGGCGTCTTCGAAGCCCTGGAAGGCGAACAGCCGGTGGGCCCGCTGCTGCCGCGCGCACTCGGCCCGGACCCGGAACCGATGCCCGCCGGCATCGTGCGTCAACCCGAAGCCCCCGCCGGCGCGGAGCGCCAGGGCGGCTTCCTCTGGGACCGCGGCCTGGACAGCCCCCGTGCCGAATCCAAGGCGGCGACCGCGTCGCGACAGCAGCCGCTGTCGCTGCGCCTGGCACGCTCGGTCAACGCCGGCAGCCTGCCCGCCTCCGCCGAGTTCATCCCGGACTACAACCCGGCCGGCGACTCGCCGACCGCGCGCCTGGAAGCGGCCGTCAGCGGCTGGACCCAGGGCGAATTCATGAGTCGCAACCGTCGCGGCGAAGAAGGCTTGTCCAAGCTGATCGACCTCGAGTTCGGCGCCGACTGGATCAGCCCGGAGTGGAGCATCGGCCGCATCGGCGCGCGCTTCCGCCCGGTGTTCCTCGACGCCGGCTCGGTGTCCGGCACCAACCTGCTCAAGTTCGGCACGCTGGCCCTGATCAACGGCGAGATCGCCGACCAGGATCAGTCCGAGACCGGCCTGGCCTTCGCCCTCGGCTACCAGCTGGGTTCCTTCAGTGCCGACGTCGGCACCACGCCGCTGGGCTTCCCGGTCGAGAGTCTGGTGGGCGGCATGCGCTGGTCACCGCAGTTCGGCAAGACCGCGGTCGCGGTCGAGCTGTCGCGCCGCGCCGTCACCGACAGCCTGCTGTCCTATGCCGGCACCTACGATCCGCTGACCGGCCGCCAATGGGGCGGCGTGATGCGCAGCGGCGCACGTCTGGACCTGTCCTACGACCTCGGCAACTACGGCCTCTACGTCAACGGCGGCTTCTACACGCTGGGCGGGCTCAACGTGAAGGAGAACGCGCAGTACGAGTTCGGCGCCGGTTTCTACTCGCGCCTCTATCGCAGCATGCGCCACACGGTGACGGCAGGCCTGAACCTGACCGCCTTCGGCTACGAGGAAAACCTGCGCCACTACACCCTGGGTCACGGCGGCTACTTCAGCCCGCAGTTCTTCGGCGCCCTGACCGTGCCGGTGAGCTGGACCTACAACCGCGGGCCGCTGTCGATCCGCGCCGACGCCGCGCTGGGCTCGCAGACCTTCCGTGAGGACGGCGCGCCGCTGTTCCCCGGTCGCCAGGCGCTGCAGGACGAACTGGAGCGGCTGGCCGCCTTCGAACCCGCGGCCAACCTGCCCACGGGCTATTCCGGCCAGGACAACAGCGGTCTCGGCTACAAGCTGGGCGGCGCGGCGCAGTACCGCATCACGCCGCGCTTCGCCGCCGGTGGCAGCCTCAGCGTCGACAACGCCCGCGACTACAAGGAATTCCAGTTGCTGGGCTACATCCGCTACCACTTCTCGGGCTTCCAGCCCCTGCCCGACCAGCCGCAAGTCCCGAACCTCTTCGGAGCACCGCTGCCATGAAGCGCATCCTTCCCCTGCTGTTCATGCTGCTGGCCTGCGGCGGCGCCCGGGCGCAGGACAGTGCGCCTGCCCTGCAGTCGCTGCTGGAGGCTGGCCGCGTCGACGTGGCCATCGAGAGCCTGGAACAGGAACTGGGCGAGAACCCCTTCGACCCGATCCAGCTCAACAACCTGGCCGTGGCGCGCACCCGCAAGGGCGACGTCTATGCCGGGCTGGACCTGCTGGATCGCGCGGCGCGCCTGTCGCCCAACCAGCCGATCATCGCGGAGAACCGCAAGCAGCTGCGTGAATGGCTCGCGGCGCGCATCGGCGCCAACGCGCAGTTGCTGGAGGCCAATGCCCGGCCGATTCCGCCGAGCCTGCCCGACCCGCCGGCGCTGTGGGGCGCCGCCAGCAAGGTTCAGCCGTAGCGGATCGCCACGATCTCCAGCTCCGCCTCGCCGGCCGGCAAGCGCACCTTCACCACATCGCCCTCGGCCTTGCCGAGCAGGGCGCGGGCCACGGGTGAGTCGACACTGATGCGGCCCTCGGCCGCGTTGGTTTCGTCGGCCCCGACGATGCGGTAGCTGCGCTCCTCGCCGTCCTCGTCGGCCACGTCCACCCATGCGCCGAAGAACACGCGCGAAACATCGGAGGGCCGGCCGCCGGCGATCTTCACCTCTTCCAGCCGCGTGGTGAGATACTTGAGCCGCGCGTCGATCTCGCGCAGTTCCTTCTTGCGGTACTGGTACTCCGCATTCTCGGAGCGGTCACCCTCGGCGGCGGCGGCGGACAGCGCCCGCACGACCTCCGGGCGACGCTCGCGCCAGAGCTGCTCGAACTCGGCCTTCAGGCGAGCCTGGCCTTCGGCGGTGATGTAGGGAGAGGACTTCTCTGCAGGGGGGCGCCAGCGCGACATGAACCAAACGTATCCGTGAGCGGTCCCATGCACAGTATCACCTGCGGGGCCGCCCCCGCAGCCCTCATCGCGCTGGCGAACACAGGCCCGGCGCTCCAAGCGATAGAACCATGAAGGAATTCCTGCCGCCCTGGCTCCAGCAATGGCTGGACATCATCGTCCCCGGCACCCAGATCCTGGGCATCCTGCTGGTGGCCTGGCTGCTGCGCCTGCTGGCGGGGCGCCTGATCCAGCGGGTGGCGCATCGCTACCACATGCCCCCGGAGCTGGCGATCGGCGCACGCCGCAGCCTGAGCTTCCTGATCTACTCGGCCACGGTGCTGCTGGTACTGGAACGCCTGGGCGTTTCCGGCACCGTGCTGTGGACCGCCTTCACCGGCTTTGCCGCGGTGGGCGCCGTGGCCTTCTTCGCCGCCTGGAGCGTGCTGTCGAACATCTTCTGCACGCTGCTGATCATCACCACGCGGCCCTTCCGCCTCGACGACCGCATCGAGGTACTGGAGGCCGGCGACAAACCGGGCTTCGGCGGCCGCGTGGTGGACATCAACCTGATCTACACCACGCTGGAAGAAGCGCGCGAGGGCCAGCCGCCCACGGTGCTGCAGGTGCCCAACAGCCTGTTCTTCCAGCGCGTGACCCGCCGCTGGCGCTGAGCGCCGGCGGCGGGCATCCGCTCAGCCCGGCAGCGCGGGCGTGTCGTCCGGCAGGAAGAAGTCCGGCAGGAACTTGGTGGTGCCCGGCACCGCCGCGTACTGCGAGAAGTCGCGCACGCCGGCTTCATAGAGCACCAGGTCGTCGATGCAGAACTGACCGGTGAACTCGCGCGAGTTCTTCGTCAGGATCGCATGGGCCGCGTCGGCCATGACTTCCGGCGTGCGCGACTGCTGCATCAGCGCGTCGCCGCCGATCATCTTCACTGCCGAAGTGGCAATGGTGGTGCGCGGCCACAGCGAGTTGGCGGCAATGCCGGCCTTCCTGAATTCCTCGGCCCAGCCCAGCGTGCAGAGGCTCATGCCGAACTTGGCCATGGCATAGGCCAGGTTCGGCCCGAACCACTTGGGCTTCATGTCCAGCGGCGGCGACAGCGTCAGGATGTGCGGGTTGGCAGCCTTCTGCAGGTAGGGAATGCAGATGCGACCGCTCATGTAGGTGCCGCGCGCATTGATCCCGTTCATCAGGTCGTAGCGCTTCATGTCGGTCTGCAGCGTGCCGGTGAGCTGGATCGCGCTGGCATTGTTGACCAGGATGTCGATGCCGCCGAAGGTATCGGCGGTCTTCTTCACGGCGTCCGTCAACTGCTGCTCGTCGCGGATGTCGCAGAGGATCGGCAGCGCCTTGCCGCCGGCCTTTTCGATCTCCTCGGCGGAGGAATAGATCGTGCCCGGCAGCTTGGGGTGCGGCTCGGCGGTCTTGGCAGCGATGGCGACGTTGGCACCGTCGCGCGCGGCACGCACGGCAATGGCCAGGCCGATGCCGCGCGAACCGCCGGTGATGAACAGGGTCTTGCCCTTGAGACTCATGCGCGTTCTCCAGTAACGATGATTTCCGATCAGGCCTGGCCTGCTGCGACCGATTCTAGCCAGCCTGGGGAAAATTCATATCGTCCGTATGGAAGACGGGGTTACCGTAGAGGGTGAACGACACGGTTGCGGCCGTTCGCCCTGAGCCTGTCGAAGGGTGAACGGCGATTGACCAGCACCTTGGCGCGAATCCGCTCAGGCTTCAATCCTTCGACAGGCTCAGGGCTTCAGCACGAACGGATCGAGGATCAGGCTTTTGCTGGGTTCTTCGCCGATTTACGGGTCAGGCCAACACCCGATTTCGTCATACCGGCGGAAGCCGGTATCCAGTCAACACTGGGCTACTCCTATGCGGGACTGGATGCCGACTTTCGGCGGCATGACGGTTTTCCGATCAAGGGCGGTGAGTGAGAAAAACGTTTTTGCGCGGCAGCAACGTCGCCTCCCGCAGATCGGCAGGGAACCTTTTACTGCAGCATCGCCGTGGTCCGCGCGATGCGCTCGGCCTGCACACGATTGAGATTGCGGAAGATGATCGCGGCGATGCGCGGGTAGCGCAGACGCAGGCGCTCGAGATCCTGCGAGTCGAAGCGCAGCACGCGTGCCGGGGTCACGGCGTCGACGCTGGCGGTGCGGCGCTGGCCGAAGTAGCCGGCCTCGCCGATCACGGCGCCGCGGCCCAGCGTGGCCAGGGTCTTGCGCTCGCCGCCGCGGTCGATCCAGGCTTCCAGCGTGCCGTCCACCACCACGTAGATGTCGCGCGACAGGTCGCCCTGTCGGATCAGCTGGCCACCCTCGTGCAGCTTCTCCATCTTGGACATCAGCGCGAACACGCGGGCCTGGCGCAGGGACAGGCCCGACAGCAGCGGGATGGTGTGCTGCGGCGACTGGCCGAGATCCAGGCGCAGCAGGTCCCAGAGGGTGACGATGCGCAGCTTGGAACCCAACGCCGGCGTCAGCAGGATGTCGGCGAACCAGGCGACGAACAAGGTGAACGAGGCCAGCACGCCGAACTGCACCTGGTTCTTCAGCTCGCTGCCGGTGAACACCAGGAAGCCGATGCACAGCGACAGCACGGTGAAGGTCACCGGCCGCAGGATGCTGGCCAGTGCGCTCTTGACCGCCGCAGTCTCGTTGCCCGTGGCGCGCGCGTCGGCATTGAAGCGCGCCAGGAAGTGGATGGTGTCGTCCACCGCGATGCCCAGCACGATACTGGCGATCATGCTGGTGGTGGGGTTCAGGCTGATGCCAGTGATGCCCAGGATGCCGAAGTACAGCAGCACCGGCAGCAGGTTGGGCAGCATCGCCAGCAGCGCCGCGCGTGGCGAGGTGAACATGAAGGACAGCATCACCCAGATCGCGAACGACGCCAGTGCCAGCGAGGAGATCTGGCCCGAGGTGATGGCGTTGACGGCGCGCGTGGCCAGCACCGGGCTGCCGGTGAGACTGGCGTTGAGCGGCGGCTTGAGCTCGCCCAGGCGCTCTTCCACGCGCTGGATCAGGTCCTGGATCTGCGCGGAGCTGTCGACGTTGATGCGCACCGTCAGCAGCGCGCTGCGGAAGCGCGAATCGATCGCCCGCTTGATCTCGGCGCTGCCGCCGAAAACCAGCAGCTGCTTCACCGCCGCCGCGTCGCGCGGTACCGCGTAATAGGCCGGATCACCCTCGTTGAGGCTCTGGTTGATCAGCTTGAGGTGGTCCACGTAGGACACCACGCTGCCGACCTCGGGCTGGCGCCGCAGCCAGTGCTGCAGCGATTCCACCTGGCCGATCAGTTCCGGATCGGTCAGGGCATCGGTGACGTGGGTCTCGATCAGGATCGAGACGATGCTGGCGCCGTTGAAGGCCTGGTTGATGTGCTCGAAGTCGCGCCGGGCCTCGGCGTCCTCGTGGAAGCTCTTGATGTACTCGGTGCCGACATGGATGCGGCTGGCAAAATACAGGTCGATGGGCACCGTCAGCAGGGCGATGCCGATGATCCAGTTGCGCCAGCGCAGGTCGAACACCGCCAGGCGGCGGGCCTGCGCCAGGAAGAAGCGCTCCCCCAGCGGGCGCCGCACGGTGTTCTGCCGCTGCAGGCGCAGGGCCGAGGGCAGGAAGACCAGCGTCAGCAGCATGCCGAAGGTAACGCCCAGGGCGGACAGGCCGGCGAACTGCTGGATCGCCGGCAGGGCCTGCGGCATCAGCGCCAGGAAGCCCGCCACCGTGGTAGCGCCAGACAGGAACAGGCCGGGCCCGACCTTGGACAGCACGTGCTGCACCCGTGCCTCGGGGCTGGTCTCGCGGACGGCGTAGTAGTCGGCCTGCAGGTGCACGGCGTAGGACAGGCCCAGGGTCAGCAGCAGCGGCGGCACGATGGCCGTGACCAGGTTGATGGGGATGTCGAGCAGCACCGCCGCGGCCATGGTCCACAGCAGCGAGATCAGCACCGTGGCGGCGCCGGCCAGCATGCCGTAGATGCTGCGGCTGACCAGCAGCAACATGATGACGATCAGCCCCAGCACCGCCGGCAGCGTGAAGGCCAGCGTGTCCAGCAGCGCGTCCACCGTGGCGGCCTTGATCACCGGGCCACCGGTGATCCAGACCTGGTCGGAGCCGGCGACTTCCACCGCCAGCGCACGGATCTTGCCGGTGTAGTCCTGCTTGCGGAAATCCTCTTCGCTCAGGTCACCCAGAGAGATCGAGAAGGCCACCGTGTGGCCGTCCTTGGAGACCAGCGCGTCACGGTAGATCGGGTTGGCGGCGATCTGCGCCGGGAAGTCCTTGACCCGGTCCGGGTTCTCGCGTGCCTGCGCGCCGAAGGTGCTGATCTCCAGCATGTCGCCGTCGGCCAGCGGATTCGGCACGTTGGCCAGCGACGAGGCCTGCCGCACGCCGGGCAGCTCGCCGAAGCGCCGGGTGAGTTCGTCGATGCGGGCGATGCCCGCGGGCGTGAAGACCTCGTCCAGCGCCACCGCCACCAGCACCGCGTCGCTGTCGCCGAAGGTTTCGCGAGCCCGGTCGAACACCGCACGGTCGTCACCCTTCTCGGGCAGCAGGCGTTCGATCGTCGGATCGATCTTCAGCCGCAGCCGGCCATCGTGCAGGTCGTAGACCGTGACGAAGGCCAGCAGCGACAGCAGCAGCACCACCGCCATGCAGGTCAGCGGGTGCGCCGCGATCCAGCTGCTGAGCCTTTGCATGGGCCGGGCGTTCCGGAAGCGGGCCTAGTTGCCGACGTAGAACGTCGCGGGATTGAACAGGCGGTCCGCCAGGGTCTTGTCGGCCGCCACGCCCGTCACCTTGATGCGCGTCTGCGTGCCTTCCTTGAGATCGGCCACCACCATGTCGGCCAGGTACCAGTGCGGACCGGACTGCTTCAGGTCTTTGGCGTTGCCGGAGAAGCGCTTGCGCACGACCTGCTGCCCCTCGTAGAACTCGGCCTTGAGGGCCATGCAGCTCTTGGGCTCGACCCAGGCACGGATCGAGGTGTAGCGCGAGGCCTGGTCGGCCTGCGGCGCGAACTGCAGGATCTGCACCGGGGTCCCGTCGAGCACGGCCTTGCCCTCAAGCTTGGCGTTGGGATCGTAGAAGGCGTTCTGCACCTGCTTGAGGTCGTTGTAGGACAGGTCGGTGCCCCACAGCGGGCCGTCCATGTTGCCGCCGGTGACGCGGCGCACCTTGTTCAGGGCCGGCACGTAGACGTAGATCTCGTCGCTCTTGCTGCCTTCCTTCATCAGGTAGGCGGCGCCGGCCAGGTCGGCCGGCGAGCCGATCTTGAGCATGGCCTTGACGCGGTCCTTGTCGTTGGTGGCATAGAGCCGGCCGCGCAGCTGGCGCTCGCCGCCGGTGCGGTCGCGCGAGATCAGCTCCACTTCCTTGACCTGCACCGAGGTGGGGATGTTGGCGCGCATGCAATCGACCAGGGGCTTGGCGGAAGCTGCCGCAGCGGGAGCGCCCTGGGCCGTGGCCAGCAGCGGTGCGGCCGCCAAGATGATTCCTGCGAGCATTCTGATCATGACGCCCTCCCAACCCCTGTTCTGGCGGCGCCAGAAGCGCAGCCGTTTGTTTTCCGGAGAATAATGCATCCGCGGCGCGGGTTTCGCGCGGTGGTTCGCAAAGGGCTGGCAGCACGGGCTTTTTCAGGCCGGCAGGACCTGCAGGGGCACTTCGCCGCGGCGCAGGCGCTCCACGTGGAAATCCGCCCCCAGGGCCTGGAAGGCGGCCTCCGCCGCCGCATGGTGGCGGCGCCGTTCGCCGGCATCCGCCGCCCAGTGCGCACGCGCCAGCTCCAGCCAGGGCTCCAGGCCCTGCGCGCCGGTGGCGCCGACCAGTTCGCGCAGCCGCCCCAGGGTTGCCTCCGGCTCCACCTGCTCGCGGAACTCCAGCGGCAGGCGCAGCAGCGCCAGCAGGGCCTGCGACTCCCAGATGCGCGAACCCGAGCGCCGCCCGGAGGCGATGCCCTCGCGCGCCAGGCGCAGGCCGTCCAGCGGACGCCCCGCGCCGATATAGGCGGTGGCCAGCACGGCGCAATGCCCGGCCTCGAACTGGTGCGCGAAGGCTCCGGGACGCACCAGGTGCAGCATGCGCTCCAGCGGCTCGATGGCCTCTTCGAAGCGACGATTCAGGCACAGCGCCAGGCCAGTAACACGCGCGGCGACCTCCTCGAAGAAGGGGCTGCCGAACTGGCGGGAGCGCAGCGTCGCCCGCTCGGCCCAGACCAGCACCTCGCGGTAGTCACCGGTCAGCATCGCCAGGTCCACGCGATTGGCCTGGATCCAGCTCGCGGTGCGGTCGTCGGTCTCGGCGAAGGTCGCGGCCGCAGCGAGCTCGCGCTCGGCCTCGCGGAACTGGCCCAGCCAGCCCAGCATCAGCGCGCGGAAGGCGCGCGACATGAAGTTGTCGCCGTCGATGGGCCGCGTGCGCCATTCCGCGCCGGCCTCATCGAGCAGCGCGATGCCGTCGAGCGGACGCCCGGCGGCGGTATGGGTCAGCAGGATGCCGAGGCGGAAGCGGTTGACCAGCTGGGCCTCGCCGGCATCCAGCGCCAGGCGCGCCGCGCCACCCTGCAGCTGCGCGGCGGATTCGCAGTCGCCGCGGTGCAGCTGCTCGGTGCCGTAGGACATCATCAGCTCGGCGATGGTGGCGACGTCGGCGCCCTCCTCCGCCATCAGCCGCGCCTCGTTATAGGCCTTGTCGACCTCGTCCTCCGGCACGCTGGCGAACTGCGCCATGCGGATCAGGCCGGAGCGCGCCAGGATGCGCAACTGGCGCAGGCCCTCGCCTGCCGTGGCGCGATCCAGGTGCACCTGCGCCAGCCGGAACTGCTCCAGCCCCAGGCGCATGTCGCGCGGCGAGGCCCAGCGCGCCGCCTGCAGGTTCCAGCGTCCGGCCTGCAGCCAGTCACCGGCGTGCTGCCAGTGATGGGCGATGCGCAGCGCCAGTTCGGTGGGCTCGCCGTCCTGCGGATGCTCGCCTTCCAGCTCGGCCGCGAGCCGGCCATGGGCCGTGGCACGGCGCGACTCCAGCTGCGCCTGGTAGGCCACCTCCTGCATCAGCGGATGGCAGAAGGCGTAGTCCGAAACGTCGCGCTGGTGCACGAAGCCGGCTTCCTCCAGCAGGCCCAGATGCTCCTCGAACTGCTCGTGCTCGCGCTCCGCCAGCGTGGCCAGCAACGGCGCACGGAATTCCTGGCCGATCACCGCAGCCGACTGCAGCAGGGTCTTGGCCTCGTCCGGCAGGCGGTCGATGCGCGCGGCCAGCAGGGCATGCACGGTATCGGGCACGGTCCACTGGCGGATCTCGCGGGCCAAGCGGTAGTCGCCGCGCTCGCCCTCCAGCTCGCCGGATTCGGCCAGCGACAGCACCGCCTCCTCGACGAAGAAGGGATTGCCGCCGGCACGCTCGCGCAGTGTCTGCGGCAGCTTCTGCACGCTGGGATCGTCACCCAGCAGGCTGTGCGCCAGGCGCTCGATCTGTGCATCGTCCAGCGCCGTCACGCGCAGTTGCTCATCCAGCCAGGGCAGCAGGCTCTCGCTGACGTAGTCCGGCCGATAGTTCAACAACAGCAGTGTCCCAGCGCTGCCGCGAACCTGCGCGCAGAGCTGGGCGACGAACTCCTCGCTGGCCGGATCGAGGAAATGCAGGTCTTCCAGCAGCAACACCTGCGGCTGTTCACCCTCGGTGCAGGCCAGATGCTGCGCCAGCAGGCCCAGCAGCCGGCCACGCACCTGTTCCGCCTGGTCCTGCGGCAGGTCGGCCGCCGTACCGGCGCCCAGGAAGTCGAACACCGCCGGCAGCAGCGGCGCCAGGCCCGGGTCCCGCAGCAGGAAGGTGCCGGCCACCAGGCGGCGCACTTCCTCAGCCCCCGACTCGCCGGTCAGGCCCAGGCGGCTGCGCGCCAGCATGCGGATCGGCTGCATCGGCACGGCGTTGCGATACGGCACGCCGGTGGCACGATGCACCGCCAGCCCACCGGCCGCGCAAGCCCGCGCGAACTCGTGGCACAGCCGCGACTTGCCGATGCCGGCATTGCCGATCACCGCCACCACCTGCCCTTCGCCACTGCGCACGCGGTCCAGCGCCGACAACAGTAGGCCCAGCTCGCGCTCGCGCCCGACAAAGGGCGAGCCGGCGCGCGCCAGGCTCAGGTCCAGGCGCGTGCGCCCGACGTTCTGGCCTTCCAGTTCATAGACCTCCACCGCGTCCTCGACGCCGGAGACCTGCATGGGCCCCAGCTCGCGCAGGCGGAAGTAGCCTTCCACCTGGCGTGCGGTGAGGCGCGTCAGGTAGATGCGGCCCGGCTCGCAGATGTGCTCCATGCGTGCCGCCAGGTTCACGGTGTGGCCCTGGGCGGTGTAGTCCATGCGCAGGTCGTCGCCAATGCGGCCGACGATCACTTCGCCGGTATTGAGGCCGACGCGCATGGAAAGATTGAGGCCCTTGCCCAGGCGAAGCTCGTCGGCGAAGCGCCGCACCTCGCGCTGCATCTCCAGCGCGGCGAAGCAGGCGCGGCTGGCATGATCCTCGTGCGCCACCGGCGCACCGAACAGGGCCATGATGCCGTCGCCGGTGTATTGGTTGACGGTGCCCTCGTAACGATGCACCGCCGCCGACAGGATCGAGAAGAAGCGGTCCAGGATCGAGTGCCACAGCTCCGGGCCGGCCTCCTGCGCCAGGCGCGTGGAGCCCTTCACGTCGGCGAACAGCACGGTGACGCGCTTGCGCTCGCCCTGCAGGGCGCCGCGGTTGCGCAGTACCTGCTCGGCCAGATGGCGCGGCGTGTAGCTGCGGGCCGGCGCCGGGACGGTGTTCAGGCGCTGGCCGCATTGGTTACAGAAGCGCGAGCCGTCGGGGTTGGCGTTCTGGCAGGAGGGGCATGTGGGCATGCCCCATCATAAGCCTGGGCCCGAGGCCCGGATCAATTACCCCGGGGTCAGCCCCCCCGGCCACCGCTCTTGGGCCCCAGGAAGAACCACAGGATGAAGCCCAGCAGGGGCAGGACCAGGACCAGCACGATCCACAGGGCCTTCTTGCCTGGCTCTGCGCCGCTCTGGGCGATGTTGATGATGGCGTAGACCACTGCGATGAGCAGGAGGATGCCGAAGATGCCGCTGTATCCGTAGTTCACTTTGAAACTCCCTTCCTTGGTTCTGGCTCCACTATGGATCAGGCATTTTGAACGGCACATGAACGACCCCGGCCGCCGTCGCGCTATCCTGCGTGCCATGCCGAAAACGACCCTGTCCCTGCACGACCTGCCGCTGGATCACGCCTATGCCGCCCTGGGTGGCAGCTACCACGCCCGCGTGCACCCCGCTCCCCTGTCCGACGCCCGGCTGCTGCACTTCAATGCGGACGCGGCGGCGCTGATCGGCCTGCCGCCGGACGCGGCGGCGGACCCGCGCTTCCTGGAGGTGATGTCGGGCAACGTGGAACTGCCCGGCGGCGATTACCTGGCCAGCCTCTATGCCGGTCATCAGTTCGGCCAGTG
Source organism: Pseudomonadota bacterium (assembly GCA_052035235.1). Taxonomy (GTDB): domain Bacteria; phylum Pseudomonadota; class Gammaproteobacteria; order Nevskiales; family Nevskiaceae; genus Solimonas_A. The sequence continues at coordinate 56,389 of JBPOHT010000029.1, read as the reverse complement.
GGTGCCGCAACTCGGCGACGGCCGCGCGATGCTGGTCGCTGCCGTCGGCAGTCCTGGGGGTGGCAGCTGGGAGCTGCAGCTCAAGGGTGCCGGCCAGACACCGTTCTCGCGCTTCGCCGACGGACGCGCGGTGCTGCGCTCCAGCATCCGCGAGTACCTGTGCAGCGAGGCGATGCACCACCTGGGCATCCCCACCACGCGCGCGCTCTGCTTGGTGGGCAGCGCCGAGCCGGTGCGGCGCGAGACCCTCGAGACCGCCGCGGTGGTCTGCCGCATGGCGCCGAGCTTCGTCCGCTTTGGCCACTTCGAGGTGTTCTACTACCGCAACCAGCACGAGCAGCTGCGGCCGCTGGCGGACCACGTCATCCAGCGGCATTTCCCCCAGCTGTGGGATCGGCCGGATCGCTACCGCGCTTGGCTGACCGAGGTCTGCGAGCGCACGGCCCGGCTGATGGCGGGCTGGCAGACCGTGGGCTTCTGCCATGGCGTGATGAACACGGACAATATGTCGATCCTCGGCCTGACGCTGGACTACGGCCCCTATGGCTTCATGGACGGCTTCGAGTCCGGCCACATCTGCAACCATTCCGACGAGGGTGGTCGCTACGCCTACGACCAGCAGCCGCGCATCGGACACTGGAACATCTCGCGGCTGGTGCAGGCGACGCTGCCGCTGCTGCACGAGGATCCGGAGGCGGCGGTGGAGATCGGCACCGCGATCCTGGAAGCCTACGGCCCGGCCTATGGCCAGGACGTGGTGCAGCGCTGGCGCGCCAAGATCGGCCTGCGCGAGCACCGCGACGGCGACGAGCAACTGATCAACCGCTTCCTGACCCTGCTGGACCAGGGCCACAGCGACTTCACGCGCAGCTTCCGCCACCTGTCGCGCATCCGCGCCGGCGACACCGGGCCGGCCGTGGGCGTGCGCGAGGAGATCCTGGCGCAGGAAGCCTTCGACGCCTGGGTGGAGGACTATCGCGCCCGCCTGCGGGCGGAAGGCTCCGACGATGCCGCGCGTGCGGCAGCCATGAACGCGGTGAACCCGAAGTACGTGCTGCGCAACCACCTGGCGCAGCGTTGCATCGAGCAGGCCGAGGCCGGGGACAGCGGCGAGATCGACCGGCTGATGCGCCTGCTGGCCCGTCCCTACGACGAGCAGCCGGACTCCGAGGCCTATGCCGCGGAGCCGCCGCCGGAGGCACGGCACATCAGCGTCAGCTGCTCGTCCTGAGGGCCATCGCTCACGCGATCGGATGAGGCGGCGTTCACCGCCTTGGCCGATGCTCCCCGCATTACAGAATCCGGGGGAACCCATGACCATCCGCATCGCCACGCTGGCCGCGCTCGCGGCCGCCGCCCTGCTGTCCGCCTGCAGCGGCGGTTCCGCCTCGGGTGAAGCCGGCATTGCCGAGCCGCCGCTGGAGACCGACGTCGCCAAGCTCGACGCGGCGCTGGACTGCACCGAATTCACCCACCCGGACAAGCCGCCGGTACTGCTGGTGCACGGCACCTTCACCGCCGGCTTCGAGCAGTACGAGTGGACCTACAAGCCGCTGCTGGTGGAACGCGGCTATGACGTATGCACCGTCACCTACCCCGACCGCGGCCTGGGCGACATGCAGGTGTCGGCGGAGTACGTGGTCCATGCGCTGCGGCGCATCCACGCCGAGAGCGGCCGCAAGGTCGCGGTGATCGGCCACAGCCAGGGCGTGGCGGTGCCGCGCTGGGCGATCAAGTGGTGGCCTTCGGCGCGCGACGCGGTGGACGACTTCGTGATGCAGGCCGGTCCCAACTACGGCATCAGCATCGCCGCCCTGGGCTCGCTGCCGCTGCTGCCGGCCCTGGTCGGCCTGCCGGAGGTGTTCTACCAGTTCGGCGGCAACTCGGCCTTCATGCAGGCCACCAACCGCGGCGACCAGACGCCGGGCGACATCTCCTACACGGCGATGTACACGCAGTTCGACGAGCTGGTGCGGCCGGTCGAGACCGCCATGATCGAGCCGGGCATGAACAACCCGAAGGTGACCAACATCCTGATCCAGGACATCTGCCCGGGCCGTATCGTGGAGCACGCCACCATCGGCCTGGTCGACCGGGTGGCCTTCGAGCTGGCACTGGATGCCATCGAGCATCCCGGCCCCGCCGACGTGGAGCGCGCCGGCGGGGCGACACTCTGCGGCCTGCTGCCGGTGGTACCGAACCTGGCCATCGCACCGGTCCCGCAACTGCTGGGCGGCCTGATCACGGTGATGATGAAGGAGCCCGGCAACGGACTGCCGGCGCTGCACCTCGCCCGGCAGGAGCCGGAGCTGAAGCCCTACGCCCGGCAGTAGCCCGCTCGCGAGTCATCCATTCGGTAGTAACCCTGGAAATGGACCGGCATTCAGGCCTCTGCTGCCTGGATGCCGTAAAGTGGCGTGGTACAAAATCCATCCATGCCCGCCGAATCCACCAAGGCCACCCTGCTGCTGGCGCACCCCGATGCGTCCGGCATGGACGCGTGGCGCACGGCGCTGCAGGAGCACTACACGCTGCTGTTCGCCACCACCGGCGAGGCGGTGCTGGCCTTTGCCCATGATGACCTCGCACCGGACCTGATCCTGCTGCCGACGGTACTGCCGGACTTGACGGGCCTAGAACTCTGCACCCGCCTCAAGGCCGATGCCCGCACGCAGGGCATTCCGGTGATCTTCGTCGCCGGTGGCGAGGCGATCGACGACGAAGCCTGTCTGGCCGCGGGTGGCGCCGACTGCCTGCCGGGGCCGTTGCGCCCGGCGCTGCTGCGCGGCCGCGTGGCGGCGCAACTGGCACTGGCCGACCAGGAGCGCCACATGGGCGAACTGGTGCGCAAGCGCACGCAAGACCTCGAGGACAGCCGCCTGCAGCTGATCCGGCGCCTGGGCCGCGCCGCCGAGTGGCACATCAACCCCGAGGGCGACACGGCCGACCATGCCGGCTCCCTGACCCTGCTGCTGGCCCGCGCCGCGGGCCTGGACGAGGACGCCGCCGGCAATCTCGCGCTGGCGGCCCTGCTGCGCGATGTCGGCAAGATCGGCGTGCCCGACAGCATCCTCTACAAGACCGAGGCGCTGACGCTGGACGACTGGGAGCTGATGCGCTGCCACCCGCTGATCGGCGCCCAGATCATCGGCCGCCACCCCCATCCGCTGATGGCGACGGCCCGCCTGGTGGCGCTGACCCACCACGAGCACTGGGACGGCCTGGGCTACCCGCAGGGCCTGGCCGGCGAGGCGATCCCACTGGAGGGCCGCATCGTCGCCATCGCCGACACCTTCTGTGCGATCGTCTCCACCCGCAGCTACCGCCCGGCACGCTCGCCGGCGCAGGCGGTGGCGCTGATCCAGGAACGCGCCGGCAGCTACTACGATCCCGTGCTGACGCAGCACCTGGGCAGCCTGCTGCCGGAGATCGAGGCACTGCTGGCCCGGGGCTGATACCCCAAACGGCGGATGCAAGCCTCACCGGCCCTGCCGGACACTGCGGGCACAGCCCCGAACCGCCGGTTGCACCATGAGCGACACCCACCATCCCACCCCGCACCCCATCGTCATCGTCGGTGCCGGCCAGGCCGGCGCCGAAACCGCCGTCGAGCTGCGCAAGATCGGCCACCAGGGCCGCATCGTGATCGTCGGCGAAGAGACCCACCTGCCCTACAAGCGCCCGCCGCTATCCAAGGCCTACCTGGCCGGCAGCGTGACCGCGGAAAGCCTCTACGTGATGCAGCAGGCCAATCTCGACAAGGCCGGCATCGAGGTCCTGACCGGCCGCCGCGCCGAAAGCCTCGACCGTGCCGGCAAGACGCTGACACTGTCGGACGGCAGCCGCCTGGCCTACTCCAAGCTGTGCCTGGCCACCGGCGGCCGCGCGCGCCTGCTGACGCTGCCTGGCGCAGACAAACCCAACGTCCATCCGCTGCGCTCCATCGCCGATGTCGAGGCGATCCGCTCGCACTGCCAGCCGGGCCAGCGTGCCGTGATCGTCGGCGGCGGCTACATCGGCCTGGAGGTGGCCGCGGTGGCGGTCAAGCTGGGGCTCAAGGTCACGGTGCTGGAGAGCCTACCGCGCGTGCTGGCGCGCGTGACGGTGCCTGAGCTTTCGGAGTTCTACGAGAAGGCACACCGCGATGCCGGCGTGGACCTGCGCACCGGCGTGCAGATCACGGCCCTGGAGGGCGATGAGCGCGTGACCCACGTGCGGCTGGGCGACGGCACGCGCATCGAGGCGGATTTCGTGGTGGCGGGCATCGGCCTGATCGCCAACGTCGAACTGGCGCAGGCCGCGGGCCTGGCCGTGGACAACGGCATCGTGGTGGACGAGTTCACGCAGACCTCGGACCCGGACATCGTCGCGGCTGGCGACTGCAGCAATCACCCGAACCTGCACTATGGCCGCCGCGTACGGCTGGAGTCGGTGCAGAACGCGATGGAACAGGGCCGCGCCGCCGCGCATGCCCTGGCCGGGCAACCCAGGCGCTACGACATGGTGCCCTGGTTCTGGTCCGATCAATACGATCTCAAGCTGCAGATGGTGGGCTTGTCCGCCGGCTTCGACCGCTTCGTGCTGCGCGGCGATCCGGCCACGCGCTCCTTCGCCGCGTTCTACCTCGGCGACGGTCAGCTGATCGCCGCCGACACGGTGAGCCGCCCGCAGGATTTCATGCTTGCCAAGAAGCTGGTGGCCCTGCGCGCGCGGATCGACCCGGCGGTGCTGGCCGACGAATCCGTGCCGCTGAAGTCGCTGCTGCCGGCATAAGTTGTAATCGAGCACCGTCGTGCCTTGGGGGCACGACGGCGAGAGCCAAGGCCAGGGGGGCCTCATGCTGATGTTCACGCGCCCAGGGCGCATCGCGGTACCGCAGAGCCTGCGCGGCCTGACCACCATCGACCACGACGCGGAGTGTCGGCCACAGGATGTCGGCATGAGCCCGGACGGCGTGCGCCGCATCTGGCGCGCCGTGGAATCGCTCTACCGCGGCGGCCTTCAGCCGGCGATCACGCTGGTGATCCGCCGCCATGGGCGCATCGTGATGAAGCGCGCGCTGGGCGCCGTGTCCGGCAACACGCCGGGCGACAACAGTCCGCTGGTGCCGCTGCAGCCCGATTCGCCGATCTGCCTGTTCTCCGCCTCCAAGGCGATTTCTGCCTTGCTGCTGCACAAGCTGATCGAGCAGGGCCAACTGCAGCTCGAGGACCGCATCGCCGACTTCATCCCGGAGTTCGCACAGTGCGGCAAGGGCCGCGTCACCGTGCGCCAGTTGCTGGGCCACCGCGCCGGCATCCCGGACATCCCGCACATCGATCCCAAGCCGGAGCTGCTGCTGGAGTGGGACGAGATCGTGCGCCTGCTGTGCGAGGCCAAGCCCTTCGATCCGGACTTCGACAAGCAGGCCTACCACGCGCTGACCGCCGGTTTCATCGTGGGCGAACTGCTGCGCCGCATCACCGGGCGCGAGCTGCCGGAGCTGCTGCGCGAGTGGATCGCCGAGCCGCTGGACTGCCGCTACATGACCTATGGCCTGGCGCGCGAGCATCGCCACCTCGCGCCGCGCAATGCCTGCACCGGCATCCCGCCGGTCTGGCCGCTGACGCGCATGGCAAAGCAGGTGCTGGGCGTGCCCTTCAGCGCGGCAGTGGAGGCCTCCAATGCCGAGGCCTTCTACGACGCGGTGGTACCGGCCGGCAACATCTGGGCGACGGCGGACGAAACCAGCCGCGTGTTCCAGATGCTGCTCAACGGCGGCCGCTACAACGGCCGCCAGTTGTTCAAGCCCGAGACCGTGCGTGAGATGACCGCGCGCGTGGGCCGTAGCTGGCAGTTCGACCGCACGCTCGGCATCCCCATGCCCTTCTCCGCCGGCTTCATGCTGGGCAGCGATCCGGTGGGGCTCTACGGCCTCAACAGCGGCCGTGCCTACGGCCACATCGGCTTCATGACCGTGATCTGCTGGGCCGACCCGGCACGCGACATCTCGGTGGCGCTGCTCAACACCGGCAAGTCGCTGTCGCCTTCGGGGCTGCTGGGTGCGGCACAGCTGGTGGGGGCCATCGGGCAGGCCTGCCCGCGGGTGGACTGAAAACACGAACGCCCCGGCATCACGGGATGCCGGGGCGCGCGAACAGCGACCTTGCTTGCAGACTTATTTGTCGCAGGGGCCGACGTAACGGCCGGTCATTTCCTGCTTCATCCTGACCTTGCCCATCTCCTGGTCGTCGATGTTCGAGGTCATGCTGGAGGTCATCGTGGTCTCGGTGTAGGTCGCCGTGCCCTGGCCCAGCGCCTTGCCCTTGGGCGTGTTGCAGGTGGCGGCCCAGGTCACCGTGTCGCCCTTGCGGTCGAACTTGGTCACGTTGCACTCGCCGTTCTTGTCCTTGGGCACCAGGTCATCCTTGGTCAGGCAACTGCTGTGCTTCATGGTCATGCCCTTGGGGCCGAACTGCGGCAGCTGCACGCCTGGGGGCAGCTTGGTGCCGGGAGGTAGCTGCGGCGCCTGGGGCATGGCGGCCCCGCCCTCCATCTTCATGGTGCTGGTGTACTCCCACTTGCCCTCACGGGGCTCGGCCATCACGGCCGTGCTCGCCACCAGGACCAGCATCGCCATCGTCCACTGCTTGCGCATGACACTCCCCTTCGTGATCCGCCGGATATTGCGGGCGGCAGATTGCGCCAAGGCGACGGAGCCGTCTGCGCAGCAGTTCTCAAACAGCTTCAGGGCGCGGGCACCACCGCCAGCGTGCAGCGCGACAGGCAGACCAGCTTGTCCTGCTCGTCGCTGATGCGGATTTCCCAGACCTGGGTCTTGCGGCCGACATGCACCGGCGTCGCCACCGCGGTGACCACGCCGTCGCGCTTGCCGCGCAGGTGGTTGGCGTTGATCTCCAGGCCCACCACGCCTTCCTTCTCACGGTCCACGTTCATCCAGCCGCCGATGGAAGCCACCGTCTCGGCCAGGGCCACGGAGGCACCGCCGTGCAGCAGGCCGAAGGGCTGGTGCACCTTGGGACCCACCGGCATGCGGGCCACGACGCGCTCCTTGGTCATCTCGACGATGTCCATGTCCAGCGTGCTGGCCAGGGTCTGGCGCGTGGGGTTCTTCAGTTCGTCGCTCATTGCCGCGTCCTCAAGGTTCGGGATACGGCATTGTAGGCGGGCGCCGCCGGGCGGCGCTCCCAAGGCACCGAGACCGGCTCAGCGGCGGCTGCGGCGCTGGTCGGACTGGCGCGCCAGCTCCGCCATGGCGACGGCAAATCCGCAGAAGGGCTGCAGGGCTTCCGAAGCGGCGGGGGCCGGCGTGGCGCGGGCGCGGCGTACCCGGTGCAGGGATACGATGCGGCTCGGCGGTGTTTCGGCGGGTGACATGGCAAAGGCTCTTTTCACGACTGTGATGGCACCTTAGCAAGGCGTGGCTGAACCCTCCTCGAACGGGCGGACTCGGCCGTTCGGATGAACTGCCCCTGAACACCCCCCAGAAATCCGGGAAGTAGCGTAAAAACCCTCTGCTATGCTTCGAACAGGCCTCTTCTGCTTCCTGACCGCTTGAGCAAGACCCTGCAGTGGCACGAGCTCTCCGCCCGCTTCCTGTCGGAAAAGGGCGTGATCCGCCTGCTCGAACCGCCGGACGCGGATATCCCGGAACTGCGCCGTCGGCTGCGCGACGACGAGTACGGCAAGCCCTTCCTGTTCGACGATGGTGACTCCCGGCGCCTGCACTTCAACCTGCGCTATGTGCAGAGCCAGATCGACCTGCGCACACCCGACGTCCTGTCCTTCGCCTATACACGCAAGATGATGGGCTTCCTGCTGTGGCAGCCGCAGCCGCAGCACGTGGTGATCGTCGGCCTGGGCGGCGGCTCGCTGACGCGCTACTGCCACCGCCACCTGCCGCAGACCCGGGTGACGACACTGGAGGTCGACGCGGACGTGATCGCCTTCGGCGAATGGTTCCAGCTGCCACCGCAGGACCAGCGCACGCGCATCGTCCATGCCGATGCGGTGGACTGGTTCGCCTCCACCCGCGAGCGGGCCGATGTGGTGCTGATCGACGGCTGCGATCACACCGGCACCGTCGAGGCCCTGTGCAAGGAAAGCTTCTATCGCAGCCTGCAGGCACGCCTGCATCGCGAAGCCATCGTGGCGGTGAACCTGCTGGGCGCGGCGACGCGCATCAACGAGCTGCAGCGCATGCTCGGCGAGATCTTCGGCGCGGTCATGTCGGTGGAGGTCAAGGGCCTGGGCAACCGCGTGGTGTTCGCCACCAACAACCCGCAGCGCCCGCCGGACTGGCTGGCGATCCGCGAGCGCGCCGAGCGCCTGGCACGCGACCACGAGCTGGACCTGCCGGCCTTGTCACGGCAGTTGCAGTACAGCTATCGCCATCGGCGCGGCGGGCCATGAAATCCCGCTTGCAGCTGATCTTCCTGCTGCTGGGGGTCTTGGCATTTCCAGCCCATGCCGGCACCGCATACTGGCTCTGGGCAGGAATTCCGGCTCCTGCTGATGCCGCTTCCGTGGACGCCATCTACCTGCATCAGGGCCACGTCAGTGTCACGCCCGCTGGCCAGGCTCGCCTAACCCCTCTTGGTGCGGCACCTCATCCCGCCCCCTGGCGCACAACCTACCTCGTCTACCGACTCGGCCAACTCGTCGAACCCAGGCAACTCGCCTACACAGCAACAGGCCGCGCCCGCGCCTGGGAGCGTGTCGGCATGCATGTATCGGGTATACAACTGGACTTTGATGCCGCCAGCCTGAAGCTCCCGGCCTATGCAGCTTTCCTTCGTGAATTCCGTACTGCGCTCCCTGTGCAGTATCGCCTTTCGATCACCGGCCTGGCCGATTGGGGCAACAGTGCCCCGGCCGGCGATCTGGACTTGGTAGGAGATGCCGTCGATGAAATCGCCTTCCAACTATATCGCGGACGCGCCGCGGTTCCCGGCTGGCAGAAGCATGCAATGACACTGGCCCGCCTGCAGCGGCCGTTCCGCCTAGGCTTGCTGCGTGACATGCAATTGTCCCCGGAGCTCACCGCCATGCTGTCAAAGAACCCTCATTACCGAGGAACAATCTACTTCCTGATTCGCCAGGGCACCGATGCTCCGTAAGCTCGTCCAGATGATCTGCTTGATCCTGTTGCTGCAATCGCAGCAAGCCACTGCCTGTGGGGAATGCTTCAGGTCGACCGAATGTCGCGGTATCGTTTCCAGCGACATGGTGGAACCCTGCGGCGACAGCGGCGGCGACCGCGGCTTTCTCGATCCCTATAACGATTCTCGCGCCAACCTCATGCTGCTCTATGCCGCAGCCACCGGCCAGACCGCAAAATGGGATCGGTACGATTACAAGGAGGAGGAAAAACGGCACAAGGCGCAGGCCGACGCTTATTCCATTCGCCTGGCAAAGCTGGTGCCTGGCGAAAAAGCGAAGAAGATAGATGCCTGGGACGCCATTTCGTGCAGCAGCAATACCTATCCCGCCGCCAGCGACTTTCTCGACGCATTGGCCGCATCTGAAATCCCGGCGCCTACGCAGCAGCAGCTCGCCACCCTGCGCAATCGCATGCTTTGCGATACCACAGGCAATGGCGGCATGGACATGTTCCTGGCAGGCATCGACGCCGTACACGGCGGAGAATTCGCCGCCTACCTGCGTGCGGCCACTCTGTTCTACGCCACACGCCACGACGAAGCGCTGCAGACCCTCGCAGGGCTGGAAAAAGCAAGCAATGACTGGGTGCGCGAAAGCGCGACATTGCTGACAGCTCGTAGCTACATGGTCCGCGCACAGAGGAACTGGGATGGATACCAGGAGAATGCGGCCAGCATCGACCAAGCCGATATCAGCCGTTCGCGCGAAACACTGGAGCGATACCTCGCCAGCTATCCCTCTGGACGCTACCGGACGAGCGCCACGGGATTGTTGCGACGCAGCCAGTATCTGGCTGGCGACCGCATTGCCTACCAGGCTTCTTTCATCAAGGCCTGGCAGGCGGCTGTACAGGCACGCATGCCTTCCACCCAGATTCAGGCATTGATCAACGAAGCCGAATTGGCAACCCCCTACATCGCCATCACGATCAACGAAGGTCATTTGTCGGGAGGCATGCCCATAGACGGCCTGCTGCATGCGGCAGGCATTCTGGAATTCCTGCGCACTCGGGCGGCAGGAGACAAGGATCGACTGATCCGACGCCATTTGCAGACCCATGCCGAACTCTATGCCGTGGTTCCTGGCCTTCAGCCTTTCCTGCTGGCCTCCGATGCCGCCGCGCATGGCGACTGGGACGCGGTGCTCACCACCGCCACTCGCGCCCGCACCACGGCGCCGCCGCTGATCAACACCTCGGCGGCACTGCTGCAAGCACGGGCACTGGAACGGCAGCAACGCTGGAGCGAGGCATTGGCCACTTGGCGTTATCTGCATAAACAGAATTCCGGCGACACAGCGGCCATCGCCGCCGGTTACACGCTGACCGCATTGCTGGCACGACAACCCGAGCGCCTCTGGGAAAAGGGTGCTCCCAACCTCGATGATCCGGAAATCACCTCTTACGCCATACGTCGTTTCCTGTCTGTCGATCAGTTGGGGGCGCTCATCGCGCGAGAGGACCTGCCCGCGGAATGGCAAGGCAAGCTGGCCGACACACGGATGATCCGGCACCTGATCCGTCAGGACTGGACAGGCTTTCTCCAGGATTACGCCGCCGCCAGCCCCCTGGATCGCGCTGCCTACGTTCCGGCAGAAACCGCGGCACGCACCCTGGCGAGGCAACCCGACGATCCAAAGGGCCTGCTCAATGCCGGTTTCTTCCTGATGGAGCAAGCTGATCGCATTTCGGAGTTGCGGCACTGCTCGAGTGACCTATCCATTGATGCCGCCCTGTCCTCGATCGTGCCGGCGGAGTATCGATCCCCGCGAGGGCGAAACTTCGATGGCATCGACTACGTGCGCCCTGCCAGTTACTTTCGGTACGCCATCGCCCAGAAACCCGGCGGCGATCTTGAGGCGAAGCTGCTCTACCATGGTGTGACCTGCTTCAGCCCGGCCTGGCGCTACGGCTGCGCAGACGATACGGTCCCCGAGGAAATGCGGCGCCAGTGGTTCCAGGAGCTGAAGAAACGCCACCCCGAAAGCCCCTGGGCCAAGAAGCTCAAATACTGGTGGTAGAGACCCTCCACTTGCCGAAACGCCCCACCCGGCCCTACACTGCGCGCCGCATGAACAGCACCCAGCAGATCATTATTGCCCTTGTAGCGGTCGTCGTTACCGACGCGCCGTAGGGGATCTGCACGCATTGAACAGACCCCCGCCGGCGCGATACCGGCGGGGGTTTTCTGCTTTTAGCGCCGGTATCGAGTCGTCGGGGTCCAACACAGGACCGAACGACATGGACATCACAGGCGCACAACTGATCACCCGCTTCCTGGAACGCCAGGGCGTGGCGCTGGTGCCGGGCATCCCCGGCGGCGCGCTGCTGCCCCTGTACCGGGCGCTGGCCGATTCGACGCTGACCCACATCCTGGCGCGCCACGAGCAGGGCGCCGCCTTCATCGCGCAGGGCCTGGCGCGGGTCACCGGCCGTGCCGGCGTGGTGCTGGCCACCTCCGGCCCCGGCGTGACCAACGTGGTGACGGCCCTGGCCGACGCCAAGATGGATTCCGTGCCGCTGGTGTGCATCGCCGGCCAGGTGCCACGCAGGATGATCGGCACCGACGCCTTCCAGGAGGTGGCGACGGTGCCGATGGTGCGGCCGCTGACCAAGGCGGCCTTCCACGTCGGCGCCGCCAGCGAGTTGCTGGAACTGCTGCCGGAGGCCTTCCGGCTGGCCGAGAGCGGCCGCCCCGGCCCGGTGCTGCTGGACATCCCCAAGGACGTGCAGACCGAGATCATCCATGGCGCCTGGATACCGGAGCCGGTGCAGCCGGCGCGTGCGTGCCGCCCTGACCCTGCGCTGATCGCACAGGCGGCGCAGATGATCGCGGCGGCGAAGCGGCCGGTGCTGTACCTGGGCGGCGGCGTGACGCAGGCCCGCGCACAAGCCGTGGCACAGCGCCTGGCCGAGCGCGCCAGCCTGCCGACCACCACCACGCTGATGGCCCTGGGCACCCTGCCGCCGGAGCACCCGCTGGCCCTGGGCATGCTGGGCATGCACGGCGCGCGCTACACCAACCAGGTGATCGAGGAAGCCGACCTGCTGATCGCAATCGGCGCCCGCTTCGACGACCGCGCCACCGGCCGCGTGGACCGCTTTGCACCCAACGCACAGGTGATCCACATCGACGCCGACCCGCGTGAGCTGCACAAGATCCGCCGCGCGGAACTGGCGATCTGCGCCGACGCCGGCCATGCGCTGGAGGCGCTGGAGCAGGCCGTGCAGCCGATGCTGCGCACCGGGTGGCTGGCACGCGTGGGCGAACTGCGCCGCGAGCTGCCGCTGCTGCTGCCGGGCGCGGACGATGCGCGCCGCCCCTATGGCCTGATCCAGGCCGTGGGTCGCATCGCCGGGCCGGACGCGGCCATCACCACCGACGTGGGCCAGCACCAGATGTGGGTGGCGCAGAGCTACCCCTTCTCACGGCCGGAACGCTGGCTGACCTCCGGCGGCCTGGGCACGATGGGCTTCGGCCTGCCGGCCGCCATCGGTGCCGCACTGGCGCTGCCGCGCACGCCGGTGGTGTGCTTCACCGGCGACGGCAGCCTGATGATGAACATCCAGGAGCTGGCGACGCTGGCCGAGCTGCAGCTGGACGTGAAGATCGTGGTGATGGACAACGCCGCGCTGGGCATGGTGCGCCAGCAGCAGCAACTGTTCTACCAGTCCCGCTTCAGCGGCTCGCTGTATGCGCAACCGCCGTCCCTGACCGCCATCGCCGAGGCCTTCGGCGTGCCGGCCTATGACCTGGCCATTGCCCATGACCCCGAGCGCGCCTTGCGCGCCGCCTTTGCCCGCCCCGGCCCGGTGCTGATCCGCGCACCGGTGCAGGCCGAGGAACTGGTGCTGCCGATGGTGGCGCCGGGGGCTGCGAATACGGAAGTGATCCATTGATCTCCTCCGACTCTCCTACCCAACCGTTCATGCCGAGTAGCGCCAACGGCGCATATCGAGGCACGCGCCGCACGCACCTCGATACGCTGCGCTACTCGGTGTGAACGGTCCGTTATGAATCCACAGAAACCGAGAACCGCCATGAAACTTGCCGAACCCGAGCTTGAACCTGCCCTTCCCCGCGCCGCGCTTCCCCTCAACTGGCCCGCGCCCGAGGCCCTGGGTTTCGGCCAGGTGCTGGCGCCCTACCTCGTCGTCAGCGATCACGATGGCGAGGGCTGGAGTGCGGCACAGGTGCTGGAGCGTGACGATGCACGCCTGGCCATCGCCAGCGGCGGCCTGCAGTACGGCCTGTCGGTGTTCGAGGGCATGAAGGCCTATCGCTCGCCAGATGGCGGCATCCACCTGTTCCGCCCGGAGATGCACCTGCGCCGCCTCAACGCCAGCGCGCAGCGCCTGCACCTGCCGGCCGTGGACGAGGCGCTGTTCCTGCGCAGCTGCGTGCAGGCGGTGCAGATACACGAGGCGATGCTGCCGCCTGCCGGCCGTGGCTCGCTGTACCTGCGCCCCACGATCCACGCCGACGAGGAGGCCCTGGGCCTGAAGCAGGCGTCGCGCCACCGCTACAGCGTGACGGTGACGCCCAGCAGCGATCCGCTACCGAAGTCACTGCGCCTCTGGGCCGAGACCGAGCTGATCCGCGCCGCACCCGGCGGCCTCGGTGCCGCCAAGACCGGCGCCAACTACGCCGCGGGTCTCTCCGGCCTGCTGCGCGCCCGCGAGCGTGGCTATGACGACGTGATCTGGCTGGACGCCGCGACGCACCGCTGGCTGGGCGAAGCCGGCACCATGAATCTGTTCGTGCAGATCGGCGACCGCCTGCTGACACCGCCGCTGGACGGCACGATCCTGGCCGGCGTGACGCGCGACTCGCTGATGCAGCTGGCACGCGAGACCGGCATCGACGCGGTGGAACAGGCCGTCAGCCTGGACGAACTGCGCAGCGCCGCCGCCAGCGCCACGCTGGGCTGCGCCTTCGGCTGCGGCACGGCCTCGCGTATCGTGCGCATCGCCGGCATCGGCACCGCGCAGGGCGACATCGCGGTGCCCGACAATGGCCTGCCTGCGCAGTTGGGCGCGCGGCTCAAGGCCGTGCAGGAAGGCGCGGCGGCGGACTACCCGTCCTGGCGCGTGAGAATTTGAACGTAGCCCGGTTTGCCGCAGGCAAGCCGGCGAGGGCATGGATGCCCGAGGTAGGGCAACGCACGGAGCAGTTGCCGGGATGCACACTTTGACCTGCGCCCGGCTTCGCTAAGCGAAACCGGGCTACGCGGAACTGGGGAGCGACATGGTTCAACACATCATCGATACCGAAGGCCAGCCCTACGCGCCGGACAAATGGCCGCGCAAACCGGACTGCGGCAGCGAGGGCTTCCTGGCGCTGGACCTGCGCGTGGGCACGGTGCTGAGCGCCGAGCCCTTCGCCAAGGCGCGCAAGCCGGCCTACCAGTTGCGCGTGGATTTCGGCCCGACGGTGGGCGTGCTGCAGACCAGCGCGCAGGTCACCAACTACGCGGCGGAATCCCTGGTGGGCCGCCGCGTGGTCGGCGCGATCAACCTGGGCGAGAAGCGCATCGCCGGCTTCACCAGCCAGTTTCTGGTGCTGGGCGCGCTGTCGCCCGACGGCACGGTGAACCTGCTGGCGCCGGATGGGATGCCTCCGGATGGGGCGTTGGTAGCTTGAGCCCTCAGTAAACGTAGAACGTAGCCCGGTTTGCCGCAGGCAAGCCGGGAGGCGCGCTCTGATCTGCGCCCCGGCTTCGCTGCGCGAAACCGGGCTACGCGATCTGGAAGTTCTTGATGTAGGAGCGACGCAAGCCGCGATCTTTTGAGGGATACCAACGAAAGATCGCGACTCGCGTCGCTCTCACACAAGCAGAAGCCTTAGATTGTGCCCATCGCCGGATCGCTCACCGAGTGCCGCCCCGTCTCCACGCGCCCCGCCACGCGGCGCAGGAACGCGGCGTCCTCGTCCACCGTCACGCTGAGGTCGTACCAGGCGCCGCTGCCGGCCAGCGCCCAGAAGTGTTCGATCTCCTGCCCCGCCTCCACCTTGAAGGTCCAGGGGCCGTCGTTGCGGTAGGCATTGGCCATCACGCGGAAGTTGCAGGCCGCCGTACCGTCGTTGCGCAGCTTCAGGCTGATGTCGCTGTTGGCGATGTCGTAGCAGACACGGACCTCAGGACTGGCGGCCGATGACAGCGCGCCGGCATTCCTGAAGTGGCGGTGGAAGCCGTTGGGGCCCAGCACCCACAGGTCGTGGTTGCCGGTGAGCCCCGGCGTCCAGCGATGGCTGAGCTGCTTGCCCGGCTCCACAGCATAGCGGTGCGGCACGCCGTCCAGGTCGTTCTGGTTGTAGACGTGGAACACGGCGCCGGCGTTGCCGGTGTTGCTGAAGAACAGCTCCAGCCCCAGCGCGCTGCGGAGCGACTCCACGTGCAGCTCGTAGGGCAGCGCGCGCGAGTAGCGCACGCCGGGCTCCTGTCGCGGCAGCGTGCCGGCATCGCCGGTGGGCGCCGCGATCTGCGGCAACTGCTCCTGCGCCTGGCGCAACGCGTCGGCCTGCTCGCGCGTGCCATAGGGCAACGCGGGGAAGGCTTCATCGTTGGGATTGGCGAAGTTGAAGCAGGACGTGAGGTCGCCCATGAAGGCGCGGCGGTAGGGCGTGATGTTCGGTTCCTGCACGCCGAAGCGCGCCTCGAGGAAACGGATGATCGAGGTATGGTCGAAGGCCTGGGAGTTGACCCAGCCGCCGCGGCTCCAGGGCGAGACGATGGTCATCGGCACGCGCGGCCCGGGGCCGAAGCAACTGCCGACGAAGCTCGGATCGCGCGAGTTGGCATTGGTGGCATAGCGCTCGCCGGAATCGTCCGCGGTGCTGGCACCGGCCTTGGCGCCGGTAATCTGCCCCGCCGCCAGGAACGAGGGCGCAGCCGGCGGCGGCACGTGGTCGAAGAAGCCGTCGTTCTCGTCGAACATCACCAGCAACACGGTCTTGCTCCAGACCTCCGGGTCGGCGATCAGCGAGCGCAGCACTTCCTGGATGAACCAGCCGCCCTGCACCGGGCTGGAGGGGCCGGTGTGCTCCGAGTAGCCGGCGGGGCCGACGACATAGGACACCTGCGGCAGGCGCCCGGCCAGCACGTCGTTGCGCAGGCCGTCGAAGCTGCCGGCCTTCATCGTGGTGCTGAGCCCCTTCAGCAGCAAGGGATTGTTGGGCTCGCTCTCGCGGTTCTCGTAGGCCAGGCGGAAGTTGCGGAAGCCTTCCAGCGAGTTGTCGGTGAAGTTGTCGTCCATGTCCTGGTAGACCTTCCAGGACACGCCGGCCGCTTCCAGGCGCTCGGCATAGGTGGTCCAGGTGAAGCCTTCGCCGGAGGGACCGAGATCGTCGTTGTCGTTGTACAGGCGCGGACCGCCGCCGGTGCCGTGGGGGTCGTTCCAGCCGGTGAACATGAACAGCCGGTTGGGATTGGTGTTGCCGTGATAGGCGCAGTGATAGGCGTCGCAGATCGTGAAGGCATCGGCCAGCGCGAACTGGAACGGCAGTTCGGCCTGGCGGTAATAACCCATCGACTGGTTTTCCTTGAACGTCGGCCAGCGGCCGAAGCGCCCCTTGTTCCAGGCCGGGATCGAATCGGCCCAGCCGTGCGGCGTGCCGGACACGCGCTGCGCGTTGCCGGCGCTGCTGTCGAGGTGATACGGCCGGATGACCTGTCCGGCGAGGTTGCGCTGCTCCCAGACCGTGCGGCCGCCGCTTTGCGGCACGGTGAAGCGATCACCGAAACCGCGCACGCCGCGCAGGGTGCCGAAGTAATGATCGAAGCTGCGGTTTTCCTGCATCAGGATCACCACGTGCTCCACGTCATGGATGGTGCCGCTGCGCCGGGCCGCGGGGATCGCCAGCGCCTCGGCGAGGATCTGCGGGAAGATCGTGGCACCGGCGACACCGGCGCCGGCCAACTGGAGGAAGCGGCGGCGGTCCATCGAGCTCACGAGCGCGCCCCGGTTTCACCACAGTTGCCATCCTGGCGTGCCGCCACATCCTGCGCGCCCGGGGCCGGCGGGCAGCGCATCACGCGCGGGGCCGGCTCTTCGGGGTTGGACCCTGGCGTGGTGGTTTCGGGAGCTTCCGAGCGGCTGCAGGCGCTCAGGGCGGCGGCCAGCAGCAGGCCGGCCAGCAAGGGGGAACGGGGCATGGGCGTCTTTTCCGTCTCGGTCGGTAAAACGGCCAGCCTAGGCAGCGATGTGGTCAGGACGATGAAAATCCAGCGCCGGCCACGGGTAAATCCATACCGGAATCAAGGGCTCGGCGCGGTCCACAAGGGTTTTTTGCGGAACCCGCCTTGATGCCTGACGCCTGTCAGGTATATCGTTTCTCCCATGCACAAGCTCCCCGCCAGACAGCAGGACCTGATGGATTTCATCCTGCGCTTTGCGCGGGATTCGGGCCTGCCGCCGACGCGCGGCGACATCGCCAGCGCCCTGGGCATCACGCGCCAGACCGCGGACCAGCACCTGCGCGCCCTGGCCACCAAGGGCCTGATCGAGCTGCTGCCCGATACCTCGCGCGGCATCCGCATCCTGGATGCCGACGCATTGGCCGCCAACGATCCCTGGCGCCTGCCGCTGGTAGGCCGCATCGCCGCCGGCTCGCCGGTATTGGCGCCGGATCACATCGAGGAGCAGCTGCGGGTGGACCCTGCCCTGTTCCAGCCGCGCGCCGATTTCCTCTACCGCGTGCAGGGCCGCTCGATGGAGCGCGCCCACATCCTGCCCGGCGACCTGGTGGGCATCCACCAGCAGGCCACGGCGCGCAACAACCAGATCGTCGCCGTCGCCATCGAGGACCGCCTGACCGGCGAGCCCACGTTGACGCTCAAGCGCTACCGCCAGCAGGACCGCATGGTCACCCTGCTGTCCGAGAACGACGACCAGCAGAGCTACGCACCGATCGTGATCGACCTCGGCCGCCAGCGCTGCGAGATCGTAGGCCTGTTCGCCGGGCTGATCCGCCTCAACCGCGACGCGCCGGAGTCCTGATGAACCCCCGTCTGGATCCCCTGCGGCAGGTCCGCGGCGTCTGGGTCGGCGTCGAAACCGCCCCCGTGCCCGCCGTGGCCAGCGGTCACCTGGCGCTGGACCGCCAGCTGCCCGGCCATGGCTGGCCGCGCGGCAGCCTGGTGGAGATCCTCACTGCCGCGCCGGGCATCGGCGAAGTCTCGCTGCTGCTGCCGGCCCTTCGCCGCCTGGCCCTGGAGAAGCGCGTGGCTTTCGTGCAGCCGCCCTTCGTGCCCTATGCGCCGTCGCTGGCACAGAGCGGCCTGCCGCTGGAGCGCATCGCCTGGATCGACGCCGAAGGCGCCGAGGCGCAGTGGGCTGCCGAACAGGCCCTGCGCAGCGGCGCCGTCAGCGCGGTGCTGTACTGGGGTGCAAGCCTCGACGCGCTGGAACTGCGCCGGCTGCAGCTCGCCGCCGAAGGCAGCCAGGCGCTGCTGTTCCTGTTTCGCCCCATGTCCGCATTGACCTCGCCCAGCACGGCGGCGGTGCGCATGGCGCTCAATCCGCAGAACGGAAAACTGCGGATCGATTTGCTGAAGGCGCGCGGCGGACGGCCGGGCGTGTTGCAGGTGGACCCTTTCCGGCGAACGGCTCCTCCACGGGCGTCGGATTTCCTGGCACCTGCGACACCCTCCGTCCGCCGTGCAGCCCTCACCTAGCCTCACGGACCACCCGTCATGCTATGGCTCTGTCTTCATCTGCCCGCCCTGCCGCTGGAGGCCCTTGCCCCGCCGCCCGAGCTGCCCTTCGCGGTGCATGAGCGCCGCGGCGGCAAGCGCCGGCTGATCGCCGTCAACGAAACCGCCGCGCGCCAGCGTATCGAGCCCGGCATGGCGGTACCCGCCGCCCAGGGCCTGCTGCCAGCGCTGCGCGTGGCCGAGCGCCAGCCGCGCGCCGAGAAGCAGGCGCTACAGCACCTGGCCGACTGGGCGCGGCAGTTCGGCAGCGAGCTGTTCTTTGACACGCCGCGGCAGATGCTGTGGCTGGAGATCGGCTCCGGCCTGAAATACTTCGGCGGCCTGGACTCGCTGCTGCCGCGCCTGCAGACCTCGCTGCAGGGCCTGGGCTATGCCGCCGGCATCGGCATCGGTCCCACGCCGGAAGCCGCGGCCTGGAACGCCCAGGCCGAGGACGGCCCCATCCTGAAACCGCGCGAGCTCTCGGAACGCCTGGGCTATTACCCACTGGCCTGGCTGCCCTTCCCCGAAGCGGTGGAAGGCCTCGCCAGCAGCGGCGTGAAAACCCTGGCAGAGCTGCTGCGCCTGCCGGCCGACGGCCTGGCGCGGCGTTTCGGCCCGGCACTGCCGGATTACCTGCAACGCCTGCTGGGCCAGCGGCCCGATGCGCGAGAGCGCTACCTGCCGCCCAAGGTCTACCGCCGCCGTATGGAATTCCTCGGCGCCATCGAGAGCACCGAGGGTTTGCTGTTCCCGATCCGCCGCGCGCTGACGGAATTCCAGGGTTACCTGCGTGCCCGCGACAGCACGGTGCAGCACTTCGTCTTCGAGTTCGAGCATGAAGGCCATCCGCGCACGCGCATGGACCTGCGCCTGACCGCGCCCGCGCGCGATGCCGCGCACTTCCTGGTGATCGTGCGCGAGCGGCTGGAGCGCCTGGCCTTGCCGGCACCCTCGCTGGCGCTGACGTTGCGGGCCGAGCGCTTCCTGGTGCCGGACCTGCACCAGGGAGACCTGTTCGACCAGCGCCTGCAGCAGGACGGCGAATGGCTGGGCCTGCTGGAGAAACTCCAGGCGCGCCTGGGCAGCGATGCGATCCGCTTCCTGGGCCTGCGCGCCGAGCACCTGCCGGAACGCAGTTGGCATGCCGCGCGCCAGCCACAGCCGGGCCAGGCGGAGTTCCCGCCGCGCCCGTTCTGGTTGTTGGCGCGACCCCAGGCGCTGCATCAGCCACCGCGCCTGCGTGGCCGCCCCGAGCGTATCGAGGGGGGCTGGTGGGACGGTGCCGATGCGCAGCGCGACTATTTCCTCGCCGAATCCGACAGCGGCTCGCAACTCTGGGTATACCGCGATGCGCTGAACGGTAGCTGGTTCATGCATGGACTCTGGGCCTGACGATGAACGATCTCCAAGCCGTAAATCCCACTCCCCGCTTCCAGTCCTGGGACGACCAGGCACTGCAGCAACTGCTCTCGAATACCCGCTCGCTACGCCCGCGCGCGGAGCCCATCAAGCTTTCCGAAGCCCTGGAGCAGGTGCTGGCGAAACTGTTCCAGCCCCTCCCCGACCTGTCAGGAGCCGAGCCCATGAATCCCCGCATCAGCATGATTACCCTGGCGGTCCGCGACATGGCGGAGTCGGTGCGCTTCTACGAGCAGGGCCTGGGCCTGCCGCGCATGAACTCGGACCCCAACGTCGCCTTCTTCCGCCTCAACGGCAGCTGGCTGGGCCTGTACGGGCGCGAGGCCCTGGCGGAAGACGTCGGCGTACCTGCCGCCGGCAACGGTTTCTCCGGCTTCACGCTGGCGCACAACCTGGAATCCGAGGACGCGGTCGATGCCCTGATGACGCAGGCCCTGGAGGCCGGCGCCCGCCTGGTGAAGCCGGCCCAGAAGGTGTTCTGGGGCGGCTATTCGGGCTACTTCAGCGATCCCGACGGCCACCTCTGGGAAGTAGCCCATAACCCGCATCTCTGGATCGGGCCGCGCGACGAGTGATGAAATCCGTCATACCGGCGAAAGCCGGCATCCAGTCCTGAACAGGAGTAGCCGCCGTGGGACTGGATACCGGCTTTCGCCGGTATGACGAGGGTGGAGCGATGATGAACGCCCGCATCGGCACCAGATGCTCCGGGCCGTTAAAGACGGCCGCATGAGCTACGCCGAACTGCACTGCCTCAGCAACTTCTCCTTCCAGCGCGGCGCCTCGCACGCGGATGAGCTGGTGAAGCGCGCCCAGGCCATGGGCTACGGCGCACTGGCGATCACCGATGAATGCTCCATGGCCGGCATCGTGCGTGCGCACGATGCTGCGGAGAAAGCCGGTCTCAAGCTGCTGGTCGGCTCGGAGTTTCGCCTGCCCGATGGCCTGCACCTGGTGCTGTTGGCGCCGGACCATGATGCCTACTCGCAGATCTGCCTGCTGATCACCAAGGGCCGGCGTAGCGCCGAGAAAGGCAAGTATCGACTGGCACGTTCTGATTTTCAGAAGGGCCTGGACCGCTGCCTTGCCATCTGGATCCCCGACGCCACGATCCGTGACGGCGACGCGCATTGGCTACGTGAAAATTTCCCAGAGCGCAGTTGGATCGGCGTCACACAGCTATTGCTGGCCGACGATGCACAACGAATGGAAGTCCTGCTTACGCTCGGACGCGAGACGGGCCTGCCCTGCGTAGCCACCGGCGGCGTGCACTACCACGTGCGCGAACGGCGCCGCCTGCATGACGTGATGACCGCGATCCGCGTAGGTCGCAGCGTCGCGGAGTCCGGACACGAGCTGTTTCCCAACGGCGAGCGTCACCTGCGTCCGCTGGAGACGTTGCGACGACTGTACCCACCAGAGCTTCTGGCGGAAACGCTGCGCATTGCGGATCGATGCACGTTCAAGCTCACCGAGTTGCGCTACCGCTATCCACACGAGGTGGTGCCCGAGGGGCACACACCCATCGGCTACCTGCGCGAGCGCGTCCGACTGGGCAGCGCTGAGCGTTGGCCCGGGGGCGTGTTGCCCAAGGTCAGCGACCAATTGGAGCAGGAGCTCCAGTTGATCGAGGAGCTCGGTTACGAGCATTACTTCCTGACCGTGGCCGACATCGTCCACTGGGCGCGCGGACAGGGAATCCTCTGCCAGGGCCGCGGCTCCGCGGCCAATTCCGCGGTCTGTTTCGCCTTGCACGTCACCGAGATGGACCCGGCCATCAGCAACCTGCTGTTCGGCCGCTTCCTGTCGCGCGAACGGGGCGAGCCGCCAGACATCGACGTGGACTTCGAGCATCAGCGGCGCGAGGAGGTGATGCAGTACGTCTACCGCCGCTACGGCCGCGAACGCGCCGCCTTGGCCGCCACGGTGATCCGCTACCAGCCGCGTAGCGCCTTGCGCGACGTGGGACACGCGCTGGGTTTCAGCCCGGATCACATCGACGCCTTGGCCAAATCGATGTACTGGTTCGACGACACCGCGAAGATGGCGGAGCGTTTCGGGCAACTGGGCATAGACCCGGAGGCACCGATGTCGAAGAACCTGATGGCCTTCGTGGAGGAACTGTTGGAATTCCCACGCCACCTGTCGCAGCACGTCGGCGGCTTTGTCATCTCCGAAGCACCGCTGCATACGCTGGTGCCGGTGGAGAACGCAGCGATGGAAAATCGCACGATCATCCAGTGGGACAAGGATGATCTGGAGTCACTGAAGCTGTTGAAGGTGGATTGCCTGGCACTGGGCATGCTCAGCGCAATCCGCCGGTGCTTCGACTTGCTCGCGCCCCGCCCCGGGTCACCGCAACGCATGCAGGATATTCCGGACGGGGATGGCCCCACCTACGACATGCTGGAAAAGGCAGATTCGGTCGGGGTCTTCCAGGTGGAGTCGCGTGCACAGATGTCGATGCTGCCGCGCCTCAAGCCGCGCAGTCATTACGACTTGACGGTCCAGGTCGCGATCGTCCGCCCCGGCCCGATCCAGGGCGACATGGTGCATCCTTACCTGCGACGGCGCAGCGGCAAGGAGGACGTGGATTATCCTAGTGAGGCCCTGAAGAAAGTCCTTAAGCGGACCCTTGGCGTCCCCCTGTTCCAGGAACAGGTCATGGAGATCGCCATGGTCGCCGCCAGCTTCACGCCCGGCGAAGCCGACAACCTGCGCCGTTCGATGGCGGCCTGGAAGCGGCGCGGCGGCCTAGAGCATCTGCAGGGCAAGCTGATCGGCGGCATGCTGAAGAACGGCTACACGCAGGAATTTGCGGAGCGCATCTACCAGCAGATTCTCGGCTTCGGCGACTACGGCTTCCCGGAGTCCCATGCCGCCGGTTTCGCCAAGCTGGCCTATGTCTCCGCCTGGCTCAAGTGCCACCATCCCGCTGCCTTCTGCGCCGCGCTGATCAACAGCTGGCCCATGGGTTTCTATGCGCCGGCGCAACTGATGGCCGATGCACGCCGCCACGGCGTGGAGTTCCACCCCGCCGACGTCATGCACAGCGACTGGGATTGCACACTGGAACCATCAGATGCCGAAAGGCCCGCCGTGCGCCTGGGCCTGCGCATGGTCTCGGGCTTTGCCGAAGCCGATGGCCTGGCGTTGATGCAGGCACGCCGCGAGCGCTACTTCTCCAGCGTGGATGACCTGTCACACCGGCTGAAGCTGCCACGCAAGTCGCTGGATGCCCTGGCCCGCGCCGACGCGCTGGCGACACTCGGCGGCCACCGCCACCGCGCGCGCTGGGCCACGCTGGGCAGCGAGCGCCTGCCCGGCATGCTGGCCGGCCATTCCGCCGTGGAGGATGCGGTAGCACTGCAGGCCCCGACGGAAGGCCAGGATATCGTCGCCGACTACCAGAGCACCGGGCTGACATTGCGGCGCCATCCGCTGGCGCTGCTGCGCCCGAAGCTGGACCGCCTGCGCGTACGCCGCGCCACCGACCTGGCCAAGCTCGAAAATGGCCAGACCGTGCGCGTGGCCGGCATCGTCACCCACCGCCAGCGGCCCGGTACGGCCTCCGGAGTGATCTTCATGTCGATCGAGGACGAAACCGGGATCGCCAACCTGATCGTCTGGCCGCGAGCACAGGAGGAGATGCGCCACGAGATCATCGGTTCGACCCTGATCGTGGTCAGCGGCAAGCTGCAGATCGCCGATGGCGTCATCAACGTGGTGCTGGAAAAGGCACGCGACTACAGCCGCTGGCTGGGCAGCATGCGGATGGAATCACGGGATTTTCACTAGCGGGAATCCGCCTCCGGCACCAGCGTCTGTTCCAGGTGCTCCAGGTGCTCCAGGGGCTTCTGCGCCAGGCTGCACAGGAAATACAGGAAGAACAGGGCCACACCGAGGCTCAGCACCGCCACGGCCGCCAGCCTGAAGCGATGCCACCACTTCATTTCCTCTCGCTGTTGCCTGGCGTATCGCATGCATTCCCGGGCCGGCGTCTGCGCAAGGCCCTGGCTTGCCGGTACCCCATTCTCCGGGGCCATGACCCGGCTGTTCCAACAAGCCGGACGCACGGCATTCCCTGCCCGATGAGATCGCGGCCCGGGCCCTGTCCAACCACTGGACAGCGCCTGCCGATATGCTTGGTCATCCATAGCCCTGACAGCATCCCCCCGACACCGCCATGTTCACCCTGACCGTCACGCCCCGCTTCTACGAAACCGACGCCTTCCGCCACATCAACAACACGGTGATGACCGGCTGGTTCGAGACCTCGCGCGAGCCGATCCTGCGCATCTTCTCGCCGGAATTTCCGGTCCAGGGGCTGACCCTGATCCTGGCGCGTATCGAGGTCGATTTCGTGGCGCAGACCCATTACGGCGCCGAGGTGACGATCCGGACCTCGATCGAGAAGATCGGCGGAAAGTCCTTCACCGTGCTGCACGAGGCCTGGCAGAAGGATCATGTGGTGGCGCGCGGCAAGGCGGTGATGGTGGCATTCGACTTCGACGCGCAGCAGTCGGTGCCGGTACCCGAGGCACAGCGCGCCGAGCTGCAGAAGCATCTGGCGGCGCCGCAGTGAACACGGCCGGCCTGCTGATCGCCGCCAGTGCCCTGGTCCTGCTGGTGCTGGGCACCGCACACCTGGTCTTCACCTTCTTCGGGCCGAAGCTGCTGCCGCGCGACCCGACGCTGATCGATCACATGAAAGCCGTCTCACCCGTGATCACGCGCGAGACGACGATCTGGCGCGCCTGGATCGGCTTCAACGCCACCCACAGCTACAGCGCCATGCTGTTCGGCCTGGTCTGGGGCTACCTGGGCCTGTGCCAGCCGGAGTTCCTGTTCGGCTCGCCCTTCCTCAGCGGCCTGGGCATGTTCACCCTGCTCGCCTACCTGCCGCTGGGCTGGCTGTATTTCTTCAGCCTGCCCTTCAGCGGCTTGCTGTTGGCCACCACGCTCTATGCCGGCGGCCTGTGGATGGCTTGGGCCTAGGGAATGGATGACAGGCCCTAGACATGCGCCACACCCTTGCCACCATTGGGCTAGGTCCCTTGCTCTTGCTACAGGGGCACCACGTGCGCCGCGTGACCCCGCGCCTGCCGGAAGCCGCAGGCGAGCGCCAGGGCGAGATCGGCCAAGGCCCACCGCTGCGCCTGCTGATCGCTGGGGATTCCGCCGCTGCCGGGGTCGGTGCCGAACTGCAGGCCCAAGCCTTGTCGGGACAACTGGCACAGTTACTGGCTGCGGACTTCCGCGTCAGCTGGACGCTAGCCGCAACCACGGGACATACCACGACGCAGGCCCTGCAACGGCTACGCGAACTGCCTCAGGCTACCTACGACGTCGTGGTGACCTCGCTGGGCGTCAATGACCTCACCGGCCGCACATCCGCACATCTGTGGCTGCAGCAGCAGGCACAACTGGTGTGCCTGCTGCGCGAGCAATTCCAGGCCAAGCACATCCTGTTATCGGCGCTGCCACCGATGCATGTCTTCCCTGCCTTGCCCCAACCGCTGCGCTGGTACATGGGAGCGCAGGCCCAGCGCTACAACCACGGCCTGCAGAGCTGGGCGCAGCAACATGCCGACTGCGAATTCCTGGCAGCAGATTTCCCCACGGACCTTGAACTGATGGCCAGCGACGGATTCCATCCAGGCCCCGGTGCCTATGCAGTCTGGGCCGAGAAACTCGCTGCCAGCATCCGCCGCCGCTGGAGCCCCGCATGACGCAGGTCACCGGCATCGATCACATCTATCTCGCCGTCTCCGACCTGGGCGTCTCGGAAGCCTTCTACGATCGCGTGATGCCGGCACTGGGCTTCCGCAAGAACCGCTTCGTGATCGGCGGCGATCCGCATGTGCAGTATTACAACCGCCTGTTCGGCTTCGTGCTGCGTCCGGCACGTGGCGGACGCCATGACGCCTACGCGCCGGGCCTGCACCATCTCTGCCTGCGCGTAGACACGGAGGCCGACGTGGATGCGGCCGCTGCAGCGCTGCGCGCCCTGGGCGTGGACGTCAGCGAACCGCGGCACTATCCGGATTACGCACCGGACTACTGCGCGATCTTCTTCCAGGACCCGGATGGCATCCGCCTGGAGATCACCAACTACCGGCAGGAGCGGCGCGAGCGACACGACCGCTGGGATGAACTCGGCTGAAGAAACAAAAAGCCCGCCGATCGGCGGGCTTTTTGTTTGAAGCAGTAGCGACTCAACCCAGCGAGATCACACTGTTGAGCAGCATGCGCACCAGCATGGTCTGGCGGGTGACGCCGGTCTTGCAGAAGATGGAGCGCAGGTGCGTGCGGGCGGTGTTGCGGCGCACGTTGAGTTTCTCGGCAGCCTCGTCCAGCGTCAGGCCTTCGGCCAGCAGCAGGGCCAGGGCGGCTTCCATGCGGGTCAGGCCGAACAGGCGGCGCACCACTTCCTGAGAAGGCTGAGTGCCGCTGGATTCCGGATCACGCAGGAACACGGCGGCAGCCGGGCGCTGCTTGGCGCCGGTGAACTCGCCCAGAGGAATGGTGCGCACCACGATGCCGAGCTTGGCGCGGCCCGAGGGGCGCGTCACCGACATGGCCTCCACCACCGAAGGACCGCCCACCGGCTCCTCGACGGGGCCACCGGTCAGCGCCTGGCGGACCATGCGCTGCAGGTCGCGATTTTCGTGGTTGCTGGACAGGGCGATGCCGGTGCCGCTGCGGACGATGCCGTCCTTCTCGGCCAGGATGCGCTGGGCTTCCTGGTTCATCTCCAGGACCGAGCCGTCCTGGGCGAAGGTGACCATGCCCACCAGCAGGCGGTTGACGGCGCCGGCGAAGAGCTGGCGATCGCATTCCAGGTAGTCGAGCTTGGCGTGCAGGCGGATGGAGCGCTTCAGGTGCGGCAACAGCAGCCGGACCAGTGCCTTGTCCTCGGCCGAAAAGGTTTCGGCGCTATCGGAGCGGGTGATGCGCAGGCGGCACTCGATGCCTTCCTTGGTGTAGATGTCGGCGCCCAGGAGGTGCCGGATGTCCAGGGGCTTGAGGTACTCCTGGTACATGGCGCTCTTGAGCCACTGCTGGGAGCCGATCAGTTCCTCGGCGGTGACGACCTCACCCTCGGGCAGGCGCACGAAGGGGTCCAGAGCAAAGAAATGGGTTTCGTAGGACTCGACGCCCTGCGAGGTCACCTGGCCGGTGTTGATCATCACACCGTGCGACTCGGAGGACGGCGGACGCAACATCAGCGTGACATGGGCGGCGCCCAGGGTGTCGCGCATTTGCTGCAGTGCAGTATTCCAGGGGGGCGATTCGGTCGGGCCGTCGTAAATGGCGCCCAGAAGGCGGTCCAGCCCTTCGATATCGATTGTCTGTGGTGCGGCGACAGCCCTGGTGGGAGCCACGCTCTTCTCCTGCCGGGCCCGGAAACGGGCGGCACTCGCATTCGCCAAAGCTACCATCAAACTCTCCTCGTCGTGCGCTTCCGGCTGGCTGTTCTTGGTTTTATTGTCGCCCAGGGGCGAACGGAAGCTGGCCTGCGTCAAGAGTCACCGGACTGCCATCCAGGTGCCTCATCCATATGGATGATCCATCTTCCGGAGGCTGCCGATCAAGATGTAAAAGAAACCCATCCGCTGCCTGGCTGGCGCCTGCTGCGCCTGACCTCCTTGGGCGGCATCACCACCTCAGACCAACCGGATTCCCATGACCAGCGAAACGCAGATGCGCCAGGCGATGCAGGCCTATATCGACGCCTTCAACGTGTCCGATCCCCAGGCCATCGCCGACCTCTACGCCGACGACGCCACCGTGGAAGATCCGGTGGGCTCGCCGGTCAAGAGCGGCAAGGCGGAAATCCTGAAGTTCTACAAGATGGCCGTGGCCACCGGCGCCAAGCTGTCCCTGGCCGCTCCCATCCGCACCTCGCACGGCAACTCCGCCGCCATGGCCTTCGACGTCAAGCTCAACATGCCGGAGGGCAAGGCCCACATCCAGGTGATCGACGTCATGACGTTCAACGACGCCGGCAAGTTCAGCTCGATGCGCGCCTTCTGGGGCAAGAGCGACATGGTGATGGGCTCGTGACGCTGTCCCTGCAGCAGATTTCCGATCGGATCGAGCTGCAGGATCTGGTCACGCGCTACGCCAACGCCATCGACGCGCGGGCCTTCGACCGGCTGGACACGGTGTTCACGCCGGACGCCTACATCGACTACCGCGCCATGGGCGGTATCGACGGCCCCTACCCCAAGGTCAAGGCCTGGCTGCCGGAGGCGCTCAAGCACTTCCCGTCCTACCAGCACTTCGTCGGTAATTTCGAGTTCCAGATCGACGGCGATGCCGGCACCGGCCGTATCGCCTGCTTCAACCCCATGGTGGTGCCCAAGCCCGAGGGCGGCACCGAAACCATGTTCCTGGGGCTCTGGTACCTCGACCGCTACCGGCGCACCGCCGAGGGCTGGCGCATCGTGGAGCGCTCCGAGGAGCACTGCTACGACCACGGCATGCCGGACTGGATGAAGAAAGCGCTGAAGATGACCTGAGGACCGCAGCATGGCCCGTATCGACGTGCAGGACGATCTCGGCAGCTGGATGCAGCTGCAGCCCGACATGGCGGCGGGCCTGGTGGCCTACAGCGAGGCCGTGTACGGCAAGGCACGCCTGCCGCTACGGGTGCGCGAGATCGCGCGCATGCGCATCGCGCAGATCAACGAGTGCGAAGTCTGCCGCAATGCCCGCCAGGAACATGGCCCGGATCAGGACGTGGACGAGGCGCTGTACGCCGGTGTCGCCGTCTGGCGCACGGCCAGCGGCTACTCGGAGCGCGAGAAGCTCGCCGCCGAGTTCGCGGAGCGCTTTGCGCTGGACCACGTGGCGATGCGCGCCGACGACGCCTTCTGGCAGCGCTTCCGCGCCGCCTACAGCGACGCCGAGATCGTGGAACTCACCATGTCCGTGTCATTGTGGCTAGGCGCCGGCCGCGCCATGCGGGTGCTGGACGTGGGCCAGACCTGCGCGCTGACGCTGCAGTCGCCTGCTGTATAGTTTTCCCCTCTCCCGTGTACGAGAGAGGGTGGCCCGCAGGGCCGGGAGAGGGTTTCTGTAGAAGATGGGACGGCTAGCCCGACGATCATCTACAGAAGCCCTCTCCCGGCAACTGCTCCATGCGTTGCCCTACCTCGGGCATCCGTGCCCTCGCCCTCCCCCTCTCCCGCCAGCGGGAGAGGGGACAAGAAACCATGACCAACGACACCGACCTCCCCACACCCCTCCAGGTAGCGCGCCGCATCCGCCCCCTGGACTGGATCATGCTGGCGCTGGCGATCCTGTCCATCGGCCTGCTCAGCTGGGAGACCTGGGGATCGGTCACCGAGGAGCAGCGTAGCTGGATCCTGCGCACCGACGTGCTGATCTGCGCCATCTTCGCCGCCGAATTCCTGTGGCGCTTGCGCGAGGAAGGCTGGCGCCGCGGCTACCTGGGGCGCAACTGGTACGAGATCCTGGGCATGATCCCCATCGCCTCGCCGGCGCTGCGCGGCTTCCGCCTGTTCCGCGTGATCCGCATCCTGATCCTGCTCGGCCGCTTCGGCATGGCCGCCGACCGCGCGCTGGGCGACGACTTCACCTATCGCCTGGTCCGGCGCGTCAAGAAGGCCATCGTCGGATCGATCAGCAGCGCCGTCACCGTCGCCGTGCTCAAGGAGGTGGCGGACGTGATGGCCCGCGGCACCTACACCAAGAACATCTCGCGCGCCCTGGAGGAAAACCAGAACGAGCTGCGCAGCATGATCCTGGAGAAGCTGCGCGAGGACCAGCAGACCGGGCGGCTCAAGCGCCTGCCGTTCTACAACGACATCGTGGAGAGCGTGATCGACGCCGCCATGCGCGTGATCGAGCAGGTGCTGAACGACCCGCGCACCGACGAGCTGGTGTCCGACATGCTGCGCGAGAACCTCACGCAGCTGCGCACCGCGATCGAGCAGAAGGACCGCGACGAACACCGCTGAGCAGGAGGCTCAGCCAGCGGTCAAGGCATACACCGGCATCGGCGCATCGAAACCCTTGAACTGCTCCGGCTCGCGCGCCAGTGCCGGGAATTCCGGCTGGTCCTGCAGCGCCTCCTGGGTGCGGCGGTCGCACAGCACTTCTCCCGCCTCGGCACGCTGGCACAGGCGCGCCGCGAGGTTCACGGCATTGCCCACCGCCACGTATTCCAGGCGGCCCGCGCCCTGGATGGCGCCCACCGTGAGATGCCCGGTGGCGATGCCGATGCCCAGGCCCAGGTTACCCTCGCGCTGCAGCAGCGGCTGCGCCTCGCACATCAGCTCCAGCGCCAGCCGCACCGCGGCGCGGGCGTGGTCCGCCACCGGCAGCGGCGCGCCCACCAGTATCAGCAGGCCGTCGCCGGCATGGTCCTTCACCGTGCCGCCGTGGCGCGCCGCGACCTCGCCCGCCAGTTGGTAGAAGCGCTGCAGCAGGTCCATCACTTCGTCCGAGACGCGCTCGGCGGCGAAGCGCGTGAAGCCGCGCAGGTCGCAGACCACCACGCTGATCTGGCGCCGTTCGCGACGCATCACCTGGCCCATGCCCTGCAGGTTCACCACGCGCGCCACCTGAGGCGACAGGAACTGGCGCATGAACTCGCCGCGCTGCGCCTGCACGATGTAGTAGCGCACCGAGCCGCCCAGGAACACCAGCAAGCCCAGGGCGATGGACACCGGCACGTAACGCTCCGCCAGCACCAGCCCGCCCAGCAGGAAGGGCGCGGAGATCACCAACGCCCGCAGGCGGCCGCACTCGGCGGGATCGGCGCTGACCACCATCAGGATCACGATGGCGATGCCGGAAAGCAGGATGCTGCTGCCCAGCACCGGCGTGAAGACGGCCCACTCCAGGCCGCTGAGGCGCATCACCCCCGGCTGGTCCTGCAGCGCCGCCTCGGGGGCGATGGCGATGTAGCCCAGCGTCATCGCGCCATAGATCAGGCCCAGCAGTTGCGACACGCGGAACAGCACCTGGATCGTGCGCTGCAGCCGCGCCGCCGACAGCACGGCGATGCGTCGCGCCCACTCGATGCCCACCAGGATGTTCGCTGCCTCCAGCAGCCGCGCCATCACCGCCGCCTGGAGCTGCCAGGCCGTGCTGCCGGCGTGCTCGAACAGGCTCAGCCCCAGGCGCAGGCCCAGCAGCAGCATCGCGATCGCCAGCGCGCGGCTGGCGCCGCTGCGGGGATCGCTCATCAGCACGATCACGCCCATGCCGGCGGCGATGATGCCGACGACGAGGTAGGCGGTATGGACGGAGCTCATGCAGCCAAGCTTAGCCGTTCATCGGTCGTACAGCATTGGCTCCCGCGGCAAGCAGGCTGTCAACGCCAAGGCCCACGGGCCGTTGTACCAGATGTCTCCCCCAAGGACCTGAACCGATGAACCTGAAGACCTTCACCGCCGCGCTCGCCCTCGGCCTCGCCTCCCTCAGCTTGCCGGCGCTGGCCGCAACGCCGGACCAGCCGCCCGTGCCCGGCACCACCGACGCGCAGCCCTGGAAGCAGAAGCTGCAGGAAAAATGTGCCGCCGACCCGCAGAAGTGCGCAGAGATGAAGAAGCGACACGAGGCGCGCAAGGCCGAGTGCGCGGCAGACCCGGCGAAATGCAAGAAGGACCGCCGCGCCCACCGCAAGGAGCGCCACGACAAGTGCATGGCCGACGCCAACTGCAAGGCGAAGATGGAACAGCACAAGGCCAAGCGCGAAGCTCGCCAGGCCGAATGCGCCAAGGACCCCGCCCAGTGCAAGGCCGAACGCACGAAGCACCGCGAAGAGCGCAAGGCGCACTGCGAGGCCAATGCCGACTGCAAGGCGAAGATGGAGAAGCGCCGCGCGGCCCGTGAAGAGCGTTGCGCGAAGGATCCGTCGGCCTGCGAGCCGCCGCGCAAGCCTTGGGAGGGCACCGGCACGGCCCCGAGCGCGCCTCGCTAAGTGACCTACTCCCTCTCCCGCTGGCGGGAGAGGGCTGGCGAGGGCATGGATGTCCGAGGTAGGGCAACGCATGGAGCAGTTGCCGAGGTGAGGGTGGTGCAGCGGCGGTTACGCACCTCGCCACCGATTGAAGGCTCCACCCTCACCCCGCGTTTGCCAAGCTTGGGAGTGACATTGAGTCACTCCCAAGTCAGCAAAACGCGCCTCTCCCGCCAGCGGGAGAGGGAATCGAAACTCCCATCACCCCCTGCCGTCTTCGCAGGGGGCTCTTTTTTACCCCTTCAACCCCGCCTTCTTCCGGTACTCCCCCGGACTCATCCCGGTCCACTGCCGGAACGCCCGATGGAACGCGCTGGGCTCGGCAAAACCCAAGGCCTGGGCCACGTCCAGCACGCTGCGCCTGGGGTCCGCCAGGTATTCCAGCGCGAGATCGCGGCGGCGGGCACTCTTCTCGATGCGGTAGGACGAGCCTTCTTCCTCCAGGCGGCGGCGCAGCGTGGTGGGATGGCGCCGCAGCTGCCAGGCCAGCTCGTCGAAGTCCGGCCACTGCTCCGGCGGCGTCTCCCGCAGCAGGCGGCGCACGCGGTGCGCCACGCTCTGCGGGTCCTTGTACTTGAGCAGGAAGTTGTGCGGCGCGCCGCGCAGGAATTCGCGGGCGCTGGCCTCGGTCTGCACCACCGGCGCATCCAGGTCCGCGGCGCTGAAGGCAAAGCGGGTGACCGGCCGCTGGAAATGCAGGGTCTCGCCCACGATCAGCAGGTACTCGTCCTGCCAGGCCGGCGGCGGATAGGAGAATTCGGCCTCGTGGATGACGATGCGCCGGCGCACCAGCCAGCACACCAGGCCGTGCAGCATCACGAACAGGGTCTCGTGGGCGAAGACCTGCGCCTCGCGGGCGCGCGACCCCTGCTCCACGAAACGCAGCGCCGCCTCCGGCCCCTCCAGGTCCAGTTCCACCCGGGTGTCGGCCAGCAGCAGGTTGACCAGCCGGGCACCCCGGACCAGCGCCGTGCGCAGGTCCGGGGTGTGGAGCATGAGATGGCACAAAGTGGCAAAACTGCCCACCCGCATCGGCCGGGAGTCCAGGCCGAACAGCTCGTCGTCCAGCAGGTCCGCAATACTCAGCCAGAGGCTGCCGAAGACCTCCGGCCCGACCCGCGCCCGGTCGTCCACCAGCAGGTCCTCGGCCAGCCCGGCTTTTTCGAGCGCCAGGGCCGGATCCAGCCCGCGCCGGGCCACGGCCTGCAGGGCCTGCCGGACGAAGGCCGCGGCGATGGTGCCGCGGGATTCAGCGGGCCGGGCCATGGGCGGAGGGCCGGGTGGAGGTCTTGGATTGGCGGACCAGGTTCATATGGCAAATTCTGTCACTAAACGAGATGCTTTTGGGCATCGCACCGCAAGCCGCGCTGGCGTAACGTTCCCAGGTTTCCCGATTGCCAGGACCTGCCCATGACCGCCCAGCCCGCCACCGCCACCCGCCAGACCGAAACCAGCGAGGCCACCCCGCTGCGCTTTGTCACCGCCGCCAGCCTGTTCGACGGCCATGACGCCGCGATCAACGTCATGCGCCGCCTGATCCAGGGCAAGGGCGCCGAGGTGATCCACCTGGGCCACAACCGCTCGGTGGAGGACATCGTCCGCGCCGCACTGCAGGAAGATGCCGACGGCATCGCGCTGTCCAGCTATCAGGGCGGCCACAACGAATTCTTCAAGTACATGGTGGACATGCTCGCCGAGCGTGGCGCCCCGCACATCCGCGTGTTCGGCGGCGGCGGCGGCACCATCACGCCGGAAGAGATCGCGGTGCTGCACTCGCAGGGCGTGGAGTACATCTACCACCCCAACGACGGCGCCAAGCTGGGCCTCACCGGCATGATCGACGACCTGGTCGAGCGCGCCCACAAGCACCGCCTCGACACCCGCGTGCCGGCCAAGGTCAGCGCTGACGATGAGATCAGCATCGGCCAGATGCTCTCCACCATCGAGGAAGGCGCCCTGCCGGAAACCGAGCTGGCCCGCCTGCGCAAGGAATGGCAGCTGGCCGGCGCCAAGACGCCCGTCATCGGTTTTACCGGCACCGGCGGCGCGGGCAAGTCCTCCGTGGTGGACGAACTGCTGCTGCGCTTCCTGCAGGCCTTCCCGCAGATGCGCATCGCCGTACTGGCCGTGGACCCCACCCGCCGCCGCTCCGGCGGCGCGCTGCTGGGCGACCGCATCCGCATGAACTCGCTGCGCAGCAAACGCCTGTTCATGCGCTCCATGGCCACGCGCCGCCAGCATGCCGCCACCAACACCGTGCTGAAGGACTGCGTCGCCTTCCTGCGCGGCCAGGCCTATGACCTGGTGATCGTGGAGACCGCCGGCATCGGCCAGAGCGACTCCGAGATCGTGGACCTGGTGGACTTCCCGGTCTACGTGATGACCAGCGAATACGGCGCCGCCAGCCAGCTCGAGAAGATCGACATGATCGACTTCGCCGAGCTGGTGGTGCTGAACAAGTTCGACCGCAAGGGTGCCGAGGACGCGCTGCGTGACGTGCGCAAGCAGTGGAAGCGCAACCGCGTGAAGTTCGAGCTGAAGGACGACGAGGTGCCGGTCTACCCGACCATCGCCAGCCAGTTCAACGATCCGGGCGTGACCTGGATGTTCTCCAACCTCTGCCGCCTGCTGCGCACCAAGCTCAGCCTGCCGGAAGCCCAGTGGACGCCGGACCTCGACACCTCGCTGAAGGAGCCGCGCGCCACCGTGCTGATCCCGGGTAGCCGCGTGCGCTATCTCGCCGAGATCGCCGAGCAGGGCCGCGGCATCAACAAGGACGCCGAGCGCCAGGACGAGACCGCCAACCGCGCCCAGAACCTGTGGGAGTCGCTGAAGGAACTGGGCGACGAGAAACTGCCCAAGGCCCTGGACTTCTACGCCAACGAGGATCTGACCTCCGGCGGCGACAAGACCCTGCTGACCCTGCGCCAGCGCTACAACGAGGCGCTGAAGTCCCTGGAGCCCAGCTCCGTAGACCTGCTGCGCGCCTGGCCGGAGCGCCTCAAGGGCGTGACCGACGCGCAATACACCTACGAGGTGCGCGGCAAGGCGGTGAAGGGCGACAACTACATCGAGTCGCTGAGCCACCAGAAGATTCCGAAGGTGGCCGCGCCCCACTACGAGAGCTGGGGCGAGCTGCTGCGCTTCCTGCTGAAGGAAAACCTGCCCGGCGGCTATCCCTACACCGCCGGCATCTACCCCTACCGCCGCGTCGGCGAAGACCCGATCCGCATGTTCGCCGGTGAAGGCACGCCAGAGCGCACCAACCGCCGCTTCCACTACCTGAGCCAGCCCGGCTCGCCGACGCGCCTGTCCACCGCCTTCGACTCGGTGACGCTGTACGGCGAAGACCCGCACACCCGCCCGGACATCTACGGCAAGATCGGCAACTCCGGCGTCAGCATCGCGACGCTGGACGACATGAAGAAGCTCTACTCCGGCTTCGATCTCTGCGCACCGAGCACCTCCGTCTCCATGACCATCAACGGCCCGGCGCCGATGATCCTGGCCATGTTCATGAACACCGCCATCGACCAGCAGGTGGAAAAGCACCTGAAGGCCGACCCGGCACGCTGGGCCGCCGCCGAGAAGAAGATCGCCGAGCTGTTCGCCGGCAAGACCCGCCCGGTCTACTCCGGCGAGCTGCCGCCCACCAACAACGGCCTGGGCCTGGCACTGCTCGGCATCACCGGCGACCAGCTGCTGGATGCCGAGACCTACACGAAGATCAAGACCGAGACCATGTCCATCGTGCGCGGCACGGTGCAGGCGGACATCCTCAAGGAAGACCAGGCGCAGAACACCTGCATCTTCTCCACCGAGTTCGCCCTGCGCATGATGGGCGACATCCAGCAGTCCTTCGTCGAGCGCAAGGTCCGCAACTTCTACTCGGTGTCGATCTCGGGCTATCACATCGCCGAGGCCGGCGCGAACCCGGTCAGCCAGCTCGCCTTCACGCTGGCCAACGGCTTCACCTTCGTGGAGTACTACCTGGCCCGCGGCATGAAGATCGACGACTTCGCGCCGAACCTGTCGTTCTTCTTCAGCAACGGCATGGACCCGGAATACTCCGTCATCGGTCGTGTGGCCCGCCGCATCTGGGCGCGTGCAATGAAGGAGCGCTACGGCGCCAACGAGCGCAGCCAGATGCTGAAGTACCACATCCAGACCTCCGGCCGCTCGCTGCACGCCCAGGAGATCCAGTTCAACGACATCCGCACCACGCTGCAGGCGCTGTACGCGCTGTTCGACAACTGCAACTCGCTGCACACCAACGCTTACGACGAGGCCATCACCACGCCCACCGAGGAGTCGGTGCGCCGCGCCGTGGCGATCCAGCTCATCATCAACCGCGAGCTGGGCCTGAACTTCTGCGAGAACCCCTGGCAGGGCAGCTTCGTCATCGACCAGCTCACCGACCTGGTGGAAGAAGCCGTGTACAAGGAGTTCGAGAGCATCTCCGAGCGCGGCGGCGTGCTGGGCGCCATGGACACCATGTACCAGCGCGGCAAGATCCAGGAAGAGAGCCTGTACTACGAACACAAGAAGTACGACGGCTCGCTGCCGTTGATCGGCGTCAACACCTTCCTGCCCAAGGACCATGGCGGCGAGATCGCAACCACCATCGAGCTGATCCGCTCCACCGAGGAGGAGAAGGGCCAGCAGATCGGCAACGTCGAGGCCTACCGCGGCAACCGCAACGGCTACGGCCCGGAGAGCCTGAAGAACCTGCAGCGCACCGCGCGCGACCGCAAGAACATCTTCGAGTCGCTGCTGGAGGCGGTGAAGTACAACAGCCTGGGCCAGATCAGCCACGCGCTGTACGACGTGGGCGGCGAGTACCGCCGCAACATGTAGTCTGGGCTGGCAGCAAATCCAAGGGCGGATCGGATGATCCGCCCTTTTTTCATGCAAGCCCGGCCGTAGCCTGGACGCAGTCCAGGGGACCGTTGGCTCATGGCATCCCGGATTGCATCCGGGCTACTCCGCTCACTCACCGTTCTCGATTGGAAAATCGTCATGCCGGCGGAAGCCGGCATCCAGTCCCACCATCAGTAGCCACCGCACAACTGGATACCGGCTTCCGCCGGTATGACGAATCGGGTGTTGGCCGGACTCCGGAAATCGGCGAAGAATCTTTTTCACGCAGGGCCGGCCGTAGCCTGGACGCAGTACAGGGGGCGTCGGCTCGTGGCATCCCGGATTGCATCCGGGCTACTCCGCTATTTGCGCAGCTTGCCCAGGACACCCTTCACGGCATTCACGCCCAGCAGCACCAGGCCACCGACGATGATGCCCGCCACCAGGTTCAGCAGCGTCGAAGCCAGCGCCCCCAGGCCCGGCACGCCGGACACGGCATGGGCCGCATGCTCCACGGCATGGTGCAGCGGCGGGATGCCGTGCACGACGATGCCGCCGCCCACCATGAACATCGCGGCGGTGCCGACGATGGACAGGAACTTCATCAGCTTGGGAGCCAGTGCCAGCAGGCCACGGCCCAGGGCCCGTGCCGCGGCGCTGGCACGCTGGCTGAGGTAGAGGCCGGCGTCGTCCAGCTTCACAATGCCGGCGACCAGGCCATACACGCCCACGGTCATCAGCACCGAGATCAATACGAGCACGCTCAGCTGCTTGCTGAAGGCGGCCGTAGCGACGGTGCCAAGCGAGATCACGATGATCTCGGCCGACAGGATGAAGTCGGTGCGGATGGCGCCCTTCACCTTGTCCTTCTCGAAGGCCACCATGTCCACGGCGGGGTCGGCCACGGCCTGCACCCGATCATCGTGATGCTGCCGGTCGTCCGCCTTGCTGTGCAGGAACTTGTGCGCAACCTTCTCGAAGCCCTCGAAGCACAGGAAAGCGCCACCGAGCATCAGCAGCGGCATGATCGCCCAGTTGGCCAGCGCACTGATCAGCAACGCCGCCGGCACCAGGATCAGCTTGTTCACCGCCGATCCCTTGGCCACGGCCCAGACCACCGGCAGTTCACGGTCGGCCTTCACGCCGGTTACCTGCTGGGCATTCAGCGCCAGGTCGTCGCCGAGCACGCCGGCGGTCTTCTTGGCAGCCACCTTGGTCATCACCGACACGTCGTCGAGGAGGGTGGCAATGTCGTCGATCAGGGCTAACAGGCTACTGGCCATGCGGTGGGTCTCGTCAGGGAGACCCGATTATGTCAGGACTCTGTGTCGTCCTTGGCAGCGGCCCGTCCCGGCCATGGGCGAGGCGCCGCGGGCTCGCCGGCAGGCGCCGTGGCGGCGCGTCGGCGGAACAGCAGCAGCGAGAACGCCGCCTGCGTCTCCAGGCCCTGGCGGGCCTCCAGGGCGGCCCGGCGCTCGGGTTTGGCCTTCCAGGCATAGGGCGTCATCTGCAGCAGGTGACCCAGGGCGGGCTGCGCCAGGCTCAGCGGGAACTGCAGCTCCTGCCGCGACTGCAGCTCGAACTGCGCCTCGAAGGGGGCCAGGAACTTGCCCGGATCATAGGGACGCACCTCGTCGAACAGTTGCTCGCGCAGGCTCTGCAGGTGCCCGACGGCCGGCGTCACCACCAGCACGTACCCCTCCGGCTTCAATACCCGGTGCATCTCCGCCAGGTGCATCTGCGTGAAGATGTTGCAGACCAGGTCCACGCTGCCGTCGGCGATGGGCAGGTGGGCGCCGCTGCCGACCAGCCAGGTCACGCCCGGGTAACGCTTGGCGGCGACACGGATCGCGAGCCGCGCGATGTCCAGACCGATGACCTGAGCCGACACCTCGGCCAGCGCGGCCGTGTAGTAGCCCTCCCCACAACCGATGTCGAGCAGGCTCTGTGGCTGCAGCGGTGCCGCCAGCGCCAGCAGGGCGTCGCGCAGCGGCTGGTAATGCCCGGCCTGCAGGAACTCGCGGCGCGCCATGACCATCTGCGGATCGTCGCCGGGATCGCGGCTGTTCTTGTGCTGCACCGGCAGCAGGTTGACGTAGCCCTCGCGGGCGACGTCGAAGCTGTGTTCCCGCAGGCAGCGCCAGGCCTTGGCCTCGCGCTGCAGCGGTTGCCGGCACAGCGGGCAGAGGATCACGGCCATGCCGCGCTCAGGCCGCGGCGGGCCGGGACAGCAGGCTCAGCGCCAGCGCCTCGGCCACGCGCAGTCCGTCGATGCCGGCCGACATGATGCCGCCGGCATAGCCCGCGCCCTCACCCGCCGGGTACAGGCCGCGGGTGTTGAGGCTCTGGTAGTCCTCGCCGCGGGTGATGCGCAGCGGCGAGGAGGTACGGGTTTCCACGCCGGTGAGCACGGCGTCGGGCATGGCGAAACCCTTGATCTGCTTGTCGAAGGCCGGCAACGCCTCGCGGATCGCGGTGATGGCGTACTCCGGCAGCGAAGGCGCGAGGTCCCCCAGCAGCACGCCGGGCTTGTAGCTGGGCTCGACCGCGCCCAGCGCGGTGGAAGGCTTGCCGGCGATGAAGTCGCCCACCAGCTGTGCCGGTGCCTGGTAGTTGCTGCCGCCCAGCAGGTAGGCCCGCGACTCCAGCTCCTCCTGCAGCGCGATACCCGCCAGCGGGCCGGCGGCGACGCCACCCGGGTAGTCTTCCGGCGAGATGCCGACGACGATGCCGGCATTGGCGTTGCGCTCGTTGCGCGAGTACTGGCTCATGCCGTTGGTGACCACGCGGTTCGGCTCCGAGGTGGCCGCCACCACGGTGCCGCCAGGGCACATGCAGAAGCTGTAGACCGAGCGGCCATTGGCGGCGTGGTGCACCAGCTTGTAGTCCGCCGCACCCAGCAGCGGATGCCCGGCATAGCGGCCCAGGCGCGCGCGGTCGACCACCGACTGCGGATGCTCCACACGGAAGCCCACCGAGAACGGCTTGGCCTCCATGAAGACCTTGCGGGCCTCCAGCATGCGGAAGGTCTCGCGGGCACTGTGGCCCAGCGCCAGGATCACGTGGTCCGCCCGCAGGGTCTCGCCGCCGGCCAGGGTCACGCCACGCAGATGGCCGTCCTCGACCAGCAGGTCCGTGACCTGCTGCTGGAAGCGCACCTCGCCGCCCAGCGACTCGATCTCCTCGCGCATGCGGGTGACCACGCCGGTGAGGCGGAAGGTGCCGATGTGCGGCTTGCTGACGTAGAGGATCTCCTCCGGCGCGCCGGCCTTCACGAACTCCTGCAGCACCTTGCGGCCGTGGAACTTCGGGTCCTTGACCTGGCTGTAGAGCTTGCCGTCGCTGAACAGGCCCGCCCCGCCCTCGCCGAACTGCACGTTGGATTCCGGGTTGAGCACGCTGCCGCGCCAGAGGCCCCAGGTGTCCTGGGTGCGCAGGCGCACCGCCTTGCCGCGCTCCAGCACGATGGGCCTGAAGCCCATCTGGGCCAGGGCCAGGGCCGCGAAGATGCCGCAGGGGCCAAAGCCGATCACCAGCGGGCGGTTGGCATGCCCCGCCGGGGCCGCCGCCACCGGCTTGTAGGAGGTGTCCGGCGCCGGGCCCACGTTCCGGTCTTCCTTGAACTTGGCCAGGATCGCGGCCTCGTCGCGCAGCTCGCAGTCCACCGTGTAGACGAAGTTCAGCTCCGACTTCTTGCGGGCGTCATAGCTGCGCTTGAATACCGTGAAGCCCAGCAGGGCGCCGTCCGGCAGGCGCAGGCGCTTCTGGATGGCGGGCGCCAGGGCTTCCGGCGGGTGCTCGATCGGCAGCTGGAGTTCGGTGAGTCTCAACATCGGGGCATGGTTCGGTGGGCTTTCGGGAACGGGCCGGCCTGTGGCGCGCATTGTCCCATGATTGCCGCGCGAGCCGGGAGCCTGGGACGGCCCGGATACCCGATCGGGCCACGCCGGGCCCCGGAAGGCGACTCCAGGCCCTGGGGCTGCTATTTTCCGCGACGGAATCCCCATCACCGGTACCGACTCGTGAATCTTCGCACCCGCCTGCTTCCCGTCCTGCTGCTCACCCTCGCCGGCTGCGCCAGCCAGCCGGAAATCCCCCCGGCCGCCTTCGGCAGCACCCAGACCCTCAGCGTGGGCCAGACCGTGCGCTTCGACGACGGCCTGAGTGTGGAACTGGAGCGCGTGGAGGACTCCCGCTGCCGCCAGGGCATGCAATGCGTCTGGGCGGGTGAGCTCGCGCCGATCCTGCAGCTGCGCGGCGGCTTCGCCGGCGACAAGCCCGTGAAGCTGCGCCTGGCGACCGGCAGCGCCCCGGCCAAGCAGCAGGGCCCCTACCACTTCACCCTGCGCCAGGCGACGCCCGACGCCGCCTCCGTCACGGTCAACCGCAACCGCCCGTAACCCGGCCTCTAGTCCGTTCCGGGGGTGCGCCGCCCCGGAGCGGACCGCAGTCTTGGCCCTCGGAAAAGACCATCCGGGGGAGCCATGAGCATCGAGCAGCGCAACAAGCAGGCGGCGCAAGCCTTCTTCGACATCCTCAACCGCGGCGACGTCCCCGCGCTGATCGCTGCCTACGCCGAAGACGGCCGCTGCGTGACCATGGGCAACACGCTGATCTCCGGCACCTACAGCCGGGACCAGATCGCCGCGGCGGCCGGCGGCATCTACCAGGTCTTCCCCCAGGGCATCCGCTTCACCATCAAGGCCATGACCGCCGAGGGCGAGCGCGTGGCGATCGAGGCCGAGTCCGAAGGCGCTCACGTCTCCGGGCAGGTCTACACCAACCAGTACCACTTCCTGATGCGCTTCCGTGACGGCAAGGTCGTGGAGTTCAAGGAATACATGGATACCGAACGGGTGACGGACATCCTCTGCGGCGGCCAGAAGCGGCCAGCGGCCTGAGGCTTTTGATTCCTTCTCCCCCGGGAGAAGGTGCCGCGTAGCGGCGGATGAGGGACGCACTCCGCTGGCGGCAGCAGTCACCCGATCAAACTGCGTCCCTCACCCTGCCCTCTCCCGGAGGGAGAGGGTTCAAGAACTGGGGGAAAACCAGATGAACATCCTCGTCCTCGGCGGCACCGGCCTGATCGGCGGCCATGCCGCGCTGCACCTCGCCAGCCTCGGCCACAGCGTCACCCTCGCCGCCCGCAAGCCAGCCGCGGTGGCAGAAGGCTCGCCCCTGTCGACGCTGCCCTTCATCCCCATCGACTACCTCGCCGAGGGCGACGACCGCGAGTTGTCCGGCTTCGA
This sequence comes from Pseudomonadota bacterium, assembly GCA_052035235.1. Classification (GTDB taxonomy): domain Bacteria; phylum Pseudomonadota; class Gammaproteobacteria; order Nevskiales; family Nevskiaceae; genus Solimonas_A. The sequence goes on along the minus strand of JBPOHT010000029.1, from coordinate 14,002 downwards.
CGCCCTGGTCTTCGCCGCCGGCAACGACATCCGCCACCTGCCCCAAGGCACCGACGAAGCCGCCCACTGGCAGCGCGCCAACGTGGAAGGCGTGCCGCGCTACTTCGAGCGTGCCCGCAAGGCCGGCATACGCCGCGCCGTGCATATCGGCAGCTTCTATCCGCAGGCGCGACCGGAGTTGGTGAACCAGATCAGCTACGTCCGCGGCCGCAAGCTGGCCTGTGACGGCGCCCGCGCGCTGGCCAGCGATACCTTCCACGTCTGCAGCGTCAACGCCCCCTTCGTGGTCGGCCACATCCCCGGCCTCGTCGTACCGGCGCTGGCCGCGCACGCCGCCTACGCGCTGGGCCGCATCCCGCAGGTGCCGGCATTCGCCATGCCGGGCGGCGTGAACTTCATCTCCACCACCAGCCTGTCGGAGGCGGTGGCCAATGCGCTGTTCCATGGCGAGAACGGCAAGGCCTACCTGGTGGGTGACGAGAACCTGAGCTTCCAGGAGTACTTCAGCGAATTCTTCCGCGCCGCCGGCCACGGCGGCGAGTTGCCGCTGATAGACCAGGAACACCCGATGCTACCGGACATGGTGCTGTACGCCGGGCGCGGCGGCACGATCTACTACGAGCCGGATGCGGCGGAGACGAAGCTACTGGCGTATCGCCGAAAAGACGTGAAGCGCACGCTGCGGGAGATCGTCGAAGGGTATCGATAGAGACTCGTCATACCGGCGAAAGCAGGCTTCTTTGTAGGATGTGGTGAGCGTAGCAAACCGCATCAGACACGGCGAGGTTCGCCCGATGCTACAGACCTGCGGGAACCCGTTGAGGAATAGCGATAGAGGCCCGTCATACCGGCGGAAGCCGGTATCCAGTCGTGCGGCGGCTCATCAAGTCGGGACTGGATGCCGGCTTCCGCCGGCATGACGGAGGAACCTGAAAGGACGAGCCGCTCAGCCCGATAACGACACCTTCCGCCGCCCCTTCACCCGCACCTTGAAGCTCATCGCCGGCCCCGGCGTCGGTGCGGTCTTGGTCTTCAGCACGTAGTCCGGGCTCGATAGCTCCAGATCGAAGCGATGGAACAGCTGCGCCATGCTCATGGCCAGCAGCACCTCGGCCAGGCTCTTGCCCAGGCAGGTGTGATGACCGCGGCCGTAGGGCGAGTAGGCGCCCACCTGCATGTGTTCGGCGCGCGCCTTGGTGTAGCGGTCGATATCGAACTTCTCGGCGTCCGGATAGAACTGGTCCTGGTAGTGCGGCACGGCAGTGCCCAGGTAGATCAGCTCACCTTCCTTGATCAGGTGGCCGCCGAAGACGAAGTCCTTGTTCGCGGTGCGGATCTGCGCCACGGCGATCGGGAACAGGCGCATGGTTTCCATGATGGCGCCGTTGAGTGCCGGCAGGCTCTTCATGAACTCATCCTCGTTCACCGGGCCCTTGGCGAAGAAGGCGTCCACTTCCTCCTGCACGCGCTGCAGCACGCCCGGGTGCTTGAGCACGGTGTAGACGATGGCAGAAGTAGTGTTGGCGACGGTATCCAGGCCCGCCACATAGGGGCCGGTCATCAGCATGATCAGGTCGCCCTCCGGCACCAGCTCCGGATCGCGCGCGTGGGCGTCCATCACGTCGTCGATGAGGGTCTTGTACTCTTCCGGCGTGGGGCTCTTCTTGGCGCGGTAGTCCGCGATCATCTGCCGGCCCAGCTCGAACATGCGTGCCTTGGCGCGCTTGTACTCCGGGAACTTCATCATGAACTGCGGGCGCTGGCGCGTGACCAGCACGTTGAGGATGTAGAGGATCGTGGTGCGGATGTCCTTGACGTACTCGCGCGGCGTCTTGCCGGTGAGCACCATGCCCAACTGGTCCACCACCAGGAACTGCATGGCCTCCACCACGGGCACCATGGAGCCGACCTTCCAATCGCGGTCCAGGCTGCTGGCGGTGATGTCCAGCACCTCCTGGTAACGCCCCTTGATCGACTCCTTGGAAAAGCCGCGCTTCATGACCGCGCGCAACTGCTTGTGCAACTCGCCGTCGGTGGCGGACAGCATCTTGGAGGCGCCGAATTCCTTGACCAGCGGCTCCCAGGCCTCGCGCGAGCGCAGGCTGTCCTTGCCCTCCCGCGTGCCCATGAAGTTGGCGGCCTCGGCACCGGCGATCACCGTCAGGTGGTTGCCGAAGACGTTCACGCGGAAGGCGGAACCGTAGTCCTTGTAGCAGCGCGCGAAGAAGCGCGCGGGGTCGGCGGCCATCTGCAGCGTGCTGCCAATCAGCGGCAGGCCGCGCACCATCGGCGGCGGGGTGGCATCGGCAATGGAAACGGTAGTTTCGGGCGTGGACATGGCGTGCCTGCAGGCTGGAGCGATTCCCCAGTCTGATCAGGCCACCACGTCGCCACATCGCCCTTTTGGAGGGTATCGGCGAACGACCCACTGATTACAAATCAGTGGGTCCGTCAATCACGCTACTCCGGCAGCTGTTTCGCCAGGAAATCCAGCTGGTTGGCGCCCATGATGCGGGCGATCTCGGGCTCGGTGAAGCCGGCGTCCATCAGGGCCTGGGTCACTAGCACCAGCCCGGTGGTGTCGAAGGGCACGGGCACGGCGCCATCGAAGTCCGAACCCAGGGCGACATGCTGCAGGCCGATGGTCGTGACCACGTGGCGGATCGCCCTTGCCACGGCTGCGGCATCCTGGCCACAGACGGCGGTATCCCAATAGCCGATGCCGACCAGGCCGCCGTTCAGGGCGATGCGGCGCAACTGGTCGTCGCTGAGGTTGCGGCGGTTGTCGCAGGTGCCCTTCACGCCACCATGCGACACCACCACCGGACGCGTAGCCACGGCCAGCACCTCGTCGATGGTCTGGGGCGAGGCATGCGCGAGGTCCACGATCATGCGGCGCTGCTCCATGCGCCGGATCATCTCGCGGCCCTTTTCGGTGAGGCCGCCCTTCTTCACGCCATGCGCGGAGCCGGCCATCTCGTCGTCGAAGAAATGCGTGGGCGACATCATGCGGAAGCCGGCGTCGAACAGGACATCGACGTTGGCCGGGTCGCCCTCCAGCACCTGCGCGCCTTCGATCGCCAGCAGGCCGGCGACCTGTCCCGGCGCCTGCGCGCGGCGCTCCAGGAAGCCGCGCAGCTCGGCCTGGCTGCCGACCACGCTGAAGCGCCCCTGCGAGCGAGCCGCCATGTCGTGCAGGCGCTGGGCCTGGTACAGCGCTCGCTGCTTGAGGCTGCCCCAGGTGCGCGGCGGCCAACCCTGCACGATGGCCAGCGGCAGGATGTTGTCGCTGCGGTCGTCGTTGTGCTCGATATTGAGGCCGCGCGGCGTCTTGCTGACCACGGCGAACACCTGCAGCGCCACGCCGCCCTCGGCCAGGCGCGGAATGTCGGTCTGGCCGCGCGAACTGCGCTGGAGCAGGTCGCGCCCCCACAGCAGCGGATCGGCATGCAGGTCCGCCACCGCCAGCCGCGCATGCAGCGCCTGCGCCTCCGGCGAGGCGCTGTAGGGCGGCGGCTGCAACACTTGGTTCATGCCGCGCTCCACCTGGCCCGGCACCAGCAGCCTGACCGCCACCAGCAGCGCGACCAGCGTAAGCAGGACGAAGGCGGCGATGCGCTTGCTACGGGTCATGGCTGTCTACCAGCGCAGGAAGCGGCGAACCGGCACAGAAATACCAGCAGCCGGCCCAGGCCGGCAGGTGTCGCATTCGCGATCATGGTTAGTCTCCTCGTTGCGCCGATATTCCTCCATCCACGCGGGGGTGTCGAACGGGCCGGGGCCTACCCTGGCCCGGACCCTGGACTTGCCGGGGGCCTGCAAAACCGGTGGCGGCGGGTTAGGCTGCGCGTCCCAGGCCCGACGTGGCCGGAGAAAGACATGTTCCAGTCCCTGCGTATCCCTGCCGCCTGCCTGCTGCTGGCCCTGCCCCTGATCGCCGCCGCCGGCAAGAAGACCGAGAAAGCCGAATTGGCCTGTATCGACGCCGAGAAGCCCGCCGAGCCCTTCAGCGAGCATGACAAGTGGGGTATGGAGCGCTACGAGGCTGACCTGGCGCGCTACAAGCGCGACCATGAACGCTACCTGCGCTGCCTGGACCAGAAGGAAAAGGCCTCGCCGGATTCGCTCGGGCACAAGCTCGACGACGCCATGGCGAACCCCCGCCAGATGCCGCCGGCACCGGCCGGATCGCCGGTGGAACCGCCGCCGCGCTGAGCCAGCCGCGGCGACTCACATGAAGGCCCGCGTCAGCGGGCTTTCTTCTTCTCCTGCTTGGCGGCCTTCTTCTCCGCCATGGTCTTCAACGGCTTCTTCTTGACGTTCTTCTTCGCATCCATGCCCTTGCTCATGCCGCTCTCTCCTGGTGGCACCGCCAGGGTCCGTCGCGGATCGCGTCGGCTGCCCCTGTTTTTCTAAGTCTTGTTTTTCTAAGCCTTGTTTCTCCAAGCCTTGCTTCTTTAATCCTCGGCTTCGGCCGCCTCGCGGCCGCGCTGCCGGGCCTCGGCCTCGGCACGCGCCTCGGCGATCTGGTCCAGCACGCCCTCGACGTCGGCGGCGGTTTCGTCGTGCACGTAGCGCCCGGTCAGGGGGCTGTCGGGCTGGAGTTCCGCATCCTGGTACAGCTTCCATATCTCGAAGGCGTACTCGGTATCGAGCAGCTCGGGCGCGAAGCGTCCGCAGTAGGCGGTCATGTTGTCGACGTCACGCCGCAGCATGCGGAAGGCGTTGTTGTTGCCCGAGGCATCCACCGCCTGCGGCAGGTCGATGATCACCGGGCCGTCCTCGGCCAGCAGCACGTTGAATTCGGAAAGATCGCCGTGGATCAGGCCGGCACAGAGCATGCGCACGATCTGGCGGATCAGGAAGGCATGCCAGACGCGCGCCTCTTCCGGCTCGGGCGAGACATCGTTGAGGCGCGGCGCCACCTCGCCGTCGGCCCCGCGCACCACCTCCATCAGCAGCACGCCCTCGTAGTAGCCGTGGGGCTGCGGCACGCGCACGCCGGCGGCGGTCAGGCGGTACAAGGCATCCACCTCGGCGTTCTTCCAGGCGGCTTCCGCCTCCTTGCGGCCGTGACGGCTGCCTTTGCCCATGGCGCGCGCATCGCGGCTGCCGCGGGCGCGGCGGCCTTCCTGGTACTCCGCCAGCTTGTGGAAGCCGCGGTGCTCGGCCTCCTTGTAGACCTTGGCGCAGCGCACCGCGCTGCCGCAGGCCACCAGGAACACGGAGGCTTCCTTGCCGCTCTTGAGCTGTCGCAGCACCGCGTCGACGATGCCGTCGTCGATCAGCGGCTGCAGGCCTTTTGGAGGTTTCATGCGCCATTGTGAACGATCGGGCGGGGGAAAGCCGGTCCCGGGCCGTTTAGAATGTGCGCCATCCCACCTGCACGAGGCCCACCGCCCATGAACGAGATCGAAACCGCCGTGCGCCAATGGCTGGAGCGGGTGGTGATCGGGCTGAACCTCTGCCCCTTCGCCGCACGCCCGGTACTGGGCGGGCGGGTGCGTGTGTTCGTCAGCGCCGCGGACAGCGAGCTGGAGCTGCTCACCGACCTGCAGCTGGAACTGGCCCGCCTGGACGAGACCCCGGCTTCGGAGCTGGAGACCACGCTGGTGGTCGCGCCCCGGATGCTGGCGGACTTCCTCGACTACAACGACTTCCTGGATCGCGCCGACGAGCTGCTGCAGAGCTTCGAATGGGATGGCACCTACCAGGTGGCGAGCTTCCACCCGCAGTACCAGTTCGAAGGCACCGAGCCGGACGACCCCGAGAACCTCAGCAACCGTTCGCCCTACCCCATGCTGCACCTGCTGCGCGAGGACAGCGTGGAAGCGGCAGTGGAGGCACACCCGGACGTGGACGGCATCCCCGAGGCCAACATCCGCCGCCTGCGCGGGCTGACGCCGGAGCAGCGTCGGGAACTGTTCGGAGTGTGACGCCGGCCCTTTGACCGCGGCCGGTCGCGGCGCGATGCTCGCGCCTGAACCCGGGAGGCGGCGATGAGACATCCCCTTGGCACCCAGATGGACCGCGGCATGCGCCTGGTGCTACTGGCCATTGCACTGCCCTGCCTGCTCGGCGCGGCCTGGCTGCTGGGCCGCGCCCTCTGGGACCGCCAGTTCGCGCAGGAAGCGATGGGTACGGTGGTGGCGGTGACCGGCGACGTGCCGGCCCTGGTAGTGGCCTTCGACGCCGGCGGCGGCGTCATCCGGCAGGTGGAAAGCGCCGGCTCGGACCTGCACAAGAACTACCGCTCGGGTGACCACGTCCGCGTCTGGTTCGACCCCGCGCAACCCCAGGACGCGCGCCTGGACATCTTCATCGACAACTGGCTGTTCCCGCTGATCCTCGGCGTGTTCGGCGGCTTCTTCGCCCTGCCGCTGCTGTTCATGTCCGGCGGGGGCACCGCGGGTGGCAGCAAGCGCCTGGACAGCGGCGGCTCGCGGGTGATGGCGGACATCATCGACCTGCGCCCGCACGTGAGCCTGGACAGCCTGCCGCGCGGCGTCGGCAGCTTCTCGCTGGAAAGCGAGGACGGCGAGCACCGCCTGCTGCACAACGGCCAGCCGCGCGATCCCTTCGACGCGCTGGTGCAGCGCGAGCTGGGCCTGCGCTACATCGTGAGCGCCCAGTGGAAGGACCCGCGCTCCGGCATCGAGTACTTCTACGAGAGCGAACCGCTGGCCGAGGATCCCCAGCGCCTGCGGCGCATGAAGCAGCTGCCGGTGTTCATCGATCCCGAGAAGCCGCAGCGCTACCGTGTGGAACTGCCCGGCCTGGCCGGTACATCCCTGGCTCGCGAGAACTCGGTGGTCGAGGGCTGAGCGCCGTCAGCGGGCCTCCTCGCCGGGCACCTCGGCAAAGCCGCTGACGTACTCGCGGATCACCTGCTGGTACTGCGCCAGCGGCAGCGCCCAGGGATCCTGGTCCAGCAGCGGCAACAACAACCCCTCGCGCAACCGGTTGAACTCGGCCGACAGGCGCGTGCCCTGCAGCGGGTCGCTGCGCAGCGACGGCGGGCGCCGATGATGCGTGGCCTGCTCGTAGTCGTAGGCGATGCCGATGGCCGTGGGCTCGTCCCACTTGCGCGCCAGCACCTCGATGCCCTTGGGCACGCCGTCGGCCGTGATGCCTACCGGCACCACCACCGAGGGATTCTGCGTGGTGGAGCCAAAGTCGCAGGTGCGCGGACTGGAGCCGGGACGGATCAGCAGCGCGTCCAGCCGCACCTCGCCACCACCCGGCAACGGGTAGTGATCCATCCGCTGCTCCACGTACTCGCGCGTCATGCGGTGCTGCTCCAGCTTGGCCGGGTCCGGCCCCTGGCGCGAGTCCTCCAGCGCGGACGACGCCACCGCCACCAGGGCCACCGGGCTGATCAGGCCGGTCTCCAGGATGCCGTCCACCGCCAGCAGCGAGCAGTGGTTGTCGCCGGGGTTCAGCGCCGTCAGGCAGCGCCGCGGCGCGGCGTAGCCGTTCTCGGCCTCGAACTGGCGGAAGTACTCGTTCCACTCGTAGTGCATCGCGGAGGCCGCCACCGAGACGAACTCGGGGAATTCCACGTCGTAGACCTCCGCACCCATCGAACGCATCTGCGCGACGGCCGCCTCGATCAGCGCCAGGTGCTCGCCGCTGCCCGCCGAATCCAGGGAGCCGAAGCGGCGCACGAAACCGATCTTGCGCCCCTTCAGGCCGTAGTGGCTGCGATCCAGGAAGCGCGTGTAGTCCGCCGGGCGCTGCGGGAATGCGGCGTTCTCGTACTCCAGCGTCTTGGGATCGCGGGCATCGGGGCCGGCCATGGCATTGAGCGCCAGCACGGCGTCGTGCAGCGTGCGCGCCATGGGGCCCGGTGCGTCGCGCGAATGCGTCAGCGGGAATACACCGTGCTGGGAGACCAGCCCGACGCTGGGCCGGATGCCGGCCAGGCCGTTGACCGAGGACGGGAAGCGGATCGACATGCAGGTATCGGTGCCGGTGCCGATCGCGGCGAAGTTGGACGCGATGGCGGCGCCCGTGCCGGAGCTGGAGCCTCCCGGGTCCTGGCGGGTGTCGTAGGGGTTGCGCGTCAGCGGCCCACGGCCGCTGGTACCGCCGACCGTGAAGGCGAACTCGTCCTGGTTGGCCTTGCCCAGGATCAGTGCGCCGGCGGCGCGCAAGCCCGCCACCGAGTGGGCGTCGATGGAGGACTGGTGCCCCAGCATCGAGTACGAACCCGAGCTGGAGGGATGGTCGTAGGTGTCGTAGTTGTCCTTGAGCAGCATCGGCACGCAATGCAGGGGACGATTGCCGATGCCATGGTCCTGCGCATAGAGCGCGTCCAGCGCCACGGCCTCGGCCCTGGCGGCCGTGTTGATGCGCAACACGGACTGCACCGGCAGTCCGCCGGCCTGGGGCACATCATCAATGGCCAGGATGCGGGCGACATAAAGGTCATGCAGCGCCAAGCAATTCAGGCGCGAGCCGTCGGCCAGCGCCCGGCGTCCGGCGAAGGCCTCGTGGATGTCGGCGACGGTCGCTTCTTCCAGCACGAAGGGCGCGGGTTCGACGGGGGCTGGAGCAGACGGCGTGGAAGAGTTGCAGGCACACAGCAGCGTGGCCGCACAGACGGGGAACAGCAGGCGAGAAAACACGAAGGGATTCCGGTCGGGAGACGCGGAATCCCTCGCACAGGTCGTGCCGGCCCGTGACCGGGCCGGCAGACGCGGATCAGCGCTGGTAGGTCTTCACGAAGTTCCAGACCTCGTCGGTGGCCTGGATGTCGGTGCTGGTCTTGCCGATCAGGTTCACCGGCAGGTACTGCGTGCCGCCCGGCCAGGTGTGGCCGCCGTTGTTGACGCGATACAGGCGCACTTCCTTGGTGCCGCAGCCGTAGCGGAACAGGTCGATGCTGGTACCGTCGTTGGTGGAGTCCAGCGTCTGCTGGGTCGGGTTGAGGCCGCAGCCCAGCTTGGCGGTCCACAGGCCCACCGCGCTGTCCACGGACTGCAGCGCCAGGGCGTTGTTGCCGGCCCAGGGCACGACGGGATCGGTGGTGCCGTGCACGAACATCACCGGGCGCGGCGTGGTCGGCGCGCAGGCGTTGTAGAGGCCGCGGGTGATGCTGGTGGAGACGAAGGCGAAGGCGGCGATGCGGTCCGACAGCTCGCAGGCCAGGCGCTCGGTCATGAAGCCACCGTTGGAGAAGCCCGCCGCGTAACTGCGGTTGGCGTCGAGGCCGAAATCCTCCTGCATGATGTCCAGGATGCGATCGGCGAAGCCGACGTCGTCCAGCCCGGGATTCAGGCCCGGATTGTCGTCCCAGGTGTTGTCGTAGTACTGCGGCAGCACGGCCCAGTAACCCTGGGCAGCGACCGACTTGGAGAGATTGGTGATGGTGGCGTGGCCCTCGGAGTTGCCGCCGCGGCCGTGCAGCACCAGCATCAGCGGCGCACCGGCCACCGCCGGCTCCGGACGCACGACGGTGAAGGTGCGCACCAGGCCGTTGTGCTCCAGCGTGACGTCGAAGGCCGCGGTCTTGGCCGCCAGCACGAGGTTGTTGCCGTGGATCTTCACCACGGTGCCGATGTTCTTCGGCGCCACCAGGGTGGGTCCCACCGTGTAGTTGCCGTCGGTGGCGGCCGCCGTAGCGCTCATCGCCAGAGCCATCAGTGCGCCTGCCCAGGTTGCCAGTTTCATCCCTACTCTCCTCAGTGCCTGTCGAGTAGATGATCCATACCGGGAGTCGGTGGATAACCTACGACCTGAGTAGAATATTTCTTACACCTAGGCTGCAAGCCCTGACCGATTGGCGTCGTACTCAGCCAGATAATCGGCGACTTCAAGCACCGAAAGCTCCGGCGAAAGGTCGATCCGGGTGAAGGCGGAGACGGCGTGACGGTCGATACGGGCCAGCGACGGATCGTGCGCGCCCTGCAGCTGCAGCACCGACACGATCACCACGTCCAGGTAGTCCGCGGGGCCGCCATGGGTGCGGTAGATGTCCTCTTGGTAGTAGGGCACATCGACCAGGGCCTCCGGGAAGTTCCAGGCCTGCAGCACCAGCCGGCCGACGCGCGCGGAAAGCCGGCGCAGCACCGAGTCCAGGGCGGCCGGCGATTCGCTGAGCTCCGTCTGCGATTCCGCCAGCCTCAGGATCGGCAGCACGCCGATCTCGTGCACCAGGCCGGCCAGCATCGCGATCTCGGGCTTGAGCACGGTGCAGTGCTTGGCCAGCACCTGCGCCAGCGCCGCCACTTCGGTGCTGCGCACCCAGCTGCGCCGCAGGCGCTGCTGCAGCCAGGGAGACTTGGAGACGAACAGGTGCTCCACCGCAAGGCCCGTGACCAGCAGACGCGTCATCTGCAAACCCAGGCGCGTCACCGCCTGCGAGAGATTGTCGATGCGCCGGCCGTTGGCCTGCGCGATGGCGCTGTTGGCCACGCGCAGCAGGCGCACGGCCATCGCCGGGTCCTTGGCGATTTCCGCCGCCAGAAGATTGACGGAGACATCCTCGCGCCGGCTCATGTCGCTGATGCGCAGCGCGACTTCAGGTAGCGTCGGCAGTGTCAGGCGGTCGTGCGTGAGGGCATCGACGACGCTGCGGTAGAAACGGTCTTCGGCGGACATGGGGCGGGTTCCGGTTGCCAGGGATCGCCCGCTTATCGGCACGCGCACGCGCGGCTTGAGGGCCGCGTGTGCGGTCGGTCACATTGTGGCGACCAGTGGTGCCTCAGGCCGCAACGGCGGCGGCCTGCGCCTCATGCTCGCGGTCGAGCAGCACGCGGCCCATGCGCTCGCGGCCGTGCAGCTCGGTGTAGGCACCGTCGCGCCAAGCCATGCGCCCGGCGATCATCACGTGGCTGACCACGCCGTCGGACCGGTTGACCAGCTGGTTGGCCTGGAAGATGTCGCGCCAGATGTAGCGCACGCCGGCGTCGGAGTCGTAGGCCCGCAGCGCCTCGGGATCCATCACGACGATGTCCGCCTGCGCACCGGGCTTGAGCGTGCCCACGTTGAGCCCGAAGAACTCGGCCGGCTCCTGCGTCAGGCGCTGCACCGCGTAGGCCACCTTCTCCAGCCCGTCTTCCTGCGCAAACTGCAGCATGCGCAGGTTGCCGTCGTAGAAGGCCATGTTGGTCAGGTGCGCGCCGCTGTCGTTGAAGCCGGGCAGCAGCTTGGGGTTGAACAGCAGCGCCTTGGTGGTCTCGCGATCGCGGTTGGCCGTCACCGTCCACCAGCGCAACGCGGTGTCGAAGCGGCGCAGCAGGTGCAGCAGGAAATCGCAGTCGTCGCCGGCCGGCTTGGGGAAGCTGGCGAAGGTCTCGTGCTCGGCCTCGCTGCGGGCACCCTCGCCCGTGGCCTGCCAGCGCTGCAGGCGCTCGTAGACCAGCTGCAGGCTCTCGCCGCTCCAGTCCGGTACCGGGCAGGTCTCGATGTGCATGTCGGCCAGCTCGCGCGTCAGCACGTTGTCGTCCATGCGCAGGCGGCGCTTGAGGCGCGCCAGGCTGAAGCCGGTCTTGCCGTGGGTCCACATGCGGCGGAATTCCTGCTGCCATGCAGGGTCGGACATGATCTGCAGGCGGCCCTCGCGGTCATCCAGGTCACGCTCGTTGAGACGGCGCAGCACCGGAATCTCCTCGGCGATCGGCGTGATCACGCCGTCGCTCCAGAGCTTGAACGGTGCCGCCAGCGCCTGGAAGCGGAAGTGGCCGTTGAGGAAGCGCGAGTTGAGCATGCGCGACAGCAGCAGACCCATGCGCAGCAGCGACTTGTTGGTGACGATGTCGATGGCCGCCACCGCGGTGACCTTCAGCGGGCGGCCGAACAGGCGGCCCGAGGTCAGCAGGAAGTTGCGGAACACGCCGATCTTGCTGTCCTTGGGCGGCGTGGCCTGCCAGACGCGGCCCCAGCGGCGCACGAGGTTGGTCAGGAACTTCAGCTCGCTGTAGCGCGCGAACTGCGTGGGAATCTGCTTCTGCGTGTTGGGCTGGTTGGCCAGGAAGTGGAACGGCAGCGCGTCGGTGGAGAAGCCGACGTAGCCTTCGCGCAGGCCCTTCTCCACCAGCTCGCCCATGCGCGCCAGTTCCTTCGCGGTGGGCTCGCGGCTGATGCTGGCCTGCAGGCCCATGACCTCGATGCGCAGCATCGAGTGCGGGATCATCGGCACGATGTTCGGCGCCAGCGGCAGGTCACTGAAATGGTCCAGGTAGGCCTTGGAGTCGTTCCAGTTGACGCGATCGCCGACCTTGCGCAGCACGTGCTTGGGCACGTTCTCCACGCGGGCGAAACAGTCGACGATGGGATCGGTACCGTCGCGGCGCAACGCGCCGTAGGCCAGGCCCAGGCTGCAGTTGGCCACCACCACGGTGGTGGTGCCGTGGCGGACCGCTTCAGGCAGGCCTGGCTCCAGCTCCACCTCGAGATCGAAATGGGTGTGGATGTCGAGCAGGCCCGGCATCAGCCAGCGGCCGGCCACGTCCACGGTTTCGGCAGCCTGCTGTTCCGGCAGCCCGCTGCCGATCGCGGCGATGCTGCCGTCGCGCACCGCCACGTCCTGCAGCTGTGGCTTGGCGCCGCTGCCGTCGAACACCAGTGCATTCCGGAACAGCACATCCCACCGCATCCCGCCGCCATCCATGTACCTACTCCTGCCAGATTCTTTCGACCGGGATCATAAGCAGGACTTTCACAGTGGCGGATGGGAAATTCGCCTCTCATGCGAGTAAGGGATTCACTCGTCGCGCAGCGCTTGCGCCCATTCCTCCGACCAGCTTTGCAGGGGCCCGAACAGCTCCAGCAGCTCACGGCCGCGGGCACTCAGGGCATAGCCCCCCTCGCCCGCCTCCACGATCAGCGCCTCGCGCAGTTCCGCCAGGCGCTGGTTGAGCACCGAGGGCGACATGCCCGAGCAGGCGGCCTGCAGGGCGCGGAAGGACATGGCGCCGTCGCGCAGTTCCCAGACCACACGCAGGGTCCAGCGCCGGCCAAGCAGGTCCAGCAGGGCCATGATGGGGCGGCCGGAAGCGGAGCCGCGGACGGGATGATCGATGAGGGTCATGTTGCGCTACTAATTCAGAAGCAATATGCTTCGATTATCGTAGCATCCGGAGAAGCCCCATGTCTGTCACCGCGTCTGTCACCGCCCGAATCGAGGCCCTGCCCCTGCCGCTGGCCCCGCCACTGGAGACAGCGCTCGCCGCCGTCATGCGCGGCGCCCCGCCGCTGCTGATCTTCCGCACGGTGGCGCACAACCCGCGGGTGCTGGAGCGCATGCTGGCCGGCGGCCTGCTGGACCGCGGCAGCATCCCGCTGCGCCTGCGCGAGCTGATGATCCTGCGCAGCACAGCGCGCTGCGGGGCCGAGTACGAGTGGGGCGTGCACGCGGCGATCTACGGCGACAAGGCCGGCTTCACGCCCGCGGAGCGGCAGGCCTCGGTGCATGGCGCGGCAGACGCAGCGGAATGGGGTCCGCAGGAACGGCTGGTGCTGCGCTTGGCCGATGCCCTGCACGAGCGCCATGACGTGGATGACGCCCTGTGGACGGATCTGCGTGCCGCCTTCGCCGAGGAGCAGCTGATCGAGCTGACCATGCTGGCGGGGCTGTACCACGCGGTGTCCTACCTGGTGAACCTCACGCGCGTGCCGCGCGAAGCCTTCGCGCCGGGTTTTCCGGCGGCGGCCTGAACGAAAAATCGTCATACCGGCGAAAGCCGGCATCCAGTCCCGGCATGAGTAGCCACCGCAGGACTGGATACCGGCTTGCGCCGGTATGACGAACCATCTGTTGGCCTGATCCCGGAAATCGGCGAAGGACCCAGAAAAAAGCCCCGGCATTGCCGGGGCCTTTTGGTTACTGCGGACCGCTCAGACGTGGCTGAGCCACTCCGGGTACTGGCGGCTCTCGCCCTTGACCAGCTGCAGGTACTGCTTCTGCAGCTTCTCGGTGATCGGCCCACGCGAGCCGCTGCCGATGGGGCGGTTGTCCACTTCGCGGATCGGGGTCACTTCGGCGGCGGTGCCGGTG
>JBPOHT010000043.1:0-118192 GCA_052035235.1 Pseudomonadota bacterium | reverse complement strand
CCTGAACCAGGCATTGGGGCTGCACCTCGGACGCCGGGTTCCGTTAGTTTGTTCGAGAAGGCTGCCTGAATCTGCGGATACAGCACTTGCATCACCGTCTATGCCGGACAAGGGTGAGAGCGGTGAGCCGAAATGGCAATGCAGCATCTGCGCCTTCATTCATGGCCAGGCGCTGGGTTGGTCGGAGTAGGGCATAGCACAGGGACTCGAGGCGATGACGTGCCGCGGGACTGGCAATGCCCTGACTGCGCGCCGCCAGGGTCGATTGCGTCATGATCGAACTGTGGGCATTGCCCCCGCTGCTTCAGTCCAGCAGGCCCAGTTCGTGCAATTGCTGCACGATCAGGTCGGCAGCCTCTTCGGGGCTGTGCCTGAGCGTCTCAATGCGGATTTCCGGAGCTTCCGGCGCCTCGTAGGGAGAGTCGATGCCGGTGAAGTTCTTCAGTTCTCCACGACGGGCCTTCTTGTACAGGCCCTTGGGGTCGCGCTTCTCGGCCTCGTCCAGCGGTACGTCGACAAACACCTCGATGAACGGCAGGCCGTCCTTCTCGTGGGTCTCGCGGGCCAGCTGGCGGTCGGCGCGGTAGGGGCTGATGAAGCTCGACAAGGCGATCACGCCCACGTCCACGAACAGCTTGGCCACCTCGCCCACGCGACGGATGTTCTCGGTGCGGTCGGCTGCCGAGAAGCCCAGGTTCTTGTTGATGCCCAGGCGGATGTTGTCGCCGTCCAGGCGGTAGCACAGCGCGCCGCGCGCGGTCAGCGCGTTCTCCAGCGCCACGGCCACGGTGCTCTTGCCGCTGCCCGACAGGCCGGTGAACCACAGGGTGGCGCCCTTGTGGCCCAGCAGCTTGTTGCGGTCTTCGCGGGAAACCTGGCCGTGGTGCCAGTGGACGTTGGTCGCTTTCTGTTCAGTCATGTTTCGCTTTCACTTGAGGTGGGACCCCGGCAGGGCGGCGCTGGCGGCGGCCAGGCGCTCCGCGGTCGCTGGGGATACGGGGGCCGAGAAGAGCGCAATTATGCAGTCTTCCAGGTTGCGGATGAATAGCTCGGTGTCGATCTGCGGGCTGGGCAGGTCGGCCTGCTCCAGCATGCGGGAGTGGTCGGCCAGGCCGTCGAACAGCAGCACCGTGGCCAGCATGGCGCGCTGGCGCATCAGGGGTGGCGCCAGGTGGGGGGTGGCGTCCCGCAGGGCGGCGGTCAGGCGCTCTACCGGGGCGATCTTCAGGGCCGAAGCATGCAACTGGTGCACGTCCAGGGTCAGCATGGCCACCAACTGGGCCTGGAAGCGGATGAAATGATGCCCGCCATCGGTGTCGAACAGCTTCTCCGCCACCGGGTAGACGAAGGCCCGCACCACCTGCGGCAGGCCGACCGCCCCCTGCCCCTCGAACTCGTCCAGTAGTTGGTTGCGCCGCGCCGAGACGCCATGGATGTGCTTGTCCAGGATCGCCTGCAGCAGGCCCTGCTTGCTGCCGAAATGGTAGTGGGTGGCGTTTTTGTTGCGCTGCCCGGCGGCCTTGTTGATGTCGCTTAGCGACACACCCTCGATGCCACGCTCGGCGAACAGGCGCTCCGCGATCGCCACCAGCTTGGCGCGGGTGGCGATGCTCTGCGGGGTGCGCGCCGCCTGGGGGCGGACGCGCAGGGCGGTGGCCGAAGCGGGTTTCATGATTATTAAGGATATAGCCTTAATCCAGGCTATGGGCATGTTAAGGCAAATGGCACCTCGATCCTCCTCCACCTGGACGAGGATCGGAGCAGGCTCGGGCGCCTAGATTAAGGGACTTTCCTTATCCACCAATCCTGAACGTCACTGAGGAGCAGCCCATGACGGCAGCACAGGATCCCGCCGGCGCGGTCATCAGCGGCCAGGCCTGGGACGAGTTCTGCGACACCTTGAAGCGCGCCGGGCAGCAGATCCTGCGCCCCGAAGCCGCCGCCAGCGAGCTGGACCGCGCCGAGGGCTGGCGTTACCTGACGCGCCTGCTGCGCATCGGGCTGGAGATGCACCTGGAGTTCGCCGACCCGGACTTCCCCGGTTTCTTCCTGCCCTCGCACGAGACCGGCAAGATCGGCGCCGACAACCCGGACAACCACTACCTGTTCGCGCGCATCAACGGCCGCAACGAGTACGTGATCCGCGGCGAGCGCGGCAGCGTGCCCTACCTGTCCTTCGGCACCCAGAAAGGCGGCTACGAGACCAACGGCCTGATGGAACAGACCGGTTTCATCGAGGCCAAGGACCTGCAGCTGGATGCCGACGGCCGCTTCGAGATCGTGCTCTCGGCCGAGCAGCGCCCGGGCAACTGGCTGCGCATCGAGCCGGAGAGCAACTCGATCGTGGTGCGCCAGACCTTCAACGACCGCCCCAATGAGCGCGCCGCCACCATGCGCATCTCGCGCCTGGGCGCGGACGCGCAGCCCAAGCCACTGTCGGCCGCGCAACTGCAGGCCGGCCTGCGCAACGCCGCCGCCTTCACCGAGGGCACGGCACGCGTGTTCGCCGACTGGGCGCAGGGCTACCTGCCCCACGTCAACCAGCTGCCGCCCGCCAACCAGCTGGTCTGCCAGCGCACCGGCGGCGATCCCAACATCTTCTACTACCACTCCGCCTGGGAACTGGACGAGGACCAAGCGCTGGTGATCCACCTGCCGCGCATCCCGGATTGCCGCTTCTGGAACCTGCAGATCAACAACTGGTGGATGGAGTCGCTGGACTACCGCCACCACAAGATCCACGTGAACAAGTACAGCGCGCAGCACGATGCCGACGGCGGCGTGACCATCGTGCTGAGCCAGCGCGACCCCGGCCGGCCCAACTGGCTGGAGACCACCGGCCACCGCCGCGGCACCATGTGCCTGCGCTGGGTCGGCGCCAAGGAACACATCCACCCCGAGACGCGCGTCGTGCGCGTTGCAGACCTCAAGGGCTGATCCATGACCGCAGAACTCCGCTTCGACCCGCCAGCCCTGCTGGCTGCCGCCACCGCACAATCCGGCGGCCTCACCGATTTCGGCGATCCGTCCTTCCGCAAGGCGCTGGAGGTGCTGTGCGACTCGCTGGAGCGTGAAGCCAATCTCTCCGACCTGGGCCGCCAGCTGCTCCACGGCAAGTTCGTGGAGCTGCTGGTCAACCGCCTGCGCATCGAGCAGTTCTTCAAGCAGCACCCGGAGATCGAGAACGAACAGATCCAGGCGCCGATCGTGATCGTGGGCCTGCCGCGCACCGGCACCACGCTGCTGCAGCGCGTGCTGGCGGCCGATCCGCACCTGTACTCGATGCCGTGGTGGGAGTCGCGCTACCCGGTGCCCTTCCCCGGCGAGGCGGTGTCGGACCCGTCCCAGCGCATCGAGCGCGCCCGCGGCGAAGTGGCGGTGATGGTCGAGGCCATGCCCAAGCTGATGTCGATGCACCCGATGGATGCCGACCAGGCCGACGAGGAGGTGATGCTAATGGAGCATTCCTTCATGGCCGCCTTCAACGCCTACGTCCACGTGCCCTCGTACATGGACTGGCTGCACTCCATCGACGAGAAGCCGGCCTACGACTACCTCAAGCGCGTGCTCAAATTCCTGCAGTGGCAGAAACGCCAGCGCGGCGTGGTCGCCAGCCGCTGGGTGCTCAAGGCCCCGCACCACCTGCTGCGCATGCGCCTGCTGCTGCGCGAGTTCCCCGGCGCCAAGGTCATC
The DNA here is from genome assembly GCA_052035235.1 of Pseudomonadota bacterium. GTDB lineage: Bacteria > Pseudomonadota > Gammaproteobacteria > Nevskiales > Nevskiaceae > Solimonas_A. The sequence continues at coordinate 114,499 of JBPOHT010000043.1, read as the reverse complement.
CAGACGCACCGCGACCCAGTGGACACCATCCCGTCCATCGCCAGCTTCATCCACACGCTGTGGTGCATCTACGGCGCCGATGCCAGCCCGGTAGCCGCAGGCCAGGAGTGGAGCACGCTGATGGCCCGCGCCTTCCACCACACCCAGGACGTGCGCCGTGGCCAGGACCAGGCGGGCAGCTTCCTCGACGTGCGCTTCATCGACACGGTGAAGCAGCCCTTCGAGGTGGTGAAGGCGATCTACGGTTTCGCCGGCCTGCCGCTGACCGACGAGGCCGAGACCTCCATGCAGCGCTGGATGGAACAGAACCGCCGCGACAGTCGCGGTGCGCACGAGTACAAGGCCGAGGACTTCGGCCTGTCCGAGGCGCAGCTCAAGCGCGACTTCGCCGACTACCGCGCCGCCTACATCGATTCCGCCGCCTGAACCGCGGCCAGCCTTTGAACCAGGCCGCGCTGGCACGCGGCCGCCATTGAACTGACAACCACAAGGAGAAGGACATGCTGCTGAAGGACAAGATCGTCATCGTTTCCGGCATCGGCCCGGGCCTGGGTGTGAAGCTCGCCGTCGAAGCCGCGCGCGAAGGCGCCGCCGGCGTCGTTGTCGCCGCACGTTCCGCCGACAAGCTGGACGACGCCGAGGCGCGCATCAAGGCGCTGGGCGTCAAGGCCGAGGTCGTCAAGCAGGTCTGCGACATTACCAGCCGCGAGCAGTGCGAGGCCCTGGCGGCCGCCGCGACCAAGGCCTTCGGCCGTATCGACGCGCTGGTCAACAGCGCCTTCCAGCATGGCGAGATGGACTATGCCTCCACCGCCAATCTCGAGGCCTGGAACGAGGTGATGCAGACCAACCTGTTCGGCACGCTGAAGCTGACGCAGTCCGTGATCCCGCAGATGAAGAGCCAAAAGTCCGGCGCCATCGTCATGATCAACACCATGGCCGTGCGCGTGATCCCGCCGCTGGGCGAAGCCGGCTACGCCGCCTCCAAGGCCGCGCTGGCCAACTCCTCCAAGTGGCTGGCCAAGGAACTGGGCCCGGAGGGCATCCGCGTGAACTCGGTGCACATGGGCTGGATGTGGGGCGCGCCGGTGCAGGGCTACTTCGAGTGGCAGGCGCAGGAGAAGAAGGTGCCGGTGGAGGAGCTGGTGCAGGGCATCGCCCGCCACATCCCGATCGGCCGCATCCCGACCGACGACGAGTGCGCCCGCGCTGCGCTGTTCCTGGTGTCCGACTACGCCAGCGCCGTCACCGGCGCCACGCTGGACGCCAACGGCGGCATGTACATGCCCTGAGGCGGACATGATCCAGGCCGCCCCTTCCCACCAGGACCAGGGCCAGGCCTGGATCGATTTCTGCGACACGCTGAAGGCCGCAGGGCAGACCGCCCTGCGGCCCGATGCGCCGGCCACGGAGCTGGATCGCGCCGAGGCCTGGCGTTGCCTGAGCCGCTACACGCGGCTGGGCCTGCAGATGATGCTGGAGTTCGCAGACCCGGACTTCCCGCAGTTCTACGCGGCCTCGGACGACAGCATCAAGGTCTTCCTGCCCAACCCCGACAACCGTTACGCCAACGCCACCATCGCGGGTGACCGCGAGTACCGCATCAGCGGCCGCCGTGGCGAGGCGCCCTACCTGTCCTTCGGCACCAAGGCCAACCGCTACGCGGTGGACGGCACCATGGCCTCCACCGGCGAGCTGGAGGCCTCGCAGATGCAGTTCGAGGCCGACGGGAGTTTCGAGATCGTCGCCAGCCGGGAACCGCAGCCGGGCAACTGGCTGCCGATGGCGGACGACTCCTCGATGCTGATCGTGCGCGAGACCTTCTTCGACCGCACACGCGAGGCGCCCGGCAGCTTCCATATCGAGCGCATGGGCGCGCCGCAGGCTCCACGCCCTCTGGACGCGGCCACGCTCGCGACCGGCCTGCAGCGCGCGGCCGGTTTCGTGCAGGGCACCTTCAAGCTGGTGGCGGACTGGACCGCGATGGTCGCGGCGCATCCCAACCAGCTGGCGGCCGCGCCCTATGCCGAAGCCGCGATGCGCGTCGGCGGCGATCCGAAGATCTGCTACTACCATGGCTACTGGCAGTTGAACCCTGGCGAGGCCCTGGTGATCGACACCGCTGTGCCGGACTGTGCCTACTGGAATTTCCAGCTGGCCAACTGGTGGCTGGAGTCGCTGGATGCGCTGCGCCGCCCGGTGGCCATCAACCATCACGCCGCAAGGCGCAACGCCGACCGCAGCGTCACCCTGGTGATCGCCGCGGAGAATCCAGGCGTCGCCAACTACATCGACACCGACGGGCACGACCGCGGCGGCATGCTGCTGCGCTGGGTCGATGCCCGCGAGCACCCGCAGCCGCGCTGCCGTGTGGTGCCGCTGGATTCGCTGCGCGCACGCTAAAGAGGAGACGCATGGAGAAGCTCATCTACACGCTGTGGAAGCCCGAGGGCCAAGCGTCGGCGGACTTCGCCGCCACCTTGCGCGGGCCGCTCGCGGCGCAGTTGCAGCAGGCCGGCATACGCCACCTGCAGTTGAACATCGACGACGCCGACGTGGCTCCCGCCGCCGGCATCCGCCAGATCGCCAATGCGCCCCTGCCCGATGCCCTGCTGCAGGTCTGGGTGGACAGCGCCATCGCGCTGCGCCGTCAGCCGGTCGATGCCCTGATCGGCGCGGTAGCGGCGCGCCATGACGCCTATCTCGTCACCGAATCGCAGCCGCTGCTCAACGAGCGCCATGCGTCCACGCCCGGCCTGCGCACCCATGGTTTTGCGCAGATCGCGTTGCTGAAGAAGCCGGAGCGCCTGTCCTACGCCGAATGGCTGGCGGTCTGGCATGACACGCACACGCCGGTGGCCATCGAGACGCAGTCCACCTTCGAGTATCGCCAGAACGTAGTGGTGCGTGCGCTCACGCCGGGCGCGCGGCCCTACGACGCCATCGTGGAGGAATGCTTTCCGCCCGAGGCGATGACCGATCCCCAGGCCTTCTTCGACGCCGTGGGTGATGCGGAGAAGTTCCAGCGCAACCTGGACCGGATGATGGCCAGCGTCGGCCGTTTCCTGGACCTGGGCACCATCGACGTGCTGGCCACCAGCCAGTACCGCCTGTCGACGGGCTTATAGAGCCCCACAAGCAAATGCAGGAGTCAGTTTGCTGGCGACCCGATCAAATGGGTCGCCAGCAAGCTGACTCCTGCATGGAAAGCGCTCTTAAGTACCTCAGGCCGCGGCCGGCACCTTGCGCTTGGTGATCCAGGGAGCGGAGTGACCCTCCACGTCCTTCAGGAAGTGGCTGTTGTCGTGATCCCAGGGATGGAAGCCCGGCTTGAAGTAGCTGAACCAGGGGCGAACCATCTTGCGCAGGAAGCCCACCTCGCCGAAGCCCACGCGGTAGAACTCGCGCCAGCCCTTGAGATCGGTCAGCTTGCCCTCGGCGCGCACGAAGGACAGGTGCGCCGGAATGACCTTGCCCCAGAAGATCGCGGTGGCGATCACCAGGGTCAAGGTGCGCTCGGCGTAGGCACGCGGGCCGGTGCCCACCACCTGCTCGTAGATGTCGTAGGGCACGCCCTTGTGCTCGGTCTCTTCCAGCGCATGCCACTTCCACAGCGCGCCGTAGTGCTTCTCGGACTTCTCGTTCATGTACTCCGAGGTCAGGAAGCCGTCGGCCATGATCGCGGTGAGGTGCTCCAGCGCGATGGTAGCGGACAGGCGCGAGGACGCCGGCAGGTTCTTCTTGCCCCAGTTGAGCAGGGCGGTGACGCTGTCCTCGAATTCCTTGGAGCCCTTCACGCGCTCGTGCATCAGCGCGTTGTACTCGTCATGCTCACGGCCGTGCATGGCCTCCTGGCCGATGAAGGCGGTGGCGGCCTTCTTCAGCTCGGGGTCGGTGATCTGGTCGCGGTAGTGACGCACGGCGTCGATGAAGAAGCGCTCGCCCACCGGGATCACCAGGGACATGGTGTTCATCATGTGGGTGAAGTGCACGCCGCCGCCAAGCCAGTCGTGGATATGCTCCGCGGGCGGGTTGAAGGTCAGGTCGCGACGGGTCGGCTGGACGGCTTTCTTGGCTTTCATGCTGGGAGCCTCGTGAATCGTGGTTACTGTTACATTGTTGACTGACACATTAAGCCTAAGTTCCGCCCCGTACGTCGTCAAGGACCACTCGGCGACACCCTCGCAAGCCCCTGTCCGAACAGCGAATCCTGCCGACGAAAGGACTGGGTTCCCGAAAGGAACGCGGCAGTCCTATACTGGCAAGCATGAAATGGAGTGAAGTCGGCAGCCTGTCGTGTTCAGTGGCGCGCACCGCCTCGGTGATCGGCGACCGCTGGACGATCCTGATCCTGCGCAATGCCTTCCTGCGCATCCGCCGCTTCGAGGACTTCCAGGCCAACCTCGGCATCACCCGCCACCTGCTCGCCGGCCGCCTCAAGCGCCTGGTGGAGGAAGGCATCCTGGCGCGGGTGCCCTACCAGGACTCGCCACCCCGCTACGAATACCGCCTGACCCCCAAGGGCAAGATGCTCTATCCCGTGCTGATCGCGATGGCGACCTGGGGCGATGCCTTCATGGACGAGGGCAATGGCGCGCCGGTGCTCTACCAGCACCAGCGCTGCGGCAAGATCGTCACGCCGCATCTCGTCTGCCCGGAATGCGGCGAAGCCGTGCACGCGCACGAGGTCACCGCCCTGCCCGGTCCCGGGCTGAAACTGGCCGACGCCGTCGGCCGCCGGAAGAAGCGCGCCTGATCCCTTGCAGGCTCGGGGTTTGACAGGTTCTTTTTTAGAACTTACTGTCGCCCCACATCCCCCTCCGGAGCCGCCATGACCGATTCGCCCCGCGTCGCCCTCGTGATCGGTGCCGGCGACGGCAACGGTGCCGCCATTGCCCGGCGCTTCGCCCGCGAAGGCTACGTGGCCTGCGTGGTGCGCCGCAGCGCCGAGAAGCTGCAGCCGCTGGTGGCGCAGATCGTCGCCTCCGGCGGCCGCGCCCAGGCCTTCGGCAGTGATGCCCGCAAGGAAGAGGACGTGACGGCGCTGTTCGAGCAGATCGAGCGCGACATCGGCCCCGTCGAGGTGCTGGTGTTCAACGTCGGCGCCAACGTGCCGTCCTCGATCCTCGACGAGACGGCGCGCAAGTACTTCAAGATTTGGGAGATGGCCTGCTTCGCCGGCTTCCTCAACGGCCGCGAGGCGGCCCAGCGGATGGTGAAGCGCGGGCGCGGCACGATCCTGTTCACCGGCGCCACCGCCAGCATGCGCGGCGCGGCCGGCTTCGCGGCCTTCTCCGGTGCCAAGCACGCGCTGCGCGCGCTGGCCCAGAGCATGGCGCGCGAGCTGGGGCCCAAGGGCGTGCACGTGGGCCACGTGGTGATCGACGGCATGGTCGATACCGACTTCATCCGCGACAACTTCCCCAAGGCCTACGCCGAGCGCATGCCCAAGGAAGGCATCCTCAAGCCCGAGCACATCGCCGAAAGCTACTGGCAGCTGCATGCGCAGCCGCGCGACGCCTGGACCTTCGAACTCGATCTGCGCCCCTACATGGAAACCTGGTGAGCCCCACGATGAGCAACAAGACCGTCGACTTCTACTACGACTACGGCAGCCCCACCGCCTATCTCGCCTGGACGCAGCTGCCGCGCATCTGCGCCGAAAAGGGCGCCACGCTGGTCTACAAGCCCTTCCTGCTCGGCGGCGTGTTCAAGGCCACCGGCAACCAGTCGCCGGTGATGATCCCGGCCAAGGCCAAGTTCATGTTCGCCGACCTGAACCGCTGGGCGAAACAATGGGGCGTGCCGCTGACGATCAACCCCTTCTTCCCCTTCAACGGCCTGGACCTGATGCGCGCGGCGGCGGGCATGCAGCTGCGCGAGCCGCAGCGCTTCGAGGACTTCAACCGCGCGATCTACACGGCGATGTGGGTGGATGCGCTGGACTTCAGCAAGCCGCAGATCGTGGCCGGCGTGCTGGAACGCGCCGGCTTCGATCCGGCGGCGGTGATGGCGCTGGCGTCCAGCGACGAGGCCAAGGCGGCGCTGCGCGCCAACACCGACGAGGCCCTGGCCCGCGGCGCCTTCGGCGCCCCGACGTTCATCGTCGGCCAGGAACTCTACTGGGGACAGGATCGCCTGTTCATGGTGGAGCAGGCGCTGGCGGCGTAAGCGAATGTAGGGTGGGCTAAGCGAAGCGTGCCCACCAGCATGGATTCGAGCGTGCTGGTGGGCACGCTTCGCTTAGCCCACCCTACGACTACTGGATACCGGCTTTCGCCGGTATGACGCGGGCTGGAAGGCCGGATCAGCGCCCGATGTGGAACGAGTTCGGATCGAAGGGCTTGTTGCCCAGGTTCACGTCACTGCTCACGCCGGTGATGTTCAGCGTGGTGAAGGTGCCTTCCTTCAGGTCGCGCATCTCCATGGCGGAGGCGTACCAGAGCTTGCCGGTCTGCTTGAGGCTGCTGGCCGGCGCGGTCAGGCGCTTGACCGGGGTTCCGCCGTTGAAGAACTCGGCCTTGAGAGCGACGCAGGTCTTCTGGTCCACCCAAATCTTCACCTGGCTATAAGCGGCCTTGTCGCCGCTGGGCGACTTGATGGTGACCACGTCGGTGCTGCGGCCGTCGATCTTCTCGGGGGCCTCCAGCGTGCCGGCGGCGCCAGTGAAGGCGTTCTGCACCAGCTTGATCTCGACGTAGGAGAAGTCGGTGCCCAGCAGCGCGCCGTTGGCGAAGTTGCCGGTGACATGGCGGACGCGGTTCACCGCCGGCAGGAAGACGTACATGTCGTCCTCGCGCTGGCCGGTCTCGCGCACCAGGTAGGCGGCACCGGCGACGTTGGCGGGCTCCGACACACGCAGCATCACGCGGATCAGGCCTTCCTCGCGCTTGGCGTAGACCTTGCCGCGCAGGCTGCGCACGCCGCCGCTGCGGTCGGTGGCGTCGAGCTGGATCTCCTGGATGCGCAGGGTCTGCGGGATGTTCGCCTTCATGCAGGCGAAGACCTCGTGGGCATCCTTGGCGGCCTGGGCCGGCAGACTCAGGAGCAAACCCACGGCCAGCAGGAATCCGTACTTCATCGCGCACCTCTCCCGGTGGTTCCGGGCCTCGTCATGTTGCACTGCAACATTGTAGCGGAACCGGAATTCTTGTGCCGGCTAGGTTTGCACGATGTCCAGTGACTGGACGTACCCCGTCCGGATGAACTGCGGATCAGCCCTGGCGGTAGTAGTCCGGCCGGCCGGCCGTCCAGAGCTCGCCCCAGAGCTTGCCGCCACCATCCACGGTCAGCACTTCGCCGGTGATGAAGCTGCCCGAGGACGCCGAGAGGTAGATGCAGGACTCGGCGATCTCCATGGGCGTACCCGGCCTCTTCAGCGGGTTGGCCAGGGGGAACTCCTTCTGTGCCTCGGGCGGGTAGACCTCCAGCCCTTCGGTGGCCGTCAGGCCCGGGGCCACGCAGTTGACGCGGATGCCCAGCGGCGCCCACTCCACCGCCACGGTGCGGGAAGCACCGATGATGCCGGCACGCGCCGCCACGGTATGGGCCACGCCCGGCATGCCGCGCTCGGTCACCACCACGATGTTGACGATGGAGCCGGGGGTCTTCACGTCGCGCCAGTACTGCGCGGCGCGCTGCATCATGTACCAGCTGCCGTTGAGGTTGTTGTTGATCACCGCCGCCCAGCCCTTGGGGGCGTAGTCGATGGCGTTCTGCGGGAACTGGCCTCCGGCATTGTTGACCACGTAGTCCAGGCGGCCGTACTCGGCGTGGATGCGCTGGTACAGCGCCTCCACCTGCTCCGGCTCGCGCACGTTGGTGGGCACCACCAGCACGGTGCCGCCCTTGCCCCGCACGAAGGCCGCCACCTTCTCCAGTTTCTCGGCCGTGCGGCCGCAGATCACCAGCGTGGCGCCCAGGCGCGCGAACAGCAGCGCCACGGCGCGGCCGATACCGCTGCCGCCACCGGACACCAGGGCGACCTTGCCCTTGAACAGGTCGGAGCGGTAGACCGTCTCCGCGTTCCAGAGGGTTTCGGGGTTGTTGAGGGCTTCTACGTCAACAGTCATGGCCTTCCAGCACTCGTGTCTTCAAGCGATTTGTCTTTGGCCCCTACAGGCCCTTGAGGATGCGAAGAAACCGTAGCGAGCATGCCCGAGCTTGCATCGAGGAGCGGAGCCGTACTGAGGTACGGCGAGCACCGGAGATACAAGATCGGGCAGCGGAGTAGGTTTATTCGTATCCTCAGCTCTTCAGCAGTTCCTGCGCAATGATCATCTTGCGCACTTCCGTGGTACCGGCGCCGATCTCCAGCAGCTTGATCGAGCGGTACAGGCGGTTGATCTCGGACTCCCAGATGTAGCCGCTGCCGCCGTGGATCTGCACGGCGTGGTTGAGCACCTTGTTGAGAGTCTCGGCGGTGTACATCACGCCGGCGGCGGTGAGCTTGTGGATGTCGCCACGGCCGCCCTCGCCCTCGCGTATCGTGTTGGCGGCGCGCAGCACCTGGTAGGTGTAGAGGCGCATGGACTCGACCCAGGTGTACATCTCGGCCAGCATCGACTGCACCATCTGGAAGTTGGCGATGGGCTGGCCGAACTGCTTGCGCTGCTTGGCATAGTCCAGCGACAGCGTCAGTGCCCGCTCGGCGATGCCGAGGTTGATCGGCGAGATCATGGCGCGCTCCAGGTCCAGGCCGGACATGACTACGCGCACGCCCTTGTTCTCCTCGCCCACCAGGTTGGCGGCCGGCACCTTGCACTCCTCGAACACCAGCTCGGCGGTCTGCGAGCCGCGGAAGCCCATCTTGATCAGCTTCTGGGCGACCTTGAAGCCGGGGAAGTCCTTCTCGACGATGAAGGCCGAGACGCCCTGGTTGCCCTTGTCCTTGTCGGTCTTGGCATAGACCAGCAGCACGTCGGCCACCGGGCCATTGGTGATGTAGATCTTGCTGCCGTTGAGCACATAGAAGTCACCCTCGCGGCGCGCGGTGGTGCGCATCGAGCCGATGGCGTCGGAGCCGGCACCCGGCTCGGTCAGGCCCAGGGCGCCGATCAGCTTGCCGCTGTTCAGGCCCGGCAGGTACTTCTGGCGCTGGGCCTCGCTAGCGTTGGCCAGGATGTTGTTCATGCACAGGTTCTCGTGCGCCACCCAGGCCAGGGCCAGGGCGTGGTTCCAGCGCGAGAAGGCCTGCAGGATCAGACCGGAGGTGAACACGTCCATGCCCGAGCCGCCGTACTGCTCCGGCGCGGTGATGCCGAAGTAACCGGTGGCGCCGATCTTGGGGAAGATCTCGCTGGGCCACCATTCCTCATCGTCCATGCGCTGGGCCAGGGGGTACAGCTCGTTCTGGCCGAAGCGGTCGGCCTGGGCCAGGATTTCCATCTCGTCGTGGGACAGGCCCGAAAAGGCCTGCAGGACGGAGGGACGGTCGGAAGAAGTGCTGTTCGGCATGAGGGTTCCGTAGTTCTGGTGAGTCTGACTTACCAGCCAGATTAGGGGCCCCGGGGGCCCCGGCGCTTCGCCCAATCGGGTGAGACGGCCCCCTCCGGTGAGGTCTTGGCCCGCCTTTTGCTGTCCCTGGGCTCATGCCAGAGTCGCAGAAGCGCAGCAAGGCCAATGAGGGCCGGGTGCCAGGACTGGATGGGGTCAAGCAGCGGGAGCGGCTGCTCACTACCCTGCTGTCGAACGTCGACGGCATGATCTACCGTTGCCGCCACGACGAGCACTGGACCATGGAGTTCGTCAGCGAGGGCTGCCTGGCGCTGACCGGCTACCAGCCGCAGGACCTGATCCTGAACCGGCGGCTGTCCTTCGAGCAGCTGATGCACCCGGACGACCGGGCCCGCGTGCGGTCCTCGGTGGATGCCGCCCTGCGCGAGCGCCGCCGCTACGAGGTGGAATATCGCATCGCCCATGCCGACGGCAGCAGCCGCTGGGTCTGGGAGCGCGGTGCCGGCAACCTCGACGAACAGGGCCAGGTGGAGTCGCTGGAGGGCATCATCCAGGACATCACCGAGCGCAAGCGCTCGGAGGAATCCCTGGCGGAGGCCGAGCGCCGCTACCGCAGCATCTTCGAGAACGCCATCGAGGGCATCTTCCAGTCCACGCCGGATGCCGGCTACGTCACCGTCAACCCGGCGCTGGCACGCATGTACGGCTACGACTCGCCGGAGCAGCTCATCGCCCTGCTGCGCGACATCGACCGCCAGCTCTACGTGGAGCCCGGCCGGCGCGCCCAGTTCATGACGGCCATGGCCCGCGACGGCTCGGTGACCAACTTCGAGTCGCAGGTCTACCGCCGAGACCGCAGCGTCATGTGGATCTCGGAGAACGCCCGCGAGGTGCGCGACGCCGAGGGGCAGCTGCTGATGTATGAGGGCACGGTGGAGGCCATCACCGAGCGCAAGCTGCACGACGCCGCGATGCGCTACCAGGCCACGCACGATGCCCTCACCGGCCTGCCCAACCGGCTGCTGCTGCAGGAACGCCTGCAGCAGGCGCTGGATGTCGCCCGCGAGCAGGGCGACCAAGTGGCCGTGGCCTTCATCGACCTGGACCAGTTCAAGCTGATCAACGATACCCTCGGTCATCACAGCGGTGACGCCCTGCTGCGCACCATGGCCCAGCGCCTGCGCGCCTGCCTGCGCGACGACGCCGTGGTGGCGCGCCAAAGCGGCGACGAATTCGTGGTGCTGCTGCCGCGCACCCACCGCGGCAGCATCGCCTATCTCGCCGGGCTGATGCTGGACGCGATCTGCCAGCCCTGTGCACTCGGTGGCCGTGAGCTGCGCGTGACCTGCAGCATCGGCATCAGCCTGTTTCCCGGTGACGGCGAGGACGCTGCCGTGCTGCTGCGCAATGCCGACATGGCGATGTACCGCGCCAAGGAAGCCGGACGCAACAACGTGCAGTACTACACCCATGAACTGCAGGCCGGCGTGGCCGGGCGGCTGGAGCTGCTGACGCGCATGGGCCAGGCCATCGAGCGCGACGAGCTCCGCCTGCACTACCAGCCCAAGTTCGACCTGCGCAGCGGCCTGATCACCGGTGCCGAGGCCCTGCTGCGCTGGGAGTCACCAGAGGGCATGGTGATGCCGGAAACCTTCATCCCGCTGGCCGAGGAAACGGGGCTGATCCTGTCAATGGGCCACTGGGTGATGCGCACGGCCTGCCTGCAGAACCGCGCCTGGCTCGACAGTGGCATCGGGCCCATCCCCGTGTCGGTCAACCTGTCGCGCCGCCAGATCGTGCATGGCGACATTGCCGCCACGGTGGCGGCGGTGCTCGCGGAAACCGGCCTGCCGGCGGAGCTGCTGGAGCTGGAGGTCACCGAGAGCATGGTGCTGCCGGACGCCGAGCAGGCAGCGGCCATCCTGCAGCGGCTGCGCGCGCTGGGTGTGCGCCTGTCGATGGACGACTTCGGCACCGGCTACTCCAGCCTGAGCCAGCTCAAGCGCTTCCCGGTGCAGTCACTGAAGATCGACCGATCCTTCCTGCGCGAAGTCACCACCGATCCGGACTCGGCCGCCATCGTCCGGGCGATCATCTCGCTGGGCCACAACCTGGACCTGCGCGTGCTGGCCGAGGGCGTGGAGACCGCCGAGCAGCACGCCTTCCTCGGCGCCAACGGCTGCGATGAACTGCAGGGCTTCTACCTGGCCCGGCCGATGCCGGCAGAGCGCTTCGAGGCGCTGATGCTCGATCAGGCCCTCACGGCCGCCTGAGGACTACCAGGCGCGGCCGTACTGCTTCGGCGCCACGATCTCCGCCTTCAGCGCCTTGGCGGCGTGGTAGGGCCAATAGGGATCGCGCAGCAGCTGCCGCGCCAGCAGCACCAGATCGGCGTCGCCGTTATGGACGATCTGCTGCGCCTGCGCTGGATCGACGATGCCGCCGACCGCACCGGTGGCGATGCCCGCCTCGCGTCGGATGCGCGCCGCGAACGGCACCTGGTAGCCCGGCCCCACCGGGATGCGCACCGCCGAAGGCAGCGTACCGCCGGAGGAGACGTCGATCAGGTCCACACCCAGCGTCTTCACCTCGCGCGCCAGTTCGATGCTCTGCTCGATATCCCAGCCACCGCTCTCCGCCCAGTCGGTGGCGGAGATGCGCAGCAGCAGCGGCAGGCGCTCCGGCCAGACCTCGCGCACCGCCGCGATCACCTCGCGCAGCAGGCGCGTGCGGCCGTCGAAGCTGCCGCCCCAGGCGTCGGTGCGGTGATTGCTCAATGGCGACAGGAATTCGTGCAGCAGGTAACCATGCGCGCCGTGAATCTCCACCATGCGGAAACCGGCGACCAGCGCGCGGACGGTGGCCGCGCGGAATCCCTCGATCACCGCCTGGATGCCGGCCTCGTCGAGTGCCTGCGGCGTGGGCGACTGCTCGTCGAAGGGCAGCGCGCTGGGCGCAACCACGGGCGCCCAGCCGCCCTGCTCCGGTGCCAGCGGCCCGCCGCCGAGCCAGGGCTTGTCGGTGCTGGCCTTGCGGCCGGCATGCGCCAGCTGGATCGCCGGCACGGCGCCGGCCTCGTCGATGAAGCGCGTGATCGGCGTCCAGGCCTCGACGTGGGCGTCGCTCCAGATGCCGGTATCGACCGGCGAGATGCGCCCCTCCGGCAGCACCGCCGAGGCCTCGGCGATCACCAGCCCGGCACCGCCGATGGCGCGGCTGCCCAGGTGCACCAGGTGCCAGTGGGTCGGCGCGCCGTCTTCGGCGGAGTACTGGCACATCGGCGACACGGCGATGCGGTTGCGCAACTCCACCTCACGCAGGCGGAAGGACTCGAACAGCTTCACGGGCATTCTCCAGGCGACATGACGGCAAAGATAGCAGTGGCCGCAGAGGGCTGACTGCCTTGCAACAGACTAGATCTGCGCCTGGCGCAGGTCCCGCAGCAGCGACGGCAAGGTTTCACGCAAGGCCGGCAGTACCTCGCGCCAGCCGGCACTGGCCTCGATCAGGGCTTGCGGCCGGCTCAGGCGCTGCGCGGTGCGGCGGATCGCCTGGTCGATACCCTGGGGCTCCCCATAGGACAGCAGCAACTCCGAAAAGCTCTCGGCCTGCGGCCGGCGGGCACCGGCAAGCTGGAACCACTCGCCGCCTTCCGCCACCTGTTGCGCGCTGCGCCGGCAGAAATCCGGCAGCGGCTCGTCGGCATACCGCTCCCAATCCAGGATCAGCGCATGGTCGCAGACCAGGTCCAGCAGGATGCCGGCATAGCGGCGCGCGCCCTGCGGATAGCCGCTGCGCAGGGCAACGATGCCCGGATGGCTGTCAGTCAGCACGTCGATGCGCCGATGCAGCCGGATGCCGGTGGCAACGTCGTCCGGATAGGCGGACAGATCCCGCCCGTGGACGATGTCGCCGAGGATCGCGCCCGGCAGCGAGGTGGCGCTGCGCTCGGCCAGCCAGAGATGGGCCAGGAAATTCATGTCTCAGTCGCTGCCGCCTCCACCATCGCTACCGCCGCCGTCACCACTGGAGCTGCTGTCGCTGTCGGAACCGCCCACGCCGTCCGCGTCCTGGGGGCGGCAGCCACCATCGTAGTCCCGCGGTTCGTAGGGATTGGCGTAACTGTCGGCAGGCGCGCTGGCCTGGCTGCTACCCTGCCCCGCCGTGGAGTCCTGCCGGCTGCCCTGACGCAACACCAGGGACCGCAGCCACAGGAAGACCGCCGCCACGACCGCCAGGAAGAAGAGAAACTTCATGGGTACCCCGGACTCCTCTGGGCGTTGCACGAACCTGACGACGGCGGCAGGTTGCGGCTACCGCGATGATCGCAGATCGTTACGTCCTAGCAAGGCCTTCTTCCACGAGACCCAGCATGCGCAACCGCCTGATTCTTGCCCCCGCCCTCGCGACCCTCCTTTCCTGCGGCAGTGCCCTGGCCGAGGAGCCGACCCTGCTGCCCCCGGGCGGCTACCCCGCCCATTCCTGCAGCAAGCCGGTGATGCCGCAGATGCCCTCCGGGGTCGGCGGCAGCGCCGAAGCCCTGGCCTACAACGGCGAGGTGCGCATCTACAACCAGAGGGCGCAGGTCTTTTCCAAGTGCATCACCGACTACATGAACACGGGGAATGCCGACATGGCACGCATCCAGACCCGCATCAATGAGGCGGTAACCGAGGCCAACGCCCGCTAGGGTCTTTCATACATTCCCCCGTCACTGCGACGGGGGGACGGATGGCAGACCCTAGGCCTCGACGGCATCCACCAGGCCCCAATCCCGGGCCGTGGTGGCGTCGATGCGCTTGCCCCCCAGCACCATCCAGGCGGCGCGCTGACGGCCGATGCGCCGCGGGATGCTGACGCAGCCACCGGCCCCGGGAATCAGGCCGAACTGCAGTTCCGGCAACTGGAACCAGGCATCCGGCGCCGCGACGATGCGGCCCGTGAAGGCCGGAAACTCGATGCCCGAGCCGATGCAGGCGCCATGCACCTTTACCTCGGCGCGCTCCGCGCAAGCCGCCAGCAGGCGGCCGGGTACGGTAAGGCTGCGCACCGCATGCGCCGTGGCCGCATCCGGCGCGGTGCCGAACTCGTCCAACTCGCCGCCGGTGCTGAAGCACTTGCCGGCACCGTCGATACGGACGCGCCGGATGGTCTCGTCCGCCAGCGCCAGTTGCAGCCCCTCCACCAGGGCATCGCGCATCTCCACCGACATGCTGTTGCGCCGCTGCGGGCGGTTCAGCGTCAGTTGCAGTGCGTCCCCCTCACGCGACAGCAGCACGGCCGGCCCGTCCTCCCGTGGCGGCGGCAGCGGCGCGGGCCGGCTCGCAAGCCAGCGGCGGAACTCCGCACCGCCCTGCAGCGTGGCGTAGGCCAGGGACTCCATCGCCAGCGCATCCGTCACCGGCAGGCTTTCGGTGGCGCGCAGCAACTGCACGAACACCGCCGCGGCAATGGGATTGCGGCGCACGCGGGCCAGCAGCGGAGCGGCGGCACGCTCGTCATCCACGATCGCGTCGCAGTCCGCTGCCAGCGGCGCATCCGCTCGGCCGATGCCGATCACCGGGCAGGGCAAGCGGCGCAGCCATTCACCCAGGCGCGGCTCGGCCGGATCCCCCAGCCCCAGCAGCAGGCAGGGCTCGCCGAAGGGCGAGTAACCGCTGGCGGTCTCCGGCAGCATCGCCAACGCGCGCAGTTCCTCCAGGCCGATGGCGCTCATGTGCAGTCCCAACCGCCGGCCGGGAACCCCGACGCGACAGCGCCACCTGATTGCGGAACAATGCGAAGACTCATTGTTCCGAGTGTAGAACCGGAGCCGCATGATGAAAACCGTAAACCCCATCCCGGAGCCCGGCTCCGCGTTGACACCCCACCTGGTCCTGCGGGATGCCGCGCGTGCCATCGACTGGTACGTGTCGGTGCTGGGCGCGGTGGAGGAGTTCCGCCTCGCCGAGCCCTCCGGCAAGGTCGGCCATGCGGAGCTCAGGCTCGGCGGCGGCCGCCTGATGCTGGCCGACGAATACCCGGACTACGGAGCCCTGGGCCCCGACGCGGTCGGCGGGACGCCGGTCCGGCTGCATCTCTACGTTTCCGACGTGGATGCCGTGGTGGACCGCGCGGTGGCGGCTGGCGCCACGCTGCTGCGGCCGGTGCAGAATGAGTTCTACGGCGACCGTGCCGGCATGCTGCGGGACCCGTTCGGCCATCTCTGGCAGCTCGCCTCGCGCCGCGAGGAGGTCAGCCCGGCGCAGATGCAGCAGCGCTGGAGCGAGATGCTCCAGGGTACGCCATGAGCGGCGCCGGCCCCTTCCACGTCGAGCGCGAATACCTGCACCTGGACGAGGGCAACACCGCGACGGTGGTGCCGGTGACCGGGGATTTCTGGCCGAAGGTCATGGCCGGCCAGATGCCGCAGCTGGATCGCGGCCGCCTGATGACCTGCTTCAGCTTCGGCGAGGACTGGTCCACCTGGGAGCGACACCCGGCCGGCGAGGAAGCGGTGATCCTGCTGTCCGGCGCGGCGGAACTGCTGCTGGAAACGCCGGCGGGGATCGAGTCCGTACGGCTCGGCGAGCCGGGCAGCTACGTGCTGGTGCCGCGCAACACCTGGCATACGGCGAGGACGCGCGTACCGACGAAGATGCTGTTCATCACGCCGGGTGCGGGCACGGATAACAAACCCGTCCAGGCCTGACTCCCCTCTCCCTCCGGGAGAGGGGTTGGGGGTGAGGGACGCCGTTTCCCCGGAGCGTGGATACTCGTTATGGGCGCCCCCCTCACCCGCGCCTGTGGCGCGACCTCTCCCGATGGGAGAGGCAAGACATTCCGCTACCGCTCACCGCGCTTCAGCAGCGAAAAGAACTTGTACGAAGGATCGCTGGGCCCCGGCTCGCCAATGTAGGCCCCGTGCAGGAAGGGATGATCCATCCGCACCTGGGTCGGGTGCGAGGGATAGCACCAGTCCGCCACGATGGCGCGATGGCTGAACTTCCACACGCCGGATCGCTTCTCGTACTTGTCGAAGTAACGCCCGCCGATCAGCACGTCGAACAGCTCGGACTCGTGCTTCACTTGGTGGAAGGCCAGGATGTAGACCTCGCCCTCCGCCCGGTCGCCTTCCAGCTTCAGGTTCACCGTGGTGACGTTGTGATGGAGGATCGCCATCGCCTTCTGTATTTCAGGCAGCTTGTCGATGAACTCCATCGCCGGGCCGCGCGCGAAATGGCCGTGATCGTCGATCGCGTCCTCGTGGTATAGCGCGCGCATCTTGGCATGGTCATGCCGGTCCGCCGCGTTGCAGTAGGCGTGGATCAGTTCCGTGATCGCCTGCTTGTCGAGCAGTTCCCGCAACTGTGCTTCCAGGGCGGCGTCCATTAGGGCCTACCCAAGCTACGGCGATCGCTGCGGCGGAGGTCGCCCGGGTGCAGGGCAATGCCGCGAGGCGCGCGGTGTACTGGAGTACATAAGCGACTCGGGGCGCAGCCATGCGCCCGGGCGGCCCCGCCCCTCTGGGTTGCTCCCGCATTTGTGGCCATGCTGCGATTCTCCAATGTCAATGAAACCATATGAATTCCTGACTCCGCACCATGCCTGGCCGCAAATGCGGGGGCAACGCAGCGATCGCCGTAGCGTGGGTAGGCCCTAGCTCAGCCCCGACACCGGCAGCGCCACGCCGTGCACCGCGCGCGCATCCCCGGAGCACAGGAACAGGATCACGCTGGCCAGGTCCTTCGGCGCCACCCACTTCGAGGGATCGGCATCCGGCATGGCAGCCCGGTTGGGCGGCGTATCGATGATGCTGGGCAGCACGCAGTTGACGTTGATGCCCTGCTCGCGCAGTTCCGCCGACATGGCCTCGGTCATGCGGATGACGGCACTCTTGGAGACGCTGTAGGCCCCCATCAGGGCGGCGCCTTTCTGCCCCGCGCCGGCACCGACGTTGACGATGCTGCCGCCGCCCTGCGCGATCATGCCGGGCACCACCGCCTGCACCATGTTGAGCATCGTGACGGCGTTGATGTCCCACATCTTCTTCCAGTCGGCTGCCGGCGTGGCATGCACCGGCGTGCCCATGGTGAAGCCACCGGCGATATTGCACAGCGCGTCGACGCGGCCGGCCTGCTGCACCGCCTGGGCGGCGGACGCGGCATCGGTGAGATTGGCCGGCAGCAGTTTGTACCGCGGGTCGTTGCCCGGGTAGGCCTTCTGCAGCGCCTCCAGCTGCAGATCCACCAGCGCCAGCGTCGCACCCGCCCCATGGAAGGCCTCGGCCACGGCGCGGCCGAGGCTGCCCGCGGCACCGGTGATCATCACGGTCTTGCCCTGCATGCCCATCCGTATTCCTCCTGTCACGATGCGAGGACGCTAGCATGCCGGCAGTAGCGCGAACCCCTCTGTATGGGTGATCTCGCGAGTCGTCGGCCGCTTCGGACAAGCCCGGAGAGGGGCCGGCGTGCGCCTTCAGCCCTTCGCACCACCCAGCAGCAACTCGCCCCCGATCGGAACATACGAGGACGCGGACCGCACCAGCGCCTGCGCCGTGAGCGCCTCTACACCGTAGACCTCCACGGTCACGCCGTACTTCCGGCGGATACGATCCACCAGGACGGCGAAATCTCCATCCCCGGAGAGCAGCACCACCACGTCCACGCTCGCCGCATGATCCATCACATCGATGGCGATACCCACGTCCCAATCCCCCTTGGATGAGCCGTCGGAACGCTGGATGTAGGGTTTCAGCTGAACGTCGAAGCCGATGCCGCGCAGGATGTTCTGGAACTGCCGTTGCTTGGCGTCGCCGCGATCGATCGCATAGGCCAGCGCCGTGACGACCTCGCGCCCCTGCGTGGCCTGGGCCCAGAAGGCGTTGTAGTCGAAATGCCGGCCGAAGGCCTGCTTCGTCGTGTAATAGACATTCTGGACGTCCACGAAAATGGCGACCTTGCTCACGGCGGGCATCCTCGCAGCACCGCGATGAGCCGGCGCACTACTCCTTCCCCTGCCGCAGGATCGTCAGCCCGATCAAGCGCGACACCACCACGGCGATGTAGCCCACCCCGGCGAACTGCTCCAGCATCACCAGCACGCGCGCCTCGGACCGTAGCGGCAGTACATCGCCCAGGCCCACGGCAGCGAGATTGGTGAAGCTCAGGGACAGCAGTTCCAGCCAGGTCCGCGCCCGCTCCGGCTCCACCGCACCGGCGAAGCTGCCCGGATACCAGGCCTGGCAGACCACGAAGAGATAGGCGAAACCCCAGGCCAGCAAGGTGAACGTGGCGCCCGCCGCATAGAGCTCGTCGACAGTGACGCGGTTGTCGTTCATCATGTACAGGATCAGGGCGCCGGCAGCATAGAAATACAACAGCGCCTCCAGCAGCGAGGCCGTCACCAGCAGGGCCTGGCTCTTGAGGATGGCCGCCAGCACCGCGCTGACCAGGGCCGGCACCGCCAGCGACCAGGCTACCCAGTTGACCGCCGGGCTGCGGTTGACCACCCAGACCGCGAGCACCAGCACGGTCGCGCCGAGGGCACCGAACACCAGGCGCCCGCTGGGCAGTCCGTCGAACAGCGGATAGGCGATCAGGCTCAGCAACTGTACTGCCAGCAGGAAGGCCGAGGGGTGGCGGCGGGCAATGCGACTCCAGGCGGCGGCATTCATCGTCAATGGATCTCCACGACTTTCTGCGGATCGAAGCGGCGATTCTCGTTGGTATCGCCCTTGGCATAGCCGCGTGGATTGCAGACCACACGCGTGCCGTTCACCTCGTAATCGAAACTGTCGTGCGTATGACCGTGAATCCACAGCCTGACACGGTCGCCGCCCATCAGGGCTTCCAGGTCGGTGACGAAACCGGCATTGATCGGCGAGCCGGCGAAGCGCGCAGCGATGCTGCGCGTGGACGGCGCGTGGTGGGTGATCACCACCGTGGGGCCGTCATGCGGTTCGTCCAGGCGCTGGTGCAGCCAGTCGCGGTAGGCGGCATGCAGCGCGGCGGAAGACTCCGGGCTCAGCAATTCCTCGGTCTCCTCATGCAGGCGGATGCGGGCGAAGTCACGCATGAAGCGCATCGCGCCCTGCAGCGCCAGTTCCTGCTGCGCGGCGTCGGGAAACAGCCGGAAGTCGGTCCACAACGTGGCGCCGAGGAATCGCACTCCGCCGATCACGCAGGCCTCGCGATCCAGCAGCCGCACTCCATGGCGCGCACAGGACTCACGCAGTTGCGCCAGCGTGCCGTCGATGCTGCCGCCGTAGAACTCGTGGTTGCCCGGCACATAGATCACCGGCTTGCCGAAGCCAGCGGCCCATTCCACGGCCTCCGCCGGGCGCGAGATGTCGCCGGCCAGGACCACCACATCGGCCTCGGCCTGCGGCCGCTCCATCGGGCAGACGCTCAGGTGCAGGTCGGAGAGGATGTGCAGCTTCATCGGCTATTTCCCTCCCCTCTCCCGCCTGCGGGAGAGGGGCTGGGGGAGAGGGTTTCTGTCGAACGCGAAGCTGGCAGCCAGACCAAACATATGCAGGCACCTTCATCCTTCCCCCTTTCCCGCAAGCAGGAGAGGAGAGAAAGAACCCTACGATCGCTTGAAGAACTCGATCAGCAGGTCGGCAAAGGCCTGCGGCTGCTCGCAATGCATAAAGTGGCCGCAGCCGGCCATCTCGATGCGCTCGTAGCCTGCCGAGAACAGGTGGTCCTGGCCCAAGAACATCTCGCGGCCGATGCAACCGTCGTTCTCGCCCACGATCACGCGCGTCGGCACGGCGATCGGCTTCATCAGCGTCTGCCAGCTCTCGCCCATCAGCAGACCGCGCGGCATCGCACGGTAGTAACCCAGGGCGGCACGCAAGCGCTCCGGCTCGCTGAACAGCGCGCGCAGCGGCTCGAACTCGGCGTCGGTGAAATTCCAGTCCGGTGACCATTCGTGGATCAGGGCGCGCAGCCAGGCAAAGTCCTGCGCGCGAATGCGGCGCTCGGGGATCAGCGGCAGCTGGAAGAAGCCCATGTAGCGCGAACGCTTGAGCTGGCGCAGCGCCGGGCGCAGCAGGAAGCGGCGCAGGTGCGGCACCGCGGCGGTGGCGATGCGGTGGATACGGTCCGGCCGCAGCGCGGCGGCGGTGTAGGCCGCGGCGGCGCCCCAGTCATGGCCGACGACGTGCGCCTTGTCGACACCGAAGTGATCGATCAGCGCGATCACGTCGCGCCCCAGCGTGGTGATGCGGTAGTCGCCATCCGCCGGCAGCGCGGTGGGGGCATAGCCACGCATGAACACGGCTACGGCACGAAAGCCCGCGGCGGCCAGCGACTTCACCACCGGCTCGAAACTCCAGGCGGTATCGGGGAAACCATGGAGGCACAGCACCAGCGGCCCTTCGCCGGCTTCGAGATAGGCGAATTCCAGGCCGTTGGCGCGAATCCAGCGGGGCGAGAGCGTGTAGGTCATCAGGTCAGGCTCTGTAGGAGTTTGCAGATTAAACAGCTTGATGCGCCACGAACAAGATTGCGCTCGCGGCGCAAATGTGTCGCCACCCTCTCGTCACGCCATGCCATCGCAGCATGGAAAACGATAATTACATGCCGCTGTAACAAAGCGACGCGAAGATCAGCGCAGATCGCGACAGATCACGGCAACTCGATCCATCGATGTACTGGATCGACCAGCAACGGCAGATACAGCGCCAGACGGGCATCGCCACCTTCCAGGCCGCGCAAGGCGCTGCGGTAGCCCTCGAGCTGGCCGCGGTAGCGCTCCCGTTCGGTTTCGAGGAAGGCCTCGACATTGCCGCCCTCGTGCACGCTGGTCTTGAAGTCCACCACCCAGCGCTGCCCCGCCTCGTCGATGAAGCTGCGATCCAGCTTGAGGCGCCGCGGCTGTCCGTCGACCAAGGTGGTCAGTTCCCACTCGCTACGCGCCTGCGCGTGTGCCTGCAGCAGCCAGCGCCCGCGCGAATCCTGCAGGGTCGCTACCAGTGCCTGCTGCACGCGCTGGCGCGCCGCCTCGCAGCGCGCGGTGGGGACCCCTTCGACTGACAGCATCTCGTCCAGTTCCACGCCCAGCGCCGTCACCCGCTCCGGGTTCCACTGATCCAGCCCCTCCCGCGCGATCTGCTGCATCCAGCGGTGATAGGCCACGCCGATGGCACGGGCCGCTTCGCCGGCCCAGTCGAAGGGAATCGGGTCGGCCGCGGCCAGTCCCGCCGGCAGCTCCGGCCCAGGTGACAGCGGCGGCGCATTCCAGGCCACGGGCAGGCGCCGGATCGGCGGTGGGCGACGCGCAGCCTCGGGCTCCGGCGACACGGCTGCCGCGGCGAGCGCCGCGAAGTCCTGGGCCACCGCCGGCCACAGCCGCGCCAGCAGGCTACGGCCCGGCGGCTGCGGCGCCTTGTCCTCGGCCCCGGGTTCCAGCGCGCCGACCAGATGCAGGCTGCGGCGCGCACGCGTGGCGGCCACGTAGACCAGGCGCGCATCCTCGTGCAGCTGCTTCTCGGCCTGCAGGCCGAGCACGAACTCGAAGATCGGGTCTTCCTCGTCACCGCTAGCATGCAGCGGAGCCAGCAACAGGCGCTCGCCGCCGTCGCGCCCGCGGCGCGTAGCCCAGGCCACCAGCGGACGCGTATCACTGCGCGTGCCGCGGCCCAGGCCCGGCACGATTACCACGTCGAACTCCAGGCCCTTGGACTTGTGGATCGTCATCAGGCTCAGCGATTCGCCGGCCTCGGCATCGGCGCTGGCCTTGAGTTCCGCCAGCGCCAGGTCCAGGGCCTCCAGGTCCGGCAGCTCCGGCCCGCGCGCCAGATCGTCGAGACGCGCGAAGAACACCTGGGCATCCGCTAGGTCGCGCGGCGCGGCCACGCAGGCCGGCCCACCCAGGGCCAGCCAGACGCCTTCGATCCAGCGGCGCAGCGGCTTGCGCCCCTGCTGCGCCAGCGCCGGCTCCAGCACCGCCATGCAGCGCGCCAGCCGTTCGCGCCCGTCGGCCGACAAGCGTTCGAGCCGTGCCGTATCGCGCAAGCCGGCGAGCAGCGACGCCTCCGGATGCAGCCCCTCCACCAGCGGCAGCAGGTCGGCCAGTGTCAGGCCGCAGCAGGGCGAGCGCAGCAGGGCGAGCCAGGCGATACGGTCCGCCGGGTGCAACAGCGCACGTGTCAGGCTGCGCAGGTCCTCGATCGCGGGGCGCGTCGCCAGGCCCTCGATGTCCACCGCGCGGTAGGCCAGCCCAGCCTCGCGCAGCGCCGGGGCGATGGCCTCCAGATGACCGCGGCTGCGCACCAGCACGGCGATGCGCGCGGCGGGATCGGCGGCCTGCGCCTCGCGCACCAGTTCCACCACACGCTGCGCCTCGGCTTCCGGCTGCGTGTCGCCCAACGCATGCACCGCCACCGCGGGCCCGGCAGCGGCCGGCCGCGTCGCCACCGCCAGGGCATGCCGGGCGGCGCCGCGCTCGCGATCCTCCTGCGCCGGCAGCACCTTGGCGAAGGCCTGGTTGACCCAGTCCACCACGCCGGCCTCGGAGCGGAAGTTGCAGGACAGCTGCAGGGCCTCCAGCCGCAGGTTGCCGATGCCCTGGTTGCGCGCGTCCATGAACAGGCCGACGTCGGCGTTGCGGAAGCGATAGATGCTCTGCATCGGGTCCCCCACCACGAACAGCGTGCGGCCGTCACCGGAATGCCAGCCGGCGGTGAGCCGCGCCAGCAATTGCCACTGCAGCGCCGAGGTGTCCTGGAATTCATCGACCAGCAGGTGGTGGATGCGGTAGTCCATGCGCAACGCGAGATCGCTCGGCCCCTCCGTGCCGCCCAGCGCCGCCACGGCCTGGCTCGCGACCTCGGTGAAATCCACCTCGCCGCGCGCCATGAACACCAGGCGTAGCTGCGCGGCGGCCAGCCGCAGCGTGTCCAGCAAGGCCTGCAGGATCTGCCACTGCGCATCGCTGTAGCGCGGCGGCGGCAACATGCGCAGCTGCCCCAGGCGCTCGCGCAGCCCGGGGATTTCCGCCAGCGCGGCGATCAGGTCCAGGTGCGCCTGGCGCGGCGGATCGCGCTCGGCCTTCTCGGCCTTGCTCTTGCCGGCAGGGAAACCGTTGGTGGCATTGACCACCTTGCGCCAGTCGCCGTCGCGCTTCAGTACCAGGTCCACCAGCACCTGCCAGGACACCAGGCCCGCCGCGTCGCAGCGCGGCCATTCGCCATCGCGCAGCGCATGCAGCGCCAGCCCCGGCTGCGCGGCATAGAGGTTCGACGAGGCGTAGGCCGCCGAGTCCAGCCAGGCGATGCGCAGCGGCCGCGGCAGCAAAGCCTCGACCTCCGCCAGGCTGCCGGCGACGAACTCCGCCAGCGCCGATTCCAGCACCTCGCGTGTGCGCTCGGCGCGGTCGTCGGCCAGCGTGTAGGAGATCCACTGGTCGCGGCGGCCCAGCAACAGCACCAGTTGCGATTCCAGCAACGCGGTACGGTTGTCGAAGTGCGTCAGCACCCGCGCCACCGGCGCGGCCAGCGCGGGTGTGCTCTCGATCAGCTCGATGGTGGCTCGCGCGGCCTCGCGGTAGGCCAGCTGCGGATGCTCCGCCACCTGCACCCGCCCGCCGAAGCCGGCCGTGAGTGGCGCCTGCTGCGTGATCTGCGCGCACAGCGCGTCGATGGTCAGGATGCGCAGGCGCTGCGGATTGTCCTGCAGGCCCCAGCCGCGCTCCTGCGAGCGTTCCAGCGCGGCGCGCGCCAGCCGCCAGGTCTGGCGTCTATGCTCGTCGGCCGGCTCGCCGCCGGACTGCGCCTGCTGCACGGCGGCGAACACGCGATGACGCATCTCCGCCGCGGCCTTGCGCGTGAAGGTGATCGCCACCACTTCCTCGGGCTCGTTGACGCCCGCCAGCAGGGCCAGCACGCGCTGCGTCAGCAGCTCGGTCTTGCCGGAGCCGGCGGGGGCCTGGACGATGAAGCTGGCCTCCGGGTCCAGGGCGCGTTCGCGTTGCGCGCGGTCGGCGATGTCCGTCACAGCTCGTCCTCCGCCACGTCCGCCACGCTCTCGCGCACACGGCACAGCGCATGCAGGTCGCAGTCGCGGCAGGTCTGGCGCGGATGCTTGGGCGTCACCGCCGCCCAGCCCTCGCGCACCTCGCCGGCCACGGTATGCAGCTGGCCGCGCCAGCGACCCAGCAGGGCCTGCCAACCGTCCGCATCGGCGGTCTGCTTGACGCTGTCCCAGGACGCGATGCCCGGCGCGAGTTCCGGAGCCGCGGCAATACCCTCGAAGCCGATGGCCCCGGCAACCAGGCGGCCGTAGGCGATGGCCTGCACGCCACCGCCGGTGAGCGCGTAGATCAGCAGCTGCGGTTCCTCCGGACGCTCATCGGTCCAGGGCGCCTTGCGCCGCCCGCCGCTCTTGTAGTCCAGCACCAGCCGGCCGCCGTCCTCCAGCTCGTCCACGCGGTCGCGCCGCAGACGCAGGCGCAAGCCCTCGAACTCCACCTCGCCGTCGCTGCCCGGTGCCAGCTCGGGGTCCAGTTCCGGCGCGCGCCCTTCCAACTCGATCACGCGGAACGGCAGGCGCAGCTTCTCCTGCTCCAGCCAGGCGGAGACCAGGCGCCGCAGGCGCTCATCCTCCAGGCGGCGCATGCCGGCGCGCAGGCGCTGCGGCGCCTCGCGCAGCAGTCGCGTCAGCGCGGCATCCACGGCGCTGCCGATCTGTTCCTCCAGCTGTGCCGCCGGCAGCGCCATCAAGCCCTGCTGGTCGCGCAACTCACGCCAGATCGACTCCAGCACGCGGTGCACGAGGTTGCCGCGGTCCGCCGCGTTGATGCCGGGGCGCGGCACTTCCAGCCGATGCGCGCCAAGCCGGTGGGTGGCAAAGCCACGGAAGGGACACAGCGCCTGATCGCCGAGCAGGCGCACGCCACCCGGCGCGCGGCTCTCCGGCGGCAGCGGCGGCGCCTGGGCATCCAGCAGTGTGTCCAGTGCCTGCGGCGGCTGTGCCTGCCAGTTGCGCGGCAGGGCCTGCGGCGGCAGCAGCTCGGCCTGCTCCAGCCAGGGTGCCAGCAGCGGGCTGGGCGCCAGCGGCCGATCCTGGTCCTGGCGCGGCCAGGACAGCACCACCTCCGGCGCGGCGTCGAGCCAGCGCGCCGTCAGGCGCCGTGCGTAGTCCAGCTCCTGCGCCGCCGAGGCATGCGGCAAGCCGCGCTCGCGCTGCAGCGCGTACGGAATGAAGGGATGCGGTTTCACCGCGGCCGGCCAGTGCTCGTCGTCGAAGCCGGCGATCCACAGCGCATCGAATTCCAGGCCTTCGGCCTCCAGCGCGCCCATCACCTGCACGCCGGTGGCCAGCGACTGGGGCTGGAACAAGGTCTGATCGGCGATCTCGCGCAGCTGCGCCATGGCGGCGGACCAGGGCACACGGCCCAGCAGCGATTCCAGCCGGCCCAATTCGGCCAGGCAGGCACTCCAGGCCTGGTGTGCCTGGTACTCCTCGCTGTCCAGCGCACGGGCGCCCGGCCAGCCGGCCGCCTTCAGCACCTCGCCGACCACCTCCACCCACTCGCCCGCCTGCGCGCGGCGCTGCGGCTGCCGCAACGCCATCAGGGCCTCGCAACGCCCGCGCAGCGATTCCGAGCGCGCGTAGTGGCGCAGCGATTCCAGGCTGACCTCGGTATGCCCTTCGCGCCGCAGGCGGGCGTCGATCGCGGCGCGCTGCAGGCGCTCGTCCTCGCCACCGCCCCAGGCCGGCGAGCACAGCAATGCCGTGGCGTCCGCATAAGGCAAGGGCTCGTGCAGCCAGCGCAGCAGACGCAGCGCGGTCTGCGGCAGCGCCGTGGCGGAGAGCGGCTCGCCCAATGTCAGGTTGTAGGGTCGCGCCAGGCTGTGTGCGTCCACCGCCTCGGCCTGCGGGCAGAGCTGCTCGTCGAACAGGCGCTGCACCGCACCGCGACGGCTGCCGATGTCCGGCACGATCACGCCGATGCGCTGCGTCGGTTGTTCGCGCAGGCGTGCAGCGGCCCAGCTCGCTGCGGCCCGCAGCTCCTGCTCGGCATCGACGGCGCCGACCAGCCGGACACGGGCTTCGCGCGCCGGCGGCTGCAGTTCCTGCAGCGAGCTGCCCGCCGCGCGCAGCGCCGCCACCAGGCGCCGCAGCGACGGCGTGTGCTCGTGGAAGCCGGCCAGCACCACGTCGGCCGGCACCGGCACCCGTCCCTCCGCGATCGCCCGCAGCAGGGCGCTGCGCCAGCCCTGCGCATCGACGCGCTCCAGCGACTGGCAGCGCTTGCGGTACTGCTGCGCCCAGTGATTGAAACGCTCCACGTCCGGCGTGGTCGCCGGCAGGGGCAGCGGCAGGTCGTATTCGTGGACCAGGTCCCAGGCTTCTGCGGCGAGCTGTGCCGCCTCGGCCTCGCGCAGCAGCGGCTGTTCCTGTCGCGTCTCGTCGATGGTCAGGCGCCACAGCAGGCGCCGCTGCTGCGGGCGCAGGGCCTGCGGCAGCGGCCTGCCCTGCCGGCGCAGATCCAGGCGCACGGTCTCGGCCGCGGACTGCAGGAAGGCCTCCAGCGTCAGGATCACCGGCGTTTCCCAGGCCGAGAGGCCCTGTGCCTGCGCCGCACGGGCATGCGCCTCGAACAGGTGCTGCGCCAGCCGGCTGCTGACGCAAAGCAACGCCGGCGCCGGTCCGGGCGCGCGCAGCATGCGGGCGAACAGCTCCGGCGCGGCGATGCGCGGCAGGACGTCCGGGTGGTCGGGGCCGGGGGCGGTCATGGGTGGCGGAAGTATGCCTCGGGTACGCCAACGAAAAAGCCCGCCGAGGCGGGCCTTTCCATCGACTCGCGCCGGCTTACCTGGGCAGGCCGTCGTGGCGCGGCGGGTTGTCCAGGCGCATCGCCAGCTGCTGCGCCGGCACGTAGCCGTTCACCACCTCGCCGTCGGGCAGGATCATCATCGGCGTACCGCGCAGGCCCAGCTCCTGGCCCAGCTGCCAGTCACGCGTCACCGGGTTGGCGCAGTCGTGGCGGTCGCCGGTCATCGGCGAACCGGCCTTCGCATTGGTCAGTGCTGCCTTGCGATCGGCTGCGCACCAGACCGCCTCGGCCTTGCGGTAGGAATCCGAGCCCAGGCCGGCACGCGGGTAGAACACGTAGCGGATCGCGATGCCGGCGTCGTTGTACTCGCCGATCTCGGAGTGCAGCTTGCGGCAGTAGCCGCAGTCGATGTCGGTGAACACGGTGACGACATGTCGCGTCTTGGCCGGCGCGAACTCGATGGTGCTGTCCGGGCCCAGCGAGGCCAGGCGGGTCAGGCGGAACTCGCGGCGGCGGTTCTCGGTGATCTCCTCGCCGGTCTCGATGTTCATCAGGTCGCCCTGCACCAGGAACTTGCCGTCGGCGGTGACGTAGGCGTAGATGGGGCCGGACTGGACCTCGTAGAGGCCCGGAGCGCTGGTCTCGCGGATGTCTTCCTTCTTGATCTCGGGGATGTACTGCGCCAGGGCCTTCTGGACGCGCTCGATCTGGGTGTCCTGGGCGCAGGCGGTGCAGGCGCCGAGAACCAGGGCGCTGGCGAGGAGGGTGAGCAGGTGTTTCATGGAGGGTCCGGACAGCGGGGATATGGGCATTATGACAAAGACCGCCCGGCGGCGTTCAACCTCGATATTTAGCCGCGGGGATGATGCGTCCGGTGCAGGTCGCGCAGGCGCGCCTTGGCCACGTGGGTGTAGATCTGGGTGGTGGACAGGTCCGCATGGCCCAGTAGCGACTGCAGGATGCGCAGGTCCGCCCCATGCTCCAGCAGGTGGGTGGCAAAGGCATGACGCAGGCCGTGGGGCGACAGGCTCGCGCGGATGCCGGCCTGCTCGGCGTAGCGCTTGATCAGCATCCAGAAGTTCTGCCGTGACATCGGCCCGCCCCGGCGGGTAACGAACAGCCAGTCACTGGCCTGGCCCTCCTGGAGTGTCTTGCGGGCACTGTCGACGTAACGGCCTACCCAGTCGATCGCCGGGTCCCCCATCGGCACCAGCCGCTCCTTGCCGCCCTTGCCCAGCACCTGCACCACCCCCTGGCGCAGGTCCACCCGCGGCAGCGGCAGCTCCACCAGCTCCGACACGCGCAGGCCGCTGGCGTACAGCAATTCCAGCATGGCGCGGTCGCGCAGGCCCAGGTCGGTGGCCACATCCGGCGCCTCCAGCAGCTTCTCCACGTCCGCTTCGCCCAGGGTCTTGGGCAGGCGCAGGCCCAGCTTGGGCGATTCCAGGCGCGCGGTCGGGTCGTCCGGACGCTGCCGGTCGGCATGCAGGTGGCGGTAGAACTGGCGCAGGGCCGACAGCAGCCGGGCCTGCGAGCGCGCCTTGAGCCGGCGCACCGCCAGGTACTCCTTGATATCGGCCTCCCCGGCCAGGGTCAGCGCGCCGCCGCGCGGCAGCAGCCAGCGTGCGAACAAGGCCAGGTCCGAGCGGTAGCTGGACTGGGTGTTCTTGGACAGCCCCCGTTCCAGCCACAGGCGGTCCAGGAAGCGGGCGATGGCGGCCTCGTCCTCGAAGCCGGGGGCCTCGGCGAGACCCTGTTCGAAGTCGGCGTCGTTCACCCTTCTATAATAGCCGCCCATGCTCCGACGACTCCTCGACCTGGTCTACCCGCCGCTGGCCTTCCTGGTCTTCATGCTGGTACTGCCGCTGGTCTGCCTGACCGTGATCGCCACCCCTGGCGCCGCCCTGCGGCGCGAGGTCGGCCGCTTTGGCGTGCGCCTGCTGCTGGGCTGCATCGGCGTACCGCTGTTCGTGCAGGGCCGCCGGCACCTGCCGGCCACCCCGGCACTGGTGGTCTGCAACCATGCCAGCTACCTCGACGGCCTGGTGCTGACCGCCGCCCTGCCCCGCCGCTTCACCTTCATGGTGCAGGACGGCGCCGCCAGCTGGCCGCTGGCCGGCTGGACGCTGAAGCGCATGGGCGTGGAGTTCGTCAACCGCGGCAACGCCCGCAGCGCCGCGGCCCTGACCCGCACCCTGATCCGGCGCATGACCGAGGGCGAAAGCTTCGTGATCTTCCCGGAGGGCACCTTCAAGGCGCCCCCAGGCCTGCTGCCCTTCAAGAACGGTGCCTTCATGATCGCCGCCCGCGCCGGCGTACCGGTGGTGCCGGCCGGCATCCGCGGCACCCGCCGGCTCTATGGCGGCGGCAACAAGCTGCCCCACTGGAACCCCGTGACCGTCGAACTGGAGGCCCCGATCCACCCGGACGGCTCGGCCCTGGCCGCCCAGCAGCTGCGCGACACGGCCCGCGCCGTGGTCCTGCGGCTGTGCCGCGAGCCCGACAGCGCCCCCGCCCATGCCGCGGCCGAGACCCCGACCGACGCTGCTACCGAAGCGACGGTCTGAGCGGCGATCCGCTATCCTTGCGCCCCGCCTGCGCCCTGCGCGGCCCGGCCTTCGCCTCCCCCCAGAACCGATGGCGCTGAAACGAACCTACCGCTGGCAGAACTGGTCCGGCTCCGTGAGCTGCGAGCCGCACCACCGCAGCCGTCCGCTCGGCATCGAGGAAATCCAGTCCGAAGTCCTGCGCTGCGCCGAAGAGGGCGAGCGCCTGCGCGTCATCGGTAGCGGCCACTCCTTCTCGCCGCTGTGCTACAGCGACGAGAACCAGATGTCGCTGGACGATTTCACCGGCATCGAGGCCGCCGACCTGGAACGCCGCCGCGTCTGGGTCCGCGCCGGCACCACGCTGAAGGAACTGGGCAGCCTGCTGTTCGAGCGTGGCCTGGCACTGGAAAGCCTCGGCGACATCGACGCGCAGACCGTGGCCGGCGCCATCAGCACCGGCACCCACGGCTCGGGCCTGTCGTTCGGCAGCCTGTCCTCGCAGGTCACCGGCCTCAAGCTGGTGGTGGCCGACGGCACGGTCAAGACCCTGACGCGCGACACCAGCGGCGAACTGCTGGATGCCGCGGCGCTGTCGCTGGGCGCGCTGGGCGTGATCACGCACGTGGAGCTGCAGTGCGTGGACGCCTACCGCCTGCACTGCCAGAGCTTCCAGGCGCCGCTGGAAGAAACGCTGGTGCGCCTGGACGAGTATCTGCACGGCTACCGCAACTTCGAATTCTTCTGGTTCCCCTACAGCGAGACCGCCCAGATCAAGTGCATGGACAGCACGCGCCGCCCAGCCACCCTGTGGCAGCCGGCCAAGCTGGCCAGCGATCTGGCAGTGGAAAACGGCCTGATGTGGGCACTATCGGAGACCGCGCGCCGCGTGCCCTCGCTCAGCGAGCGCATCAGCCGCTTCGCCTCGCAGCGCATGCCGGCCTCGCAGAGCGTGCGCGACGCACACCAGGGCCTCGCCACGCGCCGCCTGCTGCGCTACCACCAGGCCGAGTACAGCATCCCGCTGGATCGCCTGCCGATGGCGATCCGCCAGATCGACCGGCTGATCAGCGCGCTGCGCTTCCGCGTGCATTTCCCGCTGCACATCAGCTTCGTCAAGGCCGATTCGCTGTGGCTGTCGCCCAGCTACCAGCGCGAGTCGGCCTATGTCGCCGTGCACATGTACCGCGGCATGCCCTACGAGGATTACTTTGCCGCGGTCACCGACATCTTCGACCGCAACGACGGCCGCCCGCACTGGGGCAAGCAGCACGACAAGACCGCGCACGAACTGCGCACGCTGTACCCGCGTTTCGACGACTTCCGGCAGCTGCGCCAGGAGATGGATCCGCGCGGCCTGTTCCTGAACCCGCATCTGGCGGACCTGTTCGACATCCAGCGCCGGTAGCTTGCCCGTGACCAAACCCCTCACCCCCCGCCAGCGCTACGACCGCGACCTGCAGCGCGCCGACTTCAGCCGCGACGCCTCCCAGGCGCAGGCCGTGGATGCACTGCAGTCGGTCTACGACACCCTGGTCGCCAATCCGCCCAAGCGCCGCTTCGGCCTGTCGAAGAAGCGCTGGCCGGCGGTGCCGGGACTGTATTTCTGGGGCGGCGTGGGCCGCGGCAAGACCTACCTGATGGATGCGTTCTACGAATCGCTGCCGTTCAGCGGCAAGCGTCGCACGCACTTCCACCGCTTCATGCTCGAGGTGCACGAGCGGCGCCGCAAATACCCCAACGAGCAGGACCCGCTGAAGCTGGTGGCCGCCGAGCTGGCCGAGGAAGTACGGGTACTGTGCTTCGACGAGTTCTACGTCTCCGACATCGCCGACGCGATGATCCTGGGCCGCCTGTTCGAGTCGCTGTTCGAGGCCGGCGTGACGCTGGTGGCCACCAGCAACATCCCGCCCGAGCGGCTTTACGAAAACGGCCTGCAGCGCGCCAACTTCCTGCCCTTCATCGACATCCTCAAGCACCACGTCGGCGTGCTGAACGTGGACGGCGGCATCGACTACCGCCTGCGCACGCTGACCCACGCCGAGATCTACCACCACCCCTGCGACGCCGCCGCCGAGGCCAACCTCAAGTGCTGGTTCGACGAACTGGCGCCGGACAAGTGCCGCAAGGACGTGGACATGCAGGTGCATGGCCGCACGATCCACGCCCGGCGCCTGGCCGACGGCGTCGCCTGGTTCGACTTCGCCGCCCTGTGCGAAGGCCCGCGTGGCGCCGCCGACTACATAGAGCTGGCCCGCACCCACCACGCCGTGCTGCTGTCGCGCGTGCCCAGGCTGACCGTGTTTCACGAGGACGCGGCCCGGCGCTTCATCAACCTGGTGGACGAGTTCTACGACCGGGCGGTCAAGCTGATCGTCGCCGCCGAGGTGCCCCAGGCGGAGCTGTATGCCGGCGAGAAGCTGAAATTCGAGTTCCAGCGCACCCAGAGCCGGCTCACAGAGATGCAGTCCGAGGAATACCTGGCCCGGCCGCACCTGCCGTAGCCGCAGGGCGGCAAGGCGCCCGGGGTGAATCTACCAGCGCGCCGGCCATCCTCCGGCCGTAGAATCCCCGCCCGCCGGCCGGCCCCTGAGGGCTGGCGTCGGGTACGGTCTTGACCAGTGCCGTGCGGACAGCGACCCCTGACGTCAGGGACATGACGTACAAGTCAGGTCTGCACTATGTTTTCAGCGTTTCCATAGGGATTTCCGCAGTCATGAGCGCCGCAACCTCCCCCATCCAGAGCTTCATCGGCAAGACCGTCGTCATCACCGGCGCCTCCAGCGGCATCGGTGCGGAAGCCGCCCGGCAGCTGGCCCGCCGCGACGCCGTGGTCTGCCTGATCGCCCGCCGCGAAGAGGAACTGCGCGCGGTCCAGGCCGAGATCCAGGCCGAGGGTGGCGAGGCGCACATCTACCCCACCGACCTGGCGGACCCGAAGTCCGTGGACGCCTGCTGCGAGAAGCTGATGGCCGAGCACGAGCGCATCGACGTGCTGGTCAACAACGCCGGGCGCTCGATCCGCCGCCCGCTGATCGAGTCGGTCGGGCGCATGCACGACTTCGAGCGGACCATGCAGATCAACTACTTCGCCGCCGTGCGCATGACGCTGAACCTGCTGCCGCGCTTCCGCCAGCAGGGCCATGGCCATGTCATCAACGTGTCCAGCGTGGCGGCCCTGATGAGCACGCCGCGCTTTGCCGCCTACCTGGCCAGCAAGGCGGCACTGGATGCCTTCACCCGCTCCATGCGCATCGAGCTGACCGAGTACGGCATCGATGCCACAACGATCAACTACCCCCTGGTCAAGACGGCCATGACCGAGCCGACCAAGGTCTACAAGTACCTGCCGCAGATGGAAGTGGCGGACGCCGCCGGCTGGATCCTGGATGCCATCGCGCGCCGCCCGGCACGCCGCACCACCCCCCTGGCCACCGGTTTCCTGCTGGCCACCTCGGCCGTCCCAGGCCCGGCCCTCAAGCTGTTCGCGGAGTTCTACAAGCGCCGCCTGGAGAAGGCCCAGCAGAAGCTGCGCTCGGACCAGGGCGGCTGAGCCGTCCAGTTCGCCCGCACCCGGGCGGCTGAGCCGCCCGGCACTTCAGTACATGTAGTCTTCCGCTTCCCGCATGGCCTGGGAGCTTCCTTCCGCAATCCCGGGCCGCAGGCGCAACAGGCGTTCCTCCTGGTAGGACGCACGGCTGCGTTCCTGCGGCGTGGCCGCCATGCTGTCGCGCCGCATGCGCAGGTCGCGCAGCCGGTTGTCGACCCGGGACAGGGCGCTGCCGGGCGCCGTGCGGGCATCTTCGCCGTCGAAAGCCCTGCGCTGCTCCGAGCGCAGCTGCTCGCGCTGGCGGTCTCGCGCATTCAGGTATTCCTCCATGTTCTGCTGCCCGGTCTTGGGCGGCGGACGCGCCGCCGGTGCATCGGGGGCCGGCCCTTCGGCCGCCAGGCGCTCCTGCTCCAGGATCTTCTGCTGGGTCTGAAGCTGCAGGAGCTGCAACTGCAACTCCTGCTGGGTCTGGGCCCGGGGCGCCTCTTCGGCGGCGGGGGCCGGCGGCGGAGCCGCCTTGTGGACCCGCACCGACGCCCCGCTGCTGCAGGGGCGGTCCTGGAACACCATGCCTTCCGGGGTGTTGCAGCGATAGGCCGACTGGGCCTGGGCGGCCGTGCAGGCCAACGCCAGCAGGACGACGGATGACATGGCAAAAAGACGCATGGAACGCTTCCGCGGGACGATGCGTAAAGTCTAGCGCTGCACCGGAAATCGTGCAGTTCGCACCCTCCCCCGGCCGCGGGCCACGGGAATTGAACGCTAGGATGGGAAAATCTGACTAACGAGTCATTTTTAAGGGGTCAGTTGATATACTGACTCAGTCGTCATGATCTGACCTGAAGGGGGTTTTTCTGATGCTGCAGCCGATCGAAACCAAGAAGCGTCGCAAGCATGCTCCGGAGGAGACGCGTGCACAGTTGATGCGGGCTTCCGCCAAGTGCTTCGCCGCGGTGGGCTACGGCCGCACCCAGGTCAGCGACGTGACCCGCGAGGCCGGCGTCGCGGTCGGCACCTTCTATGTCCACTTCACCGACAAGGAAGAGGCCCTGCTGACGGTCCTCAAGAGCCATTTCGAGCCGGTCCGCGAAGGCCTGCAGGCTCTCAAGGTCCGTCTCAAGGCCGACCGCAGCCGTGAGCTCGCCAGTTCCCTGCGCAGCGTGGTCGGCTTCATCCTGCAGCAGTCCCTGCAGGACCGCGACGGTTTCCTGGCCTGGTATCGCCACGGCCACGACGTCAGCGAGAACGCCGATCGCCTGGTCATGGCCTATTACGGCTCCCTGGAGCAGGCGATTACCGAGGAACTGACGGCCGCCCAGGGGCTTGACGAGCAGACCCGGACGTCCCTGGCCCAGGGCATCGTCGGCCTGCTGCTTTCGCTGATCAACCGTCAGTTGCTGACCGGCGAGCCCAACGCCGAGGAAGCCACCCGGGTCAGCCTGCTGATGGCACTCGGCGGCGTCACCGCTGCCCGCGGCCAGCCGGCGGCACGCGCCATAGCCGCCTGATTCCACCGGTCGTACCCAAGCGCGCAGCGGCCCGTCCGCTGCGCGCTTTTTTGTTGTCCGTCGGGTCAATGGGCACACTGGACTGACCTGCCACAGGCTGGCGCGGGCCTTGCTGCAAGCTGGCAGAAGTGTGCTTTCCGAAGGGGCCAGAATTGGTGCAATGCATCAATGAAACTGAGCCAAAAGCCTGCAATACTGCAGGTATAACTATATAGCTGTGTATGTTGGCGGAGGATGAGGACCATGCCGTTATCGGCGACGATAACTGACGATGCATGCATCGTTGAGTCAGATCGCGACATCATGTCGCCTGATCGTTTCTTTTTTGCTCATGCGCGAAAATTCCTGCGCAACATGCCGGCTTCGGCCCGGATCAGCCCCACATCGCGCCGGAACTCCCGCTTTTGCCGTCAATTTGCACGGCAGGACTTGTTAGGCAGTGACAATTTTGGTCAGCCGACCCTGATTCAGACGTCAGGCTTTGCCTACAGGCCCGTAATCAAACGCCATATAGGCATGCCTTATCGACATTGCCGTTCGACACTTGTCATGTTCCTCTTACAGCAGCCTTGAGCCAGCCAGCCTAGAGTCACCTGCAGTACATGCAGAGTGGCCATAGCCGCCAGTCCTTTTCCCGGTCCCACCTTTCCGCGCCTTCCCTACCCCCAATGAGCAACAACCTCGTCTTCATTGTCATGGATAGCTGCCGTTTCGACAGCTACAAGCAGGCTCGCACCAAGAACATGGATTATTTCGGAGAAGGCCTGAAGCGCTACTCCTACGCGTCCTGGACCTCGCCCTCCCACTACACCTACCTGATGGGCATGACCCCGCACGACAATCCGCAGGGGGTGTTCGCCTCGGAGGTCTACAAGAAGGAATTCTCCAAGTGGGTGGACCGGCTGGGCGTGGACGGCCTGTCGTTCAAGTCCTTCGTGCCGCAGCTGTCGCTGCCCAATGTGCTGAAGCAGCACGGCTACCGCACCAACGCCAAGGTGTCGATGCCGGTGCTGAACCCGACCTCGCACATGAACAAGCACTTCGACGAATACAAGCTGATGACGAATCACAACGATTTCGCCGGCATGGTGCGCGAGATCGACTTCTACGATGACGAGCCGCAGTTCTACTTCCTGAACCTGGGCGAGACCCACTACCCGTACATGCTGGACGGCAAGGACCTGCCGCATATCTCGGGCGTGCACGGCGTGTTCAAGCACATGGACGACAACCTGGGCGAGGGCTCGGAAGACAAGTTCTTCGACGACGAACAGATGAAGTCGCTGCACAAGCAGCAGATCAAGACGGTGGAGTACGTGGACACGGTACTGGAGGGCCTGATTGAAAAGGCCCCGGTCGGGACCCACTTCATCATCACCGCGGACCACGGCGAATGCTTCGGCGAAGGCGGGTTCTTCGGCCACGGTCCCATCGTCCACGAAAAGGTCATGGAAATTCCTTTTCTGGAAGGCAAGAAGCGTTAATTCGCGAGGCAGGGTATCCCCATGACCAGCTCCTTTGAAATCCTGGGCCTGAGCCCGGCCGGCCTGCCGACCCCGGCACTGGCCACCGCAATGGCCCGCGCCGGCGGCGCCGGCCTGCTCAATCTCGAGTTCTGTGCCGACACGGCAGCCGCGACCGCGCAGTTCCAGCGCCTGCTGCAGGAAGGCGGCCGCGGCCGTATCGGACTGAGGCTCACCGCAGCACAAGCGGAGCTGGGCAAGAGCCTGCTGGCCCGTGCCGGCGACCGCGCGCTGACGCTGGTCCTGGGCGGCCCCGCCGCCGGTCTCGTGCACCTGGCCAAGGCCATCGGCGCGCGCAAGCAGGACCGCGTGCTGGCGGAGATTTCCGATGCCTCGGCACTGCCGGAGCTGGGCAACCGTTTCCAGGGCCTGGTGGTCCGTGGACATGAGTCGGGCGGCTGGGTTGGCGAGTACACCAGCTACATCCTGCTGCAGAAGCTGGGCGAGCGCAGCAAGCTGCCGCTGTTCGTGCAGGGCGGTATCGGCGTGCACTCCGCCGCCGCCTGCCGCGCGGCCGGCGCCGCTGGCGTCGTACTGGACGACCAGTTACTTCTGCTGGCCGAATCGCCGCTGCCGCCGCAGCAGCAGGCCGAGTTCGCCCGCCTCAACGGCGCCGAGACCAAGCTGTTCGGCGAACTGGTGGACCAGTCCTGCCGCGTTTATGCCCGCCCGGGCTCGCCGTCGCTGAAGCAGGCCGAGGAAGACAACCGCCAGGTCGAGGGCGCGCTGCTGACGCTCGACCAGTGGCGTGAGCGCATCACCGGCCAGATCGGCTGGGCCGGCGACGGCAGCCAGCTGATCCCGCTGGGCCAGGGTATCGGCCTGGCCGCGACCTTCCGCGACCGCTTCCGCACGGTAGCCAAGCTGGTGCAGGCCATCCGCCGTTCCAGCCTCAAGCACATCGAGCAGGCCGCGCAGCTGCGCTTCCTGGATGCCGGCGGCCCGCTGGCCGAGTCTCACGGCACGCGTTACCCGCTGGCGCAGGGTCCGATGACCCGCGTCTCCGACAGCCCCGAGTTCGCCGTGGACGTTGCAAAGGGCGGCGCCCTGCCCTTCCTGGCGCTGGCGCTGATGCGCGGCCCGCAGGTCAAGGAGATGCTGGAAAAGACCCGCGACCTCGCCGGCAACCTGCCCTGGGGCGTCGGCATGCTGGGCTTCATCCCGCATGCGCTGCGCGAAGAGCAGTGCACCGAGATCTGGAACTGCAAGCCGCCTTACGCGCTGATCGCGGGTGGCCGTCCGGATCAGGCCGCGGAGTTCGAGAAGCGCGGCATCAAGACCTATATCCACGCGCCGGCCCCGGCGCTGCTGAAGATGTACCTCGAGCAGGGCGCGCGCCGCTTCGTGTTCGAGGGACGCGAGTGCGGCGGCCACATCGGCCCCCTCTCCAGCTTCGTGCTGTGGGAAGAGATGATCGACGTGCTGCTGGAGCACGTGAAGCCGGGCGAGGAGAAGGACGTGCACGTCCTGTTCGCCGGCGGCATCCACGATGCCCGCTCCGGCGCCATGGTGGCGGCGATGACCTCGCCGCTCGCGGCGCGTGGCATGAAGGTCGGCGCCCTGATGGGCACCGCCTACCTGTTCAGCCAGGAGATCGTGCGCTCGGGCGCCATCGTCGAGGGCTTCCAGGAACAGGCCGTGGCCTGCGAACGCACGCGCAACCTGGAGACCGGCCCCGGCCACTCCACGCGCTGCGCGGCGACGCAGTTCGCCGACGATTTCTTCAACCAGCGCCGCGAACTGATCCGCGAGGGCAAGAGCGCGGAGGAGATCCGCGACATCCTCGAGGACCTCAACCTGGGTCGCCTGCGCGTCGCCTCCAAGGGCGTCAACCGTGACGATTCGGGCAAGGTCGTCAGCGTGGCGCCGGACAAGCAGCTGGCCGACGGCATGTACATGATCGGCCAGGTGGCAACGCTGCGCGACGCCGCCGTCTCCATCGCCGACCTGCACCAGGACGTCTGCCAGGGTTCGCACGTGCTGCTGGAGAAGGCCGCTCCCGTGCCTTCCGTGGCCAAGCCGGTGGAGAAGCCCTCCGACATCGCCATCGTCGGCATCGGCGTGGTGCTGCCCAAGGCCAACGACGCCAACGAGTACTGGAACAACGTACTGCACAAGGTCAGCGTGATCCGCGAGGCACCGGAATCGCGTTGGGACTGGAAGCTGTTCTTCGACGAAAACCGCAAGACCCGCGACAAGATCTACTCGCGCTGGGGCGGCTTCCTCGAGGAGATCCACTTCGATCCGACGCGCTTCGGCATCCCGCCGCGCTCGATGAAGTCGATCGACCCGATGCAGCTGCTGACGCTGGAAGCCGCCAGCCGCGCGCTGGACGACGCCGGCTATGCCAAGGGCGGCTTCGACCGCGAAAGCACCTCGGTGATCCTCGGCAGCAGCGGCGGCGCGGGCGAACTGGGCCTGCAGTACGGCGTGCGCGCCGAACTGCCGCGCTTCATCGAAAACATCAGTGACGACGTCTGGGAGCGCCTGCCGGAATGGACCGAGGAGTCCTTCGCCGGCGTGCTGCCCAACGTGGCCGCGGGCCGCGTCGCCAACCGCATGGACTTCGGCGGCGTGAACCTCACCGTGGATGCCGCCTGCGCCTCGTCCCTGGCCGCCATCAGCATGGCGGTCAACGAACTGGAATCCGGCCGCAGCTCGCTGGTGCTGGCCGGCGGCTTCGACACCACGCAGTCCGCCTACGGCTTCACCACCTTCGCCAAGACCCAGGCGCTGTCGCCCAGCGGCAAGCCCAAGACCTTCGACGAGAACGCCGACGGCATCGCCATCTCCGAGGGCGTGGTCATCACCGTGCTCAAGCGCCTGGCCGATGCCGAGCGCGACGGCGACCGCATCTACGCCGTCATCAAGTCCGCCGCCGGCTCGTCCGACGGCAAGGCCCTGGGCCTGACCGCCCCGCGCAGCGAGGGCCAGGTACGCGCACTGCACCGCGCCTACGCCAAGGCCGGCTTCTCGCCGGCCACGCTGGGCCTGATCGAGGCGCATGGCACCGGCACCGCCGTCGGCGACCGCGCCGAGGCTGCCACCATCACCCGCGCCCTGGCCGCCGAGCAAGCCGCTCCGCGCTCCGTGGCATTGGGTTCGGTCAAGACCCTGCTGGGCCACACCAAGGCCGCTGCCGGCGTCGCCGGCCTGGTCAAGGTCGCGCTGGCACTGCACCACCGCGTGCTGCCGGCCCACGTCGGCGTCGAGAAGCCGATCGACTCGCTGGCTGATCCGAATTCCGCCGCCTACCTGCTGAAGGATCCGCGTCCCTGGGTCGCGCCCGCTGACCACCCGCGCCGCGCCGCGGCTTCGGCCTTCGGCTTCGGCGGCACCAACTTCCACGCCGTACTCGAGGAGTACAACCCGCACGGTGGCATCGCCGGTGCACAGCGCTGGCCGGTGGAGCTGTGCCTGTTCCGCGCCGCCGACAAGGCCGCGCTGGTCAAGGAACTGGAAACCCTGCGGCCCCGGCTCGAAGCCGGCAGCCGCGTCGGCCTGTCGGAACTGGCCCTCACGCTGGCCAAGCAGGCGGAATCCCGCTCGGGCGGCACCGCCCTGGCCATCGTCGCCACCGATCTCTCCAACCTGGCGAAGGACGTCGACGCCGCCCTGGCGCATCTGCGCGAAGGCAAGCCGCTGACGCCGTCGATCCGCTACAACGCCGCCCTGCCCGCCACCGCACCGTCGCTGGCCTTCCTGTTCCCGGGCCAGGGTGCGCAGCACCTCAACATGGGCCGCGAGGTCGCGCTGTTCGTCGATGAACTGCGCGAGGCCATGGAATTTGCCGACCGCGAACTGCAGGCGGCGCTGCCGCAGGCACTGTCCAGCCGCATCCTGCCGCCGGCCGCCTTCGACGACGCCACCGAGACCGCGCAGACCCGCGCCCTGACCGACACGCGCGTGGCGCAGCCGGCCATCGGCACGCTGTCCATGGGCTACCTGCGCCTGGCCAAGCGCCTGGGCCTGGAAGCCTCCGCGGCCGCCGGCCATTCCTACGGCGAGTACACCGCCCTGCTGGCCGCCGGCACCATCACCGAAGCCGAGTTCCTGCACCTGTCCGCCGTGCGCGGCCGGGCCATGGCCGAAGCCTCCAGCACCTCCGAGCCCGGCGGCATGGCCGCCGTGCAGGGCCGGCGCGAGATGGTCGCGGCGCAGATCACCGAATACGCCGGCGTCACCATCGCCAACCACAACGCACCCGAGCAGTGCGTGATCTCCGGTCCGCGCGCCCAGGTCGAGGCGGCCGCGCAGAAGCTCGGCGCCGCCGGGCTGCGCGCCACGCTGCTGCCGGTCTCCGGTGCCTTCCATACGCCGCTGGTCGCCAGTGCCAAGGCCGCGCTGTCCGCCGCGATCCGCGCCACCAAGTTCGCCGCGCCGCAGCTCACCGTCTTCTCCAACCAGACCGCCAAGCCCTACCCGGCCAAGCCGACCGCGATGCAGGCACTGCTCGACGAGCACATGCTCAGCAGCGTCGAGTTCGTCGCCGAGGTCGAGGCGATGCATGCCGCCGGCAGCCGCGTGTTCCTGGAACTGGGCCCCAAGGGCATCTGCTCCAACATGGCCAAGCAGACGCTGGCCGGCAAGGACGCCCAGGCGATCGCGCTGGACGGCAACGGCGGTGGCCTGCGCGGCCTGCTGCTGGGCCTGGCCGAGCTGTTCGTCGCCGGTGTTGCCTGGCAGCCCTCGGCGCTGTTCGCCAACCGTGACCTCGCCCTGCTCGACAACGTCCAGCTCGCGGACCTGTCCAAGCCGCGCGTGGTGCC
The DNA here is from genome assembly GCA_052035235.1 of Pseudomonadota bacterium. Taxonomy (GTDB): domain Bacteria; phylum Pseudomonadota; class Gammaproteobacteria; order Nevskiales; family Nevskiaceae; genus Solimonas_A. Next base: position 73,378 of record JBPOHT010000043.1, on the reverse strand, counting down.
CAAGCACATGTGGCTGCTCAGCGGCGGCTGCGCCCGCCCGATCGACGATCCGCTGATGCGCACCGGCAGCCAGCCGGCGCTGACGCAGGCCAGTTCGGCCATTGCCCGCCAGGCACAGATCGACAAGATCGCCGCGTCCCTGCCGCGCCCGGCGCCGGTGGTGGTGCATCAGCCGGTGGCCGGCGCACCGATGGCAATGCCGTCGATGCCCGCTGCGCCGGCGCTCGGCAACGAAGCGCTGGTGGCCTACCAGCAGACCATGCGCCAGTTCCTGAGCCTGCAGGAGCGCGTGGTGCAGCAGTTCCTCGGCGGCGGCACGGCTGGCGCGATGCCCGCCATGCCGGTCATGCCGGCCATGCCCGCCCCGATGCCGCTGACGTTGCCGCAGATGTCGGCGATGCCGGTCGCCGCGGCGCCGGTCGCCGCGGCACAGCCGATGGCCATGCCGGCACCGCGCGCACTACCGGTGGCCGCAGCCCCGGTGGCCGCGCAGGCCGCCGTGCCGTCCTTCGACGCCCGTGAAGCACTGCTGGCGATCGTCGCCGAGCGCACCGGCTACCCCACCGACATGCTCGGGATGGATGCCGACCTCGAAGCCGACCTCGGCATAGACTCGATCAAGCGCGTGGAAATCCTCGGCGCCCTGCAGAAGGCGCTGCCCGGCCAGACCGGCGCGCAGATGCAGTCGGTGATGGAACGCTTCACCAAGGCCAAGACCCTCAGCGCCATCCTTGCCCAGGTGCAGCCGCTGCTGCCGACGCAGCCGGCACAGGTGTCGGTGCAGGTGGTGTCCGCTCCGGCCGCGGTCGCGGTGGACTACACCGCGGTGCTCACCGCCATCGTCGCCGAGCGCACCGGCTACCCGACCGAGATGCTCGGGATGGATGCCGACCTCGAGGCCGACCTCGGCATCGACTCGATCAAGCGCGTGGAAATCCTCGGCGCCCTGCAGCAGTCCCTGCCCGCCGACACCGGCGCGCAGATGCAGGCCTCCATGGAGCGCTACACCAAGGCCAAGACGCTGTCGGCGATCCTCGCCGAACTGCAGCGCCTGGCGCCGTCCGCCGCCGTCGCGGCGCCGGCCGCCACGGTCACCGTCGCGGTGTCTGCACCGGCCGCCGCGGTCGACTACACCGCCCTGCTGACCTCGATCGTCGCCGAACGCACCGGCTACCCGACCGAGATGCTCGGCATGGACGCCGATCTCGAAGCCGATCTCGGCATCGACTCGATCAAGCGCGTGGAAATCCTCGGCGCCCTGCAGCAGTCGCTGCCCGCCGACATCGGCGCGCAGATGCAGGGCTCCATGGAGCGCTACACCAAGGCCAAGACGCTGTCGGCGATCCTCGCCGAGCTGCGCCGCCTGGTCCCGGCGGCGGCAGCCCCGGCCGCCACGGTGACGGTCGCCGTCGCCGCGCCGGTCGCGGCCGCGCCGGCCATCGACACCACGGCGCTGCTGACCTCGATCGTCGCCGAGCGCACCGGCTATCCCACCGAGATGCTCGGCATGCAGGCCGACCTCGAAGCGGACCTGGGCATCGACTCTATCAAGCGCGTGGAAATCCTCGGCGCGTTCCAGAAGGCCCTGCCCGCCGAACTCGGCGCGCAGATGCAGTCCGCCATGGAACGCTTCACCAAGGCCAAGACCCTGGCCGCCATCGTCGCCGAAATGCAGCGCCTGGCCCCTGCGGCCGCGCCGGCCCCGGTGGCGGTGAGCGTCAGCGTCGCCGCCCCCGCCGCCCGCATCGACTTCGCCGCACTGCTCACCGGCATCGTCGCCGAGCGCACCGGCTATCCGCCGGAAATGCTGGGCATGGACGCCGATCTCGAAGCCGACCTCGGCATCGACTCGATCAAGCGCGTGGAAATCCTGGGCGCGTTCCAGAAGGCCCTGCCCGCCGAACTCGGCGCGCAGATGCAGGCCAGCATGGAGCGCTATACCAAGGCCAAGACGCTGAGCGCGATCCTGCAGGCCCTCGACAGCCTGCAGGCTCCGGCCGCTGCGCCTGCCGCCGTGACCGTGAGTGTCGCCGCCGCACCTGCTGCCAAGGCCGCTGCGCCTGCGGCGCCGGCGGCCCCGACGCCGCGCTACGTGATCAAGTCGCGCCCTGCGCCGCTGCCGGCCGCGAGCAGCAAGCTCGGCGGCCTGGCGATCGTACTGGGTGATGCCATGCCGGTGGCCAAGCTGCTGGCCGCCGAGCTGAAGTCGCGCGGCATGACGCCGGTGCACGTCAGCGACAACGATCCCGCCAAGCTGAATGCCGGCATCGCCGCGGCCCGTGCCAAGCACGGTCCGGCCAAGGCGCTGCTGCAGATCAGCGGGCTGGACCGCCGCAAGATCGGCAACCTCGCCGACTGGAAGGCGCGCTACTCGCTGGATGCCCTGAGCCTCTACCACGGCCTCAAGGCCCTGGAGAGGGACCTGGAGACGGCCCGCATCGTCGGTGCCAGCCGCTTCGGCGGCACCTTCGGCCGCGATTCCGTCGGCAAGGGTGCGGCTTCCGGCGGCGCCGCCAACGGCGTCTTCAACTGCCTGCGTTATGAATACCCGCAGTCGCTGATGCGCGCGGTGGACTTCGACGGCCAGTCCGACGAGGACATCGCCCGCCTGCTGGTGGACGAGCTGGCTTCCGATTGCCGCGAGCCCGAAGTGGGCTATGTCGGCACGGTACGCCACGGCAGCGTCACCTCCAGCCAGCCGCTGACCGCCAGCCCCTTCCCTGCCTCGGTCGTCCCGAGCGGCGACTGGGTGGTGCTGGTCACCGGCGGCGCACGCGGCATCACCGCCGAGATCGTCGAGGAACTGGTGCGTCCGGGCATGCGCCTGGTGCTGCTGGGCCGTACCGCGGCCCCGGCGCCGGAATCCGCCGAGACCAGCGGCTACGCCGACGCCGCGCAGCTCAAGGCCGCGCTGCTGAAGGCCCGCATGGCCCGCGGCGAGAAGCCCAAGCCGGTCGAGATCGACCGCGAGGTCTCGCGCATCCTGGTGGATCGCGAGATCCGCGCCAACCTGGCCAAGCTCAGCGCCGCCGGCGCCAAGGTCGAGTACCTGGCCTGCGACGTGCGCGACGAAGCCGCCTTCGGCGGCCTGATCGACAGCCTCTATGCCAAGTACGGCAACATCGATGCCGTGCTGCACGGCGCCGGCGTGATCGAGGACAAGCTGTTCGTCGACAAGACGGCGGAATCCTTCGAGCGCGTGCTCGGCACCAAGCTCGACGCCGCCTTCCTGCTGTCGCAGCGCCTGAAGCCGCAGAGCCTCAAGCTGCTGGCATTCTTCACCTCGGTGGCCGGCCGCTACGGCAACCGCGGCCAAAGCGACTACGCCGCCGCCAACGAGACGCTCAACCGCCTCGCCTGGCAGCTGCACCGCGAATGGCCGCAGACCCGCGTGATCGCCGTCAACTGGGGTCCCTGGGATGCCGGCATGGCCAGCGAGGGTGTGCGCCGCGCCTTCAAGGAGCGTGGCATCGAGGCCATCCCGGTGCCCTCGGGACGCCGCTTCTTCCTGGACGAGATCGCCTACGGCCCGCGCAACGACGTGGAGATCGTGGCCGGCGCCGGTCCCTGGTACAAGCCCGAGCAGGAGCCCGCCGAGAGCACGGCCGCCGCGCCAGCCGCCCAGCCCAGCGGGCTGCCGCTGATGCAGGTGGCGCCGCGCATGGGCCCCGGCGGCAACATGATGATGGACCATCAGTTCTGCGTGACCTCCGATCCCTACCTGCTCGATCACCGCCTGGACAGCAAGGGCGTACTGCCCGCCACCGGTGCGCTGGAGTGGATGGCGGAGTTCGTCACCGCGGCCTGGCCGGGATGGCAGGTGGTCGAGATGCGTGACCATCGCGTGCTCAACAGCGTGATGCTCGACCCCGAGGTCAACGCCGGCAAGCGCAGCGTGCAGATCCGCGCCCGCGCCTCCTCGCACTCCGACCTCAACGGCCAGACCATCACCGTGGAGATCATCGACCCGGCCAAGAAGCTGCCGCTGTACCGCGCCACCGCGGTGCTGGCGCAGAAGATGCCGGAGCCGCCAGTGGTGAACGTCGAGGCGCTGACCGGCGCCAAGCCCTTCGCCGCCACCGACGCCTACGCGCACTTCCTGTTCCACGGCCCGCGCTTCCAGCTCGCCTCGGAAATCCCGGCGGTAGCCGAGGGTGGTCTCGACGCCCGCGTGCGCCCGAGCCTGCCGACCGAGTGGCTGCCGGATGCACAGGGCAGCTGGCTGTTCGACCCGGCGCTGTGCGACGTGGCACCGCAGATGGCCATTGTCTGGTCGCGCCTCAACCGCAACATGACGGCCCTGCCCTCGGCCTTCGCCTCGGTACGCCGCTACGGCAGCGAGCCGCTGCCCAGGACGCTGCGCCTGGCGCTGCGCCTGCTACCGGCGCCGCATGAGTCGGCCATGGTCTACGACGCGCTGTACCTCGACGACGCCGGCCGCGTGCGGCTGGAGATGCGTCACTGCGAAGCCACCATGAGCGCGGCGCTGAACCGCCTCGGCGGCCAGGCAGCGGCGACCGTCAAGAACCAGCCGTCGGACCGTGCCTGAGATCGCGATGACCCAACCCCTCGACATCGCGATCGTCGGCCTGGCAGGCATCTACCCGGGTGCCGGCAGTGCACGGCAGTACTGGCAGAACATCCTCGACAAGGTCGACGCCACCAGCGAGGCCGACCCGGAATGGGTCGGCCCCTACTTCGAGCCCAACAGCAAGCGCGAGGATCGCATCTACACCACGCGCGGCGGCTTCCTGGGCGAGCACGCGCGCGTCAACCCGCAGGACTACGGCGTGATGCCGAACGTGGCCGCGGGCAGCGACCCCGACCACATGCTGGCGCTGAAGGTGGCACACGAAGCGCTGGACGATGCCGGCTACCTGCACAAGCCCTTCGACCGTGAGCGTGCCGGCGTGATCATCGCGCGCGGCACCTACGGCAACCGCGGCATGGCCGGCCTGATGTCGCGCAACTGCTTCCTCGACCAGGCCATGGACCTGGTGCGGGGCCTGCGCCCGGACTTCAACGAGAACGACATCCTGCGCCTGCAGGACGCACTCAAGGCACAGTTGCCGCCGTTCAACGCCGAGCACATCGGCGTACTGACGCCCAACGTCATCGCCGGCCTGATCGCCAACCGCCTCAACCTGATGGGGCCGAGCTATATCGTCGACGCCGCCTGCGCCTCGACGCTGATCGCGGTGGAACAGGCGGCGGCGGAGCTCAACAGCGGCCGCTGCGACCTGATCATCACCGGCGGCGCGCAGGTACACACGCCGCCACAGCTGTTCATCCAGTTCTGCCGTATCGGCGCGCTGTCGCGCGACCGCATCCGTCCCTTCCAGAAGGACTCGGACGGCACCCTGCTGGGCGAGGGCATCGGCATGCTGGTGCTCAAGCGCCGCGCCGACGCCGAGCGCGACGGCGACAAGATCTATGCGGTGATCCGCGGCATCGGCACCGCCAGCGACGGCCGCGCCAAGGGCCTGCTGGCACCGCGCCTGGAAGGCGAGATCCTGGCCATGCGCCGCGCCTACCAGAGCAGCGGCATCGACCCGATGACCATCGACCTGATCGAGGCGCACGGCACCGGCACAGCGGTAGGCGACAAGACCGAGATCGAGTCGCTGACCAGCATCTTCGGATCGCGCGGCCGCGACCCGGAGGTCGCCATCACCGCGGTCAAGTCGATGATCGGCCACTGCATGCCGGCTTCCGGCGGCGCCGCCCTGATCAAGACCGCGCTGGCGCTGCACCACAAGGTGCTGCCGCCGATGCTCTGCGACGTCCCGGACCCGGAACTGGGCCTGGAGAAGACGCCGTTCTACCTCAACACCGAGACCCGGCCCTGGCTGCACGGCAAGTCGCATCCGCGCCGCGCCGGTGTCAATGCCTTCGGCTTCGGCGGCATCAACTCGCACATCATCCTCGAGGAATACCGCGAGCACCGCCCGGTGCAGGTGCAGGTGCTGCACGCGCCCAGCGACTCCGAGCTGGTGGCGATGGCGGCCGAATCGCGCGAGGAGCTGCTGCAGCGCGCCCACGCCGCACTGGCGCACCTGAAGACCGCGACGCTGCCCGAGGTCGCCAAGGCCTGCGGCACCTACGGCCGCGGCCCCTATCGCCTGGCCATCGTCTGCGCCGACGCCGCCGAGCTGGAGCGCAAGCTCAACCAGGCCATCGAGAAGATCGAGCGGCCCGACGTCAAGCCGTTCAAGACCCGCGCCGGCATCAACTACGGGGCCGGCGACGTCGCCGGCAAGCTCTGCCTGGTGTTCCCCGGCGAGGGCTCGCAATACCCCAACATGCTGGCCGACCTCTGCGTGCATTTCCCGCAGCTGCGCGACTGGTTCGACTTCATCGAGGAGAACGCCAACCGCCGTGGCAGCCCCTCGCGCGTGCCGGCCCTGCTGCCGCCGCCGACGGTGCTCAGCGACGAGGCCCGCAAGGCCCTGGAAGCGCGCCTCTACGAGATGGACGTGGCCGCGGAGGGCGTGTTCGCCGCCAGCCTCGGCCTGCACGCGCTACTGCAGGATCTCGGCTTTGCGCCGGATGCCATGCTCGGCCACAGCACCGGCGAGAACACCGTGCTGACCGCCGCCGGCATGAATCGCGTGCGCCACCGTGCCGAGACCGCCGACGCCGTGCAGGTGTTCAACCGCATCTTCAACGAGCTGGACGCCGCCGGGAAGATCACCGAGGGCTCGCTGCTGACCATCGGCGGCCTGACGCCGGCACTGCGCGAAGCCCTGCTCGCCGACCTGGGCGAGATGCACCTGGCGATGGACAACTGCCCGAACCAGCTGGTGCTGTTCGGGCCGCCCGAGGCCGCACACAAGCTGCACGAGCAGCTCAGTGCTGAGGGCGCGATCTGCCAGGAGCTGCCCTTCGGCCGCGCCTACCACACCGCGCTGTTCAAGCCGCTGGCCGACGCCTTCCGCGGCTACTTCAAGACCCTGGACCTCGGCCCCGGCACGACCACGGTCTACAGTGCCTCGACCTGCGCACCGTTCCCCACCGATGCCGACGGCATCCGCGAACTGGCCGCGCGCCAGTGGGAACACCCGGTGCGCTTCACCGAGACCATCCAGCGGCTCTACGAGGACGGCTACCGCGTGTTCCTCGAGGTCGGCCCCAGCGGCAACCTGACCTCCTTCGTCGGCGACACCCTGCGCGGCAAGGACGACGTGCTGGCCGTGTCCAGCAACAGCCGTCGCAAGCCGGGCATGGCGCACCTGCACCAGACCCTGGCGCAGCTGTTCGCGGCCGGCGTGAGCTTCGACCCCTCGCGCCTGTTCGCGCACCGCAAGATCGCCGACCTCGACCTGATGGGCGAGCCCAAGCCGGCCGCCAAGCTGGCGCCGCGCATGAAGCTGGTCAACCCGGTCTGGCAGTTGCCGGAGGAATGGAAGAAGCCGCTGCCGCAGGCCGCTGCGCCCGCGCTGCCGGCCAGCGCGCTGGCACCTGTTGCCGCGCCCGCTGCCGTCGCGGCAACGATGCCGGCTGCCATGCCTGCAGCGGCCGTCTCCAGCGATCCGCGCATGACGGCGCTCAACGCGCACTTCTCGCTGATGCAGGACTTCCTGGACAGCCAGGCCCGCGTGCTGGGGCTGGCCAGCAGTGCCGCACCCGCGATGCCGCAGCCGGCCATGGCCATGGCCATGGCCGCGCCGGTGGCGATGCCGGCCGGCTTCGATCCGGCCTTCCCGCTGCTGGGGCCGGTGCAGCTGTCGGCCGGCAAGCTGACGTCGGAACGCCGCTACACCATCGAGCAGGACCTGTTCCTGCGCGATCACACCCTGGGCGATGCGCCCAGCGCGGCGGACCCGGCGCTGACCGGCCTGCCGGTGATCCCCTTCACCTACAGCATGGAGCTGATCGCCGAAGCGGCCGTGCGCCTCAGCGGCCGCAGCGATCGCGTGGTGTCGGCCATCGAGAACGCCCGTGGCAGCCGCTGGCTGTCGCTGGACGACGGCGCCATCACGCTGCGCGTGCTGTCCGAGGCAGCCCCGGGCAATCCCGACGCCATCGCCTGCCGCGTCTTCCTGCTCGGCGAGGGCAGCACCCCCGGAGGCCTGCTGGTGTTCGAGGGCACGGTGCTGCTGGCACCAGCCTACCCCGCCGCGCCGGCACCGCAGCCGCTGCCGTCCGCGGGCCTGAAGCCGCCGCACATCCACCTGCCGGGCCAGCTTTACCAGCACGGCATGTTCCACGGCCCGCGCCTGCAGGGCGTGACGCGCCTGGACAGCTACGGCGAGCAGGGTATCGTCGCCGAGCTGACCACGATCCCGGTGCACGACTACTTCGCCGGCACCACCACGCCGCGCTTCCAGCTCGACGCCGCGATGCTCGATGCCGCCGGACAGCTCGCCGGCTTCTGGCTGCGCGAGCGCAACCCGGGCGTGCCCAACTGCTTCCCCTTCCGCGTGCGGCGCCTGTCGCTCTACGCCCCGCCGCCGGCCCCGGGCCTGCGCTACGCCTGCCACGGCGCCATCACGCTGCCCAGCCCCACGGTGCTGGAAGCGCGCTGGGACGTGATCGGCGCCGACGGCGGCCTGCTGTTGCGTGCCGAGGGCTGGGACGACCGCGTGTTCAGCGGCGACGAGCGCTTCTTCGGCTTCCGCCTCGATCCCGGCCATGCGCGCCTGTCGGAAACGCCGATGGCCGGCCAGCTGCCGGCAGAGCTGTGCCTGCGCCGCGTCGAGCCGCTGCCGGAAGGCACGCTCGACGAGGGCGGCACCATCTGGAAGCGCATGCTGGCCCACATGGTGCTGAGCCGCCGCGAGCGCGCGATCTTCAACGCGCTGCCGCAGCAGGGGCCGCGCCGCGAGGAGTGGCTGATGGGCCGCCTGGCCGCCAAGGACGCCGCACGCGACTGGTACCGCCTGCGCAGCGGCACCGAGCTGGCGCCGGCCGACGTGGAGATCGACTCCGACGCCAACGGCCGTCCGCTGGTGCGCTGCCCCGCCCTGCCGCAGATGGCCGCGCCGGCACTGTCCATCGCGCACAGCCAGCGCTGGGCCTATGCCGTGGCCAGCGACCCGAGCGTGGCCCTGGGGCTGGACTATCAGCGCGCCGACAACCTGCGCACCGAGGACATCGCCGTCGGCGGTTTCTCCGCCGCCGAGCAGGTCTGGTTCCAGGGTGCCGACGGAGCCGAGCGCAGCCGCATCGTGCTGGCCCTGTGGTGCGCCAAGGAGGCCGCCGCCAAGGCCTCCGGCACGGGACTGAACGGCCGTCCACAGGACTGGCAGGTGGTCGCCGCGCATCTGGACAACCGCCTGGGTGGTCCGCAGATGGCGCGCGTGCGCTACAACGGTCAGGATTACGATATCGCCCTGCATGCCGAAGCCGGTCAGGCCATGCTGGCGCTGTGTGTCACCGCAGCGCCACGGGCAGCAACATGGCCGGCAGCCTGAACATTCCTACAGAACTTCCTTCTCCGAAGACACGATCATGACGACGACCCTGTTCATTGGCCTCGACGGCTGCACCTTCACCGTGCTGGATGAAATGACCCGCGACCTGCCGGGCGAGGGCGTGACCATGCCCTTCCTGGCCTCGCTGATGAAGAAGGGCGTGCGCGCCAAGCTGCGCTCCACGCCCAACCCGCTGACCCCGCCGGCCTGGACCAGCATCATGACCGGCAAGGGTCCAGGCGAGCACGGCGTGTTCGAGTTCATCCGCGCCGAGGACCACGGCGCCGAGGTTTACTGGACGCTGTACGACGCGCGCGACGTCGACGCCGAGACGATCTGGTCGATCGCCTCGCGCAAGGACAAGAAGATCGCCGCGCTGAACTTCCCGCTGACCGCGCCGGCGCCGGAGGGCATCAACGGCTCGATCGTGCCGGGCTTCATCCCCGCCAAGCACCTGCGCCGCAACACGCATCCGCGCGAGCTGTTCGAGCGCATCAAGACCGACGTCCCGGGCTTCGATCCCAAGGAACTGGCCTGGGACTTCGACAAGGAAAAGCAGGCCATGGAATCGCTCTCGGCCACCGAGACCGCCAAGTGGGTGCGCTACCACCTGCCGCGCGAGGAGCAGTGGTTCAAGGTCGCCGAGTACATCCTGGCCAGCGACAAGCCGGACCTGATGGCGGTGATGTTCGACGGCACCGACAAGATCCAGCACCAGGCCTGGCCGTGGCTGGACAAGGACCTGCTGCCGAAGGACCCGCAGGGCCATGACAAGGAGATGCGCGAGGTCTGCCTCGAGTACTTCAACAACCTCGACGGCTACATCGAGAAGCTGGTTACCATGGCCGGCCCGGACACGCAGGTGTTCTTCGCCTCCGACCACGGCTTCACCGCCAGCAACTTCGTGCTGCGCATCAACACCTTCCTCGGCGAGAAGGGCTATCTCACCTGGGGCAAGAACGACGGCAGCGAGCAGGCCGTGCGCCGCGATGCCTCCGACTTCGCCAACCTGGACTGGTCCAAGACCCTGGCCTACTGCCAGACGCCGTCGTCCAACGGCATCGTCATCCGCGTGGCCGAGAAGCCGGGCGACGCCGGCATCAAGCCCGAGGACTACGAGTCCTTCCGCGAGAAGCTGATCGCCGACCTCTACACCATCACCGATCCCAAGACCGGCAAGCCGGTGGTGATCGACGTGCTCAAGCGCGAGGAGTGGTTCGCCGGCCAGCACATGAAGCGCGCGCCGGACCTGACCCTGGTGCTGAGCGACCACGGCTTCGTCTCCATCCGCAACTTCGAGCCGGTGGTGGCCCACCGCCCCGCCGCGATCGGCACGCACCACCCGGACGGCATCTTCATGGCCTGCGGCCCCGGCATCGCCGCCAGCGGCATGGTTGATCGCCGCCTGATCGTGGACGTGGCCCCGACCCTGCTGCACAGCCTGGGCCTGCCGATCCCGACGGACTTCGAGGGCAAGCCGGCCGAGACCTTCTTCGAGGCCGAATGGCTGGCCGCGCACCCGATCAAGAAGGGCGCCCGCACCAAGCCGCCGGCCAAGAAGGAACTCAAGGAAGAGATGGACCAGGGCGAGAAGCAGCAGATCATCGAACAGCTGCAGATGCTGGGCTACATGGAGTGAGTGCGGAAGCCGCCAAGCCCTCCGACGAAGCAACCCTGACGTCGGAGCAGCTGCTCGATCTCGGCATGGAAGCCATGGGGGCCACCGGCCTCTATGGCGTGATCGACTTCGAGCGGCCGAGCTACATGTTCGCGCCGCGGCGGATCAAGAACTGCAGCGTCGGCGCGTTCTCCTACGTCAACGGCATGTACACCAGCAGCCTGTACGACACCCGCGTGGGGCGTTACTGCTCCATCGCGGAGGCCGCCATCGTGGGCCCCTACGAGCACCCGACCGACGGCCTGTCCACGCACACCTTCGCCTTCTGCTCGCCGGAGGACTTCCCGCCCTTCGCCGTGTTCCAGGACTTCAAGGACCTGACCACGGTGTCCAAGCGCGAGGTCAACCGCGAGTTCACCGAGATCGGCCACGACGTCTGGATCGGTGCCGGCGCCTTCATCAAGCGCGGCGTGAAGATCGGCGACGGTGCCGTGGTGGCGGCCCATGCGCTGGTCACGCGCGACGTGCCGCCCTACGCCATCGTGGTCGGGCAGCCGGCCAAGGTCACCCGCCTGCGCTTCGACGAGAAGACCGTCGAGCGCCTGCTGAAGCTGCAGTGGTGGCGCTACAATCTGGCACCACACAAGAACGAGCTGGACTACAGCCGCATCGAGGCCTCGCTGGACGGCCTGGAGCAGCGCCTCGCCGAGGGCCGCCTGCAGGAACTGCAGCCGGAAACCTGGCGCCTGCACAAGGTGCGCTACCAGGTGAAGTTCCGTCCGGAGCGCCTGCCGCAGCCGCTGTACACCTGGCCCTGAAATCAACTACGACAACACGCCACACGCCATGAGCAAGTCCGACATCTACGTCACCAAGCTGATCACGCTGCTGAAGGATTTCACCCAGGACTGGGACAACGAATTCGACGGTGAAATGGACCGCAGCAGCAAGCTGCTGGGCGACCTCAGCTTCGAGTCCATCGACATCATCCAGCTGATCGTCGCGATCCAGGAAGACATCGTCGGCGGCAAGCTGCCGTTCGAGAAGCTGCTGATGAAGGACGGCCGTTACGTCGACGACCTGTCCGTCGGCCAGATCGCCGACTTCCTGGCTGCGAACATTCCGGGCTGAGCGCCAGCCATGCGGCGGCCGGCGCGGTCAGGCCTTGCGCGCCACCACCAGCACGTAGTCCTCGCCAGCGTCGACCAGGCCGCGCAGGCGCGCCACCGACCGGCTCACCTCGTCCGCGCGCTCGCCCTGCAGTTGCAGCCCGGCACGCTCGAAGGCGTCGATGAAGGGAATGCGCGTCCAGTCCACGATCGACTCGATGCGCAGCGCCGTGAACCCCGCCGCACGCAGGTGCCCCGCATAGATGTCGGCGTCGTAGGCATTGTCACGGTTGTCCAGGCAAACCCCGGTGCCCACCGCGGTGGCGCCCTGCAGGTAGACCGATGGATCGACCCCGCGCCGCGGGATCAGGTCGGTCAACGCCAGCGTCCCGCCGGGGCGCAGCACGCGCGCCGCCTCGCGCAGGAAATCCGCGCGAGTATCGAAGTGGAAAGCACATTCCACCGACATCAGCTTGTCGAAGCTGGCGTCGGCGAACTCCATGCGCGTTGCGTCGCCCAGGCGCAGGTCGATGCGCTCGGCAAAGCCCTGCTCCCGCACATAGCCCCGGCCGTATTCGAGGCGCAGCTCGGTGACGTCGATACCGACGATGGACGCGGACTGGAAGTGCCGCAGGCAGGCCACCGCGCCGGCACCGTAGCCGCAGCCGACGTCGAGCACCCGGTCTTGCGCGGAAAGCCCCGCGGAGGAAGCTACCAGCAGCGTCAGCGCCTCGGCCGCCTGCTCCATGCTCATGTCCGGGCGCGTCCAGTAGCCGTAGTTGGCAAAGGGCTGCTTGCCGAACAGCTCGCCCCGCTGCTCGTGACGTCGCGTGTAGTGCCGCGCCACGTCCTGTGTATGCGTCGTCTGCATGACTTCCTGTCCGCGTTGAATCCCAAGCTTCATCCCGGCTTCACGTCAGTTTCGTGAAGAACGTCCGCTCACCGGAACCCCAAGTGACCACCCGACCCAAACTGGCGCATCAGCAATTCGGCAGCGGTCCCGACGTCGTGCTGGTGCACGGCCTGGCTGCGAATCGCGCGTTCTGGTACCCCCTGGCGACGGCCTTGTCGTCGCAGTACCGCGTCACAATCTATGACCTGCGCGGCCACGGCTACAGCGAACGACCGACCAGCGGCTATACAGCAGCCGACCAAGGGCAGGACCTGCTGCACCTGATGGACGAACTGGCCCTGGAAGAGGCCGCCGTCATCGGCCACAGCTACGGCGGCGCTGCCGCGCTCGAAGCCGTGCTGCTGCAGCCGCAGCGCTTCAGCCACCTGGCCCTGATGGATACCCGCATACAGCGCCTGCAGTCGGAACTGCGCCTGCACGACGTGGGCCAGCTCACCGCCTTCGAACAGGCCGCGGCCCGCCAGGACGGCGGCGACTGGGCCAGCGAGCCGGAAGTCGGCTTCCGCTTCCTGGAAGTGGCGGCGCGCAACAAGGTCGCCGGCGTGGAACTGGACGCCGGCGGAGAATTCGTCCCCTTCGGCGAGGGCCGTGGCGCGCTGCGCGCGGCCAAGCAGTGGCTGGGCCTGCTCGACGACACCAGCCTGCGCCAGGACTTCCGCGTGCCCGGCGCCGAGGCCGAGGCCTACGCCGCGCTGCGCCAGCCGACGCTGCTGATGTACCCCAGCCATTCACGCTCCGGTGCCACCTCCAGCCGCCTGCAGGCGCTGTTGCCCAATTCACGGCTGGTCAGCCTGCCCCAGGCCGGCCACTTCTTCCCGGTCACCCACCCGGCGCAGGTGCGCGCCGAGGTCGAAACGCTGCTGCGCGCCTCGTAAACGCCACAGGAACACTCATGTCCAGCCTCGACCAGATCCGGGTACTCGAACTCAGCGGCCACGTCGCCGCCGCCTTCTGCGGCAAGCTGATGTCCGGCTTCGGCGCCGAGGTCCTGCAACTGCCGGCGCCAGCGGCCCTGCCCGGCTTCGCGCTCGGCGCCGACGAGCAGGCCTGGTACCACACGGCCAAGCAGCGCCTGGCGCTGGACCCGGCGCAGGACGCGGAAGCCTTCGCCGCCCTGGTCCGCGGCGCCGACGTGCTGCTCGATGGCTGGGGCCTGGGCGTGCTGGCCCGCGCCGGCTTCGACGCCGCGCGCCTGCGCGCGCTGAACCCGGCACTGGTGCTGGTACAGGTCACCCCTTTCGGCCAGGACGGCCCCCAGGCCGCCTGGAAGGCCAGCGACCTGACGCTCTACGGCCTCTCCGGCCTGATGCAAAGCACCGGCAGCGGCGCCCGCGAGCCGCTCAACGCCCGCCCGCGCATGGCCGAGCTCACCGCCGGCATGAACGCCTACTGCGCCGCCATCATCGGCCTGCTGCGCCGCGAGCGCGACGGCTGCGGCGCCACCGTTGACCTGTCGATCCGCGAAGCCGCGATGGAGAACTACGAGGCCGCCATCGCCGAGTTCCTCAACGTCGGCAAGGTGGCGCGGCGCAACGGCGACGAGCACAACATGGTGCCCTGGCGCACCTACCCCTGCGCCGACGGCGAGGCCGCCATCATCGGCGGCCCCATCCGCCACTGGCTGCGCGCCGCGCCCCTGTTCGAGGCGCCGGAACTGCTGTCGGAAAAGCTGCAGACCATGGGCGGGCGCATGGCCAACCGCGCCGAGACGCAGGAGCTGATGAAGCCCTTCCTGCAGCGCCAGACCAAGCGCGACCTGTTCCACATGGGACAGAAGCACCGCCTGGCCTGGTCCTACCTGGCCTCCATGCCCGAGGCCCTGGCCGAGCCGCAGCATGCCGCGCGCGGCTTCTTCATCGAGCAGCCCCGTGCCGACGGCCAGCCGGCCACCATGCCGGGCGCCCCTTTCCGCTGTGCCGACGCCCCCTGGCTCGATCATCCCGCCCCGTCCGCCGCCACCGCTGCCCCCGGCTGGGAGCCGCGGGCCGCCCGCAGCGGCCAGGCCGGCGCCGCGCCGCTGGCCGGCATGCGGGTGCTGGACTTCACCCATGACTGGGCCGGTCCGCATGCCGCACGCTTCTTCGCCGACTACGGCGCGGAGGTGATCAAGATCGAATACGCCCAGCGGCTCGACGGCATGCGCGGCGGCTACGTCGGCAAGGTCAACGAGCACCCGCGCTTCTGGCAGCTGCACCGCGGCAAGAAGTCCGTCACGCTGGACCTCAAGCGCGCCGAGCACCGCGCGGTGCTGGACGAACTGGTGCGCGGCGCCGATCTGGTGCTGGAGAACTCCCGCGCCGGCGTCATGGAAGCCAAGGGCTACGGCTACGAGCGCCTGCGCGAACTCAAGCCCGACATCGTCATGGTCGCCATGTCCGCCTTCGGCGCCACCGGCCCCTATGCCAGCTACTGCGGCTACGGCGGCACGCTGGAAGCGATCAGCGGCCTGCAGTCGCTGACCGCCTACGACGCGCACAGCCCGGCCTACCGCGTGCGCGAGATGGACGTGATGAACGGCATCATGGGCATCTGCGCCGGCTTCACCGCGCTGTGGCAGCGCCAGCGCCGCGGCAGCGGGCAGTGGATCGACCTCTCGGAGTGCGAAACCACCGCCTGGTTCGTTGGCGAGTTCTTCGCCGAAGTCGCCCGCAGCGGCCAGCAGCCCGCCCCGGTCGGCAACCGCCACCCTGACCATGCCCCCCAGGGCTGCTACGCCGGCCAGGGGCAGGATCGCTGGCTGCTGCTGAGCGTGCGCAACGACGCCGAGTGGCAGGCCCTGGCGGATCTGCTGGGCGGCGGCGCGCAGGATGCGCGCTACGCCACCGCCGAGGCCCGCCGCCGGCACCATGACGAGATCGACGTCCTGGTCGGCGCCTGGAGCGCCACGCGCAGCGTGGAGGCCGCCGCGACCGAGCTGCAGGCCGCCGGCGTGCCGGCCGGTTTCGTCGCCAGCTCCGCCGACCTGGCTGCCGATCCCCAACTGGCCGCCCGCAGCTGGTTCCAGGACGTCGCTGGCACCCGCCTGCCCGGCCTGCCCTTCCGGATCGACGGTTTCACGCCCCGTATCGCGCGGCGCGGCCCCGACCTGGGCGCGGACAACGCCGGATTCTTCGCCGCCGCCGGGGTTTCGGGGGCCGAGCCCGATCTGTCACCGGAAGTTCTCGGCACCGCGTACGCTCTGTATTAAGCTTCGATCCGGTAGCGTCTGCCGTATCCACGAACAAGGAGCCGTTCCATGGTCGCTTCGCGCCTCTCCCGTCCGCTGCGCAGCCTGGGCCTCGCCCTGCTCGCCGCGCTCGCCGCCTGCGGCACCGGCGGCGGCATCCCCTCCGCGCAAGCGGCCGCCTCCCAGGAATACGAGATCAGCTTCCAGGGCGTGGACCGCAGCTACCGCCTCTACGTGCCCGATGGCGGCGGCAACGCGGCGCGCCCGCTGATCGTCGCCCTGCATGGTGGCTTCGGCACCGGCAAGAACATGGAGGAACTGACCGGCCTGGACCTGGTCGGCGGCAATGCCGGCTTCGTCATCGCCTACCCGGACGGCGTAGGACGCTCCTGGAACGCCGGCAGCTGCTGCGGCCCGGCCCTGAAGAAGAGCATCGACGACGTCGGCTTCCTCAAGGCCATGGTCGCCGACATCGGCCGCCGCACGCCGATCGACACCCAGCGCGTCTACGGCACCGGCTTCTCCAACGGAGCCATGATGGTGCACCGCGTGGCCTGCGACGCCCCGGACCTGTTCAAGGCCATCGCCGCAGCGTCCGGCGGCATCATGGTGCCGAACTGCTCGGGCCGGAAGCCGATTGCCGCCCTGCTGATCCAGGGCCGCGCCGATCCGCGTATTCCCTGGGACGGCGGCGATTTCGAAGGCAACTACCGCCCGCCGGTGCGCGACATCTTCAGCAAGCTGGCCGCGCGCAACCAGTGCGCCGCCAAGGAAGAAACCCAGCAGGACGGCTCCGCCAGCTGCGTTACCCGCCGCGGCTGCTCCGGCGGTGCCGACGTCAAGCTCTGCGGCGTGGACGGCATGGGCCACCAGTGGGCCGGCGCCAAGGAACTGCTGCCGCGCCTGCTCGGCAAGGGCACCAACAACTACAACGCCTCGCAGAAGGTGGTGCAGTTCTTCCAGCAGCACCCGTAAGCCTTCAAGAAAAAAGCCCGGCTTCGCTTGGCGAGGCCGGGCTTTTTTGTGCATCACAGCTCACCGGAGACTGACCAATCAGTCGACTCATATCCGCAAGGACTTGAGGCCGCGCACCATCTCAGTGCTGAGCGTGGCGGGAGCCTTCCAACTGCCCAGCCATGTCGCGCGGTACAGCATGATCTCCCGATAGGTCTGCGAAATCGCATGCCGAGGCATCAAGTAAATCGACTGGGCCGTCCACAGGGATAGATGGCCGTGCCTGGACTTGCCGGGCTGCTCCAGGGCATCGACAAGCTTGCGGAATTGCTCGGGGGTCAGTGAGAACGCGACCCGACGATGATTCAACGGCTCATGCCTGACAGACACCGAAAGATCCAGATGCATCGACGAAGACCGGGTTACGCGGAGCGCGGTGTACCCGTCATCCACGTCCAACAAGGTTTCGGCCGATGGAGAGGTCATTCAGACAGGCTGTCTGGAATTCAGCACTGCATTCATGAAACACGCAGCGACGTCGACGGCGCTCTCAGGGCTGCTTGCGCACGTCAACGATGCGGTCGCCCTGGGTGTAGATGTCCAGATCGTAGCTGCGGAACACCCAGCGCGTCCGGGGTCCCTCGGGGCCCTTCTCGGCGAACTGCGCCTCCGGCTCTGTGTCGCAGACCTGGCGGAAATTGGAGAACACGGTGCCCGGCAGCCGCTCCGGCTTGCCGCGCACGTTGAGACAGCGCAGATAGCGTTCGGCCTCGGCCTTCTCCTGCGCCTGGGCAGCACCGTTGCCCGCCTGGGGTGCGGTCGCAGCGCAGCGGGCGTCGCCGTAGAGATACCACTGTCCATCCCCGCCCATGCAACGCGGGCCACCGCTGTTGCGCCGGCCGGAGAGTTGGTCGGCGGCGTCCTTGCAGGGGCGATCCTGGAACTCCACGGCGCCGCTGGCGTTCTTGCACTTGAAGACCTCGGCGGCAGCCTCCGGCGTAGGCGCCAGCAGCAAGGCCACGACCAGCAGGCCAGCAAGATTCGGCAAGGACATCATCGGTAGCGTCTCTCCCACGCGTTGCGGCCGGCACCCCGAGTCCCCCCGGACACGGCGCGATTCCATCCTGATCCCGGCGCTGCCATCCGGCAAGCGCCCGATACCGCTTACTGCAGTCCCACCAGCGGCGCGGCGCAGCTCCAGTTCGGAGCGTCATAGCGCGAGCCCAGCGCCGCGGCAGCGGCATTGGCCGAGCGCAGGCTGTTGGCGTTGGTCTCCAGCAGGCCCTGCACCGTGTCGCGGAAAGCCACGGCCATCGGCCCCAGCGCCGCGGTGACGATCTGGCTCTCGTCGTCCTTCAGCGTATGGAAGTACTGATTGGTGCCGTTCATGCCCACGCTGGGAATGCCCTTGGCATAGGGCCCCTGGTTCTCGCCCGGCGCGAGCACCGACGGCGGGAACTGGTAGAAGGGCTTGATCGCCGAATCATTGAAGGCCGGGCGGGTGATGGCGCTGAGCATCGCGTTTTCCGACACCGACAGCGTGCGCACCTGCGACAGCCCGCCGGTGGCCTCCGGCTCGCCGCCGACGTCGCGGTAGCCCTTGTAGACCAGACCCGAGCCTAGGTGGACGTAGGCCACGGTCTCGTCCTTCGGGATGCAGGACATGAAGCGGTTCAGGCCGTAGGCGTAGACCTGGTGCCCGCCGGTGGCGACGAAGTAGATCGAGTACGGCAGCGGTCCTTCCTTCTGCGCCTTCTCGGCGAAGTAACGCGCCAGGTAGACCAGCATGCCCACACCGGGGCCGCGCTCGCCGGCGCTGAGGAACCAGCCGTTGACCGGCGTGCCGACGACGATGATGTTGTCCGGGTCACGGCCCGGCAGCAGGGCGGCGACGTTGCTCTCGCTGCCCGAGGCGCTGTAGGAGGCATCCACGATGATGCGGGCACGGGTACCCTGCTCGCGGATCGCCGCTGCGGCCTGCTTGCCGACGATCACGGTAGGCAGCGTACCCAGGCCGTAGGTCGGCACGTCACGGTTCTGCGCGGCGATCTCGTTGCCGGGCGCGTCGGTGGCCACGATGGCGCCGATGGCGCCGCGTTCCGCCAGGGTCTTCAGCACGTCCTGGGCACTGCCAGATTCGCCGTTGAGCACCAGGGTGATGCGCAGCAGCGCGATCTTGCCCTGCAGGTTCTTGCCCAGCAGGTCCAGCGCGCCGCCCTTGTTGACGTAGACGATCTCGCCCGACACGCCCGCAGCCGGGGTGGTGCCCTGGAAGTACCAGGGGAAGGCCGGCACCGGCGTCTTGCGGCCGTCGGCAGCCTCCACCTCCAGCCCATAACCGCGCAGCTGGAACACCGGGAAGCCGAAGCTCTGGCGCTGCACCGCGGTCAGGCCCGGGACGGCACGGAACTGCCCCTCGGCCCAGTCATAGACCGCCTCGGACAGCGGGCTGCCGGCACGGGCGCCGCGCTCGCACTTGGCCAGCAGCGAGGGGCCGAAGCATTCGTTGAAACGCGAGGAGCCGCGGATCACGTCGAGGTAGGACTGCATCGCAGCTTCGGTCTCGACGCCGGGCTCGCCCACCGGGCCGCCGACCACGGACGAAGAGCCGCCTCCACCACCGCCACAGGCACAGAGTAGGGCCGCAAACAGCACTGCCGCAGGCTTGGCACGCGAAAGCATCCGGACTTCTCCTCGTTATGGGCGGCCGTGCGGCCAGCCGCTTAGCGGCACAACAGCACGACGATATCCGCCAGCAAGGCCGGGTCTTTCTCGCCCTCCACTTCCAGCGCGCAGGCAGAAATGGTCAGCAGGCGGTCCGGTCCGTTGGGCGTCACCGCGGCCAGTTTAACGCGGACGCGGATGCGGCTGCCCACCCTCACCACGCTCTTGAAACGCACGTTATTGATGCCGGCGTTCAGGGCCAGGGTGGTCCCCTCGGGCATCAGCTTGAGGTCGTTCATCAGCTGCGCCAGCAGCGACAGCGTCAGGAAGCCATGGGCGATAGGGACGCCATAGGGGCTCTCACGGGCGCAGCGTTCCGGATCGGTGTGTATCCACTGGTCGTCGCCGGTGCAATGGGCGAACTCGTCGATGCGCCACTGCTCGAGCGTCATCCACTCGCTGACACCCAACTCCTGGCCCAGGAAGGCGGGTATGCGATCAAAGCGGTAATCGACAAGCTTATGACTCATGAACGGTTCTTTACGTCGGGGCGTCCTGCCCCGCCTTGGAATCTTGTTGGTGGCACCGTGCCTGACGTGGATTGGGTCAAACACCTTTGAACGCCGGAGCCTAACAGCCGTCCTTTACAGCAACCATACAACCGGGGTGGGAGAATTTGCCTACGTCGATCCCTGACCGGAAGGGCCGGTTTCGGCCAACGGCAGGTCCATGCCGGTTTCCAGCCGGCGCCCCCCGCTATCGGGCGTACTGCCCAGCGATCCCCGACCAGGTCTTGCCCGCCTCCGCCAGCAGCAGGCCAACCGCCTCGCGCTCCGCGTCGAGGCGCTTGCGGTCGACGGTATCGCTGGAGTTCCAGATGCTGGTCAGTTCGCTGGCCTTGGCGGTCGCCTCGGCCACGCCGTAGACGAAGCCGGTGCGCACGTCGATGAACAGGGCGGAGGCCGTGGATGTCACGTGGGCGTCCCGATCCGGCACGATCCCCAGGGAGATCGCCGTCAGCGGGCCATAGCCACGGCCGTTGATGCGGAAGGCCGTGTCCAGCGTATAGACCAGCAGAACATCGGCCTGCAGCTTGGCGGCGGACAGCCGCAGGTCATCCAGCGAGCGCAGGCTGGCGGGCAGCAGCAGGCGGCTCACCGGCGCCACGCCCGCCACCGACGGCCAGGCGGACAGGGCCTGCATCTGCCCGTCGGTCATCAGTTCCTGCGTGGTGACCACGCTGTAGCCGCCGGCACCGTAGGCCTCGGCCGAATAGGACTTGTAGCCCGTGGCCTGCACCCGCGCCACCGCCAGGCGCGCGGGGAAATTCGGCGACGGCTTGCGTGCCGCAACCGCCGCGATATCCGCACGGTCGATGTCCTCCAGCCGCACCGGGCCGCCGGGGGTGACGTAACTGGCACAGCCGGACAGCAGTACCACCACCAGCAGCAGCATTCTCATCGTTCACCCCGGAAGCCGATCGGTCCCGGATGCTGCCCCGGAATCCCCGGGCCGACAAGCACCCCGGTCAGGGAGCGGTGGTACCTGCTGCCTCCTGCTGCGCCGCCCGGACCTCGGGATAGGGCGTGCGTGCGCGCTGCTGGCAATCCGCCCGCTCGCGCGGCTCCAGCTTGCTGCATTCCTGCGCGCGCAGTTCCGAGGTGCTGTCGTAGACCTGCCGCGAGGAGCAGCCCGCGGCCGCCAGCGCCAGCAACAAAGCCAGCCCGGTCATCCTGATGTTCATCGGCGTACACTCCCTTGCATGGTCACCGCCGACTGACACCGGCCAGCCCACGAGAGTTCGAATGGCAGGCTCCATCTTGCGCCCCATGCACCGTACCTGGCTGCTTTCCCTGCTGCTGGTCGCCGCGCCCGCGAGCGCGCAGGTCTACCGCTGCGAAGTCCCGGGAAAGCCGCCGACCTACCAGGACAAGCCCTGCGCCGGCCGCGGCGGCGGTCCGGTGGCGCTGCCTCCGCTGTCGGTGGTGCCGGCCCTGCGCGAGGCCGCGCCCGCCGCACCGCCGGCCGAGGCAATGGCTCCGGCCACCAAGCCGCCAGCCACCAATGCCGCGCTGCCGCCCGCACCGACACCCGCCGAAGTCCGCGCGGCCATCCAGGGCAACCGCGTACTGCCCGGCATGAAGACGGAAGAGGTCCTGGCGGCCGCCGGCAACCACACCGATCACAACACCGAGCCAGGCCTGGATGCGGATGGCCGCTACGAGCTGTGGGTGTTCTCGCGGCGCATGGAGAACTTCCCCTTCGTGGTGAAGCTGCGCAACGGCGTGGTGGTGGAGACGCGCGAGCGCTGAAGCGCGTCGCTGCCGGAGCTAGTAGCCGTAGTCCCGCGCGCGCTTGCGCACCTGGGCGTCGAAGCCCATGCCGTCCTCGCGCCAGGGCAAGGAGGCTTCGAGGCTGTCCGCCGGCGCCTGGGCCGACAGGTCCGCCGGCCAGTCCATCAGCACGTCGGGCTCCAGCCCGCCCGGCGCTTCGGCCGGGCCAAGTCCGGCATAGGGCCAGCGTCCGGGGTCGGCCATCAGCGCCAGCGTGGACGGGTCCGCATCCACGCCCAGCCAGTGGCAGAGTCCAGCCAGCGTGGCGTTGAAATCACGGTCCAGTGCTTCCGTGCTGACGCGGTGCATCTGCGTGTGCGCGGCCGCGCGATCCAGGTTGATCTGCGCGCGCAGCCACGGCACCTGCGGCTCCACCTGCGGCGGGTCCTGCGAGTAATCCTTGTAGTCCACCGGCACGAACAGACGTTCCTTGCACCAGCTGCTCATCAGCCGCCCCTGCGTCCAGGGATGGCGCAGCAGGTGGACGATCGGCGCGCCCGGCGCCATGCGCGTCAGGCGCAGCAGCTCATAGGCACGCAGCGCGGTCTCGGCATCGGGGATGACCAGGCGCCGTGGCGCCACGCGCGCGGCCAGTTCCTGCAGCAAGGCCGCGGTACTGAGCTGGCGGCGCTGCTCCAGCCATTGCTTCGCGGCAGCGATACCGCTGTCGTCCTGGCCACCGCAAGCGATCTCGGCCACGGTGCGCAACAGGCCGTGTCCATGATCGCCTTGGCTCGCGCCAAAGACTTCCAGCAGGTTGCTGACGTCGTCGGCCAGCGACAGATGCAGTTGCGGCGTGGCGTAGAGCTGCGGATGCGTGCCCAGAACGCCAGCCAGCCAGGTGACGCCGGAGAACGGCGCGCCGAGCAGCCAGATCGGAGATTGCGTTTCAGCCACGGGTCGCCGCCTCGCGTGCGCCAGTCTTGCCGATCCACAACTCGCAGCCGCCACGCGGATTGTCGACGTAGCCCCAGGCACCGTCGCGTTCCACCGCCACGCGCGGGCCGAAGGGATTGGCCGTGCCCACCATCAGACCCTGCGGCGTGGAGGCCAGCGTGCGGATGCCCCAGTTGTACTTGTTGCCGAAACCATTGCGCGTCACCGGCTCCCAGTGGACGCCGTCATGCGTGCGCCACAGCTGGCAGCCGCCGGTCTCCGCGAGTCGGTCCACGCCCAAGCGGCGGATCACGCCATGCACGTCGGCCGGCCAGGCATGCAGCGGCAGGTAGGGCATCAGCATGGCCCAGGACATGGTGCTGGCGTAGAGCCAGCCCTCGTGCACTTCCATGCGCCAGATGTAGCCGTTGAAGATGTTGTCGAAGCCCGGCGAGTAACCCGACAGCGGCACCTTGAGGCCCTGCTCGGTCATGCGCGGCTCGCCCACGATCAGGTCCCAGGAATCATCGGGCCAGACACGCAGCATCTCGGCCGCGGCAGGGCCGATCTTGTATTCGCGGTGGAAGCCGCCGTTGACGATGGCGCAGGCCACATAGAACGCGCCCTTGAACTCGCACATCGCACCCGGGCCTTCGTTCTGCGGGCCACGGCCGGCACCGCGGTCGAACACGCGGGTCCACTTGTACGGCAGGTCGCCGCCCGGCGTCTTCCACAGCTCGCCGCCGGTGACGGGATTCATCACGCCGGCATAGAGGTGTTCGTCGTAGACGCCCATCTCGAAGATGGTGACGTTGTTCTTGTCGCCGAAGCCCTCATCGTTGGCCGGCGTCCACTTGCCGTTCTGCAGGTCGCCGTTGGCGTAGATCACCGCCTCGGAGCCCACGTCCTGGTTGTAGCCCTTGGCCGTGCCGGACGCCGTGGGGCTCATGTGCACGCGGCCCTTGAAGGGCTGGAAGGTACGGCAGGCGCGTACCGCCGGGCTCCAGGGCGGGCGCGGGATCTTGGTGAAGTTGACGCCGTCCTCGGTGCGCAGCACGTCGGGCGAATGCGCCAGGTGCGGCGACCAGGTGGAGATATAGAGGCAGGGCTTGCTGTCGTTGACGTCCTGGAAGACGTTCATGCCGCGGTAGCCGATGTAGCTCGGCACGTTGGGGCGGCCGTTCACGCCGGTCACGTAGGGCGAGCGGAACGCCAGCCGCCATACCGC
Organism: Pseudomonadota bacterium; assembly: GCA_052035235.1. Lineage (GTDB taxonomy): Bacteria > Pseudomonadota > Gammaproteobacteria > Nevskiales > Nevskiaceae > Solimonas_A. The sequence goes on along the minus strand of JBPOHT010000043.1, from coordinate 49,101 downwards.
GGTGACCGGCTCGTACTCCCAGATCTCCGCGCGACGGTCGATGTCATACAGACCCGGCGGCGTTTCGATCGGCCAGGGATTCAGCGCCGGCACCGTGATGCCGAACTTCAGGCCCGCGAAGGCACCGCGCGTGGTGCCGACATACACGCGGCCCTGGAACACCGCCATGCTGTGCGCATAGTGGTTCCAGCCGTCGCCGAAACCGCTGGGGGCGGTCAGGCGAAAGTCGGCCTCGCTGGGCGCCGGCGGCAGTTCGATCACGGGATCCAGGACCAGACTTCGACGAACAGGAAGCGGCCCAGCGCGCGCGTGAAGGCGAAGAACAGCGGGTACCAGCCACCCGAAACCTTGGCGTTGCCGGTGAGGCCCGGCAGCAGCTTGTTCTTCGGGTCTTCCAGCGCCACCTGCACGCGCACCACCTTGCCGTACTCGCCGGTCTCGGCGACCGGGGCGATGCTGGTCACCTTGCCGTCGAAGCCGGTGGCCGGGAAGGCCCAGGCCTTGGCGGTGACCGAGTTGTCGAGCTCGATCTCGCCGATGGTGTTTTCCGGCAGCTTCACTTCCGCGATGCGCTGGCCGGCATCCTCGATGGTGGCGAGCTGGTCGCCGCGATTGAGGAAGCTGCCGCGCGAGAACATCAGCGAGCCGCTGACCACGCGGCCGGCGATCGGCGCGGTGATCTTGGTATAGCTCAGGCGCTCCTGCTGGTAAGCCAGCTCGGCTTGCGCTTCGCGCAACTGGGCGTCGATGGCCTTCAGGCGGTCACCCACTGCCGGGCTGCGTACCAGGCCCAGTCGGCTCTTGGCTTCTTCCAGGGCCTTGGCGTCGACGTCGGCGATGCCCTTGGCGCGATCGTAGTCCTGCGCGGTGACCGACTTCTTCTGGTAGGCGCCCAGCAGGCGCTTGGCCTGCGCCGCCGACACGTCGGCGCGCGTCTGCGCGGTCTGCACCGCGCTCTCGGCCACCACCACTTCTTCCGGCTTGCCGCCCTTCTTGGCGATCGACATGTCGGCTTCGAGCTGGGCCAGGCGCGCCTCGGCGGCGGCCACCAGGGCGCGTTGCTCGTAGTCGGAGATGCGGGCGATCACCTGCCCCGCCTTGACCACGTCGCCTTCCTTGACCAGCACCTCGCGCACGTCACCGGCGGTCAGCGCGCGGACATCGGCGCGGGCACTCGGCAACACCACGAAGTCGCCGCTGGCGCTGTAGCGATAGGGCAGGACCAGGATCAACCCGACGATGCCGACGATGATCCATTGCTTGCGGGAGAAGTCGGCCCAGAACTTCCACCACGGGCGTCCGGGGACCCCCAGGCCGGTGTTGGCGGCACCGCCGCGCGAGTTGCGGTATGACTGACTCACAAGAACCCCCATGAACGCGACTACAAGAAGAAAACCGATACCACCCTGCCTCTCGATCACCCAGCGACCGGCAAAGGCAAGGAACAAGGACATCAGCGCGATCAGGCTGATCGCGCACAACACCAGATAGATCATCAGCGTGCGCAGGTCGAGACGACGCTGCTGCATCACCCAACCCGTGCGCATGTAGCCCAGCAGCGCCGCCATGGCCTGCTCGCGCAGATCCGGCAGGTTGAGATGCTGGGCCAGCAGGTAGTAGCCGTCTCGACGCGCCAGCGGGTTGAGGCGCAGCAGCAGCGTGAACAGCGAGATCACCGCCACCCACAAGGCCACGGACGGCACCGAGGTCTGGCTGCCGCGGCTGATCATCCAGAAGATCGCGGAGACACTGAACAGCAGCGCCAGGCCGGTGATCGCCGAGGCGACGATGCGGCTACGCTCGGAGCGGTTGGCACGCTCGGCAGGTCCGGCGGTGTCGATGTAGGCCAGCGGCAATACGAAGGGCCCGCGCATCAGGCCGATCTCCGGCCGCACGCCGGTGAAATGCTGGATGGCCGCGGCACGCGCCGACTGCCCGAAGACATGGATCAGCGTCAGCGCCAGCCACAGCGTGCCGGCCAGACCTACCCAGGAGCGGATGCGCAGCAGGTCCACCGCCGCTTCCAGCCGCAGCTGCCAGAGGCCGAAGAAGACAAAGGCCAGCAGGGTTACGAAGGCCAGCGCGCCGGTACGCCCGGTCAGCGGCCAGTTCAGCAGATGGCCGAGGCGCAGCCAGGGCTGGGGATCGATCTGGGTCCAGGGCCGGCGCGCGATGCCGCGGCGGTCGGTGATCAGGCCCAGCAGGCCGCCGAAGGTACCGGGGCCGGCCAGCGAGCCGGGCATGGTCGAGGGCGGCATCGCCCAGGGCCCCGGCGGGCGCAGGCGCTCACCCTGTGCGGAATCGCTGATGGCCGGCGACGGCAGCGGCTCCCACTCGCCAGCCTGCAACTGGCCGGCGATGGCCAGGCGCGCCGCGAAGGCCTCGAGCTCCTGGCGATCCAGTTCCAGCTGCAGTTCGCGGCTCGCCAGAGCCAGGATCGCATCGGCATCGCGCTGGCCGTCGTACAGGCGCGCCAGCGCCAGCTCCACCGGGGTGAAGGCTTCATCCGTCACCGTGGGTGGCGGGCGACGCGGCGCGCGCAGCTCTCCCGGAACCTCGACGGGTTCGGTCGTGCCGTAGCGACGGAACGGATGGCCGGACGACATGGGCGCTTCCCTCAGGGCGTCAGCTCACCGGCTTGCAGCAGGCGATTGAGGCCGATCAGGTCCGCCGTCACCAGCGTCCCGGACGCGGCGCGCAGCTGGATGCTCGCATGCAGGATGCGGTAGCGGATCAGGGCGTAATTGCGCTCGGCGTCGTAGCGCGTGCCGATGGCCTGCAGCAGGTCCGCATTGGTACGGGTGCCGGCCTCATAGGCGGAGCGCGTGGCCTGCTCTGCCGCATTGGCGGCCTCCACGGCACGCTTCAGGCCCTGCGCCTTGAGCAGGCCGGTGCTGATGGTGAGATAGGCCTGGCGCGTCGCCTGCACGGCCTCGGCGCGAGCCTGCTCCAGCAGGGCCTCGGCCGCCACTACGCCGGCCTTGTTGGCGTCGATCTTGGCGCTGATCTGGCCACCGGAGTAGATCGGCAGGTCCAGCACCAGGCCGACGCGCTGCTCTTCCTCGTCACGCTCGCCGACCACGCCACCGCCGTAGTTGTCCCAGAACGCCGAGCCCTGGGCATTGAGCCGCGGCCAGCGCTCACGCTTCGAACTGGTGAGCTCCTTGCGCGACACTTCCAGGCCGGCGGTGCGCGCCAGCACGAAGGCGTTGTGCGTGCGTGCGCGCTCGATCCAGGCGTTTTCGTCCATCGGCTGCGGCAGCTCCAGCGCCACGTCCGTGGGCAGCAGCTTGAGCGCGCCGTAACGCTTGCCGGTGAGGCTCTCGAGACGGAACTTGGTGCTCTCGACCAGCGACTTCGCCTCGGCCTGGCTGGCCAGGGCCAGTTCGTAGGCCGCCAGCGCCACCTGCTTGTCGGCTTCCAGCGCCAGGCCCGCATCGGCGCGCGCGCTGGCCTGTTCGGACTCCTGGCGCAGCGTCTCGACCTCGGCGTTGGCGTAGCGCAGGCCCTCTTCGGAACCCAGCGCGGCGAAATAGCTCTCCACCACGTCCACGCCGAGCGCGTCCTGCCGGGCCTCGAGCGCAAAGCCAGCCTGCGCGACGCGCAGCTTGGCGGCGTCGAGATCGGCAAAGGTAGCGCCGTTGAAGATCACCTGCTGCAGCACGCCGCCATAGCCGTGGCGGTCGTAGTCATCGTTGTAGGAGAAGCCCTGGACGTTGTAATACTGCCCGTCGATCTTTTCCCAGATGTGTTCGTAGCGCGCCCGCAGGCCGATCTGCGGCAACAGCTTGCCGAAGGCCGCCGGTACGAGCTGCTGGGCCGCGTGGTACTGCGCCGCGTCCGCGCGGTACTGCGGATTGCGCTCCAGCGCATCGCTGTACACCCCCAGCAGATCCGTCTGTCCCTGCGCCGAAGCCGTCCCCTGCAGGCCCACCGCCAGCCACGCCCCCAGGACAGCCCGCGCAATTCCCCCCGCGCTGGGTGTCTTCCTCAAACGCATGTGAGTCCTCGTTGTCGTGCGGACCGTGTCGCGGTCTCGTGATGATCTGTTTTTATGAGGCGCTTGTTTCTCATTATTTGTGCAGCCCCGTCAATAGCATAGCCAACCCAATTGAAGTTGTGGACGATAAGTGGACGAATGGCCGTTCACATTATCGGATCCAGATGGGGAGCCAGGGTATCCGCCATCCATGACATGAAGGCCTGCACCCGCCGCGGCAGGTTGCGCCGGTGCGCATAGAGCAAGGTCGCCGGCATGGGCTCGGCACGGTATTGCGGCAGCACCTCTACCAGGGCGCCTTCGGCCAGCAGGTGCTGCAGCCCCACCGCCGGCGCCTGGATGATGCCCAGCCCCGCCAGGCAGGCGCCCTGGTAGGCCTCGGCGTTGTTCACCGTCAGCGCCCCGGCCATCGGCAGGCTGCGGTAGCCCTGCCCTTCCCGGACCTCGAAACCGTCCGGCCGGGCGCCCAGGGTCGGCACGTAGTGAATCAGGCGGTGCCCGGCCAGGTCCTCCAGGGTCTGCGGCACGCCATGTCGCCGCAGGTAGGCCGGGCTGGCAACGTTGGCGATGCGGAAGGCCCCCAGCGGCCGGGCGATGAGGCTGCTGTCACCCAGCGTGCCCACCCGCAGCACGCAGTCGAAACCCTCGCGCACCAGGTCCACCCGGCGGTCGGTGCTGCTCAGCTCCAGCTCCAGCTGCGGGTGCGCCTCCAGGAACTGCGGCAGGCGCGGCAGGATGAAGTTGCGCGCCACCCCGCTGGGCATGTCCACCCGCAGGCGCCCCCGCAGGGTCTGGGCGCCCCGATGGAACAGCGCCTGCAGCTCGTCCATGTCGTCCAGCAGGTCCTTGGCGCGCTCGTAGAAGGCACGGCCATCCTGGGTCAGCTCCACGCGCCGGGTGGTCCGGTGCAGCAGGCGCGTACCCAGCGCCGCCTCCAGTTGCTGGACGGCGGTGGAGACGCTGGCCTTGGGCAGGTCCAGCCCCTCCGCGGCGCGGGTGAAGCTGCCCAGTTCGGCCACCCGCACGAAAGTCTGCATGGCATCCAGGCGGTTCATCGTCAGCCCCTATTGTTCGCCTGAGGCGAACACAGAAATCACTCCATGGCAATTTATCCTTTTTTACCCACCCAATAAAGTGATCTCCCATCCGGGGCCCTCCCGGCCCCCACAGGAGATTCCCATGAGCACCACCCCCGACTCCCCTCGCATCGCCCTGATCACCGGCGGCAGCCGCGGCCTGGGCCGCAACGCCGCCCTCGCCCTGGCCGCCAAGGGCAATGACGTGATCCTGACCTACCGCAGCCGCCGCGAGGAGGCCGAGGCCGTGGTCGCCGAGATCGCTGCCCTGGGCCGCCGCGCCGTGGCCCTGCCGCTGGACGTGGCCGACAGCGCCGGCTTCGCGGCGTTCGCCGAACAGGTCCGCGCCGCCCTGCGCCAGCACTGGCAGCGCCAGCAGTTCGACTACCTGCTGAACAACGCCGGCATCGGCATCCACGCCGGCTTCGCCGATACCACCGAGGCGCAGTTCGACGAGCTGGTGAAGATCCACTTCAAGGGCCCGTTCTTCCTGACGCAGAAGCTGCTGCCCCTGGTCCGCGACGGCGGCCGCATCCTCAACGTCTCCAGCGGCCTGGCGCGCTTCGCCCTGCCAGGCTATGCGGCCTATGCCGCGATGAAGGGCGCCATGGAAGTGCTGACCCGCTACCAGGCCAAGGAACTGGGCGTGCGCGGCATCGCCGTGAACATCATCGCCCCCGGCGCCATCGAGACCGATTTCGGCGGCGGCGCGGTGCGCGACAACGCCCAGCTCAATGCCTTCGTCGCCTCGCAGACCGCCCTGGGTCGCGTCGGCCTGCCCGACGACATCGGCGGCGCCATTGCACAGTTGCTGGCGCCCGAAAGCGGCTGGATCAACGCCCAGCGCATCGAGGTATCCGGCGGCATGTTCCTCTGAGCCGACAAGGCCTGCGCGGGCCCTCGTAGGGGGCCCGCGCAGGCCACGGCGTCAGAATCGCATCATCACGCCCAGGCTGAGCTCCTGGCGGTTATAGAACAGCTCGCGGCGGTACTGGGTGAAGCGGTAGTCGAAACCCCAGCGAGGGGTCACCCAGTGCGAGCCGCCGAGGAATATCGCATCGGCATTCGAAACCGCTACCTGGTCCGCCGTGATGCGTTCCGGCTGCTCACCGGTGATGACGCCGATGCCGATCGCGCCCTCGTCGTCCGCACCATAGACGTAGTCGAGCAGGAACAGCTGCGACCAGGCATGCCCCGCATCCTCCAGGCTGCCGTACAGCAAGCCGGCCGTGACACGGAAGGGCTTGGGCATCCACTCCACCGACACCTCGCCGCCATAGACCTTGTCACCGGGATAGGTCGCCATGTTGGCCGCCGCCGAGACCGCCCACTGCTCGCCGATGAAGCGGCTCAGGCCGATGTCATAGGTCTGCTCCGCCAGCACCTTGGCATCGGGGGTGTAGCCCGCCTGGCCGTTGATCGACCAGTCCTCGCTGAGGGGATAGGAGCCACCGATCATGACCTGGGTGTCGTCCTCGTCGAAACGATGCGCCTGCAGCAGCGACAGCTCCACCGAGCCCTTCTCCAGGCGGTGCTTCCAGTGCGCCCGGATGTCCTGCCAGCTGCTGTACCCGTCACTGAGGCTGGAAGGGCTGAACCCGACCCCCACCTCGTTGTCCGCCGCCAGCGCGGCCCACGGCAGCAGCGCCAACGCCAAGCCGGCGCGGCGAATCCCTGAAAAATCCATTTGTTGTTCTCCATCGGGCGTCCTTGCCCTGAGCTAAGGACCGAGGGCCGTGGGAACAGTTCCGCAATGGGCTCCCACCTCGGGCCTCCACCCTCACCCTACCCTCTCCCGCCAGCGGGAGAGGGAAACAAGCAGGCCCATGGACTAGCCAAGAGAGGATTCGACAAATCGGCAGGATTGCCGATTTGAGCGAGCGGCCAAGGGCCGCGTAGCCCCTCGGCGCAAAGTGCCGAGGGGGACGGGCCATGGATGGCCCGTCCAACCTCCGTCGGAGTGAATCCTTCGGACGTCCCTTTGGAAACAAAAAAGCCCTCGCTAGCGAGGGATTTTTTGTTTCCAACAATGGTGCGCCCGGAAGGATTCGAACCTCCGACCCCTTAGTTCGTAGCCAAGTGCTCTATCCAGCTGAGCTACGGGCGCATGAAACCTTGTTACCGCATCTATCCTCTACAGCCCGCCCCAAGAAGCTGGCGGTTACCACCGACGACCCTCGCCCAGAGAGGGATGGCTGCGCGCCTATGGCGCTTGCCCCTCGCGGAGCGACGCCGACCCGCTTCGCGGATCGGTCGAACCCATCGTTTGTCTATCGAGGGATCGAATCCCTTTCGTCACCCGATCAGGCCACCGTTCCCACAACGACCCGCCGGACTTCAATTGGCGGACAGAGAGGGATTCGAACCCTCGATACGGCTATAAACCATATACGCCCTTAGCAGGGGCGCGCCTTCGTCCACTCGGCCATCTGTCCGGGACTGCTGCTTTCTCTCTTGCTTCGAATGGTGCGCCCGGAAGGATTCGAACCTCCGACCCCTTAGTTCGTAGCCAAGTGCTCTATCCAGCTGAGCTACGGGCGCATGACGAAGCGAGGATTCTCATCCTCGAGAGGGGCGGGATTCTAACGGCCCGTGGAGCCAAGGTAAAGAAAAAACTGGCAGAAATCGCCCGGGGGCGGGCGATGCGAGCCTCAGGAACCGACGCGCGCGGGCCGCTCGGCGTGCGGCGGAGCCGCTTCGCCCTCGTTGATGCGCTTGAGGAGCTCCTCGCGATGCACCGCGACGTTCTTCGGCGCCTGCACGCCGATCCGCACCTGGTTGCCTTTGATACCTAAAACCGTAACGACGATGTCCTCGCCGATCACAACGGTTTCGCCTACGCGCCGGGTCAAAATGAGCATCCCGCTCTCTCCGTGTCCTGTACGAGCAGTCTCGGGCGCCGGCCGGGGGCGCGGTAGCCCCCAAAAAATCGCAGCCGCCTGTGGATAAGGCCTTCTGGCGGCGTTATCCTGCCGTTTGGGCCCTGTTCAATCCTCATACGGCATTGAACAGGGCCCGGATTCACTTACTTCTTATCTTCCAGACCGAAAGCCTTGTGAAGAGTTCGCACGGCGAGCTCCAGGTAGTCCTGGTCGATCACCACGGAGATCTTGATCTCGGAGGTGGAGATCATGCGGATGTTGATGCCGGCCACGGCCAGCGCCTTGAACATCTGCGAGGCGATGCCGGCATGGCTGCGCATGCCCACGCCCACCACCGACACCTTGACGATGTCGGTCGCGCCAGCGACGCCCTTGGCGCCCAGCTCACCCGCCACGCGCTTGATGATCTCCAGCGCCTTGTCGTGGTCGCCGCGCGACACGGTGAAGGTGAAGTCGGTGCTGCCGTCGGCGCCGATGTTCTGCACGATCATGTCGACTTCGACATTGGCGTCGCCCACCGGGCCGAGGATGGCCGCGGCCACGCCGGGCTTGTCCGGCACGCCGGTAACGGTGATCTGGGATTCGTCCCGGCTGAAAGCGATACCGGAGATCAGGGGGTCTTCCATGCTGTTGTCCTCAAGCGTGATCAGGGTGCCCGGGCCGTCCACGAAGGTGGACAGCACGCGCAGCGGGACCTTGTACTTGCCCGCGAATTCAACGGAACGGATCTGCAGGACCTTGGAGCCGAGGCTCGCCATCTCCAGCATTTCCTCGAAGGTGATCTTGTCCAGGCGACGGGCCTTGGGCTCGACGCGCGGATCGGTGGTGTAGACGCCATCCACGTCGGTGTAGATCTGGCACTCGTCGGCCTTCAGCGCGGCGGCCAGCGCCACGCCGGTGGTGTCGGAGCCGCCACGGCCCAGCGTGCTGACGCTACCGTCCTCGGTGATGCCCTGGAAGCCGGCCACCACCGGCACGATGCCGGCATTGCAGGCCGCCAGCAGCGCCTCGGGCTCGATCGACTGGATGCGCGCCTTCATGTGCGCGCCGTCGGTGCGGATCGGCACCTGCCAGCCCGTGAAGGAACGGCTCGGCACGCCGGCCTTCTGCAGCGCGATGGCCAGCAGGCCGATCGTCACCTGCTCGCCGGTCGCGGCGATCTGGTCGAACTCGCGCTGGCTGGCCTTGGGATCAATGGCCTTGGCCAGCTTGAGCAGGCGGTCGGTCTCGCCGGACATCGCCGACACCACGACCACCACCTGATGCCCCTGCTTGCGGAAGGACGCCACCTTGTTGGCGACATGCTCGATACGCTCGACCGAGCCCATCGAGGTGCCACCGTACTTCTGAACGATCAGTGCCATGACTCTTCGTGTGTTGGAGTGGGTTACAGCTTCTGTTCGACCCAGCCGTAGGCGCTGTCGAGCGCCGCCGGCAGGTTCTGTGGCTGGGTACCGCCGGCCTGCGCCATGTCGGGCTTGCCACCGCCCTTGCCGCCGACCTGCCCCGCCGCGAAATTCACCAGCTCGCCGGCCTTGACCTTGCCGGTCAGGTCGGCGGTGACGCCCGCGATCAGCGACACCTTCTCGCCGCTGGCGGCGCCCAGCAGCACGATGCCGGAACCGAGCTTGTTCTTGAGCTGGTCCAGCAGCGTGCGCAGGTCATTGCCCTCGACGCCATCGACACGCGCCACCAGCACCTTGGTGCCCTTGATGTCGCGCGCCTGGCCGGCCAGATCGCTGCCGGCGCTGGAAGCGAGCTTGCCCTTGAGCGCGGCCAGCTCCTTTTCCAGCTGCTTGCTGCGGTCGATCAGCTGCTCGATCTTGGTGCCGATGTCGTCGGCATTGCCGCGCACCAGGTCGGCCGCCCTCTTCAGCTTGCCCTCGGTCTCGCGCAGGTAGGCCAGCGCGTTCTCGCCGGTGACGGCCTCGACGCGGCGCACGCCGGCGGCGACGCCGCCTTCGGCCACGATCTTGAACAGGCCGATGTCGCCGGTGCGGGACACGTGGGTGCCGCCGCAGAGTTCGGTGGAGTAGTCGCCCATGGCGAGTACGCGCACTTCGTCGCCGTACTTCTCGCCGAACAGCGCCATGGCGCCGGCCTTGATGGCATCGTCGTACTTCATCAGCTGCGCGCTGACCGGCACGTTGGCCAGCACGGCGCGGTTGACGCGATCCTCGATCTCGGCGATCTCGGCGGCGGTCACCGGCTGGTCGTGAGAGAAGTCGAAGCGGGTGCGCTGTTCGTTGACCAGCGAGCCCTTCTGCGCCACGTGGCCGCCCAGCACGTCGCGCAGCGCGCGGTGCATCAGGTGAGTGGCGGAGTGATTGCGCATGCTGGCGCGGCGCAGGCTCTCGGTGACCTCGGCGCGCACGGCATCGCCGACCTTCAGCGTGCCCTGCTGCAGGCGGCCGAAGTGCGCGCTGACGGCGCCCTTGAGCTTCTGCGTGTCCTCGACCTCGAAACCGCCAATGCGGCCCTTATCGCCGACCTGGCCACCGCCCATGGCGTAGAACGGCGTGTTGTCGAGCACCACCGCGCCAGCATCGCCGGCCTTGAGCTCGGTCACGGCCTGGCCATCGCGGTACAGGGCCAACACCTTGGCGCCTTCCTGCACCAGCCCGTCGTAGCCGACGAAGCAGCTGTCGGCACCGTCATAGGCCAGTGTCGCGGCACCCTTGAAGCTGCTGGCGGCGCGGGCGCGCTCGCGCTGCGCTTCCATCTCGCGCTCGTAGCCCGGCAGGTCCAATGCCAGCTCGCGCTCGCGAGCGATGTCGGCCGTCAGGTCCAGCGGGAAGCCGTAGGTGTCGTAAAGCTTGAATACCACCTCGCCCGGGATGCTCTTGTCCTTGAGCTTGCCAATGGCGTCGTCGAGCAGCTTCATGCCCTTGTCGAGCGTGATGGCGAAGCTGTCCTCTTCCTGGCGGATGACCTTCTCGATCTGCGCGCGCTTCTCGTTGAGCTCCGGATAGGCGCCCCCCATGACCTCGGCCAGCGTGCCGACCAGCTTGTGGAAGAACGGCTCGTTCAGGCCCAGCTTGTAACCATGGCGGATGGCGCGGCGCATGATGCGGCGCAGGACGTAGCCTCGGCCCTCGTTGGAGGGCAGCACGCCATCGGTAATCAGGAAGGACGTGGCGCGGATGTGATCCGCGATGACCTTCTGCGAGGCGTTGGCATACGGCTCCTGCTTCGCCAGCTTCGCAATCGCGCCCACCAGCACCTTGAAGGTGTCGGTCTGGTAGTTGTCGTTGCTGCCCTGCATCAGCGCGCTGATGCGCTCCAGGCCCATGCCGGTATCGACGCTGGGCGCCGGCAGCTTGGTCATGCTGCCGTCGGCGGAGCGCTCGAACTGCATGAACACCAGGTTCCAGATCTCGATCCAGCGATCGCCGTCTTCCTCGGGCGAACCCGGGGGGCCACCCCAGATGCCCTTGGAGCCGTCCGGATCGTGGTCGTAGAAGATTTCGGTGCAGGGGCCGCAGGGGCCGGTGTCGCCCATGCTCCAGAAATTGTCGGACGCGTACTTGGCGCCCTTGTTGTCGCCGATGCGCACGATGCGCTCGGCCGGCACGCCGATCTCGTTCTTCCAGAGATCGTAGGCCTCGTCGTCGGTGGCGTAGACCGTCACCAACAGGCGCGACTTGTCGATACCTAGCCATTCCTTGCCGGTGATGAACTCCCAGGCGTACTGGATGGCGTCCTTCTTGAAGTAGTCGCCGAAGCTGAAGTTGCCCAGCATCTCGAAGAAGGTGTGGTGACGCGCGGTGTAGCCGACGTTCTCGAGGTCGTTGTGCTTGCCGCCGGCGCGCACGCACTTCTGCGAGCTGGCCGCGCGCACGTAGGGGCGCTTGTCCTGGCCGGTGAAGACGTCCTTGAACTGCACCATGCCGGCGTTGGTGAACAGCAGGGTCGGGTCATTGCCCGGCACCAGGGGTGACGAGGGCACGACCGTATGGCCCTTGCTCCGGAAGAACTCCAGGAAGCGGGCGCGGACTTCGTTGCTGTTCATGGGACCTGCGCGGGTCAGCGGACAAAAAGGGGCGTCATGTTAGCCAAGCTGTTGACCTGCCGCCACAAATAGGGGGCCGCCGGAGGACATTTATTGGCCCATAATGGCCCGGACAGGGGGTGGGCATGGCCATTGCGGCAGGCGGGGCACCACGGCAGGACGGCGATACCGCCCTGCGCCAGCTGGGAAAATACGAAATCCGGGGCGAACTGGGCCGGGGCAGCTACGGCCGGGTCTACCGCGGTTTCGACCCCTTCGTGCAGCGCGAGGTCGCCATCAAGGTGGCCGAAAGCCTGGACGGCGCCGCGGAGGAGCTGCAGAAGGCCTTCTTCGCCGAGGCCCGGGCCGCCGGGCGCCTGCACCACCCCGGCATCGTCACCCTGTTCGACGCCGGCACGGACGGGCCGCTGAACTACCTGGTCATGGAGTTCGTGGCCGGCGAAACGCTCAAGCGCCCCTGCCAGCGCGACGCCCCCCGCCCCCGCACCGAGCGGGTGGCCGACCTGATGCTCAAGTGCGCCCTGGCGCTGGACTACGTGCACCGCCAGGGCGTGCTGCACAAGGACATCAAGCCCGGCAACATCATGGTCACCGAGGCCGGACAGCCCAAGATCATGGACTTCGGCATCGCCGCCCTGCTGGGCGCCGACCGCTCCGGCGGCATCAGCGGCTCGCCGCTGTTCATGTCCCCCGAGCAGATCGAAGGCCGCGAACTGAGCCCGGCCAGCGACCTCTACTCCCTGGGCATGGTCATGTACCTGCTGCTGACCGGCGAACCGCCGTTCATGGCGCGCAGCACCCAGGCCCTGTTCGAGCGGATCATGCGGGAGCCGGCGCCGCCGGTGCAGGGCAAGCGCGACGACCTGCCCGAGCCGCTCTGCGAGATCGTCAACCGCCTGCTGGCCAAGGACCCGGACGCCCGCCACGCCAGCGGCCGCAAGCTGGCCGAGGACCTGGCCCCGCTGTCGCAGGACCGCGGACCGCGCCGCAAGGCGCTGAAGATGAGCCACGACTCCCTGCGCCGCCTGCAGTTCTTCCGCGCCTTCCGCAGCCCCGAACTGGCCGAGCTGATGGACGCCAGCACCAGCGTCAGCTACCGCGCCGGCGACACCATCATCCGCGAGGGTGAGACGGACAACGCGCTGTACATCCTGCTGATGGGCATCGCCGAGGTGCGCAAGAACGACCAGATGATCGCGCTGCTGGAAAAGGGCGACTGCTTCGGCGAGATCGGCTTCCTGTACGCCGTGCAGCGCACCGCCAGCGTGGTGGCGGCTACCGACGTGCTGGTGCTGCAGGTCAACGCGGCGCTGCTCGACCGCATGTCGGACGAATGCCAGCTGCGCTATTACCGCATCTTCTGCGAGAACCTGATCCTGCGGCTGACCGCGACCACCGAGAAGGCCTCGCAACTGCTGCCGAAGTCGGACCTGGCGCTGGATTTCATCCTGCCTTGAGTCGGCACCCCGCATTTTTCTCCCTCTCCCGCTGGCGGGAGAGGTAATGCGCTTTGGCAATGCCTGAATGGCATTGCCTGCATTGCCGAACGCCCGGCCATGGATGGCCGGGCCGGGGATCAATCAGGTAGCTGCCGCCCCGCCATGGACGGCATTCCCGCTTTTCCTCCCTCTCCCGCTGGCGGGAGAGGGAACAGTCCCGGCATATTCCGTGTCTGATCCTGGCCCGCCACGGCAACTTCACGCCGTCTTGCCTAAAATGCCCCCATGAATTCCCTGCCCTTCCTGCTGCGCGGTCTCGGCCTCGCCCTGCTGCTGTCGCTGGCGGGCTGCAACACGCCCGCCCCCATCCCGCCCCCGGTGGTGGAACAGCCCCCTCCGCCGCCTCCCCCGCCCCCGCCGCCCAAGGTGGCGCTGGTGCTCGGCGGCGGCGGCGCGCGCGGATTCGCCCACGTGGGCGTGCTGAAGATGCTGGACGCCCAAGGCCTGAAGCCCGACATGGTGGTGGGCACCAGCGCCGGCAGCGTGGCCGGCGCGCTCTACGCCGCCGGCTTCAACGGCTTCGACCTGCAGGAGATGGCCTTCGCACTGGATCGGGCGACCGTCGCCGACTGGTCGATGTTCGGCAAGGGCCTGATCCGCGGCGAGGCGCTGCAGAACTTCATCAACAACGCGGTCAAGCAGAAGCCAATCGAGAAGCTGAAGATTCCCTTCGCCTGCGTGGCGGCGCGGCTCGACAGCGGCGAGGGCGTGTTGTTCCAGCGCGGCAACCTGGGCCAGGCGGTGCGCGCCTCGTCTTCCGTGCCGGGGGTGTTCCAGCCGGTGCAGATCGGCGGGCATGAATACGTGGACGGCGGCCTGGTCAGCCCGGTGCCGATCCGTTACGCCCGCCAGATGGGCGCCACCTTCATTATCGCGGTGGACGTCTCCACCCCGCCCGCCGGCACCGCCAGCGAGGGCAAGTTCGACGTGCTGATGCGCACCTTCGACATCATGGGCCAGTCGATCCGTGCAGCGGAACTGCCGCAGGCCGACATCATCATCAAGCCGGAACTGGGCCGCATCACGGCCACCGATTTCGAGAGCAAGCAGATGGCGATCCTGCAGGGCGAGCGCGCCGCGCTGGCGGCGATGCCGCAGATCCGCGACAAGCTGGCGGCGCGCATGGCGCCACCGGTGGTGCCCGCCCCGGTGCCGGCCGTCTCGCCGACCCCGGTGACGACTACTCCGGGTCTGTCTCCGGCTCCTGCGCCCCGCCCCTGAGGGAAGCGCGTATCGCGCCGGACTCGAAGCCCCGCCCGGCCAGGAAACGGTACTGCTTCTGCCATTCGGCGGCGCCCGCGGGCGGGCCGCCGAAACGCCGGCGCTGCAGCGCGCAGGCCAGCTCCGTCCAGTCACAGTCCGCCGCCGCCAGGGCGGCGGTTATCTGTTCGCGCGGCACCCGCGCCGCCTCCAGCTCCGCCAGGATGCGCAGGCGGCCGTAGCCCTGCTGCACGCGGTTGCGTAGCAGCATCTCGGCATAACGGGAGTCGGACTGCCAGCCGCGTTCCGACAGGTCGCCCACCACCTCGGCGGCGACGTCGGTCTCGAGCCCCCGGCGCTTCAACTTGGCCTGGAGCTCGGCAGCGGAATGTTCGCGCCGGCCGAGCGCCCGCAACGCAGAGTCGCGGGCGCCGGCGGCGTCCAGGGGTTTGCGCGGCTTGTTGCCTCCGCGCATCCCCGCTGATTACTTGGCGGCCTTGCCGCTGGCCGGAGCCGGGGCGGCAGCAGGTGCGGAGGCTGCGATCACCACCTTCGGCGGGGCCAGCTTCTCGCGGATGGAGGCTTCCAGCTTGGCGGCGATCTCGGGGTTCTCGCGCAGGTAGGTGCGCGCGTTGTCCTTGCCCTGTCCGATCTTGTTGCCCTCGTAGGCGAACCAGGCGCCGGACTTGTCGACCAGGCCGTTGTCCACGCCCAGGTCGATCAGCTCGCCGAGCTTGGAGATGCCCTCGTTGTAGAGGATCTCGAAGTGGGCCTCGCGGAACGGCGGCGCCATCTTGTTCTTGACGATCTTGACGCGGGTCTCGTTGCCGATGACCTCTTCGCCCTTCTTGATCGCACCGGTGCGGCGGATGTCCAGGCGCACCGAGGAGTAGAACTTCAGCGCGTTGCCGCCCGTGGTGGTTTCCGGCGAGCCATACATCACGCCGATCTTCATGCGGATCTGGTTGATGAAGACCACCATGCACTTGGAGCGCGAGATGTTGCCGGTGAGCTTGCGCAGCGCCTGCGACATCAGGCGGGCCTGCACGCCGACGCTGGAATCGCCCATCTCGCCCTCGATTTCCGCCTTGGGCACCAGGGCCGCCACGGAGTCGATGACGATGATGTCGACGCTGTTGGAGCGCACCAGCATGTCGCAGATTTCCAGTGCCTGCTCGCCGGTGTCCGGCTGCGAGATCACCAGTTCGTCGATCTTCACGCCCAGCTTCTGGGCGTAGCCCACGTCCAGGGCGTGCTCGGCGTCGATGAAGGCGGCAACGCCGCCGGCCTTCTGGCACTCGGCTACGGCGTGCAGGGTCAGGGTCGTCTTGCCCGAGGATTCAGGGCCGTAGATTTCCACGACGCGGCCGCGCGGCAGGCCGCCGATGCCCAGGGCCATGTCCAGGGTCAACGAGCCGGTGGAAATGACCTCGACGTCCTTGGGGCCTTCGCCCGGCGTCATCTTCATGATGGCGCCCTTGCCGAACTGCTTCTCGATCTGGGATAGGGCGGCTTCTAGGGCTTTCTGGCGGTTCGGATCCATGGCGTTCGGGGCTCGGGGCAGTAGATAAATCAGCGTAGGCAATTATCCCACAGCGACCGGCGGCGTGGGACGACAGGGGAGCGTATACCACGTCACGGCGGCGATCGCCGCCAGGGTCTACAATATGGGCATTGTTCAGGTTTTCATGGGGATGGGGTTCATGCGCCGGATTTCTGCTGCTTTGCTGGCCTGCTGTGTCGCCGTTACGCCGGGCGTGAGCTCCGCGGCGCTCGACCTGGGTGCGATCTACGACGGCTGGGCTGACGGCCTCGGCCGCCTCGGCGACGGCCTGGGTGAGGGCTTCGGCAACCTGGGCTCGGGCCTGATCGGCGGTCTCGGCCGCGGCCTGGGCCTGTCCTTCCTGCACCTGTCGCGCCAGTTCCTGGCCCCGACCGAGGGCACGGAGAGCTTTGAAGAGACCTTCACCCACCAGGGCAAGGCCCGCACGGTGCTGTTCATCAAGCCCAAGGTCGCCTCGGTGACCCCGGCTCCGGTGGTGGTGCTGCTGCACTTCAACGGCGGCAGCCGTACCGACATCGCCAACATGGCCTATGCCGGCGAGCTGGCCCGCGACCAGGGCGCCTGGGTGATCGTGCCCGAGGGCATCAGCAAGAAGTGGAACGCCGACCCCACCAGCAGCAGCAAGACCGACGACGTCGGCTTCCTGGCCACGGTGATCCAGTCCAGCGTGGCCAAGCACGGCCTCAACGCCAAGCGCGTCTACATGGCCGGCATGTCCAACGGCGGCTTCATGACCACCCGCTTCGCCTGCGAGCGCCCGGACCTGATCGCCGCCGGCGCCTCGATCGTCGCCACCATGTGGCAGGGCCAGAGCAAGGCCTGCAGTCCCTCGCGCGCTGTGCCGATGACCTTCATGCTGGGCACCAGCGACAGCCGCGTGTCCTACTCGCGCACCAGCGCCTGGGCCCTGCTGTCCGGCCCGGACACGCTGAACCGCTGGATGGGCATCCACAACTGCGACAGCTCCAAGGTCACCAGCCTGGCGCTGCCGGACATCAACACCCAGGACAAGACCACCACCACCCTGCTGCGCAACGACAGCTGCGCTTCGGGCGGCGCGGTGGAGATGTACGTGATCAAGGACGGCGGCCACACCTGGCCGAACGGCAACGACGCCTACGCCGTGGGCCTGGGCCGCACCTCGCGCGACTTCAGCGGCACGCTGGCCGCCTGGAGCTTCTTCGAGCAGTACTCGCTGCCCTAAAAGCCTCACGAAAAAGGCCCGGGCGGATCATCCGCCCGGGCCTTTTTATTGCTCGCCAACCTGCGGGGCCTTCCTTTTTCGTTCACGTCTTGCCTCTCCCTGCGGGAGAGGTCGTGCCGCAGGCGCGGGTGAGGGACGCGCATGAAGCAAGCACTGGTGATCACTTTGACCGGCGTCCCTCACCCCTACCCCTCTCCCGGAGGGAGAGGGGTACTGCCTTACTGGCTTTCCCGCAGGTTGGCGAAGAATCTTTTTATTCGTGACGACCGAAGACGGAACTAGAACAGCCCCAGCTGCTCCTGCGACGGGGGTGGAGGCGGCGCGGCGCTGCCATCCAGCGGCCAACGGCCCAGGATCTCGTAGCTCATCGGCTTCTGGTCCAGGCGGCTGCGCAGCAGCACGAACTCGTCCACGTTCCAGGCCACCGGCTTGATCGGCGTCACCGGCAGCGGCAGGTGCGCGTCGCGAAGGATCGTCAGGTGCGGCACGAACTTCATGCGCTCCGGCAGCACCCGCGCCGCCAGCATCGCCTCGTTGAGTCGGTCGTAGAGCTGCGTCAGCCCCGGCGGGGTCTCGCGCGGGCCGAGCCACCAGGGGATCTTCTTGTTGGCGCGGAAGCTGCTCGCCAGCTCCAGGTTCATGGCGAACGGCGCCGCCCTGACCTTGGCCGCGGCCTTCAACGCCGCCGCTTCTGTTTCCGGCGAGACGGTATCGCCCAGGAACAGCAGGGTGATGTGGTAGCGATCGGGGCTGGACAGGTAGCCGCCCGGCTGCATTTTCAGGCGCAGGTCGCGGGCCGCCTCGTCGCAGGCGCGACGCTGGGCCTCACCCGGCCACAGCGCAAAGAACAGGCGATTGAGCTCGCGCATCATGCTGCCGACTCCAGCCGCTGCAGCAGCCCTTCCAGGGCCACCTGCAGGGCCTGCTCGCGGATGCCCTCGCGGTCGCCGGCGAACAGGAAGTGCTGCGCCTCCGCCGTCACGCCGTCCGGCTGGCGGCGCGACCAGCCGATCCAGACCGTGCCCACCGGCTTGGCCGGGCTGCCGCCGGAGGGGCCGGCCACGCCGCTGACCGAGATGCCCCAGTGCGCCGGCGTGCGCTGGATGAGGCCCTGCCCCATCGCCTCCACAGTCGGGCCGCTGACCGCGCCATGCCCGGCCAGCAGGGCCTCCGGCACGCCCAGCAGCTCGGTCTTGGAGAGGTTGGAATAGGTGACGAAGCCGCGCTCGAACCAGGCGGAGGAGCCCGCCAGGTCAGTCAGGGTCTTGGCGATCAGGCCGCCGGTGCAGGATTCGGCGCAGGCCAGCATCTCGCCACGGCGCAGCAGGAGTTCCGCAATCTGTTCAACGAGCCTGGACATGTGTGCACCGGTCAACCGGCCGCTATTCTAGGGCCTGTTAACACTATGAACATTGCTGCGACGGAGACCGTTTTGGCACAGGGCTAAGTCCCGGCACGCGTGGTGTACTAGACGTACATGAGCGGGGCGGGACAACGCCATGTGCCAAAACGGTCCCGCCCTCCGGGTGCCACCAGATTTGCCGCCATGCGGCGTTGCTCGTCGGTTACTTAGTCCCACTAAGTGCCCTCCTCGCGTCTGGCCTGGCGGCAAATCTGGTGGCATCGCAGCAATGTTCATAGCGTTAACAGGCCCTTAGGATTCCATGGGAATTTTTCGGCATCGCACTCCTGGTCACGGACGACTACCCGGGAGGGTGAGTCAGCCTGGGGGCGGCAATGCGATAATGCGCCCCCCATAAACCGACACAGCGCCCAGACACAGGGCAGGATCTTCTTCCGATGAGCCAGCAGGACGTCGTCATTACCGCCGCCGTGCGCACCCCCATGGGCGGCATGCAGGGCATCTTCTCCTCCCTCAGCGCCGCCCAGCTCGGTGCCACCGCGATCAAGGCCGCCGTCGAGCGCAGCGGACTGCAGCCGGCCGACGTGCAGGAAGTGATCATGGGCTGCGTGCTGCCGGCCGGCCAGGGCCAGGCCCCGGCGCGACAGGCCGTGCGCGGCGCCGGCCTGCCGGATGCGGCGGGCGCCACCACCATCAACAAGGTCTGCGGCTCGGGCCTCAAGGCCGTGATGCTGGCCCATGACCTGATCAAGGCCGGCAGCGCCGAGGTGGTCGTGGCCGGCGGCATGGAGAGCATGACCAACGCCCCCCACCTGCTGACCAAGGCTCGCGGCGGCTACCGCTTCGGCCACGGCGAGCTGCTGGACCACATGGCCCTGGACGGCCTGGAAGACGCCTACGAGAAGCGCACCGCCATGGGCGTGTTCGCCGAGCGCTGCGTCGACCAGTACAGCTTCACCCGCCAGGAGCAGGACGCCTTCGCCATCGAGTCGCTGCGTCGCGCACGCGCCGCCGGCGAGAACGGCGGCTTCGACTTCGAGATCGTGCCGGTGGAAGTCGCCGGCAAGGGTGGCACCGAGAAGATCACGCGTGACGAGCAGCCGGCCAAGGGCAACCCGGACAAGATCCCGGCGCTGAAGCCGGCCTTCAAGAAGGACGGCACCATCACCGCCGCCAACGCCAGCTCCATCTCCGACGGCGCCGCCGCGCTGGTGGTGATGAGCGGAGCGGAAGCCGCCAAGCGCGGCGTCAAGCCGCTGGCGCGCATCGTCGCCCACGCCACCCACTCGCAGCTGCCGGCGGAATTCACCACCGCCCCGGTGCAGGGCATCGCCAAGCTGCTGGCCAAGGCCGGCTGGAAGGCGTCCGACGTGGATCTCTGGGAGATCAACGAGGCCTTCGCCGTGGTGACCATGGCGGCGATGAAGGAGCACAAGCTGCCGCACGACAAGGTCAACGTGCACGGCGGCGCCTGCGCCCTGGGCCACCCCATCGGCGCCAGCGGCGCGCGCATCCTCACCACGCTGATCGGCGCGCTGAAGAAGACCGGCGGCAAGCGCGGCGTGGCCACGCTGTGCATCGGTGGCGGTGAAGCCGTGGCCCTGGCTGTCGAGATGCTGTAAAAACCGCGGATGCGGCATGAAAAGGGGGCGGCCGCGAGGCCGCCCCCTTTTCATTACTAGAAAACAGAATGTCTCGAGGAGAGCGGTGATGAGGATCAAGACCTGGGCGGCCCTGGCGGCCGTCCTGCTGCTGGTCGGCTGCAGCAGCGACGGCGGTGACGGCAGCAGCGACGACGGCCGCAACGGCACGGTGGACCCGGCGACGCTCTGCGTGGAAAACAGCTGCGGCGAGAAGACCGTGCTGCTGACGATCCCCGACGCCGAGAACCTGCTGTTCTCCGCCGACGGCCGCCTGTTCGTCTCCGGCGGCACCAACGTCTTCGAGATCACGCGCAACGGCACGGAGTGGGTCGCCACGCCACTGCTGGACGGCAGCTGCAACTTCACCGGCCTGGCCATCCAGCGCGACACGCTCTACGCCAACTGCTTCGACAAGCAGCTTTACGCCGCGCGTCTCACCGCACAGCCCAAGCTGCAGCCGATCCACACCTACGACATCGCCGCGCCCAACGGCCTGACCGACGGCCCGGACAACACCCTGTTCCTGGCCAACGGCCCGCTGGCCACCAATGCCCTGCCCAACCCCCAGGTGCGCCGCCTCAAGCTCGACTCGCTCGACCCCATGAAGGTGGTGACCGACGAGGTCTGGACCCGCCAGGGCCTGCTGGGCCCCAACGGCGTGCAGCGTAGCGGCAACACCATCTACGTCAGCAACACCGGCCTCGGCGGCCTGGCCGAGATCCGCGCCTACGACATCCAGCCCGACGGCAGCGCCGGCGCGGGCCGCCAGGTGGCAAGCCTACTGACGGTGCCGGACGACTTCAGCATCGTCCGCGATTCCTTCCTGGTGGCCGGCTTCGGCACCAGCCAGATCAGCCTGGTGGGCGCCGACGGCCGCGTCGTCTCCAGCACCTCGCTGCTGAGCTTCAGCTTCCCGTCCCAGGTGCGCGTGGGCCAGCCGCCGCTGTTCGCCCCCACCGACATCCTGGTCACCGAGAAGGGTATTCTCGGCGACAACGTTTCCCCCATCGGCAACCGCCTCTCGGTGTTCCGCCGCAAAGCCACGACGCCCTAAGTCCCCCTCATGATCCAGCGCACGCTCGAAGTCGGCACCTCGGTCCTCGCCAGCACCTTCGCCGCCTGGCGCGGCAGCATGACGCAGCGCCCCGCGGAACGGCTGCCGCCCAAGCCACTGGAGCTCTACGAGTTCGAGGCCTGCCCGCACTGCCGCCTGGTGCGCGAAGCGCTGACCGAGCTGGACCTGGACGCGATGATCTACCCCTGCCCCAAGGACGGCCGGCGCTTCCGTCCCAAGGTGCAGACCCTGGGCGGCAAGCAGCAGTATCCCTTCCTGGTGGACCCCAACACCGGCGCGCGGCTCTACGAAGCGGCCGACATCATCGCCTACCTCGGCAAGACCTACGGTGGACCGGTGCGCAAGCCGCAGGGCCTGCGCCGCCGCCTGGTGCTGGCGGGTTCCATGGCCGCCACCGCCGCCCGCGCCTGGCGCGGCCCCCGTGGCCTGAAGATGCGCGTGTCCAAGGCACCGAAGAAGCCGCTGGAGCTGTACAGCTTCGAGTCCAGCCCCTACTCGCGCCTGGCGCGCGAGACGCTGTGCGAGCTGGAGCTGCCCTACCTGCTGCGCAACACCGGCAAGGCCCGCATGAGCGACATGGGTCCGCCGTCCTTCCGCGACAAGCTGTTCAAGGGCCCCAAGGACACCAGCCGCAACCGCAAGCTGCTGCTGGAGCGCACCGGCCAGGTGCAGTTGCCCTACCTGATCGACCCGAACACCGGCACCGAGATGTACGAATCGGCCGCCATCGTGAAATACCTGGACCGGACCTACGCCGGATGAAGCCCAGGCCCGATCCAGCCCTGCCACCCGCGACCGCCCTGCGCCTCGCGGCCCTGCAGGAGCTGGAGCGGGCCCAGGCCGCCCTGCGCCGCGGCGATGCCCGCGGCGTGCACCAGACCCGCAAGAGCATCAAGCGCCTGCGCGCCTACACCCGCCTGCTGCGCGACCTGCCGCTGCCCACCGCCGCGGATCGCAGCGCGCAGGCACTCAATGCCCTGCTGCGCGCCACCGCCCACGCCCTGGAAGGCTCCCGCGAAGCCGCCGTGGCCCTGGACACCTTCGGCCGCCTGAAGCGCCCCGCCGACATCCGCGCCGCCGACTGGCGCGCCTTGGGCCAGCAACTGCGACGCCGGGCCGAGAGCCGACGCAAGCCTTCCAGGCGCGTCCTGGGCGCCGCGGGCGCACCACTCGAACAGGCCCGCGAAATGATCGCCTCCCTGCCCGACACCCCGCTCAAGCCCGCCGACCTGCGCCGCGGTCAGCGCAAGAGCAGCAAGCGCGCCTGCAAGGCGTTCCAGTGCCTGATCGCCGGAGACGCCGAGGCCCTGCACGAATGGCGCAAGCGAGCCAAGCGCCTGGAAGCGATCCAGACGCTGCTCGATCCCCTGCTGGTAGAGCCTGCCGTGGCGGCGAAGGCGCTGGACGAACTCACCAAACTGCTGGGCCTGCACCATGACCTGCATGTGCTGCCGCAGCATCCGGGGCTGACGAAGCAACAGAGGGAGTGGCTGGTGAACGCGACGCGTGCGCCGGCTGCGGCGCTGGAGCGGCGGGTGCGACAGCGCGGTAAGAAGTTGTTCGGTTAGCCTCTCTGCTCCCTCTCCCCGTTTACGGGGAGAGGGCCGGCGAGGGCATGGATGCCCGAGGTAGGGCAACGCAGGAGCAGCTGCGGAGGTGAGGGGCCGCGGACTTCGCTATAAGAGCCCGCCCCCAATATCGGTGCTCGCCGATCAAGCAAGGGCAATCCCTGCTGCAGCCTCTAGGTGAAAGCTTCGCCCCTCACCCTAACCCTCTCCCCGCAAGCGGGGAGAGGGAATGAGCGCATGGTCTTGAGAGATTCCTGAAGGCGGACGCGCGCTGCGGCAGCGCACAGAAAAAAGGCCAGCTAGGCTGGCCTTCCATCCCGGCTTACTCGCCGCATACCTCGGTCGTCGTGGACCCGAACAGGCCCAGGATGCCGGTGTGCGAGACATCGACCGAATCCACCTTGGTGATGCCTGCATTCTTCTTGGCCGACGCGATGCTGGCATCGCCGAAGGCGAACAGGCCCAGGATATTGGTCGCCGTGCCGGTGCCGGTCTTGGCACAGCTGGTCGCCTGATTCGGCGCAACGACCGGAATCTTCTGCTGCGAGAACAGCAGGCCGGGCTGGAAGGGGGCAGCAGCACAACCGGAAACCAGAACGGCGCCCGTGAGGACTGCAACGATACCGATCGCTTTCATTTCTCTCCTTTCGATTAAAAATAATCATGAGCTGTCCGTGCACGATGAAAATCACCGGCACGACAGCTCCGCAGGATGTTTTCAGCGATGCATTCCGCTGTCAAAGTGACGACCGAATCAGGTCTTTACTCAAAGCGCGCGCCAATGGCAATCAGGGGTCGGCGTCCATTGCGCATCTGCGCGTCCCTCGATACACCGCTACGCGGCACTCGGGATGAACGGTTTGGATGTCTGCTCAAAAAAAAGCCGCCCGAAGGCGGCCTTTTCGTTCTCAGGGAGAATCACTCCCAAGCCAGCTTGCTGCGCGTCTCCGCTTCCTTCTGGATCAGCGGCATGTAGCGCTCTTCCACGATGTTGCGCTTCACCTTCATGGTGGGCGTCATCATGTTGTTGTCGATGGTCCAGGTGTCCTTCACCACGAGGATCTTGGCGATCTCCTCGTGCGGCTCCAGCGTCTTGTTGACCTCTTCCATGTCCGCGACCAGGCGCTTGCCCACTTCCTCGCGCGGCTGCTTCAGCGCATCCGGCAGCAGCGTAACCACCATGATCGGCTGCTTCAGGCCGGTGCCGACGAAGCACATCTGGTCGATGTCGGTGTTGCGCGCCATCGCGCCCTCGATCGGGCCCGGGGCCACGTACTTGCCCTTCAGCGTCTTGAAGATGTCCTTCACGCGGCCGGTGATGAAGAGATAACCGTCGGCGTCCACCTTGCCCTTGTCGCCGGTACGCAGGTAGCCGTCCTCGGTAAAGGTTTCCTTGGTCTTCTCCGGCTCCTTGTAGTAGCCAGCCATCACGCCCGGATGCTGGAACAGGATCTCGCCCTGGTCGGACAGCTTCATGTTGGCGCCCGGCATCGGGCGCCCCACCGAGCCGATGCGGTTCGCACCCGGCAGGTTGGCCGTGGCGTAGATGTTGTTCTCGGTCATCCCGTAGCCCTGCAGCACGGTGATGCCGAGCTTCTGGAACCAGTTCATCAACGGGATCGGCATCGGCGCCGCGCCCACGAACAGGTAGCGCGCGTTCTGCAGGCCGGCACCCTGCTTGATCTTGCGCTTGACGATGCCGGAGATGATCGGGAGCTTCAGCAGGCGATCGAGCTTCTGCTGCGGCATCTTCTTGAGCACGCCGGTCTGGATGCGGCCGTAGACCAGCGGCACGCCGAAGAAGCGCGTGGGCGCCACTTCCTTGAGCTGCTCGGCCAGCTTCTCGATGTTCTCGAGGAAGTAGACCTCGGCACCGAAGTAGATGCTGGCCACTTCCAGCGCGCCGCGCTCGAAGGCATGGGCCAGCGGCAGGTAGGAGAAGAAGCGCTCCTGGCCCTGCGCCGGCATTGCCTTCATCAGGCCGGCGGCAGCGAACGAGAGGTTCTCGCCGGTGATCATCACGCCCTTCGGGTTGCCGGTGGTGCCGGAGGTGTAGATCAGCGTCCACAGGTTCTTCGGGTCCGGCGCCGCGTAGCCGTTCATGGGCTCGTGGGTCTTCACCAGGTCATCCCAGGCCAGCTCGCCCTTGGGCACGTCCGGATAGGGGAAGCTGATGTGGTCGATGCCGGCGGGCACGGCGCCGAGGAACTCCTCCAGGTCCATCGACGGGCCTACGAACAGCGCCTTGGCCTCGCAATGGTTGAGGATGTACTTCACCGCATCGTTGGACTGCTTGGGGTACAGGCCGACGCTGATGCAGCCCGCCATGGCGATGGCGAGGTCGGCCATGAACCAGTGGGCGGTGTTGCGGCCCGAGATGGCGATGGCGGTGCCGGGCGCATAGCGCGCTTTCAGTGCGGAGGCGATACGGCGGACCTGGTCGGCGGCCTGGCCCCAGGTGATGCCCTGCCACTCGCCGTGCAGCGGCTGGAACAGCCAGGGCTGGGTCGGGCGTTCCTGCTCCCAGTGCAGCAGCATCTCGACCGGGTTCCTCGTCGTCATTTCCTTCCCCTATCTAGTAGATCGTTATGGCCGGGCACCGCGGGCGGCCGGCTAGGACTGGGGGGAGTGTAGCCAAAGCGGCCCATTCCGAGACAGGGCCGCAGGGACAATCAGGCCTTTATTACCATCCGGAAGGCGGATTGGCGCAGAATCCGCGACATTCGAAACTTTTCCAGGGAGGAGACCCGGATCATGAAGAAATTGCTGCTGCTGGTCGTGGTGCTGCTGGCCGGCGGGATCGGCTGGGCGGCGCTGGCGCCCTCCCCCATCGATCCCCAGGCCTGGACGCCGCCCAAGGCGCCGGCCCTGGAAGGCGTCTATGAGAAGAATGAGCGCCTCAAGGCGATCCAGAAGCTCGCGGTGGGCGCCGGCAACGGTCCCGAGGGCGTGGCCCTGGACCGCGAGGGCCGGGTCTACGCCGGCTATCTCGACGGCCGCATCGTGCGGCTGGACCCGGCCAGCGGCCAGCTCGACGAGCTGGCCAACACCGGCGGACGCCCGCTGGGCATGGCCATCGGCCCGGGTGGCGAAATCTACGTGGCCGACGCCGACAAGGGCCTGGTGCAGGTGGAGAACGGCCAGGTGAAGGTGCTGTCGACCACCGCCGGCGACAAACCCTTCCGCTTCGTCGACGACGTGGACGTGTCGGCTGACGGCAACTCGCTGTACTTCTCCGACGCCTCCGCACGCTTCGGCATCCATGAGCTGATGTCCGACGTGCTGGAACACGGTGGCAGCGGCCGCCTGCTGCGCTACGACCGCGCCAGCGGCCAGACCACGGTACTGAAGGACGGCCTGTACTTCCCCAACGGCGTGGCCCTGGGCCCCAACGAGGACTACCTGCTGTTCGACGAGACCGCGCGCTACCAGGTCAGCCGCCTGTGGCTCAAGGGCGACAAGGCCGGCCAGGTGGAGCTGCTGATCGACAACCTGCCGGGCTTCCCGGACAACCTCAGCTTCAACGGCAAGGACCGTATCTGGGTGGCGATCTACGCGCCGCGCCTGCCGGACCTGGACCGCATGCTGCCGCATCCCACGATGCGCAAGATCATCCAGCGCCTGCCGGAGTCGATCCACCCCAAGCCGAAGATCCAGGCCTTCGCGCTGGGCCTGGACCTGGACGGCAAGGTGGTGGAGAACCTGCAGTACGACGGCCCCGGTGCTTTCGGCCCGATCACCAGCGTGGAGCAGAGCGGCGAGTGGCTGTACTTCGGCAGCCTGTCGCATCCGGCCATCGGACGCATGAAGACGCCCTGAGCGTCGGCACAAAAAAGCCCCGGTTCTCACCGGGGCTTTTTCATTGCAGCAACGTAGCCCGGACGCAGTCCGGGGGCTCCGTGAAGGCCGCCCCCGGATTTCATCCGGGCTACATGGCTTTGATGTCACTCAGCCGTTGGCGGCGAGCTTGAAACCGCGATCCTGCTCCACCTCGGCGTTGGCCGTGGCAAAGAAGGCTTCCGGCTTGAAGACATCCACCTCGATCGCCTCCAGGCGCGCGGCCTGGGCCTCGGCCACCCGCTGTGCTTCCTGGGCGCTGATCAGCCCCAGCTCGGCGGCCTTGGGCGCCACCTCGGCGGCGGCACCACGCGCCAGCTTCTTCTCGCGCTGGGCGCGGGAAATGCGCGCCAGGGCACTCTCGGCGTCGGCCAGCAGGCGGAAGGCCTGCAGCAGGCGGCTGGAGGCGCTCTTGCCACCAACCGGCACGAACACGCCCTCGGTCAGGCGGCGGTACTGCGCGTCGTAGCGCTGGATGGTCTGCGCGGCGTCGGCGGAGCGGTCGTCGGCCGGCAGCTTGCCCACCGGGTTCACGCGCAGCCACCAGGAACCCACCGTGCGCATGACGAAGCCCAGCACCGGCGCGTTGAAGTTGGCGTAGATGCCCTCGAAGGCCTTCTGCACCTGCGCCAGCGAGTACTCCACCGAATAGCGCACCAGCGGCAGGTCCTCAGGACGGCGGCCCTCGGCCTCGAAGCGGCGCAGCGCCGAGAAGGCCAGCAGCTGCCAGGCCAGCGCGTCGGCATAGCGGCCGGTGAGCTTGCCGCGCATCTTCAGCTTGCCGCCGATGCAGAACATCGCCAGGTCCGTCAGCAGGCCGAAGCGCGCCGCCGACCAGCCGAGGCGGCGGTAGTAGCCGCGCGTCTCCACCGCCACGTCCGGCACCTTCACCGTGAGGCCGCGGGTCCAGCCGCGCACGGCGCTGCGGACGATGCCCGCGACGAAGTGGCCGATCCAGCCCACCAGGTTCTCGCGGAACAGCGGCACGTTGTCGGTTTCCACGCCCTCCACCACCTTCAGCGCGTAGGGGTGGCAGCGCGTGGCACCCTGGCCGAAGATCATCAGCGTGCGGGTCATGATGTTGGCACCCTCAACGGTGATGCCCACCGGGGAGGACGCAAAGCCGGAGCCGAGGATGTTGTTAGGGCCCTGCATGACGCCGGCGCCGGAGAACACGTCCATGGCGTCGGTGATCAGCTCACGCGACAGCTCTGTGGTGTAGCACTTGAGCACGCCCGAGGTCACCGGCGGCTGGATGCCGCGATCCACCGCCGAGCAGGCGAACACGCGTGCGCCTTCGCACATGTAGGTCAGCGCGGCGATCTTGCCGATCTTGTCCTGCACGCCTTCCATCTGGCCGATGGACATGCCGAACTGCTGGCGCACGACGGAGTAAGGGCCCACCACCGCGGCGGCCTGCTTCATGCCGCCGATGGCACCCGCGGGCAACGAGATGGCGCGGCCGCCGGCGAGCTGTTCCATCAGCATCTTCCAGCCCATGCCGGCGTGCTCGGCGCCGCCGATGATGTTGTCCACCGGCACCACCACGTCCTTGCCGATCAGCGGGCCGTTGTAGAACGGCTCGCCGATGGGCAGGTGATGGTCGCCATTGGTGAAGCCCGGCGTGCCCTTGTGCACCATCACCACGGTGATGCCCGGGTGCTTGCCCTTGCCCAGCAGGTTTTGCGGATCGTGCAGCTGGCAGGCGATGGAGCAGAGGTTGGCCACCGGTGCCAGCGTGATGTAGCGCTTGCGGAAGTTCAGGCGGATCTTCACCTGGCCATCCGCGTCCTTGAAGACCTCGCCCTCGGCACGGATCGACGCGGCGTCGGAGCCGGCGGTGGGCTCGGTCAGGCCGAAGCAGGGCACGTATTCGCCCGAGGCCAGGCGCGGCAGGTAGTGCTGCTTCTGCGCGTCGGTGCCGTAATGGTGGATCAGCTCGCCGGCGCCCAGCGAATTGGGGATCACCACGAACACGCTGGCCACGAAGGAATACGGGCTGAGCGTGTGCATGATGGTGGACACGGCCAGGCGCGAGAACTCCTTGCCGCCGTATTCCTTGGGGATGATCAGCCCCATGAAGCCCTGTTTCTTGATGAACTCGATCGCCTCGGGCGGCACCACGCGGGTGCGGGCGATCTCATAGGGGTCGAGCATGCCGCAGAGCTCGGCCAGCGGGCCGTCGATGAAGGCCTGCTCCTCGGCGCTGAGCTGGGCATAGGTCTCCTTCAGCATCTTCGGGAAGTCAGGATTGCCGCCGAAGAACTCGCCGTCGATCCAGACACTGCCCGCTTCCAGGGCCTGCCGCTCCGTATCGGAGATCTGCGGCAGGATTTTCTGGGCCTGCATGAACTTCATCAATAAGCCAAACATGGGGGGACTCCAATTGAAACGAAATCTTCCGGGCCATCAATTCCTGCAGGATGCCCGGACAGCAGGCCGCCCGCCCCGCGTTTTGCACGGAGCGGGCGGGCCGCGGTTTGCCGCTATTCGAAGCGCTTGCCTTCCTTGGCCATCTTCACCAGCAGCTTGGCGGGCTTGAAACGCTCGCCGTACTTCTTTTCCAGTTCCTTGGAACGCTTCACGAACTGTGCCAGCCCGGTGGCGTTGATGAACTGCAGCGCGCCGCCCTGGTGCGGCGCGAAGCCCCAGCCGAAGATCGAGCCGATGTTGGTGTCGCCCACCGCCGTGACCACGCCTTCCTCGAAGCACTTGGCGGCTTCGTTGGCCTGCGCATACAGCAGGCGGTCGATCAGTTCCTGCTGCGGCAGCTGCTCGGCCAGCGGGAACTGCTCGGCCAGGCCCTTCCACAGCGTCTTCTGTCCGCCGGCCGGGTAGTCATAGAAGCCCTTGCCGGCCTTCTTGCCCTGGCGGTCGAGCTGCTTGGCCATCTTCTCCACCACGGCGACGCCGGGGTGCTCGGTGGCGGTCTTGCCCTCGGCGGCCAGATCCTTGCGGGTCTGCTCCAGCACGTGCAGCGACAGCGACAGCGACACCTCGTCCTGCACCGCCAGCGGCCCCACCGGCATGCCGGCCTGCAGGCCGGCCATCTCGATGGAACGCGGGTGCTGGCCCTCGGCCAGCAGGGTCATGCCCTCCATCGGGTAGGTGGCGAAGCAGCGCGAGGTGTAGAAGCCGCGCGAGTCGTTGACCACGATCGGCGTCTTCTTGATCTGCTGCACGTAGTCGAAGCCACGCGCCAGCGTCTCCTTGCTGGTCTTCTTGCCGACGATGATCTCCACCAGCGGCATCTTGTCGACCGGCGAGAAGAAGTGCAGGCCGATGAAGTTCTTCGGGCGCTCGCTGGCCTCGGCCAGGCCGGTGATCGGCAAGGTCGAGGTGTTGGAAGCGAACACCGCCGTCTTGGCCAGCTGCGCCTCCGCCTTCTTCGTCACGTCCGCCTTGATCGTGCGGTCCTCGAACACGGCCTCGATGATCAGGTCGCAGCCCTGGAGATCGTCGTAGCTGGTGGTCGCCTTGATGCGCGCCAGGAACTGGTCCTTGCCTTCCTGCGTCAGGCGGCCCTTCTTCAGGTCCTTGTCGAGCAGGTTGGTGGAATAGGCCTTGCCGCGGTCGGCGGCATCCTGCGACGTGTCGAGCAGCACCACCTCGATGCCGACCTTGGCCGAGACGTAGGCGATGCCCGCGCCCATCATGCCGGCGCCGAGGATGCCGAGCTTCTTCACCGTGGAGCGCTCCACGCCTTCCGGTCGCGAGCTGCCCTTGTTGATGGCGTTGAGCTGGAACCACAGCGAGCCGATCATGTTCTTCGACACCTGCGAGACCACGCAGTTGGCGAAGTAGCGCGATTCGCTGCGGCAACCGGTGTCGAAGTCGGTGATGCCGCCGTCGAACACGCTGGCCATGATGTTGATCGGCGCCGGGAAGTTGCCCTGCGTCTTGGCATTGGCCATGGACGGCGCGATGGCCCAGAGCTGGCCGTTGGCCGGCGACTTGGCGTCACCGCCCGGCCACTTGAACTTCTTGTCGTCCCAGGGCTGCACCGGCTTCGGGTTGGCCAGGCACCAGGCCTTGGCCTGCGCCATCAGGTCCTCGCGGTCCTTGGCCAGCGCGTGGATGATGCCGGCGTTCTTGGCGTCGCTGGCCTTCAGTTCCTTGCCTTCCAGCATCAGCGGCAGCGAGGGCTGGATGCCGATCAGGCGCGGCAGGCGCTGCGTGCCGCCGCCGCCGGGCAGCAGGCCCAGCTTCACTTCCGGCAGGCCGAACTTGGCCTTGGGATCGTCGATGGCGACGCGGTAGTGGCAGGCCAGCGCCAGCTCCAGGCCACCGCCCAGCGCGGTGCCGTTCAGCGCCGCCACGACCGGGCGACCGCAGAGCTCCAGGCGACGCAGGAAACCCTTGTAGTCCTCGGCCAGCTTGAAGGCGTCCGCCGGATCGGTGATCGCGAACACCTTCTCGATGTCGGCACCAGCCAGGAATTCCTTCTTGCCGGAGGTGACGATCACGCCCTTGATCGAGGCATCGCCCTCGATCTTGCCGATGGCCTCGGCCAGCGGCTTGCTCAGCTCGTCGTTGAGCACGTTCATCGAACGGCCCGGCATGTCCAGCGTGAGGGTGACGATGCCGTCGTTGTCTTTTTCGAAATTGACGCTCATGTCGGTTCCCTCAGAGGCGTTCGATGATCGTGGCGATACCCATGCCCGCGCCCACGCAGAGCGAGGCCAGGCCCAGCTGCTTGTCCTGGCGCTCCAGCTCGTCGAGCAGGGTGCCGAGGATGGCGCAGCCGGTGGCACCCAGCGGGTGTCCCATGGCGATGGAGCCGCCGTTGACGTTGACGCGCGCCGGATCGATGCCCAGGTCGCGCTGCGCACGCAGCACCACCGCGGCAAAAGCCTCGTTGATCTCGAACAGGTCGATGTTGGAGGCGTTCATGCCGGCGCGAGCCAGGGCCTTCTTGGAGGCCGGGCCGATGCCGGTGAGCATGATGGTGGGCTCGGAGCCGATCACCGCCGTCTGCACGATGCGCGCGCGCGGCTTCAGGCCCAGCTTCTTGCCGATCTTCTTGCTGCCGATCAGCATCAGCGCGGCACCGTCGACGATGCCGGAGCTGTTGCCGGCATGGTGGACGTGGTCGATCTTCTCGATGGTGGTGTACTTGCGCAGCGCGGTAGCGTCGAAGCCCATCACACCCATCTGCTCGAACGAAGGCTTGAGGCCCGCCATGCCCTCGACCGTGGCCTCCGCGCGGATGAACTCGTCATGGTCGAGCACGACCATGCCGTTGAGATCGCGCACCGGGATCAGCGACTTGGCGAAGCGCCCCTCGGCGCGCGCCTTGGCCGCCTTCTGCTGCGAGGCCACCGCAAAGCTGTCCACGTCCTTGCGCGAGAAGCCTTCCAGCGTCGCGATCAGGTCGGCGCCGATGCCCTGCGGCGCGAAGCCGGTCATGTGGTTGACGCGCGGATCCATGGCCCAGGCGCCGCCGTCGGAGCCCATGGCCCAGCGCGACATGCTCTCGACGCCGCCGGCGACAACGAGGTCTTCCATGCCCGACATGACCTTCTGCGCGGCGATGTTCACCGACTCCAGGCCCGAGGCGCAGAAG
Organism: Pseudomonadota bacterium; assembly: GCA_052035235.1. Classification (GTDB taxonomy): domain Bacteria; phylum Pseudomonadota; class Gammaproteobacteria; order Nevskiales; family Nevskiaceae; genus Solimonas_A. The sequence goes on along the minus strand of JBPOHT010000043.1, from coordinate 16,612 downwards.
CGCGACTGCGTGACACCGGCAACGCTCTCCGCCCAGTTGGCGTACAGCACGGCCACGCGCGCGATGTCCGCACCCTGCTCGCCCACCGGGGTGACGCAGCCCAGCACCACGTCGTCCACTTTGGAGGTGTCGAGGTTGTTGCGCTGCTGCAGGGCGGTCAGCAGGTTGCCGACCAGGTGGATGGGCGTGACGCCATGCAGGCTGCCGTCCTTCTTGCCCTTGCCGCGCGGCGTGCGTACCGCGTCGTAGATGAATGCTTCGCTCATGAAGACCTCGTTGCGGCGCTTGGTAATTTAAATTACCATCGGCCGATCGGGAACGTGGATTGGCGTGGTGGGAGAGATATCGAAACCCACCGGCTGGATTGAAAGCGGACCGAGCTTACTGGCGTGCTGCGATGCGGTCAATACGGCTGCGTATGGGGCGGCAGCAAGCTTCTAGTAACAACCATTACTCAGTGAACAAACATGCGCCGAACCGAAGCCGTGGTGGCCGACCGTGCAGGACTCGATCCCGAGACCCGCGCCCGCATCGAGCAGACCGTGCTCGACATCTTCTCCGAACGCGAATTCCACCGCGTGGGCCTGATCGAGGTCGCCCGCGGCGCGAATGTCTCGCTGCAGACGCTCTACAAGTACTACGGCAGCAAGGAAGCCCTGCTGTTCTCCTGCCTGGACGTCTGGCTGCAGAAGCTGGCGGAGCGCCTGCTCGATCATCTCCAGGGCATCGCCGACTACAAGGAGCGCCTGCGCAAGGTGTTCTGGGTCAGCCTGGACTTCTACGAGAAGAATCCCAAGGTGATGCAGCTGCAGATGAGCTCGGTGTACGTGAACACCTGGCGCAAGCAGGAGCACTACCACAACCCCGAGCTGTTCCACACCTTCATCAAGGTCCTCTCCGAAGGCCGCGAGCGCGGCATCCTGGCCGACGACGTGGACGAGAAGTACCTGCTCGACTTCGTCATGGGCTTCACCAACCGCCTGGTGCAGATGTACATCCACCGCGGCATGAAGGAACCGCTCACCGCCAACTCCGGCCCGCTGTTCGAGATGATGTGGCGGGCGTTGGCGAAGCCGGTGTGAGGTAGGCGTCTTCGCTAGTACCGACGGCTCTTCCCTGTCGTGGTGAGCGCCAGCGAATGCTTTTGACGTACCGGGTTCCCTTCCAGTAGCGCCTGCCTGGGGGTCGAGTGCAGGGTCGAGCCGGGCAGGAGCCCGGCCGAGGGGCCTCAGGCCATGGATGGCCTGTGGGCCCGACCCGTCGCACTCGATCACCGGGCAGGTTGCCCCGCTTCAGCGGGGCCGCGGATGGAGGGTGTCCTTTCTTTTTGGTTACTTTTTCTTTCGACAAGGAAAGAAAAAGTAACTCGCCCTTAGGCGAAATAAACCTCCAGAGAGCAACAGCACCCGACCGGCGTAGTCGCCGGCACCACCACTGCCGCTTCTAGCGGAAAGCGTGCGCCCCTCACCCCAACCCTCTCCCCGCAAGCGGGGAGAGGGAGAGGGAGAGGGAGAGGGAGAGGGAGCAGCAGAGCGTGCCTCGATACGCCGCTACGCGGCACTCGGCATGAACGGTTCGGGATATACACACCAACCCCCTACTCGCTCAAGGGCAGATCCCCAGCCCCCTTGATTCTATTACATGACACCCATAATATTATGTTCATCATCCAATAAAGCCGGAGTGTCGCCATGAAGATCAAGGGTTCCGTCGCGCTGGTTACCGGCGCCAACCGCGGCCTCGGCCTGGCCTTTGCCAAGGCGCTGCTGGCTGGCGGCGCCAAGAAGGTCTATGCCGCCGCCCGCGATCCATCCACCGTCACCCTGCCCGGCGTCATCCCGGTGAAGCTGGACGTCACCAAGCCCGAGGAAGTCGCCGCGGCAGCGGCCGCCTGCGGCGACGTCAGCCTGCTGATCAACAACGCCGGCATCTTCATGGACGACGGCAAGAACGCCGCCGAGGCCGAGCACAACGCGCGCCGCCAGCTGGACACCAACTACCACGGCATCGCCCACACCACGAGCGCCTTCGCCCCGGTGCTGGCCGCCAACGGTGGTGGCGGCATCGTCAACATGCTGTCGGTGCTGAGCTGGATCGCCATGCCCGGCACCAGCGGCTACAGCGCCTCCAAGGCCGCCGCCTGGGCGCTGACCAATGCCACGCGCATCCAGCTCAAGGAGCAGGGCACCACGGTGGTCGGCGTGCATGCCGGCTACATCGACACCGACATGGTGGCCGGCGTGGACGCGCCCAAGACCTCGCCCGCCGACGTTGCGGCCAGCGCCCTCGCCGCGCTGGAAGCCGGCCAGATCGAGGCCCTGGCCGACGACATCAGCCGGCAGGTGAAGGCGGGCCTGAATGCCCAGCCGCCAAGCTACGCCGGCTAAACCCTTTCCCCATCCAGGAGAACAACCGTGACCAACGCCGTCATTGCCGGTTATGTCCGAACCCCCTTCCAGTTCGCGCGCAAGGGCCGCTTCGCCGGCACGCGCCCGGACGACCTCGCCGCCGTGGCGATCAAGGCCCTGGTGGAACGCTCGAAGCTCGACCCCGCGCTGATCGAGGACGTCATCATGGGCTGCGCCTACCCGGAGGCCGAGCAGGGCAGCAACATCGCGCGCATCGCCGGCCTGCTGGCCGGGCTGCCCGAGTCGGTCGGCGGCGCGACCGTCAACCGCTTCTGCGGCTCGTCGATGAACGCCATCCACATGGCTGCCGGCCAGATCGCCATCGGCGCCGGCGAGGCCTTCATCTGCGCCGGCGTGGAGTCGATGACGCGCGTGCCGCAGGGCGGCTTCAACGCCTCGCCCAATCCGCGCTTCCGCCAGCCGGGCGTGGACGCTCCGGAATTCCAGGCCGAGGCCTACATCACCATGGGCGAGACCGCCGAGAACGTCGCCCAGCGCTTCGGCGTGCCGCGCGTCGAGCAGGAGCAGTTGGCGCTGGAGTCGCAGCAAAAGGCAGCCGCGGCGCAGGCCGAGGGCCGCCTGGCCGGCGAGATCGTACCGGTGCAGACCGCCGACGGCCTGGTCGACAGCGACGGCTGCCTGCGCCCGCAGACCACGCTGGAGGCCCTGGCCGGACTCAAGCCCGCCTTCCGCGCCGACGGCAGCGTCACCGCCGGCACTTCCTCGCCGCTGACCGACGGCGCCGCCGCGGTGCTGGTCTGCTCCGAGGACTTCGCCAGGCGGCATGGGCTGGAGATCCTGGCGCGCATCCGCGCCGTGGCGGTGGCCGGCTGCGGTCCGGAGGTGATGGGCATGGGCCCGGTGCCGGCCACGCGCAAGGCGCTGGAGCGCGCGGGCCTGTCGATCGAGGACATCGACATTGTCGAGATCAACGAGGCCTTCGGCAGCCAGGCCGCGGCCTGCCTGCGTGAGCTGGGCATCGACCGCGCCAAGGTCAACCTGGACGGCGGCGCCCTCGCCCTTGGACACCCGCTGGGCGCCACCGGCGCACGCATCACCGGCAAGGCGGCGCAGCTGCTGAAGCGCGAGGGCAAGCGCTATGCGCTGGCTACCCAGTGCATCGGCGGCGGCCAGGGTATCGCCACCATCCTGGAAGCGGCCTGACCCCGGCCGCTAGAATCCAACCCTCGCAAGTCCGTTCGTGCTGAGCCTGTCGAAGTACGAACGGACTCCCTGCCGCAGTTTCAACGGGTGACCGTTCACTCTTCGACAGGCTCAGAGCGAACGGCCACTGCAACGAACGGAACATGCGCTACGACGCCGAACACAAGGAACGCACGCGCGCGCTGCTGCTCAAGGAAGCGGCGCGCGCGATCCGCGCCAAGGGGCCGCGCGGTGTCAGCGTGGCCACGATCATGGGCAAGGCCGGGCTCACGCACGGCGGCTTCTACGCCCACTTCAAGTCCAAGGACGAGCTGGTGGCCGAGGCCATGACGGCGATGTTCGCCGACATCGAGGCCCAGATCGACCAGTACATCGAGCGCTCGCCGTCCGAAGCCCTATCCGGCTACATCAACTTCTACCTGTCGCAGCGCCACCGCGACGACCGCGCCCACGGCTGCCCCATCCCTGCGCTCTGCGGCGAGGCCCCCCACCTGCCGCCCGCCGCCCGCCGCGCCTTCGGTGCCGGCATCGAGGCCGTCAGTAGCCGCCTGGCGGCCATGCTGGAATCCGCCGGCCAATCCGAGCCGCGGACCGCCGCCGCCTCGCTGCTCGCCGAGATGGCCGGCGCCCTGGCCATGGCCCGCGCCGTCCCCGGCAGCGAGCAGTCGGCGCAACTGCTGGGCAGCTCGCGCCAGGCCCTGCGGCAGCGCTTCGGCCTGCCCATGCGCTAGATTGGCGCCATGACACCGCTCACCTACTCCACCCCCGGCCTGCTGTTCCCGGCCGTCTCGCTGCTGATGCTGGCCTATACCAATCGCTTCCTCGGGTTGGCCAGCCTCGCCCGTCATCTCATCGCCCGCTACCGCGAGGAGCCGCATCCGCGCCTGAAATTGCAGGTGGACAACCTGCGCGAGCGCCTGGCCCTGCTGCGCCATACCCAGGCGCTGGGTGTCACTAGCCTGCTGAGCTGCACCGCCAGCCTGTTCGGCGTACTGATCGACCACCAACCGCTGGCCATTTCACTGTTCGCACTGGCGCTGCTGCTGATGCTGGCCTCGCTGGTGCTGTCGCTGCGCGAGATCCACCTGTCGGTGCGCGCATTGAACGTGGAGCTGGACGACCTGGTGGAACCGCGCTGAGGGCGCTTGCTCTCCGCAACTGGCACGCCGTTTGCTCGTTTAATCACAGGGCCAGGAACATCGCCGCGGCAAGTCCGCCGGGATGCCTCCGGCCCCTCGATTCGGGCAATGGCGTCTGTACGGGAAACCGTGCAGGCGCCTTTTTTATGGTTCTTCGCCGATTTTCATGTGGCAAGCCATCACACGATTCGACATACCGGCGAAAGCCGGTATGTCGATCTTTGGATCGGCAGAGTTCTTCGTGCCCGTTCCCTGGGCACGAGGAAGGTGTGAGATCCACTGGGCTCGCACCGCATTGGAGCCCCAGCCAGGACCGGCGCGCCAATATCACCCCTGAGCGTCGCAACCCGCTTCATCGGGATCACGCCACGCACCATCACGAAGCACTCCGGGCTGTCACGATCCTTGCATGAGCCGCGCCAGTGGCCCTTCCCGGGCATCCGCTGGTAGCTGTTGGAGCGTTCGTGGGGTCATCCTTGGGGTCTGAACCAAAGCAGGGCAGCACCGGCGGAGATCCTGGCGCCCTTCGCATCATGCTGGTGGATGACGACCCGGCACGGCGCGCCGCCTTCGACGGGCCGCTGCAGGCATTGGGGCACGAGATCGTGGCGGCGGTCACCACCTCGGCCGACCTGCAGGCTGCCGTGCGTCGTTACCAGCCGGACGTGATCCTGATCGACGTCGATGCACCGAACCGGGACACGCTGGAGTCCCTGGGCCAGGTCGCGCGGGAACAGCCGCGGCCGATCGTGCTGTTCGCCTCCCGCAGCGACGGCGAGACCATCCGCCGTGCGGTACGCGCCGGCGTCACGTCCTATGTCATCGACGGCCTGCAGCCGGCGCGACTGGCGCCGATCATCGAGGTGGCCATCGCGCGGTTCCAGGAATTCCATGCGCTGCGCACCGAACTGGCGGAAACCCGCCTGAAGCTCGCCGACCGCCGCGATATCGAGCGCGCCAAGGGCCTGCTGATGAAACGCCGCAGCCTTGACGAACCGGCCGCCCATGAACTGCTGAGGAACATGGCCATGGAACGCAACCTCAAACTCGGCGACGCCGCCCGTGCGCTGATCGCTGCCGCGGAACTACTGTGATGATCAACAACCTGGAGAAACCCCGCCTGCGCATCGGCATCGTGCCGCTGGCCGACGCGGCGCCCATCGTGGCGGCGCAGACCGGCGGCCACTTCGCCCGCCATGGCCTGGACGTGTCGATCACGGTGGAATCCGCCTGGGCCGGCATCCGCGACAAGCTGGCCGCCGGCCTGCTCGACGCCGCGCACATGCTGGCACCCATGCCGCTGGCGGCGACGCTGGGCATCGACGGTATCGGCGTGCCGATGCTCACCGCGATGTCGCTGAGCCTCAACGGCAATGCCATCACCGTCTCCAATGCCCTGTACCGGCGCATGCGCCTGACAGAGGAAGGACCGCGCGCGGCCGGTGCCGCGCTGCGGCGCGTGATCGAGGTGGACCGTGCGGTGCGGGCGCCACCCCTGGTCTTCGCGCACGTCTTCCCGCACTCCGCCCACCACTACGAACTGCGCTATTGGCTGGCCGGCTGCGGCATCGACCCGGATCGCGACCTGCGCCTGGTGGTGGTGCCGCCGCCGCAAATGGTGCAACTGCTGCAGGAAGGCCGTATCGACGGCTTCTGCGTGGGCGCGCCCTGGGGCGGTGTCGCCGAGCGGGCCGGCCTCGGCCGCTCGATCGTCACCAAGCACCAGATCTGGAACAACAGCCCCGAAAAGGTGCTGGGCGTGACCCGCGACTGGGCAGAGCGCCACCCCCTGACCCACCTGGCCCTGGTCGCCGCGCTGATCGAGGCCTCGCGCTCGCTCGAGGCCGCCCCAGGCCGCCTGGCCGCCGCCGAGATGCTCAAGGCCGGCGATTACGTGCGCGGAGCCTCCATGCTGGAACTGGAGGAAGCGCTGGCGGTCCGCGATGCGCGCCACCCGCGAGGTCCGGGCCTGGTGTTCCATTCCGGTGCCGCCAACTTCCCCTGGCACTCACATGCGCACTGGTTCATCGCACAGATGCAGCGCTGGGGGCATGTTCCCAACGATGTGGATGCCGCCCTGGTCGCCGCGCAGACGTATCGACCCGACCTGTACCGCATTGCCGCCGAGCGTGTGGGCCAGCCCTGCCCGCGCGTCGATAGCAAGCCCGAAGGCGTGCACGCCGGTGCCTGGGCTATCGGCAGCAACAACGGGCCGCTGCTGATGGGCCCCGACCTGCTGTTCGACGGCAGTTCCTTCGACACGCAGCGCAGCACCACGGCTGCGACATCGGCGAGCACCCAGGGCTGAGCTGCACCGTGATGGCGCTCATGCCCTACGAATGCGCAGGGGCGTCGGGCTAGCCGCGCCAAGGGCACCAAGGTCATTCACCCGGCCCACCGGGCTTCGATCCAGTCTGGAGCGTCTCCTCCCGGCAGTGCGCGATGCCAGCGCGTCGCGCTCCATGCCGGAGCACTTCCATCAGGATCGCTGCACCAGCAGGACGCGAATACGGCATGCGGAACATGGCATGGGGTTTGCGACTTATCACCGTGAGACAGCCCGCTAAAGGCGGTGGGCTTACAAGACATCCATCCGGGGTTCGCACCACGGATGCTCAGGACAACGGCGTCCATGCACCGGCTCCACCCCGGTCCATGGGCGCTTTTTCGTTTCCGGTTTCTTTTTTCAGGATCACTCGGGAGTGCAGAAGATGCTCAGCAGCACATTCAACGTCAAACCGACGATGGCAGCAGCGATGGGGCGTCTCGCAGGCCAGTTCGGCAAGATCGCTGGCACCGCGCTCATCGCGGGCGGCCTGGCGCTGGCACTGGGCATCCCGGTGGCAAGCGCCAAGGATAAGCTGGAGAAGGAAGACCTCAAGTTCGGCTTCATCAAGCTCACCGACATGGCCCCGCTGGCCGTGGCCTATGAGAAGGGCTACTTCGAGGACGAGGGCCTCTACGTCACCCTGGAGGCGCAGGCCAACTGGAAGGTGCTGCTCGACCGCGTGATCTCCGGCGAGCTCGACGGCGCTCACATGCTCGCGGGCCAGCCCCTGGCGGCCACCATCGGCTTCGGCACCAAGGCCGACATCATCACGCCCTTCTCCATGGACCTGAACGGCAACGGCATCACCGTTTCCAATGCCGTCTGGGCCGAGATGAAGAAGAACATCCCGATGGCCGGCGGCAAGCCGGTGCATCCGATCAAGGCCGATGCACTCAAGCCGGTGGTCAACCAGTACAAGGCCGCAGGCAAGGCCTTCAACATGGGCATGGTCTTCCCCGTGTCGACGCACAACTACGAGCTACGTTACTGGCTCGCGGCCGGCGGCATCCATCCCGGCTTCTACGCGCCGCTGAAGGGCGACGTGGCCGGCCAGATCAAGGCCGACGTGCTGCTGTCCGTCACCCCGCCGCCGCAGATGCCGGCCACGCTGGAGGCCGGCACCATCTATGGCTACAGCGTCGGCGAGCCCTGGAACCAGCAGGCCGTGTTCAAGGGCATCGGCGTGCCGGTGATCACCGACTACGAAATCTGGAAGAACAATCCGGAGAAGGTCTTCGGCATCCGCGAGGACTTCGCCGCCAAGAACCCCAAGACCACCAAGGCCCTGGTCAAGGCGCTGATCCGCGCCGCCTACTGGCTGGACGCCAACAACAACGGCAACCGCGGCGAAGCCTCGAAGATGCTGTCCAAGCCGTCCTATGTCGGTGCCGACGTGGCGGTGATCGCCAACTCCATGACCGGCACCTTCGAGTACGAGAAGGGCGACAAGCGCCAGGTGCCGGACTTCAACGTCTTCTTCCGCTACCACGCCACCTATCCGTACTACTCCGACGCCATCTGGTACCTGACGCAGATGCGCCGCTGGGGCCAGATCCCCGAAGCCAAGACCGACCAGTGGTACCTCGACACGGCCAGAAAGGTCTACCGCTCCGACCTCTACACCGTTGCCGCCAAGGAGCTGATCGCCGAGGGCAAGCTCAAGGCCGGCGACTTCCCGGACTTCGCCAAGGAGTCGGGCTTCAAGCCGGCCACGGCGGACTTCATCGACGGCGTGAGCTACGACGGCCGCACCCCGAATGCCTATCTCTCCAAGCTCAAGATCGGCCTGAAGGGCAACGAAAAGCCCTGAGCCCAGGGCACGGCCGGGCAGGAGGCTGCCCGGCCGTGCCAAGCACCTGAAACGCAACCATTCCCCGAGCAAGCCGATGCTGACCCAGACCACCAATTTCCTGACCAAGACCGGGCTCACCTGGTTCGTGCCCTTCGTGCGGCTGGCCGCCGGCGAAGACCCGCGCGAACAGGCCCGCGAAATCCTGATGAAGATCGGCGTGCCGGTCCTCGCCTTCCTGCTGTTCCTGGCCGGCTGGGGCATGGTGGCCAAGGGCATCCAGACCAGCCTGGGCGCGCTACCCGGCCCCACCGCGGTCTACGAGGCCTTCCAGGTGCTGGTGGACGAGCATGTCGCGGAACGCGAGAAGGCCGCCGAGTTCTACCAGCGGCAGCACGAGCGCAACGCCGCGAAGCTGGCGGAGGACCCGAGCGCCGAGGTCCGCATCCGCGCGTGGACCGGCAAGCCCACCTACATCGACCAGATCCTCACCAGCCTGCTGACGGTCTTCATCGGCTTCCTGCTGGCGACGGTGGTCGCGGTACCGCTGGGCATCCTTTGCGGCCTGTCTCCCACCGTGCAGACGGCACTGAATCCGATGATCCAGCTGTTCAAGCCGGTCTCGCCGCTGGCCTGGCTGCCGATCGTCACCCTGGTTGTCTCGGCGGTCTACGTCAGCGCCGACCCGATGTTCCAGAAGTCCTTCCTGATCTCCGCGATCACCGTCACCCTGTGCTCGCTGTGGCCCACCCTGATCAATACCGCGGTCGGCGTGGCCTCGGTGGACAAGGACCTGATCAACGTCGCCCGTGTGCTCAAGCTGTCCTGGCTGGCCAAGGTCCGCAAGATCGTGCTGCCCTCGTCGCTCAAGCTCATCTTCACCGGCCTGCGCCTGTCGCTGGGCGTGGGCTGGATGGTGCTGATCGCCTCCGAGATGCTGGCCCAGAACCCGGGCCTGGGTAAGTTCGTCTGGGACGAGTTCCAGAACGGCAGCAGCCAGTCGCTGGCGCGCATCATGGTGGCGGTCTTCACCATCGGCTTCATCGGCTTCGTGCTGGATCGCCTGATGCAGACGCTGCAACAGCTGGTCACTTTCGGCGAGCAGGCTCACTGAGACCGAGACCCTGAACATGCACGCACAAGTGAAGCCTGCCGACCTCGCCGAGCCGCCCATGGCCCATGGCGCAACCGACACCGTGGCGCCGTACCTGGAGCTGAAGGGCATCGCCAAGAGCTACGGCCAGGGCAAGCACCGCAGCCCGGTCCTGAAGAACATCAACCTGCAGATCAAGGAAGGTGAGTTCGTCGCCATCGTCGGCTTCTCCGGCAGCGGCAAGACCACGCTGATTTCGCTGATCGCCGGCCTGATCGAGGCCGACGCGGGTGAGGTCCTGCTGAAGGGCCAGCCGGTCCGCGGGCCGGGGCCCGACCGCGGCGTGGTCTTCCAGAGCTACTCGCTGATGCCCTGGATGAACGTCCGCGAGAACGTGGCGCTGGCCGTGGACCAGGTCTACGCCGGCCTGCCCGCGGCGGAGCGCGAGGCCCGCGTCGAGAAGTACGTCGCCATGGTGGGCCTGACGCCCGCGCTGCAGAAGCGACCCTCGGAACTGTCCGGCGGCATGCGGCAGCGCACCGCGGTGGCGCGCGCCCTGGCCGCCAACCCCGACATCCTGCTGCTGGACGAGCCGCTGAGCGCGCTGGATGCGCTGACCCGCTCCAAGCTGCAGGACGAGATCGTGCAGATCTGGAGCCAGGAGAAGAAGACCTGCATCCTGATCACCAATGACGTGGACGAGGGCATCCTGCTCGCTGACCGCATCATTCCGCTCAACCCCGGCCCCGGCGCCACCTTCGGCCCGGAATTCCGCATCGACCTGCCGCGCCCCCGTGACCGGCGCGAGATGAACCACGACCCGGCCTTCGTGAAGCTGCGCAAGGAGGTCACGCAGTACCTGATCGACGCCGCCAAGGGCGCGCAGGGCACGGGCGGCGGCAAGGTCGTGGAACTGCGCCCGCAAGTGCCAGTGACCAGCGACGATCATCCCGCCGCGCTCAAGGCCGCCAAGAAGAAAGCACCGGTGCAGCCGGAGCGCTACGTCGAGTTCGCCCAGGTCTCAAAGATCTACCCGACGAAGAAGGGGCCGGTGAAGGTGGTGGACGGCTTCGACCTGAAGATCCGCCAGGGAGAGTTCATCTCCATCATCGGACACTCCGGCTGCGGCAAGTCGACCGTGCTGTCGATGATGGCCGGCCTCAACGACATCAGCGAGGGCGGCATCATCCTCGACGGCAAGGAGATCGACGGCGCCGGCCCCGACCGCGGCATCGTGTTCCAGGCGCCCAGCCTGGTGCCCTGGCTGTCCGCCGCCGACAACGTGATGCTCGGCGTGCGCCAGGTCTTCCCCCACATCAGCGAGGCAGAACGCCGCGAGATCGTCGATCACTACCTGGGCCGTGTCGGCCTGACGGATGCGGCCAGCAAGCGCGCCTCGGAGCTCTCCAACGGCATGAAGCAGCGCGTCGGCATCGCCCGCGCCTTCGCGCTGTCGCCCAAGATGCTGCTGCTGGACGAGCCCTTCGGCATGCTCGACTCGCTGACGCGGTGGGACCTGCAGGAAGTGCTGATGGAAGTCTGGGCCCGCACCCGCCTGACGGCCATCGTCGTCACCCATGACGTGGACGAGGCGATCCTGCTGGCCGACCGCGTCGTGATGATGACCAACGGCCCCAATGCCAGGGTCGGCAGGATCATGGACGTGCCACTGCCCCGCCCCCGGACGCGCAAGGCCCTGCTCGAGCATCCGGACTACTACAAGCTGCGCGAGGAGCTTCTCGGCTTCCTCGCCGACTGCGACCATTGAGGAGCCTCCCGATGAAGCAGAAGATCGTCGTCGTCGGCCATGGCATGGTCGGTCACAAGTTCCTCGAATCCCTCGCCGAGGCCGGCCTGCCAGACCTGGAGGTCACCGTGCTCTGCGAGGAGTCGCGGCCGGCCTACGATCGCGTGCACCTGTCCGAGTTCTTCGCCGGCAAGTCGGCGGAAGACCTCTCGCTGGTCGCACCGAATTTCTTCGGCCGCGACGGCCTGCTGCTGAAGCTCAACGCCCGCGCCAGCAGCATCGATCGCGCGATGAAGACCGTTACGGTCTCCACCGGCGAGATCCTGCACTACGACAAGCTGGTGCTGGCCACCGGCTCCTATCCCTTCGTGCCGCCGCTGCCGGGCAAGGACCGCAAGGACATCTTCGTCTACCGCACCATCGAAGACCTTGAGGGCATGAAGGAATGCGGCGCACGCTCGAAGACCGGTGTGGTCATCGGCGGCGGCCTGCTGGGCCTGGAGTGTGCCAAGGCCCTGCGCGACATGGGCCTGCAGACCCACGTGGTGGAGTTCGCCCCGCGCCTGATGGCGGTGCAGGTGGACGACGGCGGCGGCCGCACCCTGCGCCGCAAGATCGAGGAACTGGGCGTCACCGTCCATACACAGAAGAACACCCTGGAGATCATTGACGGCGAAGCCGGCACGCACCGCATGAAGTTCGCGGATGGCAGCTTTCTCGACACCGACATGATCGTGTTCTCCGCCGGTATCCGCCCGCGCGACGAACTGGCCAAGGCCTGCCAGCTCGGCGTCGGCGAGCGCGGCGGCATCGTGATCGACAATTTCTGCCGCACCCTGGATTCGGACGTCTACGCGATCGGCGAATGCGCCCTGTGGTCCGGCCGCATCTACGGCCTGGTGGCTCCGGGCTACGACATGGCGCGCGTTGCCGCCCGGCACCTGCTGGGCCAGGTCGCCGAGTTCACCGGCGCCGACATGAGCACCAAGCTCAAGCTGATGGGCGTGGACGTGGCCAGCATCGGCGACGCCATGGGCAGCACCCCCGGCAGTCGCGTCTACCAGTTCAACGACGAGCGCAAGCAGGTCTACAAGAAGCTGGTGGTCTCGGAAGACGGCAAGTACCTGCTCGGCGGCGTACTGGTGGGCGACGCCGAGGAATACGGCACCCTGCTGCAGATGATGCTCAACAAGATGGAGCTGCCGGAATCGCCGGAGTTCCTGATCCTGCCGGACTCCGGTGGCAAGAAGCCCGGCCTGGGCGTGGACAAGCTGCCAGACTCGGCGCAGATCTGCTCCTGCAACAACGTCTCCAAGGGCCAGATCTGCGCGGCAGTCTGCGAGGGTGCCACTTCCATCGGCGCGATCAAGAGTGCCACCCGTGCCGGCACCTCCTGCGGCGGCTGCGTGGCGCTGGCCACGCAAGTGATGAAGGCGGAGATGAAGAAGCAGGGCATGGCGGTCAATAACCATGTCTGCGAGCACTTCCCCTATTCACGCCAGGAGATCTACCACCTCGTGCGCGTCGGCCAGATCAGGACCTTCGAGACCCTGCTGGAGAAGCACGGCAAGGGCCTGGGCTGCGATATCTGCAAGCCCATGGCCGCCAACGTCTTCGCCTCCTGCTGGAACGACTTCGTGCTCAAGAAGGAGCATGCCGCGCTGCAGGACTCCAACGACTACTTCCTCGGCAACATCCAGAAGGACGGCACCTACTCCGTCGTCCCGCGCATGCCCGGCGGAGAAGTCACTGCCGACGGCCTGATCGCGGTGGGCCAGGTCGCCAAGAAGTACGGGCTCTACACCAAGATCACCGGCGGCCAGCGCGTGGACCTGTTCGGCGCCCGTGTGGAACAACTGCCGTTGATCTGGGACGAGCTGATCGCGGCCGGTTTCGAGACCGGCCATGCCTATGCCAAGTCGCTGCGCACCGTGAAATCCTGCGTCGGCAGCACCTGGTGCCGCTACGGCGTCGATGACTCGGTGGGTCTCGCCATCGAGATCGAGAACCGCTACAAGGGCTTGCGCTCGCCGCACAAGCTCAAGTTCGCCGTCTCCGGCTGCACCCGCGAGTGCGCCGAGGCCCAGGGCAAGGACGTGGGCATCATCGCCACCGAGAAGGGCTGGAACCTCTATGTCTGCGGCAACGGCGGCATGAAGCCGCGCCACGCCGAGCTGATCGCCAGCGACCTCGACAAGGCCACCCTGATCCAGTACGTCGACCGCTTCCTGATGTTCTACGTGCGTACCGCCGACCGTCTGCAGCGCACCAGCACCTGGCGCGAGAACCTCGAGGGCGGCCTGGACTACCTCAAGAGCGTGATCATCGGCGACAAGCTCGGCATCGCCGCCGAGCTGGAAGCCGAGATGCAGCACGTGGTCGACACCTACGAGTGCGAGTGGAAGAAGGCCGTCACCGACCCGGAGGCGCGCAAGCGCTTCCGCCACTTCGTCAACAGCGACAAGGCCGACAGCAACGTCGTCTTCATCGAGGAGCGCGGCCAGATCCGGCCGGCGACACCCGAGGAGAAGCAGTCGAAGCTGGCACAAATCCCGGTCGTGGTGCGGGCAGCATGAGGATGATGAACATGGATGGCGACCGTAACGTGAGCACCTGGGTCCCGGTCTGCGCCGTGGACGATATCGTTCCCAACACCGGGGTCTGCGCCCTGGTGGGCAATGAGCAGGTGGCCGTCTTCCGCCTCGGAACGGGTGGGGGAATCTTCGCGATTTCCAACTATGATCCGAACTCGGAGGCCTCGGTCCTTTCCAGGGGCCTGATCGGCAGCCTGGGCGACCGCACCGTGGTCGCCTCCCCGATCTACAAGCATCACTTCGATCTGAAAACCGGCGAATGCCTGGAAGCACCCGAACACTCGGTGCGCGCCTACCCTGCGCGCGTCGAGAACGGGCAGATTCTCGTCGCCGCACACTGAGCACCCAAGCGGGAGATCGTCCCGCCGCGCAGGCCGTTATCAAAGGGCCGGTACTGCGTAACGGACGAATCTCCCGCCCGGGGGCAACAGGACATCATGATCACGTCGAAGCCCAGGCTGGTAGTCGTCGGCAATGGCATGGCCGGCATGCGTACGGTCGAAGAGTTGCTGAAGCTCGCCCCCGATCTCTACGACATCACCGTGTTCGGCGCCGAGCCGCACGGCAACTACAACCGTATCCTGCTGTCGCCCGTCCTCGCCGGTGAGAAGACCGTGGACGACATCATGCTGAACACCCGCGAGTGGTACGTGAAGCACGGCATCACCCTGCATGCCGGCGATCCGGTGGTGAAGATCGACCGCCCTCGCCGCACCGTGTACGCGCAGTCCGGACTCGCCATTCCCTACGACCGCCTGCTGCTGGCCACCGGCTCCAAGCCCTTCATCATTCCCGTGCCGGGCCACCAGTTGCCCGGCGTGATCGCCTTCCGCGATATCCAGGACGTGGAGACCATGCTGGAGGCCGCGCGTCACCACCGCCACGCCGTGGTGATCGGCGGTGGCCTTCTGGGGCTGGAAGCCGCCAATGGCCTGCTGCGCCAGGGCATGGAGGTCAGCGTCGTGCACGTCAACGACTGCCTGATGGAGCGCCAGCTGGACAAGCCGGCCGCTGCCCTGCTGAAGGCCGCCCTGGAGCGCAAGGGCCTGCGCATCCTGCTCAATGCCAACACCGCCGAGATCGTCGGCCCTGAACGGGTCACTGCGCTACGCTTCAAGGACGGCAGCGAGATCCCGGCCGACCTCGTGGTGATGACCGCCGGTGTCCGCCCCAACATCGACCTGGCCCGCAGCGCCGGCCTGCAGTGCGACCGCGCCATCATGGTGGACGACACGCTACAAAGCTTCGACCCGCGCATTTACGCCGTAGGCGAATGCGTGCAGCACCGCAAGGCGCTGTTCGGCCTGGTCGCGCCGATCTGGGACCAGGCGCGCGTCTGCGCCGCCCACCTCGCCGGCTTCGGCCATTCCCGCTACGTGCAGCAGGCCACCGCCACCAAGCTCAAGGTCACCGGCGTGGATCTCTACTCCGCCGGCGACTTCATCGGCGACGCCGACAGCGAGGACCTGGTGATGCGCGATCCGCGCCGCGGCGTGTACAAGCGCCTGGTGCTGAAGGGCAGCCGCGTGATCGGCGCCGTGCTCTACGGCGACGTCAAGGACGGCCCCTGGTACTTCGACCTGATCCAGAACAGGACCGACATCTCCGAACTGCGCAGCCGCCTGCTGTTCGGCCAGGCCTACTGCCAGCCGCGCGCTGCCTAGAACGATCCGCGACGTGACCCTGCCCGCCCCCCTCTCCGCTACCGCCACCATCTCCACCACCTGCCCCTACTGTGGCGTGGGCTGCGGGGTGAAGGCCGGCGTCCGCCCGGACGGCCAGTTCGACGTCGCCGGTGACCAGGGCCACGGCTCCAACCATGGCAGGCTCTGCGTGAAGGGATCCGCGCTGGGCGAAACAGTGGACCTGCAGGGCCGCCTGCTGTATCCGCAGATCGATGGACAACGGGTCGGCTGGGATGACGCGCTGGATCGCGTCGCCGGCGGCCTGCGCCGCATCATCGACCAGCACGGCCCCGAGGCGGTGGCCCTGTACGTCTCCGGCCAGTTGCTGACCGAGGACTATTACGTCGCCAACAAGCTGTTCAAGGGCTTTGTCGGTACCGCGAATGTCGATACCAACTCGCGCCTGTGCATGTCGTCCGCGGTGGCGGCGCAGGCGCGCGCATTCGGCGAGGACGCGGTGCCGGCCTGTTATGAAGATGTCGAAATCGCCGATCTGGTCATCCTGATCGGCTCGAATGCGGCGTGGGCGCATCCGGTGCTGCATCAGCGTCTGTTGAAAGCGAAACGCGAACGCCCGCAGATGAAACTGGTCGTGATCGATCCGCGCCGCACCGAAAGCGCGGATCAGGCGGATCTGTATCTGCCGATCGCGCCGGGCGGCGAC
>JBPOHT010000009.1:0-27949 GCA_052035235.1 Pseudomonadota bacterium | reverse complement strand
CGGGGAGGTCTGCTTCTTGGCGACCTTGAGGCCTTCGGTGACGCCTTCGGCGTAAGCGCCGTCAGCCACCCAGTCTTTCTTGTCGCGGTCCCAGTAGCCGGTGTCCTTGCCATCCGGGGTCTGGTAGAACAGGCCGACTCTTCCGACGCGCAGGAAGTCGACTTCCTTGTCGCCCAGCTTGCCGCGGTAGGGCTCGATGGTGCGGCCGTATTCCATTTCGATCTGGTAGGCCTCGACGATGCGGCGGTACTTTTCCGACACGGTGACGTCGGCGCGGGGCATCATTTCGTTCAGGCGGGCGACGCGGGCGGCGCGCTCTTCCTTGAGGAACGGGACGTCCAGCTGCACGAACTGCTCCATGGAGGCCAGCATGCGCTGCATCAGCGGCAGGATCTCGATGTTGGTACGGTCCAGTTCGGAGGATTCCTGGCGGATGACGGCCATTTCCTCTTCCTGCGATTTGAGCTGGGCTCGCAGCTGCTGCAGGTACAGCTTCAGGCCTTCGCTCTCGCGCAGGGTGGTGCGGTAGTCGTTCGACAGGTCGCGGCCTTGTTCGGCAAGGGCGTCGACACGCTTCTGGGAATCCACCTGGGCCACCAGCCACTGGTCGCCAGAGGCGGTGACGTCGCCGAGCTTGGCGGCGTAGGTGACACCGGCGGCGGCACTCAGGATCGCCGCGGAGCCCAGCACCGCGACTTTCCTTTGCATCGAAATCTTGGACATCAGTGTTTCCTCCAGCAACTCAGGTGGCGCGGCGGCGCATGGTCCGCCGCGACCGGCTTAGTTCAGAAAATCCAGGTCATCAATAGCCGGCGCGGCAGCCGGTGCGGCTGCAGGCGCCGGAGCGGCCTCGGGGGTCGCTTCTGCAGCGGGTGCCGCTTCAACAGCTGCGGGGGCCACCGGCGCGGGGGGAACGACGGCCTTGGCAGCACCGGCGGTGACGCGCAGTTCCACACGGCGGTTCAGCTCGCGCCCTTCCTCGGTCTCGTTGTCGGCCACCGGCTTGGCTTCACCCACACCGACGGCGCCCATGCGGCTGGCTTCGACACCCTTGCTCTCCAGGTACTCCAGCACCGACTTGGCGCGCTGCTGGGAGAGACGCTGGTTGTAGGTATCGGAACCGCGCGAGTCGGTGTGGCCACTCAGCTCCACCTCGATCGCGGGATTGGCGACCAACTCCTCGCCAACGTTGTCGAGTATGGTCTTGGCATTTGCCGTGAGGCGAGCCTGGTCATACTCGAAGTTGACGCCGCGCAGCACGATGACATCGCCCGTGCCGCAACCGGCCAGGGAGACCTTCTCGCCCGGCGCGGGGGTCTTGCAGGGCGGCGGGGGCGGGGGCAGCGGGCAGCCCACGGCGTCCACGGAGGTTCCTGCCGGGGTGTCCGGGCACTGGTCGACGTCATCGAGAACGCCATCGCCATCGGCGTCAGCCACCGGCACGACTGCCACGACCGGTGCCGGCTCGGGCTTCTTCTCGGGCTTGAGGCCCAGGGGCAGTTGCAGGCCGACATTGAGCTCGATGTCATCGAGGCGACGCGGCGCATTGATGTCGCCGCCAGGCTTCACGTCGGCATCACGCTTGCCGGCGATGTACAAGGCCTCGGTACGCAGGGCCATTTCATAGCGGCCCAGGGAGAAGCCCCACAGGTAACCGACGCCGCCACCGGCCCTGGTGATGGAGAAGTTCTGCTTGTTGGCGTCCACGGGGGTGCGAGGCTGCACCGGGTAGTCGCTGATCGCCGTAGCGCCGAAGGACGCCAGGCCGTAGGCATTCGGCAGGGAATCCATGAAGGGGAACCACAGGAAGTTCAGCGCGCCGCCTTCGGTGCTGATGCTCTCCCCACCCTCGGCGTCGATGTCCTGCATCAGCGCCACGCCTTCGATGGCGTAGTTGCCGTTGCGGTAGCCGACGCCCAGGCGGTAACCCAGGCCCTTGTCCAGGCCATCGGCCTGGGGAAGGATGTAGCTGGCCATCGGTGCGAGATAGGCCCCTTGCTGCAGCGGGCTGTCCTGGGCGGCGGCGACGCTACTGATCATCGCCAGCAGCAAGCCTCCCGACAGACGGGACCGGCTCCGCCAGCCTTGCGTTCCTGCGACGTTCATCCCCATCTCCTCATGATCTTTCGCTTTCATGTGCTGGCTCCCCTCGCTGGCCCGGTGTCGTTCAGAACGACCAGTCGAAGCGCACGCCGAAGGCGCGCGGCGGTGCCAGGAATTCCTGGACGCCGGCGTCGGTATGGAACTGGGTCAGCGAGTACTGCTCATCCGTCAGGTTCCGGCCCATCAGCGTCAGGCGGACATTGGAGGCACGGTGCAGGTAGCTCATCTGGGCATCGACCGTGATGTAGGACGGCTGGCGCGAGGTCGGCGTGTTCTGAGCCTGGAAGTAGAAGTCGCCGCTGTAGAACAGCGTTCCGCCGATTTCCAGGTCGCCGTGCGACAGGTCGAACAGCTGGTTGATCGAGAAGGTGCCCGCCCATTCCGGCGTGCGCACGGTGCGGTTGCCGGTATAGTCGCCCGACGCGAAGTTGTAGAGACCGGTCGGCCGCCCATCGGGGCCCGGCAACTGCGAGTAGCCGCTGGCATTGGGATAGCTGGCGTAGGTTGCATCCAGCCAGGTGCCACCCAGCGCGACGAACATGCCGCTGTTCCATTCCGGGCTGTATTGCAGCTCGATCTCGGCGCCCTGGATATCCACCTCACCGGCGTTCTCGAGCTGCACCGCACCACCGGCGAGCAGCGAGATGAACTGCACCTGCTGGTTCTTGATGTTGGTCTTGAACAGCGCGCCATTGGCCCGCAGCTGCCCTTCCACCAGTTCCAGCTTGGCGCCGAGTTCGTAGCTGGTGACTTCCTCGGGCTCGACGAAATCGGGCGCGGTGTAGACGTTGACGGTATTGAAGGTGCCGCTCTTGAAGCCCTTGCTCCAGGAGGCGTAGTACATGCCACCGTCGAACTTGTAGCCGAGCACCGCCTTGGGCGAGAAGTTCTTGTCTTCGTTGACCGGGCTGCCCAGCGGCAGCAGCTGCGTGGAGCCGCCGCCCAGGCTGGCGAGGCCAACGCTGGACTCGATCACCTCGCGACGCTCCTCCTGGAAGCGGCCGCCCAGCGTCAGGTACCAGTTGTCGTTTAGGTGCGCGGTGGTCTGGCCGAAATAGGCCGTCGCCTCCGCCTTCTGTAGCGACACCAGCGACAGCGAGACGCCGTCCGGGATCGGCAGGCCGAGGCCCGTGAGGCGGGTCAGCAGGTTGCGCAGCCCCGGCGGGATCTGGACGACGCCCAGTAGCGAGCCGGTGGACAGGTCGAGGTCCGCGACCGACAGGCGGTTGAGCGGGAAGCCCACGGTCTGGTCGAGGTAGTAGATGCCGCCGACCCACTCCAGCCAGTCCGGCCCCCACTCGCCGTTGGACAAGAACTGCAGTTCTGCGGTGAAGACGTCGGCGAACTGTCCCTTGGCATCGAAGGTGATGAAGGGAACCTCCGTACCGTCGAAATCGTAGTTGTTGTCGGTGACGATGTTCTGCTGGCTGGCCAGGAACTTGACGTTGAACCAGTCCGGCTTCAGCTCGAGCTGGCCGTAGACCACTTCGTTGTCCAGCGAGAAGTAGCTGGGCACGTCGACGAAGACCTTGTAGGGGTCCGGGCGCTCGGTGGACTTGCCCAGCAGGGTGCCGAGCGTGCGGGTCAGCAGGCTGGGCTCGATGTTGGGCATGGCGCTGGACGCCAGGCCTTCCTTGTTGTGCTTGAGGCCGGTGACGGTCAGGTCCAGCCAGTCGGACGGATTCCAGCGCAGGCGGACGCGCGCGCCCTTCTCGGTCTCCTTCGGCAGCGGGATGCCCGTCAGGCTGTTGACGTCGCCGCGGCGGCCGCTGTAGTAGTTGTCGCCGGTGTTGTAGGTAAGCGAGACATTGGCCGCGAGCGTGTCGCTGATCGGGATGTTGCCGTAGACCTTGGTGTTGAAGGTGTCGAATTCGCTGTAGCCCTGCGAGAACGAGAAGTGCGGCTCGTCGAAGGTCGGCGACTTGGTGGTGATGTTGAAGGCACCGCCGGTGGCATTGCGGCCGAACAGTGTGCCCTGCGGGCCCTTCAGCACTTCCACCCGCTCGATCGCGCCGAAGGTCTGCGACAGGCCGTTGGCGAAGGGGAAGTAGATGCCGTCCATGTACATCGCGACGCTGAGGTCGGAGTCGGGCAGGAAGGCATCGGTACCGACGCCTCGGACGTAGATGATCGAGAAGTTGACCGTCTCGCCATAGGTCACGCCCGGGATCGACTGGGCCAGCGACTTGGGATCGCCGATGCCCTTGGCGTCCAGCGTCTCGGCGCTGAAGGCGCTGATCGAGATCGGTACGTCCTGGATGTTTTCCTCGCGCTTCTGCGCGGTGACCACGATCTCCTCGACCAGGCGGCTCTTGGGAGCGGACCGGGCGGCAGGGGCTGCGGCAGCCTCCGGCGCGGCGGCTGCGGCCGGGGCGGAAGCGGAGGCAGGCTCTGCAGCAGCCGGCTCGGTGGCGATGATGTCCAGGGCGTCGTCGATGGACTCAGAACCCGCACCCTGCTCCTGCGCGCCTGCGGTCAGCGGCAGCGCCGACACCATCATTGCAAGCGATAAAGCGATTCCCCTCGACATGCCCTTCTCCAGAGAGTTTTGTTTGATCAAGGTAGCCGTGCGAACACCGCACCCGCTGCCTAACGAATCTCGCACCTTGCGCGACGGTCCGGGAGGAGCCCCTGGGAGTCGCGTCATCCCGCCATCGTCGCGGCGGTTCATGTTGTGTCTGGTACTTATCTAATACCAATAGATGAAAAGCTAACACCGGCTTAAACAATATGCAAGCTTTGTCTCATGTATCGCGATGGACTCGTTTCCATGTGCAGTGCAGCACGGAAAAACCCGGTTTTGCGTCAGCGCTTTGGACGCTCGGCTGACAATTTTTCCAGGCGATTGCGGATCGCCAGATCGAACAGTTTGCCGTAGGGCGGCTGCATCACGCGCAGAAGACTGCGCGGACCGGCCTGCGTGTAAACCGAGCGCGCATGGCTGAAACGCTTGAATCCTTCGATCCCGAAGCTGTACGACCCCATGCCGCTACGCCCCACGCCGCCGAAGGGCAGGTCCGGCACGCTGTAATGGAACATGGCGTCGTTGAGCGTGACGCCGCCGGAGAAGCTCCGGTCCAGCACGAACTGCGCGGCCTTGCGACTCCTGGAGAAGACATAGAGCCCGAGCGGCTTGGGCATCTCGCGCAGCTGCGCGCAGGCCTGCTCCAGGGTGTCGTAGCTCACCAGGGTCATCACCGGGCCGAAGACCTCCTCGGTCATCGCGCGGGTCTGCGCCGGCGGGTCGATCACCACCTGCAGCGCCATGCGGCGATTCGCGTCATCGCGCTCCGTCTCCGCCCTGCCCTCCAGGCCCAGCGCCTGCACGCGCGCGCCCTCGGCGCGCGCCTGGTCCACCAGGCTGGTGATACGGGCGTAGTTGCGCTCGTTGACGATGCCGCAGTACTCGGGGTGCTGGGCCGCGCCGGGATACAGCGCCGCGGCGGCCTGGTCCAGCTCGCGCAGCAGGGCCTCGCGCTGGTCGCGCTGCACCAGCAGCAGGTCGGGCGCCAGGCAGGCCTGGCCACCGTTCATGGTCTTGGTGGCGACGATGGCGCGCGCGGTGTCGGCTAAGTCGGCGTCAGGGGTGACGATCACCGGGCATTTGCCGCCCAGCTCCAGCGTCACCGGCGTGAGGTTGGGCGCCGCCGCCGCCATCACCTGGGCACCCACGCCCGGGCTGCCGGTGAACAGCAGATGGTCGAACGGCAGGCCGGAGAAGGCCTTGCAGACCTCCAGGCCGCCCTGCGCCACCGCCACTTCGGTGGGGTCGAAATACCCGCGCACCGCGGCGTCGATTGCCTGTGCGGTGTTGGGCATCATGTCGGAGGGACAGAGCATGGCGCGGTTGCCCGCTGCCAGCGCGGTGGCCAGCGGTACCAGCACGAGGTTGATGGCGCCGTTCCAGGCTCCCATGATGCCGACCACGCCCAGCGGCTGGTACTGGATCTCGGCACGCGCGCCGAAGAGATTGAAGGGCAACGGCGCCTTGCGGCGCTCGGGCTTCATCCAGCCCTCGATGCCCTTGCGGACCTGCTGGAACACCTGCACCGGCGCCGCGATCTCGGCCAGCAGCGCCCAGTCGCCGCCGCGCACGGAGAAATCCTCCATCACCGCCGCATGCAGCGCCTTGCGGTGCGCCAGCAGCATCGACAGGCCGCGGTCCACGCGATCCTGGCGGACCTTGAGGCCCACCGGCATGTCCCGCAGGAAGGATTCGCGCTGCGCACGCAGCACCGCCAGCAGCGACTCGCGGATAGCCTCGCCCTCGCCCTCGCCCACCACGCCCTGCGCCGGGGAGCCCATGGCTTTAGACCTGGCTTTCGGGCAGGCGCACGACCAGGCCATCCAGGGCCTCGTTCATGCGCACCTGGCAGGACAGGCGCGAGCCCTCCTGGCGATCCATCACCACATCCAGCATGGCGTCCTCGTTCTCGCTGAGGGCGCCGGCGCGCTCGCGCCAGTCGGCGTCGAGGTAGACATGGCAGGTGGCACAGGCGCAGGCGCCGCCGCAGTCGGCGACGATGCCGGGCACCAGGTTGCCGACCGCCCCTTCCATCAGGGACTGGCCGTTGTTCACCTCGACGCGGTGTTCCTTGCCGTTGAATTCGATGTACGTGACAGTGCCCATGGCAGCTCTCGATGAAAGATGGTGATGGGGCGCCGTTTCAGCGGCGCAGGCCCGGGCTGAAACGCACCGGCAGCGCCTTCATGCCGCGCGCCTCGCCGGCCAGGTAATCCGGCTCGAAGCCGGGCTCGGCCACGTAGTCGCCGATGCGCTGCAGCACGATCTGCAGCAGCAGGCGGATCTCCAGGCGCGCCAGGTTGCGGCCCAGGCAGATGTGGGCGCCGGCACCGAAGCCGAGATGCTGGTTGGGGGCACGGTCCAGCAGGCACTGGTCGCCGCCGGAGAAGCGGGTTTCGTCGCGGTTGGCGGAGCCATGCAGGCCGAACACCCAGTCGCCCTTCTTCAGCGGCTGGCCGCCGAGCTCGGTGTCCTGGGTCACGGTGCGGCGCAGGCCCTGGATCGGCGAGGTGAACCGCACGAACTCCTCGATGGCCACGGCCCAGTCACGCTCGCCGTTCTTGAGCTTCTGCTTTTCCTGCGGGTTGCGCGCCAGGAACAGCAGCGACTCCAGCATCACCGCGCTGGTGGTATCCAGGCCGCCGAACAGGGTAATCAGGATAACGCGGAAGATGTCCTCGTCGGACAGCGGCTTGCCGTCCACCTCGGCGGTCAGCAGCGTTCCCACCAGGTCGTCGACCGGCGGCTGGGCGCGGCGCTGCATGACCAGGCCCATCAGGTAGGCGCCGATGGACTCGCCGGCCTTGGCGACGCCGGCCATGTCGTTGGCGCGGCCGCGGGTCATGTAGTCGATCCAGGCGCTGACCTGCGCCTGGTCCTGCGTCGGCACGCCGAGATACGGCAGCACGATGGCCGGCAGCAGCGGACGCACCAGCTCGGCGGCGAGGTCGGCCGAGCCGTGCTCGATGAAGGCGTCGACTAGGCGGTGGATCTCGTCCTCGATCTTGCCGGACTGCGTGGCCACGGCCTCGTTGGTGAAGCGCGGGTTCAGTACGCGGCGGAAGCGCGTCTGCAGCGGCGGATCAAGGTCGATCGGGAACATCTTGTAGGGGTGCGGCGGGATGCCCACGCCCTCGGTGGAGGAGAAGTGGCTGTAGTCCTCGAACACGCGCTTGACCGTGTCATAGGTGGACGCCACGTAAAAGCCGCCGTACTGCTCGGAGCGGCCCACCGGGCATTGCTTGCGGAAACCCTCGTACATCGGGTGCGGATCGCGCATCTGCGCTTCCGATGCGTGGTCGAATTGCGCGCACAGCCGGCCGGCTTCGCTGTCGTTCACCAGGACTCTCCTCATGGCGGGCGCCCGGGCGGCGGGCGCGGATTTCAGATGGGATGGAGGACCTGCCGGCAGCGACGCGCCAGCGATCCATCTTCTGGAATGACTATGTTACAAATATCGTAAATTGTCAATTGTTGCATTGCAATCCTGGAGAAGCGTCGCTCAGGCCGCGTTTCCCGCGTGGAACGCCGCCCCACGCTGCGCCAGTGACTGCATGCCCGGCGTGGCGCGGTAGCCACCGCCCAGGTGCCGGTACTGGCCGCAGCGCGCGACGATGTCCGGCAGGCCAACGAGGTCGGCGTATTTCAGCGCGCCGCCCCAATGCCGCGGGAAGCCCACGCCCAGTACCAGGCTGCTGTCGACCTCGGCGGCGGTCTGCACCACGCCCTCCTCCAGGCAGGTGGCGGCCTCCACCACCATCGGCAGCATCAGGCGGTCCACGATCTCGGCCGGGTCGAAGGCGCGCGGCGGCTGCCGGCGGATCGGCGCCAGCAGGTCCTCCAGCTCCAGGTCCGGCTCGCGGCGCAAGCGGCCGCGCTCGTCGGCCTGGTAGCGGTAGAAGCCCTTGCCGTTCTTCTGGCCGTAGCGGCCCAGCTCGGCGAGGTGGGCAATGGCATAGCGGAAATCCAGTGCCATGCGCTGCGGATAGGCGGCGGTGATGCAATCCACCACATGGCGGCTGGTGTCCATGCCGATCACGTCCTGCAGCACGGCCGGCCCCATGGGCCAGCCGAAGTCTTCCATCACGCGGTCGATCTGCGCGATGTCACCGCCGTCGCGCAGCAGCATCAGGAAGCCGACGAAGTACGCCGTGAGGATGCGGTTGACCAGGAAGCCCGCGCAGTCGCTCACCACCACCGGCGTCTTGCCCATGGTGGCGGCGTAGTGGGCCACGGTGGCGATGGTGCGCTCGTCGGTCTGCGGGCCGCGGATCACCTCCACCAGCGGCATCACCGGCACGGGGTTGAAGAAGTGCATGCCGGCGAAGCGCTGCGGCCGCGACAGTGCGCTGCCGATCTCCGCGATGGACAGCGAGGAGGTGTTGGACACGATGATCGCCTCGTCGCCCAACTCCCTCTCCATCTCGGCCAGCACGCGCTGCTTCACGCCCAGGTTCTCGACGATGGCCTCCACCACGATGTCGACGCGGCCGAAGCCTGCGTAGTCCAGGGTCGGCACGATGGCCTCCTGCACCGCCCGGGCCTTGGCCTCGTCCATGCGCCCGCTGGCGACCTGGCGCGCCAGCAGCTGCGCGGCCTCTTTCTGGCCCAGCTCCAGCGCCGGGGCGGCGATGTCCTTGAGCAGCACCGGCACTCCGCGCACGGCGCTGGTGTAGGCGATGCCGCCGCCCATGATGCCGGCGCCCAGTACGGCCGCCTGCCGCAGCGGTGCCGCGGCCCTGGCGTAGGCCCTGCCCTGCTTCTTCAGGGCCTGGTCGTTGAGGAAGATCTGCACCAGGGCCGCGGCGGCCGGTGTGCGGGCGATGCGCGCGAAGGCCTGCGACTCGGCCGACAGCGCGGCATCCCGGTCCAGAAGTGCCGAGGCAGATACCAGCTCCACCGCCGCGAGCGCGGCCGGCAGGTGTCGCGCCTGCGGCGCCAGGCGGCCGCGCAAGGCCTCGATGGTGGCGGCATCCAGGCCCGTGGCCGGGCCGCGACGCGCGGCGCGCAGTGCCTGCCAAGCGTCTGCGGCGGCCAGGTCCTGCAGGCGCGCCAGGGCGGCCTCGCGCAGGCCGGCGGTCGGCGCGAGCAGGTCCACCACGCCCTCGTCCCTCGCGGCGCCCGCCTTGCGCGGCTTGCCGGAGACGATCCAGTCCAGCGCCGCCGCCACGCCGGCCCGGCGCGGCAGGCGCACCGTGCCGCCCAGGCCCGGGAAGATGCCCAGGCTCACCTCGGGCAAGCCGAGTTGCCCGTCCACCGCCAGCACGCGGCTGTCGGCGCAGAGCGCCAGCTCCAGGCCGCCACCCAAAGCCATGCCGGGAATCGCGGCCACCGAGGGAAACGGCAGGTCTTCCAGCGCGGTGAGGATGGCGGACTGCGCGGCGTTGTGACGCGCGATCTGGTCTTCGCTTTTCGAGAACAGCGCGGTGAACTCGAAAATGTCGGCGCCTACGATGAAGGCCGGCTTGGCGCTGGAGATCAACAGGCCGCGCAGTCCGGGCTCGGCACGCAGGGCCTCCACGGCCTGGCGCACTTCGTCCAGCGCGAGGGCATCCAGCGTGTTGACGGAGGCGCCGGCGCGGTCGAAGCAGAGCTCGGCGAAGGCGGACGGCAGGCGGCGGACAGCCAGGGCCTGCCCGGAGAACATCAGGTCACTCATGGGGTCACTCGGTTGGATCGTTCTACTGCGGGCGCGGCAGGTGCCGCCTCAGGAATTCGGTGACGGCGTGGTTGAACACATCGTTGCGGTCGCCCACCACCATGTGGCCGGCGCCCGCGACGTCGCAGACCTCCAGGCCCGGCATCTGGGCGCGCAGCTCCTCGACGCCGGCATCGGAGACGATGTCGCTCTGCAGGCCGCGCACCAGCAGCGTCGGCGTGCGGATCTGCCGGGCGGCCTTGAGCATTTCCTCGGCGAACTCCGGCGGCTCCAGGCGGCGCGGGTGGTCGACGAAGCGCGGGTCCCAGTGCCAGTACAGGCGCCCGTCCTCGCGCCGCCGCAGATTCTTCATCAGCCCGCCGGGGTCGCGCGGGCGCGGCCGGTGCGGGTTATAGGCGGAGACGGCGTCCACCGCGTCTTCCAGCGTGGCGAAGCCGCCGGCATGGGCGCGCATGAAGCCGCCGATCTTGGCAGAGCCCTGGGCTTCCAGCCGCGGCACGATGTCCACCAGGATCAGGGCATCGGCGATGACCTCGCGGCGGCTGCCGGCGGCCTGCATCAGGGTGGCCCCGCCCATCGAGGCGCCGACCAGGGCCGGGCGCGCGGGCAGCGTGGCAATCACCGCCAGCAGGTCCTCGGCCAGGATGTCGATGCCGTAGTCGGCCTGCGCCGACCACTCGCTCTCGCCGTGGCCGCGGGCGTCCAGGTTGATGACGTGGTAGCCGGCCACCAGCAACTCGCGCATGGCGCCGTCCCAGGAATGACGCGTCTGGCCGCCACCGTGCAGCAGGATCACCGTGGGCTGGCGCGGATCGCCGCCGACGTCGGCGGCCAGGCTCAGCCCGCCCTGGCCGCGATAGCGGCGCATCTCCACGGACGGCGTGGCGGTCATGCCTGCTCGAAGCAGGCCTGGCCGCTGGCGAGGCGCTCTCGGCAGTCCGCGACCATGGTCTGGATCAGGTCGGCGCAGCTCGGAACGTCATCGATCAGGCCGACGACCTGGCCGGCGGTGACGACGCCGCCGTCCGGCTCGCCGGCTTCCAACGCCTTGCGGCCGCGTGCGCCGTTGACCAGGTGACGGATGTCCTCGAATTGGCAACCGCGCTGCTCGGCCTCCACCACCTCCACCGAGATGGCGTTCTTCAGCACACGCGCGGTGTTGTGCAGGGTGCGGAAGATCAGGCGCGTGTCACGCTCGCCGGCCGCCACCAGGGCCTGCTTGATGTTGTCGTGGATCGGCGCTTCCTTGGTGGCGCAGAAGCGCGTGCCCATGTTGACGCCCTCGGCGCCCAGCACCAGCGCCGCCGCCAGGCCACGGCCGTCGCCGATGCCGCCGGAGGCGATCACGGGAATCTTGAGCTTGCGGGCCGCCAGCGGGATCAGCACCAGGCCGCCGATGTCGTCCTCGCCCGGGTGGCCGGCGCACTCGAAACCGTCGATGGAGACCATGTCCACGCCGTTGCGCTCGGCCGACAGCGCGTGCCGCACTGCCACGCATTTGTGGATGATGATGAGGCCGGCCGCCTTGGCCTTGTCGATGAAGGCCTTGGGGTTGTTGCCGGCGGTCTCCAGGATCTTCACGCCGCTGTCGATCACCACGTCCAGGTAACGCTCGTAGGGCGGCGGGTTGATGCTGGGCAGGATCGTCAGGTTCACGCCGAAGGGCTGGTCGGTCAGCTCGCGGCAGCGCGCGATCTCCTGGGCCAGGTCCTCCGGCGTGGGCTGCGAGAGCGCGGTCAGCACGCCCAGGCCGCCGGCATTGGAGACGGCCGCCGCCATCTCCGCGAAGCCCACCCATTGCATGCCGCCCTGGATGATCGGGTAGCGGATGCCCAGGGCCTCGGAAACGCGGGTTTTCATCGCGGGTTGCAGAGTCTGCTTTTCCATCAGGCGGCCCTCGCGTCCAGGCCGAGCTTGCGGCCGATGATTTCCTTCATGATCTCGCTGGTGCCGGCGAAGATGCGCGTGATGCGCGCGTCGCGGTACATGCGGCAGATGCGGTATTCCTCCATGTAGCCGGCGCCGCCGAACAGCTGCAGGCATTCGTCGATCAGCCGCCCCTCCAGCTCGGAGGTCAGCAGCTTGACCTCGGCCGCCACCTCGGCGCTGAGCTGCTTGCGGTTGTGCAGCACCACGCACTGGTCCAGGAAGGCCTGGGTGCTGTCGAGCTGCGCGCGCAGCTCGGCCAGCTTGAAGCGCGAGTTCTGGAATAGGCCGATGGCCTGGCCAAAGGCCTTGCGGTCCTGCACGAATTCCAGCGTCAGGTCGAAGGCGGTCTGGGCGCAGGCCATGGACAGCACGGAGCCGGTCAGGCGCTCCTCGGCCAGGCCCTTCATCATGTAGCGGAAGCCCTGGGTGGGGTCGCCCAGCACGTTCGCCTTGGGCACCTTCACGTCCTCGAAGAACAGCTCGGCGGTGTCCTGCGCATCCAGCCCCATCTTCTCCAGGCGACGGCCGCGGCGGAAACCCGGCATGTCGGCCTCCACCAGGAACAGGCCGATGCCGGTGCGCGAGTCCGGCACGGTGCGTGCCGCCACCACCACCACGTCGGCCAGCAGGCCGTTGGAGATGTAGGTCTTGGAGCCGTTGAGCAGCCAGTGGTCACCCTTGTCCTCGGCACGCATGCGCATGCCGGCCAGGTCGGAGCCGGCGTGCGGCTCGGTCATGGCCACGGCGAGGATCTTTTCGCCGCTGACGCAGCCCGGCAGGAAGCGCGCCTTCTGCTCGGCATTGCCGAAGTGGCCGATGTAGGGCGCCACCAGGCGCGAGTGCAACTGCAGGTAGAAGCCGACTTCGCCATGGCGCACATTCTCTTCATAGAGGATCTGGTCGTAGCGGAAATCATCGATCCCCATGCCGCCGTATTCCTCCGGCGCCCACATCACCAGGTAGCCCTGCTCGCCGGCCTTGAGATAGGCCTCCCGGCTGACGCAACCCTCGCGGCGCCAGTGCTCCGCGTGCGGGCCGATCTCCTTCTGCATGAAGCGGCGGACGGTGTCGCGGAACTGCTCGTGTTCCGGCTCGAAAATGGTTCTCGGCATCATGGTCTGTATCTCAGGCGGCGTGGAACGGCGTGCCGGTGCGGGCGCGGGCGGCGAGCCATTCGGAAGGCTGGAAGCGCGGGCCGTAGCGGCCCGCCAGGTCTCGGCACTCATCGACGAAGGCCTGCAGGCCCAGCGTCTCGATGTAGGACAACGTGCCGCCGGTCCAGGACGGGTGGCCGATGCCCAGGATCGAACCCAGGTCGGCATCGGCCGGATGCTCGATCACACCCTCCTCGACGCAGCGCGCGGTCTCCAGCGCCTGGATGGCCAGGAAGCGCCGGCGCAGCAGTTCGGCGTCCGGCTGCTCGGCGGCGCGCGGGAAGTGCTCCGCCAGGCCCGGCCAGAGCTGCTTGCCGGACTCGCTGTACTCGTAGAAGCCGGCGCCGCCGCGGCGGCCGATGCGTCCCAGCTCCAGCATCTTGTTCACCACCGGCTGTGCGCCGTGGCGCACGAAGCGCTCCGGCAACCGGTCGGCCACGGACTGGTCGTAGACCTTCTTCTGCAGGTCCAGGGTGACCTCGTCGGTCACCGCCAGCGGGCCCACCGGCATGCCGGCCAGGCGCGCGGCATTTTCGATCAATGCCGGGGCCACGCCCTCCTGCAACATCGCCATGCCCTCGTCGACGAAGGTGCCGAAGACGCGGCTGGTGAAGAAGCCCGGGGAGTCGTTGACCACGATTGGCGTCTTGCGTAGCTGCCCGACGAAGTCCAGCGCATGCGCCAGGGTCTGCGGGCTGGTGTCCTTGCCGAGGATCACTTCCACCAGGGGCATGCGCTCCACCGGCGAGAAGAAATGCAGGCCGATGAACTGCGCCGGGCGCGGCCAGGCTTCCGACAATCCCGTGATCTGCAGGGTGGAGGTATTACTGGCGAAGATCGCCTCCGGCCCCAGCACCGCCGCGGCCTTGCTTGTGACCTCGCGCTTGATCTCGCGGCTCTCGAACACGGCCTCGATCACCAGCTCGGCTCCCGCCAGCAGCGGGTAATCCGTGGTGGCGGTGACCAGGGCCAGTTGCGCGGCGGCGCGCTCGGCGGAGAGCTGCTTCTTCGCCACCGCCTTGTCCAGCGCAGCGGCAATGCGCGCCCTGCCCTGCTCGGCCTGCTGCGCGGTGCTGTCGATCAGCACCACCTGGATGCCGGCGGCAGCCGCCACCTGCGCGATGCCGGCGCCCATCATGCCGGCACCCAGCACGCCCAGCTTCGTCACCTTGGCCTTGGGTACGCCGGCGGGGCGGCGCTCCAGCTTGTCCGCGGTGCCCTTGTTGATGAACAGCGTGCGCGTCAGGTTGCGTGCCACCGGGCCGGCGAGCAGCGTGGCGAAGTGCTTCGACTCCAGCCGCAGGCCGGTGTCGATCGGCATCTGCGTGCCCTCGTAGACCGCCGCGCTGATCGCCAGCGGCGCCGGGTAGTTGCGGCGCGTGGCTCGCATCAGGCGCGAGCTGCCGGCGCCGAAGCTGTCGGCGGCATGCGGCGCCAGCGCGCCGGCACCGCCGGGCAGCCTGAAGCCCTTTACGTCCCAGGGCTGCTGCGCCTGCGGGTTGGCCAGCACCCAGGCGCGCGCCGCGGGCAGCAGCTCGGCCTGCGGCAGCACGGCGTGGACGATGCCCAGCGCCAGCGCCTGCTGCGGCCCCACGGGGTTGCCGTCGAGCATCAGCGGCAGGGCCTTCTGGATGCCGATCAGGCGCGGCAGGCGCTGCGTGCCGCCGCCACCGGGCAGCAGGCCCACCTTGACCTCCGGCAGGCCGACCACGGCCTTGGGCGAGTCGGACAGCACGCGGTAGTGGCAGCCCAGGCAGACTTCCAGCCCGCCGCCCAGCGCCAGGCCGTTGATGGCCACGGCAAAGGGCTTGCCGCAGGTTTCCAGGCGGCGCAGCAGGCGCGACAGATCCTGGCTGGTCTCGTAGACCTGCACCGGCGTCTGGCGGCCGTAGACCGTGACCAGGTCCTTGAGATCGGCGCCGACGATGAAGCCGTTGTCCTTGCCCGAGGTCAGCACGGCGCCCTTGATGGCGGGGTCGGCGGCGATGCGCTCGACCAGCGCCAGCAGCTCGGCCTGCAGCTCGGGGGTCAGCACGTTCATCGGCCGGCCAGCGACGTCGAGGGTCAGCAGGGCGACGCCGTCGTCGCCCAGTTCGAATCGGATGTTCTGCATGTGAGGGTTTTCCTGGCTCAGACGCGCTCGATGATGGTGGCCGTGGCCATGCCGGCCGCGGCGCAGAGCGTGATCAGCGCGGTGTTGAGGTTGCGGCGCTCGAGTTCGTCGAGCACCGTGCCGAGGATCATCGCGCCGGTGGCGCCCAGCGGATGGCCGAGCGCGATGGCGCCGCCGGCGACGTTGACGCGGTCCTGCGGCAGGTCGAAGTGGCGCATGTAGCGCATCACCACCGAGGCGAAGGCCTCGTTGACCTCGAACAGGTCGATGTCCTGGATGCTCATGCCGGCGCGCTGCAGCAGCTTCTCGGTGCAGGCCGCGGGGCCGGTCAGCATGATGGTCGGCTCGCTGCCGATGGAGGTGAAGGCGCGCACGCGGGCGCGGGGCTTGAGGCCCGCACGGCGGCCGAATTCCTCGTTGCCCAGCAGCACGGCGGCGGCACCATCCACGATGCCGCTGGAGTTGCCGCCGGTGTGCACGTGGCGGATCGCCTCGATCTCCGGGTAACGGTGCATCACCACGGCGTCATAGCCGTTGCGCTGCGTCATGTCGGCGAAGGCCGCCTTGAGCCTGGCCAGGTCCGCGAGGCCGGTGCCAGGGCGCAGGTGCTCGTCGCGGTCCAGCACCACCTGGCCCAGTACATCGCGCACCGGGATCACCGAGCGGGCGAAATGGCCCTGCTCCCAGGATGCCGCAGCGCGGCGCTGCGATTCCACGGCGAAGGCATCCACGTCCTCGCGGCTGTAGCCGTCCTGCGTGGCAATGAGATCGGCGCCCACGCCTTGTGGCACGTAGTAGGTGCGCCAGTTCACGGAAGGATCGGTGTACTGGGCGCCGCCGTCGGAGCCCAGCGCGATGCGCGACATCGACTCCACGCCGCCGGAGACGATGGCCTCGGCCTGGCCGGAGCGGATCAGCGCGGTGCCGAGGTTGACGGCCTCCAGGCCGGAGGCGCAGTAGCGGTTGAGCTGCTGGCCCGGCACGGTCTGGGCGTAGCCGGCGTTGAGCGCGGCCACGCGCGCGATGTTGGCGCCCTGCTCGCCCACCGGCATCACGCAGCCGAGGATCACATCGTCCACCGCGGCGGTGTCCAGACCGTTGCGGTCACGCAGCGCGCCGAGGGTCTGGCTGGCCAGCTCGATCGGGGTGATCTCGTGCAGGCGGCCGTCCGGGCGACCCTTGCCGCGCGGGGTTCTCAAATGGTCATAGATTAATGCTTGCATTTCGGGCTCTCTCCAGCGGAGCGCAGACAAAAAAGGGATCAACCGCCCTGTGAAGGGCGGGACAGCTGCATCGAGGCAGCAACCTGGCGCTTGAGCAGCTCGTGCAGCTCGCGCACCGGCATGCGGGGGGTCACCAGCCAGCGGTAGATCAGGCCATCCACCGCGGCGCAGAACAGCTCGGACATCAGGGCGGGGTCGACCTCGCCCAGCACGCTGCCGGCCTTCTGGCCGGCCTCGATCCAGCGCTGCACGTCACGGCGCTGTGCCTTGTGGGCCTTGGCGACGTTGGCACGGAACTCGGCGCCGGGATCGATGCTGGTGTAACGCAGCAGGTACATGGCGCGGATTTCGTCCGGCTGCTCGACCAGCAACTGGTAGAGCACGTCCACCACCAGCAGCAGGGCCGGCACGCCGGTGGCCTCGCCCACCGCGGTCTTCACGCGGTTGATCCAGTCGGCCATCACGGTGTCGTGGACGTGGCCCAGCAGCTTGGACTTGGCGCCGAAGCGATGGGTCACCAGGCCGCGGGAATAGCCGGCGCGCTCGCCGATGGCCGACAGAGTGGTGCCGGCCAGGCCCAGTTCCACGATCAGCGAGACGGCGGCCGCACGCATGCGCTGGTCCGACAGTGCGGTGCGCTGGGTCTGCGTGCGGCGGGGTTGATTACCGTCTGCCATTAGATTTACTTTCGCCCGGGTTTAGCGTTATTGTTACTTTACTTGTTGGCAGCAAGCAAGTGTTTGCGGTTGTCAGGGCCACTGGAGAGAGGGGCATGTATTTCACCGAAGAGCGCAACCGGCGCCTGGCCGAGAAACTGTTCGACCATATCCGCCACACCACCACCGACCGGGTCGAGGACTTCTTCGAGTACGACCTGTCGATCTACTCCTGCACGGAAACCGCCCACCGCGAGCGCAGCCGCATCTTCCAGCGCGCGCCGATGATGGCGGCGCATTCCCACCAGTTGCCCGAGCCCGGCAGCTTCATCACGCTGCAGCTCAACACCAGCAACGTGCTGGTGACACGCCAGGAGAACGGCGAGATCGCCGCCTTCCTCAATGTCTGCCGCCATCGCGGCTCGCGCCTGGTGTCCGCAGACTGCGGCAAGCGTCGCGCCTTCCCCTGCCCCTACCACGGCTGGACCTACGGCAACGACGGCAAGCTGCGCAGCATCGGCTTCGGCGAGTCCTTCGGCATGGCACCCAGCGAGGAGCGCGGCCTGATCCGCCTGCCGGCCGAGGAGCGTCATGGCTTCATCTGGATCGTCGAGAACCCGGAAGGCAGCATCGACGTGAAGGCCCACCTGGGCGAGGGCATGGACCAGGCATTGGGCGAGTACGGCCTGGACAAGTGGTTCTTCTACAAGGACCACGTCTTCGACTTCCCGCAGAACTGGAAGATCATGATGGACGGCCTGATCGACGGTTATCACGTGCAGTTCCTGCACGGGAAGACCATCAGCCCGTACTTCTTCCCCAACATGATGGGCATCGAGATCCTGGGCCGCCATGCGCTGTGGGGCAACCCGCGCCGCAAGATGCAGGAACTGGTGGAGCAGCCGCCGGCCGAGCTGCCGCCGCTGCATCGCTACGTGATCATCGGCAACCTGTTCGTGCCAAACGCGGCGATGGTGATGCACCCGCACCACATCGAGTTCTGGACCATCTACCAGAACCCAGCCAATGCCGGCGCCTGCCGCGTGCACCTGCGCTACCTCACGCCGCAGAAGGACCACGACGAGCGCGGCGTGGAAATCCTGGACAAGAACTGGAAGATCGCCACCGACGCGATCATCAACGAGGACGTACCGGTGGGTAACGGCATCCAGGCCTCGTCGGCGATGCCGCGCAGCGGCAAGGCCATCCTCGGCCGCAACGAGGTGACCAACCAGCTGTTCCACCGCGCCTACAAGGACTACATGGACGCGCCCTGAGCGCCCCGCTACCGATGAACGCCCCCTCCCCCGCTCCCGATCACTCCCCGTTCAAGCCGGCCGCCGAGGCCGTGCCGCAGGACTGGCCGCGCCTGGCGTCGTATCTCGCCGGCCAGGGCCTGCAACTGGACACGGCGACCACGCCGCGGCAGTTCGCCGGCGGCTTTGCCAACCTCAACTACCTGGTGCTGATCGACGGCCGCGAGGCTGTGCTGCGTCGCCCGCCGATGGGGCCGCTGCCGCCGGGTGCCTACGACATGGGCCGCGAGCACCGCATCCTGTCGCGCCTGCACGAGCAGTTCCCGCTGGCGCCGCGTGGGCTGCACCACTGCGATGACACCACGGTGCTGGGCGCGGCCTTCCAGCTCACCGAATTCCGCCGCGGCCTGTCGGTGCGCGACGAGTTGCCGGCGGCCTGGGCGTCGCAGCCCGGCATCGGCGCACGACTGTCCAAACTGCTGGTGCAGACCCTGGCCGAGCTGCATCGCGTGGACCCCGCCGCCGTGGGACTGGACAGCCTGGGCAAGCCGCAAGGCTTCCTGGCCCGCGCGGTGGACGGCTGGCGCAAGCGCGCTGGCCTGGCCTTCGCCATCTCGCCGGCGCAGCAGCCGCTGCTGGATGCGGTGGGGGCCTGGCTGGGCGCCAACCCGGTGCCGGACCGCGCCGTCACCCTGCTGCACAACGACTTCAAGCTCGACAACCTGCTGCTGGATGCCGACAGCGCGCAGCCGGTGGCCCTGCTGGACTGGGATCAGGGCACGCGCGGCGACGGCCTGTTCGACCTGGCCACGCTGCTCAGCTACTGGACCCAGGCGGACGATCCGGCCGAGCTGCGGGCGATGCGGCAGATGCCCAGCGCGCAGCCGGGCTTCCTGACCCGGCGTGAGGTGATCGAAGCCTATGCACAGGCCAGCGGTCGCGATCTGTCGGAGTTCCGCTTCCACCTGTCGCTGGCCAACCTGAAGACGGCCGTCATTTTCCAGCAGCTTTATCAGCGCTACCACAGCGGCGAGACGCTCGATCCGCGTTATGCGGGATTCGAGGGCGTCGCTGCTGCGCTGTTGCAGCGCGCTCATGACGTTGCGCACCACGGGATTTCCTAACTTGGCGAAGCAGAACCCGACCGATCAAGTCCCCTCGCCCGCTTGCGGGAGAGGGGTGGGGGAGAGGGTTTCTGTAAATCTTGCTTGGATCAATGGCTTCTGGATTTACAGAAGCCCTCTCCCGCCCCGTCGGGCACCCTCTCCCGCAAGCGGGCGAGGGGACAAACTTTAGCCACGCGAACTTTTACCTCAGGACAGCAATGGACTTCTCACTCACTCCCCGCCAGCTCGAACTCCAACAGCAGACGCGCGAGTTCATCGCGGCGGAGGTCATCCCCCTGGAGAACGATGCGCGCCAGTCGCCACATGGCCCTGACGAGGCGCTGCGCGACGAATTGGTGGCTCGCGCCCGCAAGGCCGGGCTGTTGACGCCGCATGCCTCGCCGGAACTCGGCGGCCTGGGGCTGTCGCACATCGACAAGGCCATCGTCTTCGAGGAGGCCGGCTACTCGCCGCTGGGTCCGGTGGCGCTGAACATCCACGCGCCGGACGAGGGCAACATCCACCTGATGGAGGTGGTCTGCACGCCGCAGCAGAAGGAGCGCTGGCTCAAGCCGCTGGTGCAGGGTCACATCCGCTCCTGCTTCGCCATGACCGAGCCAGCACCCGGCGCCGGTGCCGACCCCTCCATGCTGCAGACCACGGCGGTGCGCGACGGCGACCACTACGTGATCAACGGCACCAAGTGGTTCATCACCGGCGCCGAGGGCGCCAGCTTCGTCATCGTCATGGCCAAGCAGGAAGACGGCTCCGCGACCATGTTCCTGGCCGACATGAACCAGCCGGGCATCGTGCTGGAGCGGCTGATGGACTCGCTGGATTCCTGCTTCACCGGCGGCCATGGCGTGCTGCAGTTCAACAACCTGCGCGTGCCGGCGGCGGACGTGCTGGGCGAGATCGGCAAGGGCTTCCGCTATGCGCAGATCCGCCTGGCACCGGCGCGCCTGACGCATTGCATGCGCTGGCTCGGCCAGGCCCGCCGCGCGCACGACATCGCGCTGGACTACGCGCGCAAGCGCCAGGCCTTCGGCAAGACCCTGGGCCATCACGAGGGCGTGGGCTTCATGCTGGCCGACAACGCCATGGACATGCAGTCGGCGCGCCTGGCGATCTGGCACACCGCCTGGGTGCTGGACCAGGGCGGCAAGGGCAACCTGGAGTCGAGCATGAGCAAGGTCTCGGTGTCCGAGGCCGTGTGGCGCGTGGTGGACCGCAGCGTGCAGGTGCTGGGCGGCCAGGGCGTGACCGGCGAGACCATCGTCATGCGCATCTTCCGCGACATGCGTGCCTTCCGCATCTACGACGGCCCCAGCGAGGTGCACCGCTACAGCATCGCCAAGAAGTTGCTCGGCTCGGAACACTGAGGCCCGTCGGAGGCAGGAACATGCAGCAGCTCAGCCCGCTCGACGCGCTGTTCGTCTACAACGAGACCCGCAACGCGCCACTGCACATCAGCCCGCTGATGTTCTACGACGTGGGCACCGCGCCGGGTGCCTTCGTGCGCTTCAAGGACATCCTGCAGACCTTTCGCAGCCGCCTGCACCGCTCGCCGGTGTTCCGTCGCCGCCTGCTGACCGTGCCGGGCAACCTCGGCTACCCCTACTGGATCGAGGACGCGGACTTCGACCTCGAGTTCCACGTGCGCCACCTGGCGCTGCCCAAGCCGGGCGACTGGCGCCAGTTCTGCATCCTGATCTCGCGCCTGCACAGCCGCCCGCTGGACATGAGCCGCCCGCCCTGGGAGGCCTACATCATCGAGGGGCTGGACAACATCCCGGGCCTGCCGCCCGGCAGCTTCGCGATGTACATGAAGATCCATCACAGCGCGATCGATGGCGCCACCGGCAACCAGATCATCGAGGCCCTGCACGACCTGCAGCCCGATGCGCCGCCGCTGGACGCGCCCGCCCCCTGGCAGCCCGAGCCGGCGCCCTCGCCCGCCACGCTGACGCGGCGCGCGCTGCGCGACCTGCAGCGCCAGCCGCGCCAGGCGCTGGAGCTGGGCCGGCAGATCCTGCGCGCCCGTAGCCGCGTGCGCGTGGGCTTCGACGGTCAGCCCTTCGCCAGCCACGACGTCAACGAGCCGATCCGCTTCAACTCCGAGGTGACGCCGCACCGCGTCTTCGGCGGCCTGCACGTGGAGCTGCAGCAGCTCAAGGCGATCAAGGACTGCGTGCCCGGCGCCACGCTCAACGACGCCGTGCTGGCCCTGATCGGCGGGGCCATGCGCCGCTACCTGCAGCACCACCACGAACTGCCCAGCCAGAGCGTGGTCACCGCCGTGCCAGTGAGCACGCGGCGGCCGGACGACGTCGGCGGCAACCAAGTGTCCGGCATGCGCCTGTACCTGCGCACCGACGTGGCCGACCCGCTGGAGCGCGTGCGCCTGATCCATGACGACGCCGTGCGCTCCAAGGCCTACCAGCATGCGGTGGACGCCCGCGCGCTCACCGACCTCTCAACCTCGGTACCGGCTAGCCTGATGGCCCTGGGCCTGCGCATCGCGACCGGCACCGGGCTCAACCGGCGCCGCCCGCTGTTCCACACCATCGTCACCAACGTGCCGGGCCCGCAGGTGCCGCTGTACATGTGCGGCGCGCGCATGGTCTGGTGGTTTGGCGCCGGTGCGCTGTTCGACGGCCTGGGCCTGTTCCACACCGTGAACAGCTATTGCGGCCAGGTGGCCATCGCGTATCTCAGCTGCCGCCGCCTGATGCCGGACCCGGAGGTCTACGACCGCTGCATCCAGGAATCCTTCGACGAGCTGCTGGCGGCGGCCAGGCCGGCGAGCAAACCGGCGAAGCCGGCGCGCCGCAAGGGAGCCGCGTCATGACCCGCCGCGGCCCGCGCGGCAGCTGGCAAAGCCGGCTGCTCAATGCCGTGCTGCGCCTGCAGCGAGTGGACCTGCGTCACGCAGGCCACATCCGCGCCCTGCGCCGCCGCGTGGAGCGGCTGGATCAGTGGCGCGGCCGCCTGCTGGCGCCCTGCCTGCGCTTTCGCCGCGTGGTCCTGGGCGGCGTGCCCACCGACTGCGTGCAGCCCGGCCGCGGCCCTGGCCGGCGCCACCTGCTGTACCTGCATGGCGGCGCCTTCTGCTTCCACTCGCCCTGGCTGTACCGCGGCCTGGTGATGGACCTGTGCCGCCGCTCCGGCACGGTCGGCCTGATCCCCGACTACCGCCTGGCGCCCGAGCATCCCTTCCCCGCCGCGCTGGAGGACAGCCTGGCCTGCTACCGCGCGCTGCTGGCGCAGGGCGTGGAGCCTGGCGACATCGTGCTGGGCGGCGACTCCGCGGGCGGCCAGCTCGCGCTGGCGCTGCTGATCCGCGCCCGTGACGAGGGCCTGCCGCTGCCGGCCTGCGCCGTGCTGGTGTCCACCGGCGGCGACTGGACGCTGAGCGGAGCGTCCTTCGGCGACAACGCCGCGAGCGATGCCATGTTCCGTATGGAAAGCCTGATGTTCCTGCGCGAGATCTACCTGCGCGGCCAGCCGGCCGATGATCCGCTGGCCTCGCCGATGTTTGCCGATCTGTCCGGCCTGCCGCCGCTGTACCTGGTGGCCAGCCAGGACGAGCTGATGCGCGACGTCAGCGTGAGCATCGCCAGCCGGGCACGGCAGGCCGGCGGCAGCGCCGAGCTGCGCCTGTGGAACGACCAGTGCCACGCCTTTCCGCTGTTTGCCTTCCTTCCCGAGAGCGCCCGTGCGCGCGCGGAGATCGCGGCCTTCATCCGCCGCCATCTGCCGCGCAGCACCGGCGCCACCCAAGCCGCCGGACGCCTGGACCAGGCGCCGGCCTACTCCTTCATGCAACAGGTGTGATGCCATGACCCTGACTCCAGAATCCACGGTCGTCATCGTCGGCGCCGGCCAGGCCGGCGGCGAGACCGCGGCCGAGCTGCGCCGACTGCAGTTCGGCGGCGAGATCGTGCTGATCGGCGACGAGCCCTACCCGCCCTACAAGCGCCCGCCGCTGTCCAAGGCCTACCTCGCCGGCACGGTGGACGAGGCCGGCCTCTACGTGATGCAGCATGCCGCGCTGGAGAAGAACAACATCCGCTTCCGCGGCGGGCTGGCGGCGAAGCGCATCGACCGCGAGCGCCGCGTGCTGGAGTTGTCCGACGGCAGCGAGCAGCGCTACGACCGCCTGGTGCTGGCCACCGGTGGCCGCGCCCGCCCGCTGACGCTGCCCGGCGCGGACCGGCCCAACGTGCTGCCGCTACGCACCATGCGGGACGTGCAGTCCATCCGCGACCGCTGCCAGCCGGGCAGGCGCGTGGTCATCGTCGGCGGCGGCTTCATCGGCCTGGAAGTGGCCGCGGTGCTGGCCAAGAAGGGCCTGCAGGTCACCGTGCTGGAGGGCCTGCCGCGCGTGCTGGCCCGCGTCACCTGCCCGGAGGTCTCGGCCTTCTTCGAGCGCGCGCATCGCGAGGCCGGCGTGGACCTGCGCACCGGTGCCGCCGTGGCTGCGCTGGAAGGCGAGCCGGAGGTCACGGCCGTGCGCCTGACCGATGGCAGCGCGATCCCGGCCGACGTGGTGATCGTGGGCATCGGCCTGATCGCCAACACCGAGCTGGCCGCCGAAGCCGGGCTGGAGATCGGCAATGGCATCGTGGTGGACGCGCACACGCGCACCTCGGACCCGTACATCCATGCCGCCGGTGACTGCACCGACCATCCCAGCGGCTTCCTCGGACGCCGCGTGCGCCTGGAGTCGGTGCAGAACGCCATGGAGCAGGGCCGCGCCGTGGCGCAGCACCTGATGGGCCAGGAAAAGCCCTATGAGATGGTGCCCTGGTTCTGGTCCGACCAATACGACCTCAAGCTGCAGATGGTCGGCATCTCCGGCGGCCATGACCAGGTGGTGCTTCGCGGCCAGCCGGACAGCGCGCGCAACTTCACCGTGTTCTACCTCAAGGACGGCCGCCTGGTGGCCTGCGACACCGTCAGCCGCCCCGCCGAATTCATGCTGGCCAAGAGATGGGTGGCCGCCGGCGCCCGCCTGGACCCGGCCGCGCTGGCCGACGAGACCGTCAACCTCAAGACCCTGGCAGCCTGATCCATGGCCACACTCGAAAGCAGATTCCGGCTCGACGGCAAGACCGCCCTGGTCACCGGCGCCTCCAGCGGCCTGGGCGCGCACTTCGCGCAGGTGCTCGCGGCCCAGGGCGCGCGCGTGATCCTCACCGCGCGCCGCGAGGCCCTGCTGGCCGAACAGGTGGCGGCGATCCAGGCCAACGGCGGCAACGCCCTGGGCGTAGCCATGGACGTGACCGACCCGGCCAGCGTCGCGGCAGCCTTCGACACCGTGGAAGCCGCGGGCGGCTGCGACATCCTGCTCAACAACGCCGGTGCCGCCAGCCCGCCGAAGAAATTCCTCGACACTGGGGAGGATGACTGGCAATGGCTGATCGACACCAACCTCAGCGGCGCCTGGCGCGTGGCTCGTGAAGCCGCCCAGCGCATGGTGAAGGCCGGCCGGGGTGGCAGCATCGTCAACATCGCCTCCATCTATGGCCTGCGCACCGGCGCCCTGAAGGTGGCCTACAACGTCTCCAAGGCCGGCGTGGTGCAGCTCACGCGCAGCATGGCGGTGGAACTGGTGCGCAACGGCATCCGCGTGAATGCCCTCTGCCCCGGCTGGTTCCTGACTGCGATCAACGCCGACTACTTTGCCAGCGAGGGCGGCAAGCGCTATACCAACGGCATCCCGATGCGCCGTCTCGGCCGCCTCGAAGAGCTGGATGGGCCCTTACTACTGCTGGCCAGCGAGGCCGGCAGTTACATGACCGGCAGCGAGATCGTGGTGGATGGCGGTATCGTGGAGTCGCCGATCTAGTAGCCTGGCTGAAAGACGCGTGTATCCCCTCTCCCGCTGGCGGGAGAGGGTTAGGGTGAGGGTGGTGCGTCGGCGGTTACGCACATCGCCATCGATTGAAGGCTCCACCCTCACCCCCGCCCTCTCCCGCCAGCGGGAGAGGGAGACCAGAATGCAGCCTTAGTTTCCAACTCAGCAGAGCCGGAGAACTCGCATGCAACTCACCCAGGCCCTCCACAAAGCCCGCCGCGAATGCGCTGCCGGCATCGCCGTCGTCGACGGCGCCACGCGCCTGACGCATGCCGACTTCGCCGACCGCGTGGCACGGCACGCCGCGGTGCTGCAGCAGCAAGGCGTGCAGGCCGGTGACCGGGTGGCGATCCTGGGCCTCAACGGCCTGCCGGTGATCGAGGCCTATTACGCCTGCTGGTGGCTGGGCGCCGTGGTAACGCCCATCAACACCCGCTGGAGCGTCGCGGAGATGGCCTATGCCCTGCAGGACAGCGGCAGCCGCGTCCTGCTGGCAGACAAGCACTTCAGCACCCAGGCCCTGGCCCTGCGCGGGCAATGCCCAGGCCTCAGCCAGATACTCCACGCCTCCGACAGCCCCACACCGGACGGCCTGCTGTCGCTGGAAGCCCTGCGCAACGCGGCCGCCCCCATTGAGGACCGCCTGGCCGGCGGTGAACAGACCGCCGCCCTGCTCTACACCGGTGGCACCACCGGCGCCCCCAAGGGCGTCATGCAGAGCCACCGCGCCCTGTTCCTGGACGCCATCGCCACGCTGGCCGCCGATCCGCGCGAGGCGCAGCCGGTGGTGCTGCACTCGGCGCCGCTGTTCCATGTCGGCGGCCTGAGCTTCGTGCTGCAGGCCGCGGCCCGGCAGGCTCGGCAGGTCATGCTCCCTGCCTTCGAGCCCGCCGCGGTGCTGGAACGCATCGAGAGCGAGAAGATCACCGAGATGTTCCTGGTGCCAACCATGCTCAAGATGCTGATCGAGCACCCGGACTTCACGAAGCGCGACACCTCCAGCCTGCGTTGCCTGATCTACGGCGCGGCTCCCATGGACCCCGCCCTGCTGGACCAGGCAATGGCCAAGCTGCCGCAGGTGCAATTCACCCAGGCCTACGGCCAGACCGAGGCCGCGCCGGTGCTGACCATCCTGCCCGGCTGGTGCCACCTGCCGCAGCACCGCGGCCTGGGCAAGCTCGCCGCCGCAGGGCGGCCGATCAGCACGGCGGAGCTGCGCATCATCGGCCCGGATGGCGAAGACCTGCCCCAGGGCAGCGTCGGCGAGATCTGCGCCCGCGGCCCCACCCTGATGCAGGGCTACTGGAACAAACCGGAACAGACCGCCGAGGCGCTACGCGATGGCTGGCTGCATACCGGCGACGGCGGCTACATGGATGCCGACGGCTATCTGTTCGTGGTGGACCGATTCAAGGACATGATCATCAGCGGTGGCGAGAACGTGTACTCCACCGAGGTGGAGAACGCGTTGCTCGCGCATCCGGCGGTATCGCAGTGCGCCGTGATCGGCATT
Organism: Pseudomonadota bacterium; assembly: GCA_052035235.1. GTDB lineage: Bacteria > Pseudomonadota > Gammaproteobacteria > Nevskiales > Nevskiaceae > Solimonas_A. The sequence continues at coordinate 850 of JBPOHT010000009.1, read as the reverse complement.
CCGGACGAGACCTGGGGCGAGCGGGTGCATGCCTGCATCGTGCTACGGCCCGGACAGACTACAGACGAGACCGTGCTGGTGGCTCATTGCAAGACGCTGATCGCGGGCTTCAAGTGTCCGCGCAGTATCGAGTTCCGTGAGGCCCTGCCGATGTCCGCGGCCGGGAAGCTGCTCAAGTACCAGTTGCGTGAGCCGTTTTGGAAAGGGCGGAAGCGGTCGGTGAGCTGAGCTGCGGACGCAAGCTCTCTGCGGAACATTGTGCGCCGGTTTTTAAGGGGTTCATAACGGAGTTCCGTTTTTCTGCAGTGGCTTTCTAGTTGCCCGTTTTGCACCAGAAACATCTTGATCCCCCAGATCAGGGTGCACGACAGCGAATCTATGTGCGTCCGCCGGGCAGCGCATCCTCGCCCAAACCACTGTCGAAAAGCCAGTTCCAACCACGACATTCGCCTTGCCTACGATGGACTTCATACGCACCGCGCCAACGAAAAGCACGCCATGAAGTTGAGATATGAGCAACTTTCCGCGACTAAGGGCTACGGGCCGCTTTTTCCTCCACCCTAGCTCTCTTTACTTCATCAAGAACCACACTCTCACGGAACTTAAGATCCCGGACGCCAAGAACAATCATGCGCTGTAGGATTGCTATTAGGAGGCCGATTCCAGATTCCGTGTTATTAATAATCTCCAGAAATCCCTTTTCCAATCGCGGATCAATGGAATCTGGTACGGCCAGCTTTTCGTAGACACCCGAGTTGCCATAATTGATGGCAAAGACCGAGGTGTTTATGAGCAGCAATCGGCAGTACACGGATGAGTTCAAGAGCGAAGCGGTAAAGCAGGTGATCGA
>JBPOHT010000058.1:0-14458 GCA_052035235.1 Pseudomonadota bacterium | reverse complement strand
GCGGGGGGTGCCTGTGTCCTCCCCTCGCGCGCTGGCGGGCGCGGGGGGGGGGGCTCGGGGGCTGTGTACCTGGCTTTCGACCCTGAAGAAATTGTTACTGAAACCCTCTCCCCCTCCCCTCTCCCGCAAGCGGGCGAGGGGTTTTCCGCGGCGGGCGTCGAGGCTGGGGCTGACACCACCGGGGTCTTCCCCTGCAACTGATCCAGCAACGCCTCGAATTCATCATCAGTAATCGTATCGCTGGCAGCAGCCGCAACCGGTGCGGCCACCACCGCCTTCGGCGCCGGCGCAGCCGCACAGGCCGCCAGCGTCTTCAGCGCATCGATCAGGTCTTCCGGTGCCGCCCGCAACGCTTCGTCCTTGGCGACCTTGTCCAGCATCAGCTGCACCTGGTCCAGCGACTGCAGCAGGCAGTCCATCATGGTGCTGTCGAGCTTCACCTGGCCGCTGCGCAGGCCGTTGCAGACGTCCTCGGTGACGTGGCACAGCTCCACCAGGGGATGCAGCTCCAGGAAGCCCGCGCCACCCTTGACGGTGTGGAAGGCGCGGAACACGGCGTTCAGCAGCTCGGGATCGTCCGGGGATTTCTCCAGGTCGATCAGCTGCTCGGAGAGGCGCTGCACCAGCTCGCCCGCCTCCTGCAGGAAATCACGCTTGATGTCGTCGTCGACGCCCGTGCTCATGCTCAGAACCCCAGGCTCGCGAGCAGGTCATCGGCGTCCTGCTGGCTGTGACCGGTACCCGGCATCGCCGGGCCCTCCAGGCCGCGCGGTGCCACCGGCTTCATCGGCACGCTCGACGGGCGGGTGCCGGCCGCGCGCAGCAGGTCCAGCAGCGCCTGCTCGACACTGCGTACCAGGCCGATCACGCGCTTGATGGTCTGCCCGGCGATGTCCTGGTACTCCTGCGCCTGGGCCAGCTCGGTGAGCTGGTGGCGCAGCTTTTCGGTGTCGTCCAGGATCGCCCGGCGTGCCGGGGATTCCGGCAGGGCCGTGGCATGGGCCAGGATGTCGGCGGCCAGCACGCGGCTGCTGTCGACCAGGTCCAGTGTGCGGTGGGCGGCCTGCTCGGTGACCTGCACGACATAGTCCAGGCGGCCGCAGGCGTCGGGGATGCCGCTGCCGGCGAGGTCCGACAGGCGCGAATCCAGGCCAAGCTCGCCGAGGGCGCGATGCAGCTCGCGCGTCAGGCGCGCCAGGTGCACGAACAGGCCCTCCTCGCGGGCACGCAGCAGCTCGGCCAGGCCGGTCTCCACGGCGGTATCGTCGCCGGATTCAACCGCCGCCAGCAGCTTGCGCAGGCCGGAGGCCAGGCGCAGTCGCTCGTCTGAGGCCACCACGGCGTTCATTACGCCGCCTCTGCCGCGCGCTGGAAGATCTTGTCGATCTTCTCCTTCAGCGTGACCGCGGTGAAGGGCTTGATGATGTATCCGTTCACGCCGGCCTTGGCGGCCTCGATGATCTGGTCGCGCTGCGCCTCGGCGGTCACCATCAGCACCGGCAGCTTGGCCAGGCGGGCGTCGCCGCGAATGTTCTTGAGCAGGTCGATGCCGGTCATGCCCGGCATGTTCCAGTCGGTGACGACGAAGTCGAAGTCACCGGCCTGCAGCAGCGGCCAGGCACTCTTGCCGTCGTCGGCCTCGGTGGTATTGGTGTAGCCCAGGTCGGCCAGCAGGTTCTTGACGATACGGCGCATGGTCGAGAAGTCGTCGACGATCAGTATTTTCATGTTCGGATTCATGGGGGTGTTCGCTCCGGGTATTGCTTGTTCTTCGATCAGGCCTTGGCGGTCCATTCCACCAGCCGCGAGCGCAGGCGCAGCAGCGCCTGTCCGTGGATCTGGCAGACGCGCGATTCGCTGACGTCGAGTACCGCGCCGATTTCCTTCAGGTTCAGTTCGTCGTCGTAGTACAGCGACATGACCAGGCGCTCGCGCTCCGGCATGCCGGCGATGGCCGTGGCCAGGGCGCCGCGGAATTCGTCACGCTGCAGCAGGTCGGAAGGGCCGTCGCCGGGATCGGCGTAGTCCATCGCCTCGCCGTCGTCCTCGTCGCGCTGGGCGTCGAGGCTGATGACCTGGCAGCGGGCGGCGTCCTGCACGATGTCGTGGTACTCGGACAGCGGTAGCCCCAGGCGGTCGGCCACCTCGGCGTCGCGCGCCTCGCGGCCGGTGAGCTGCTCGATCTGGCGGATCGCGTCGCTGACCTCGCGCTGCCGGCGATGCACCGAGCGCGGCGCCCAGTCCGTATGGCGCAGTTCATCGAGCATGGCGCCGCGGATGCGGATGCCGGCATAGGTTTCGAAGGAGGCACCGCGCTCGCCGCTGTAGTGGCGTGCCGCTTCCAGCAGGCCGATCACGCCGGCCTGGATCAGGTCGTCCAGGTCCACGTGCGACGGCAGGCGTGCCGCCAGGTGCAGGGCAATGCGCCGCACCAGGCCGGCATGCGTCTGCATCAGCTGTGCCTCGTCGGCGGGCGGCAGCGGCCGCAACTGGGCGTTCACGCCAGTGCTCCGGCGGGGCGGAGCTGCGACACCAGCCGCTCCACGAAGAATTCCAGGTTGCCGCGGGCGCCCTCGGGGCGTCCCCAGCCCTCGATCTTGCGCGCCAGCGTCTTGAAAGCATGGCTGGAGGGGCAGTTCGGGTAGGCGTCCACCACCGAGCGCTGGCGCCGCACGGCGCGGCGCAGCCAGTCGTCGGCGGGCACCATGCCCATGAAGTCCAGGGTCACGTCGAGGAAGCGCTCGGCCACCCGGCGCAGGTTGTCGAACAGTTCACGCGCCTCGTTGCCGCTGGCGACCATGTTGGCCAGCACGTGCACGCGCTTCACGCCGTGGTCGCGGTTCAGCACCTTGATCAGGGCGTAGGCATCGGTCAGGGAGGACGGGTCGTTGGTCACCACCACCACCACCTCCTGCGAGGCCTGGCTGAAGGTGATGACGCTATCGGCGATGCCGGCGGCGGTATCCACGATCAGCACGTCCAGCGGGCGCTTGAGCTCGCTGAAGGCATGTACCAGGCCGGCGTTCTCCACCTGGGTCAGTTCCGCCATGCGGCGCTTGCCGGAAGAGGCCGGAATCACCATCAGCCCGGAGGGGCCATTGAGGATCGTGTCTTCCAGGGAGCAGACGCCCTCGATGACGTGGGACAGGTTGTGGGTCGGCTGCAGTCCGAGCAGCACATCGACGTTGGCCAGGCCCAGGTCGCCGTCGAGCAGCATCACCTGCTTGCCCTCGGCCGCCAGGGCCACCGCCAGGTTGACCGAGACGTTGGTCTTGCCGACGCCGCCCTTGCCGCTGGTGACCGCGATCACCTGCACCGGCCGCGGCTGGCGCAGGCGCTGCAGGCCCGAGGCCTGATGTTCAGGAACCGGCATTGAGGACTCCGTACTGCAGTGCGAGCGTGCCGTCCTGCGGCAGCGCGGGGTTCTGGCGGGTGAGCTGCATGGCGCGCAGTACCAGCTGGTCGGCGCGGGCCAGGTGCAGGTCTTCCGGTACGCGCTGGCCGTCGGCGATGTAGCCCACCGGCAGGCGGTGGCGGATGGCCACCGACAGGGCGCCGCCGATGCGGGTGGCCTCGTCGAGCTTGGTCAGGATCAGCCCTTCCGGCTTGGCGGGCTTGAAGCGGCGCACGATCTCTTCCAGGTCGCCGGCCTGCTGGGTGGCGCTGAGCGTCAGCAGCACGCGCATCGGGCTGCGGCTGCCGTGCAGTTCGGCGAACTGCGCCTGCAGCTGCTGGTCGCGCGGCGACAGGCCGGCGGTATCCACCAGCACCAGCTTGCGATCGGACAAGCGGAACAGGGTGCGGGCCAGTTCCTCGCCGTTGGCGGCGGTGTGCACCGGCACGCCGAGCAGGCGGCCGTAGGTAAAGAGCTGCTCCTGGGCACCGACGCGGTAGTGGTCGGTGGTCACCAGGGCGATGTCGCGCACGCCGTGGCGCTCGGCATAGCGCGCGGCGAGCTTGGCGATGGTAGTGGTCTTGCCGACGCCGGTGGGCCCCACCAGGGCGAAGATGCCGCCGTCGAGGATGAAGTCCTTCTTCGCCGCCGGGATGCGGCGCGACAGCAGGCCCAGCGGCAGGAAGCGGGCGCGCTCGCCGTCGGCCTGCGCCGGCATCTCGTCGAGGATCGAGCGGACCAGTTCCGGATCGATGCCGATGTTGGCCAGGGCGCGCAGGGCGCCCATGCGCTCCGGCTGCTGCTCGCGCAGGTCCTTCCAGTGCAGGCTGGCGAACTGCTGTTCCATCATGCGGCGCACGCCGCCGATCTCGCGGCGCAGTTGCTGCAGTTCCGGCGCGGCGACCGGCGGCAGCGGCGCGGCCGGGCGCGGCGGTGCGACCGGGGCCGGCGCGGGAGCCGCAGCCGTGGCACGGCGCGGCGCCGGCGGCGGCGTGGGTGCGGCGACGGGCGGCGCCGCGGGCGGCTCGGCGGCGGTGGGCGCCACGCGCTGGGCCTGCTGCATCAGCGCGGCGTCGTAATCCACGGCAGCGACCACCTCGACCCCGCCGTCGATACGGCGGTTCGACAGGATCACCGCGTCGGGGCCTTGTTCCTCGCGCACCAGCCGGATGGCTTCGCGCATGTTCTTCGCCAGGAATCTTTTGATCTTCATGTCATCGCTTCGTTAGAAAGCAACCGCTCCTGCAATCCGGATCTGCTTGCTGTCCGGGACTTCGTCATAGGCCAGCACGTGCAGCCCCGGTATCGTTTGCCTGGTGAACCGCGCCAGCAGGGGCCGCAATCCCGGGGGTACCAGCAGCACCGCCGGCTGACCGCTCGCTTCCTGCTTCCTGGCGCTGTCCGCAATGGAGCGGTGCATGCGTTCGGCAAGACCGGGCTCGATCACCGCACCGCCGTTGCGTAGGGAGTCCTGCAACACCTGTTCCAGTGGCGGGGCCAGCGTCAGCACCGGCAGCTCGGCGTCCATGCCATTGATTTCCTGAACGATCTGGCGGCCCAGCGCGACACGTACGGCGGAGGCCAGGGCGACGGGTTCCTGACTGCGCGGCGCGGCCTCGGCCAGCGCCTCGGCGATCACGCGCAGGTTGCGCACCGGCACGCGCTCGGCCAGCAGCTGCTGCAGCACCTTGGCGAACAGGCCCAGCGGCAGCAGCTTGGGCACCAGGTCCTCGGCCAGCTTGGGCGCGCTGCGGGCCAGCTGCGTCAGCAGCTGCTGCGCCTCGTCGTGGCCCAGCAGCTCGGACGCGTGGTTCTTGATCAGCGTCGACAGGTGCGTGGCGACCACCGTGGAGGCGTCCACCACGGTGTAGCCCAGGGTCTGGGCGTGGTCGCGCGCGCCGCGCTCGATCCACTGGGCTTCCATGCCGAAGGCCGGATCCTTGCCGGGAATGCCCTCGATGGTGCCGAACACGCGGCCCGGGTTCAGCGCCATGTCCTTGTCGGGGTAGACCTGGCCGGTGGCCAGCGGCACGCCGTGCAGGGTGATGCGGTAGCCGCCCGGCGGCAGTTCCAGGTTGTCGCGGATGTGCACCGGCGGCACCAGGAAGCCCAACTCCTGCGTCAGCTTCTTGCGCACGCCCTTGAGCCGCGCCATCAGCTCGCCGCCCTGGCGCGCATCCACCATGGGGATCAGCCGGAAGCCCACTTCCAGGCCCAGCACGTCCTCCGGCGCCACGTCCTCCCAGGACAGCTCGGCCGGCTTGGCCGGGGCCGCCTCGGCCGGGGCCGGTGCTTCCAGCGCCTTCTGCTTGCGCTTGGACAGCAGCCAGGCCATGCCGCCGCAGGCAGCTGCCAGGGTCAGGAACATCAGGTTGGGCATGCCGGGCACGATGCCGATCAGGCCCAGCATGGCGGCCGCAATGCCCAGCACCCTGGGCTCGCCGAAGACCTGCTTGGTGACCATCTGGGTCATGTCGGTGGCGCGCGACATGCGCGTCACCAGCACCGCCACAGCCACCGACAGCAGCAGCGCCGGAATCTGCGCCACCAAGCCGTCGCCGATGGTCAGCAGGGTGTAGGTCTTCACTGCTTCGCCCACCGGCATGCCATGCTCGATGCTGCCGATCAGGATGCCGCCGACGATGTTGATGAACAGGATCAGGATGCCGGCGACGGCATCGCCGCGGACGAACTTGCTGGCACCGTCCATGGAGCCGTAGAAGTCGGCCTCCTCGCGCACCTCGTTGCGGCGATCCTTGGCTTCCTCGCGAGTCAGCACGCCGGCGTTGAGATCGGCGTCGATCGCCATCTGCTTGCCCGGCAGGGCGTCCAGCACGAAGCGGGCCGAAACCTCGGAGACGCGCTCGGCACCCTTGGTGACGACCATGAAGTTGATGATGGTCAGGATCGCGAAGACGATGAAGCCGACCATGTAGTGGCCGCCTATCACGAACTCGCCGAAGGCCGCGATCACCTGTCCGGCGGCATGCGGGCCCTCGTGGCCGTGCATCAGCACCACGCGGGTGGAGGCCACGTTCAGCGCCAGGCGCATCAGGGTGACGAACAGCAAAACGGTCGGGAAGGAGCTGAACTCCATCGGCCGCATGACGTAGATCACCGCCAGCAGGATGACTATGGAAAGGGTGATGTTCAGCGAGAACATCACGTCGAGCACCAGCGGCGCCAGCGGCACCACCATCATCCCCAGGATCACCAGCAGCAGGATCGGCGCGGCGATGCCGCTACGCTCGATGCCGCGCAGGCGGGCCAGGATGCTCTTGAGGTCGAGGTTCATGAACCCCTGGGTGCAAGAACCGTTCTAGGCCTTCACCTGGGAACCATGGCGGAAAATGCCGGAAACCCGGCGCAACGGCTGCGGGTCTGCCGCCGGTTCGCTGACACCCTTGCAGCTACCGCCTGTCTGCCGCCGTCAGCCGCTCAGGCCCGCAACAAGGCCAGCGATGGAAAGGCGGCGGTGTCGAAAGCCGGGCGCGGCTGGCCCAGGGCCTCCAGCCAGAGCGTGTTGTAGTAGCTGCGAAAATCGAGCGTGCTGCGAACGTTCCCCGTTTTGTCCAGGTCATTCAGCCTGGGCCGTTCACCATACCAGCCGCCGCGAACAGCTCCACCCAGCACCATCTGTGTGCTGGCGCCGCCATGATCGGTGCCCGTGCTGCTTTCAGCGACTCGCCGCCCAAACTCGGAATAGGTCGCCACGGTCGTCCTGTTCCAGAGGCCGGAGCGCCGCATGACCGATCGGAAAGCGAGCAGGTTATGAACCAGAGGGCCCCAAAGTTTCTGCTGCCGATCATGCTGGCCGATGTGTGTGTCGAAGCTTCCCAGGACCAGCTTGCAGATGGCTGGAGGCGAGTCGGACTGCAGCAGGACCGCGGTCCGGAGAAGTGCCTGCCCTATGGGATGGCCGGTGAAAGAGGGGGTGGCCTTGGTCTCATGACGCGCCAGCCCGGCAAACATCCGCCGGCTGGTGCTCCAGTCATGGTAGACCCGCTGCAGATGCGCCAGGGTCGGATTTCCGGCCACGGGGGCTTCCATCTGTGACGCCGGCTGCATTCCTGGCACTTCGGTATCGCTCAATTCGAGCAGACGCAGGCCGCCCCCATTGAGGATCGCCGGGTTGAAGCCGAAGACGACCGCATCGAAGTCGCCGGGGACAGATGGCACACTTCCCTGCTTCCAGGCATGGGCAAGCCATCCGGTTCGCTCGGAGGGTCGATCCACCGTTCCGGTCTCCCAGCGCTGCCCCGCGGCGAAATGCGACAGCTCCGTTGGCCCCGCCATCAGTCCTTGGACCAGCGCCACCTCTCCCGCATCCCAGCAGGTCTTCAGCGGAGCGAGTGTCGGATGGAACCCCCGCTGTGACGACAGGGCAAGGATATCGGAGGCCGGCACGTTCAGCGTAGGCCTGAGGCGCGCGCAGACAGGATCATCGATGAGAGGAAAGGAATACAGGTCGTCATTCCCTCCCTTGAGTTCGATCATCACCAAAGATCGCCGCGGCGCACTGGCCCAAGCCGGAAACGATAGGCAATGAACACCCGACAGGGCGGCGGAAGCACGGAGAAAATCACGTCGATTCATGATCGGCCTCAGCGCAGTTGGTAAGTCATATCGAGAAGATCCTGGCTCTGCGGCATCGAGGACATGTTGCTCCCCTCCACCGCCAAGCGCTCGATATTCATCCACAGGACCTGGGTGTCCCGCTGAAAATCCCCGACCAGGTACATCGCGTTCATGTTTCCCAGATCGCTCAGTTTCGCCACACCTTCGAGCACCGCGGGATCAAAGCCGGTCGTGACGCCCTGCAGGAACTGGTATCGGACCTGGAGCGTGGTAACGTTCAGCCAATCCGTATGGCCACGCCATCCCTTGACGTCTGGAGCCAGGAACATTTTCTGCCCCATCGCGGTACACCACACACCAGGCGCCGGTCCCAGGCTGCGAGGATCGTTCCCTGGCACGCCGATCGCACGCAGGGTGCCTACCACCAGTTCAACCGGTGACTTGACCAGGATCAGGCGGTTCTTCGGCGCCCAGAATGCAGGGCTCAAAAGCAAATCCCGCATCAGCCCATCAATGCGATAGTCATGGCGAAAGCGATTCGCAAGGCGCTTGACTTCAACCGGATCGGGCTGCGGTGAAACAAACTCGCGCCACAGCTTCTCGACCAGAAATTCGGCGAAGCGTGGGTTCTCGGCAAGAATGTCGATTACGTCGTCCCCATCGAGCCACCCGGTGTGTCCCAGCACCGTCTTCTGGCCAAAATCGTGCCACGGCCACCATTTCAGGAAGAACCCCGTACGCCGCCAGGTGCGCCAGCCCGTGAACGCACGCGAAGCTTCGCGGATATCGGCCTGGCTATAGTGGCCGATGCCCAGGGAATAGAGTTCAAGCAGTTCCCGCCCGAAGTTCTCGTTGACCTGGTCTCGCCGATTGCGGAAAAGGTTGAGATTGCGGATGTTGGCATCGTCGCGAGAGAAAGATCGCAACAGGTCAACGTAGTTGCCGAGAGCCTGCTCACGGAAGGTCTGGTTCTGCCAGACCATCTGTTGCGTCACATCAATGTCAGCATTGGCGTAGTGTGCATGCCAGAACAGCACCATCCTCTCGCGCAGCGGGGTGCGCGTGCGCAGCACACGGTCGAAGTACCAGCGATGCAATTCCGCCCAGTCCAGCGAACGCTGTTGGCGGTAGTTGGGGTTCTTCGGGGACTGCTGCCAGAAATCGAGCTCCCAGGGCCGTGCCGCAAACGAGGGGAAATCGCCTGGTTCGAACTGCGCCGATTCCATCAGCAGCAGATCAATCGCCTGGTCACGATTCAACGTGGCGAACCGCTGCATGTCCCCCGGCTGCACCCCGAACGCCACGCGTCCCAGGAGATGTCGGGTATCTGCGGCATCCAGCGCCCAGGTCACTGGCGACATCAAAGCCAAACAAATCCCTGCCGACAGCAGGAGGCCTTGTACGAGCGGGCGGAGTGACATTCTGGAACTTGAGGTACGTGGCTAACTCGAGTCGGCCTAGCATCGCGTGGCACCGCACCCGGGTCAACCCTACCCCCCCTGTTCAGGGTTTGGATCCGGCTCGCCACCCGGCACATCCGCGATCGACGGCAGCGCCGGGGCCGGGCCGCTGCGCCACTGGCGCAGGCGGTAGATGTAGGTCAGCACCTGGGCCACGGCCTCATAGAGCTGGGCCGGGATTTCCTGGTCGAGCTTGGTGCTGCGGTACAGCGCACGGGCCAGGGGCGGTGCCGACACCACCGGGATGCGGTGCTCCGCGGCCAGCTGGCGGATGGTGGCGGCGATCTCGTCGGCACCCTTGGCGATGACCTTGGGGGCGCGCATCTCGCCGGCGCTGTACTTCAGGGCCACGGCGTAGTGGGTCGGGTTGGTGACGATCACGTCGGCGGTCGGCACCTGCTCCATCATGCGGCGCGAGGACATCTGGTGCTGCATCTGGCGGATCTTGGCCTTGACCTCGGGCCGGCCCTCGCTCTCCTTCATTTCCTCACGCACTTCCTGGCGGGTCATGCGCAGCTTCTTCTGGTGCGCCAGCCACTGGTAGGGCGCATCGATGAAGGCCAGCAGCAGCAGGCCGCCCAGCAGCCAGAACGAGCAATGCAGCAGCAGCTTCAGGCCGTGGCCGATAGCCGCGCGCGGGTCTTCCAGGCTCAGGCCGCGGAATTCGTCGTTGCTGAGCCACAGGAACATCGCCGCCAGGCCGCCCAGCAGGGCGAACTTGAGCAGGGCCTTTACCAGTTCCATCAGGCTGTTCTTGGAGAAGATGCGGCCGAAGCCGGCCACCGGGTTCAGGCGGCCGAAGTCGGGCTTGAGCGACTCCACCGAGAAATTGAAGCCGCCCAGCAGGATCGGCGCGGCGAACACCGCGCCCATCACCGCCACCATCAGCGGCAGCAGCACCCACAGCGAGGACACCAGGGCCTCGCCGAACAGCGCCGGCAGGCGCTGTGGGCTGTCCAGCACCGCCGGGTCGATCTTCAGGCCCTCGCTCATCAGGCTGGCGCAGCGCTGCGCGATGGCACCGCCGAAGGCCCACAGGGCGCCCACGCCCACCGCCAGCACCATCGCCGTGCCCAGCTCGCGCGAACGCGGGACGTCGCCGCGCTTGCGCGCGTCTCGCTGCCGTTTGGGTGTGGCGCGTTCTGTCTTCTCCTGGCCGCTGGCTTCAGACACCGGGCGCCTCCATCAGGCCGCCGATGAAGCCCCAGGCGTTCTCCAGCAACATCTGCAGCACCGGCCGCAGGCCCTCCAGGCTGAAGTGCACCAGCAGCAGGCCGGCGATCAGGGCGGCGGGGAAACCCACCGACATCAGGTTCAGCGACGGCGCGGCGCGCGACATGATGCCGAAGGCCAGGTTCACGGTGAGCAGCGCCACCATCACCGGCAGGGCCAGGCGCAGGCCGCCGGAGAAGATCTGGCTGCCCAGCAGCGCCAGCGCACGGAAGCGCTCGGCGTCCAGGCCGGTTGGGCCCGGCGGCATGGTGCGGAAGGAATCGGCCAGCAGCTCCAGCGCGATCAGGTGGCCGTTCAGGGCCAGGAATATCAGCATCGCCAGGGTCAGCAGGAACTGGCCCACCACCGGCGAGGAACTGCCGCGGATGGGGTCGGCCATCTGGGCGAAGGACAGGCCCATGCTGAAGGCGATCAGCTCGCCGCCCATCATGATGGTCTCGAATACCAGCTGCAGCACGAAGCCCATGACGATGCCCAGGCCCACCTGCTGCAGCACCGACAGCCACCAGGCGGCGCCGAAGGGCTGCATCGGCGCCGGCGCCGGCAGCTGCGGCGCGATCAGCAGGCAGATCAGCAGGGCCAGCAGCAGCCGCGTCACCGCCGGCACGCCACGCGTGCCGAACACCGGCGCCACCATCAACATGCCGGCGATGCGCGCGAAGGGCAGGAAGAACTGCAGCAGCCAGGAATCGAGCTGGGCCTGGGTGATTTCCATGGGGCTACTCCCCTCGCCCGCCTGCGGGAAAGGGGCTGGGGGAGAGGGTCTCTGTAAATATCGCCAGGTGCACTACCGCACGAGTTACAGAAACCCTCTCCCGGCCCTTCGGGCACCGATGGCTCAACTCGGAGTGACATTGAGTCACTCCTCGCCCTGGCCACGGTTCTCCCGCAAGCGGGCGAGGGGACAGCGTGGGTAGGGCTCTCACGTCACCAATCCCGGAATCCCCTCGATCAGGCGCCGCGTGTACTCCACCAGCAGGCGCAGCATCCAAGGGCCGGTGATGACCAGCACGGCGGCCATGGCCAGCACCTTGGGGATGAAGCTCAGCGTCATCTCGTTGATCTGCGTGGCGGCCTGGAACAGGCCGACGATCACGCCCACCGCCAGCGCGGTCAGCAGCAGCGGCGCGGAGATGATCAGCGCCAGCGTCAGGGCCTCGCGGCCGTAGCTCATCACGTCTTCCGGAGTCATGGCGGCGCCCTCACATGGAGAAGCTGGCGGCGAGCGAGCCCATCACCAGCGACCAGCCGTCCACCAGGACGAACAGCATCAGCTTGAAGGGCAGCGAGATCAGCATCGGCGACAGCATCATCATGCCCATGCTCATCAGCACGCTGGACACGATCAGGTCGATGATGACGAAGGGGATGAACAGCAGGAAGCCGATCTGGAAGGCGGTGGTCAGCTCGCTGGTGACGAAGGAGGCCGCCAGCACGGTGAAGGGAATCTCGTCGGCATTGGCGAAGGGGCCCTTGCCGGCGATCCTGGCGAAGGTCATCAGGTCGGCCTCGCGGGTCTGGGCCAGCATGAACTTTCGCACCGGCTCGCCCGCCTTCTGCAGGGCCGGCTGGAATTCCATCTGGCCGTCCAGGTAGGGCTGCGCGGCCTCGTCGTAGATGCGCTCGTAGACCGGCGACATGATGAACAGGGTCAGGAACAGCGACAGGCCAACCAGGATCTGGTTGGACGGCGTCTGGCCGGTGCCCAGTGCCTGGCGCAGCAGGCCCAGCACGATGATGATGCGGGTGAACGACGTGGTCATCAGCAGCGCCGCCGGCAGCAAGGTCAGCGCCGTCATCAGGAACAGCACCTGGATGCTCAGCGAGTACTGCTGGCCGCCGCCGGGCGCTGGTGCCACCGTCACGGCCGGCAGGCCGGCGGCCTGCGACAGGCCCGGCAGCAGCATCAGGCCGGCCAGCAGCAGCACGGTGCCGGGATTCAGGAATTTCTTCATCACTTGCGCCCCAGCAGCTTGTTGAGCTGCTCACCAAAGGCTTGCTGGAAGCTCGGCAACGCGGTGGCCTCGGCTTCCGGGGCCTGCGGCTCCGCGGGGGCGTCGCCCAGGCGGTGCAGCAGGGAGATGCTGCCGGCGGTCACGCCCAGCAGCAGGCGCGTGTCGCCGGCCTGCACGATCACCAGGCGCTCCTTAGGCCCGAGTTGCAGGCCGCCCTCGACACGCAGCGAATCGCCGCGGGTCGGGCGCAGGCCCTGCACGCGGCGCATCAGCCAGGCGAAGGCGAAGATCAGCGCCAGCACCACCACCAGGCTGCCGGCCATCGAGGCCAGGCTGCCGCCGGTGCCGGAATAGGAGGGAGCGGCGTGGACCATGGGCTTGCCGGTCAGCGGCGCGGCCGGCGCGGGGGCGCCATCCACGGTGATGACAGCCTGCAGTGTCTGGGCGGTGTCGGACATGCGGCCTTACTTGAGCTTGCGGATGCGCTCGGCCGGGCTGACCACGTCGGTCAGGCGGATGCCGAACTTGTCGTTGACCACCACCACCTCGCCGTGGGCGATCAGGGTGCCGTTGGCGTAGACGTCCAGCGGCTCGCCGGCGGCTCGCTCCAGCTCCACCACCGACCCCTGGTTGAGCTGCAGCAGGTTGCGGATCGGCACGCGGGCGCGACCCACTTCCATCGACAGCGTCACCGACACGTCGAGGATCACGTCGAGGTTGAATTCCGTGGGGTTGGCGGAGTTGCTTTCGCCGGGTTCGATGGTCTTGCCGGCAGCCGTGTTCATGTTGGTGGTCGCGTTCATGGTCGTATCAGTGGAAGCTGGGGCGGCGGATGGTTTCGGTGATCTGCAGGGCGTGGTGGCCGTTGGCGACGCCGAGGGTGCCGCGGAACAGCGGGAGCTTCTCGACGCAGAGTTCCAGCACCTTGGGCATGTTGATGGGGATGACGTCGCCGGCCTTCAGGCCCATCAGCTGGCGCAGGCTGATCTGCGTGCGCACCAGCTCGGTCTCGCACTCCAGCTCGGCGTCCTTGATCTGCTCGCGCAGCGACAGCGACCAGCGCTCGTCTTTCTCGACGCGGTCGGACTGCATGCCGGCGTCGAGCTGCTCGCGGATCGGCTCCAGCATCGAGTACGGGAAGGTGACGTGCAGGTGGCCGCCGCCGCCCTCCAGCTCGATCTTGAACTTGCAGACCACCACGATCTCGCTGGGTGAGACGATGTTGGCGAAATGCGGGTTGACCTCGGAGTTCATGTACTCGAACTCCAGCGGCATCACCGGAGACCAGGCTTCCTGCAGGTCGGTGAAGGCCTGGCGCAGCAGCAGCTGGATCACGCGCATCTCGGTGGGCGTGAACTCGCGCCCCTCGATCTTGGTGGCGAGCTTGCCGTCGCCGCCGAAGAAGTTGTCCACCACGGTGAACACCAGGCGCGGCTCGAAGATGAACAGCGCGGTGCCGCGCAGCGGCTTGACGCGGATCAGGTTGAGGCTGGTGGGTACGAACAGGGAGTGGGTGTACTCGCTGAACTTGACCATCTCGATGCCGGCGACGGACAGCTCCGGCGTGCGGCGCAGCATGTTGAACAGCGAGATGCGGAACAGGCGCGCGAAGCGCTCGTTGATCATCTCGAGCGTCGGCATCCGGCCGCGCGAAACGTGGGCCTGGTTGGCGAAGTCGTAGGCCTTCACCCCGCCCGGCGCGGGCGGCGGCGTGGTGTCCACGGCTCCGGAGTCGACGCCGTGCAGCAGCGCGTCGATCTCGTCCTGGCTCAGGATGTCCTGGGCGGTCATCGGCAGGCCCTCACTGCATCACGAAGCTCGTGAAGAACAGGTCCTTG
>JBPOHT010000027.1:0-26235 GCA_052035235.1 Pseudomonadota bacterium | reverse complement strand
CCCTGTGGTGGTTATATCTTGTGGCCGTGGGTCTTGGGGTGGCCCTTCTGGGCCTGGGGGGCGCCCGGCTTCTGGGTGGGCGCCGGCACGTTTGGGGGCGCCTCTCCGGGGGCTTCCTGCTTCGGGCTCTCGGGGTTGTCGGTGGTAGCCGGCGCCTGGCCCCCGGCGGGGGCGATCTCTGCGCCTTCCGTCTGGGTCTGCACCTCGGTGGTCGAATGGGTGGACTCGGCTGCGGAGGCCAGCGCACCGGCCCCCGCAGCGTCGTCGCCATTCAACCCATTGGTGCTCTCGGCTCCGGGTTGAATCTCGGTGTTCGGTCCTGCGTCCGTGCTCCCGCCTTCGGACTGGGAGTCGGCAGCCTTCTCCTCCAGGGCGATCCAGATCGCGACGTCTTCGTCGGAGCTGATCGCGGCATAGCCCGGCGGCGGGTAGCCCTTCGCGCTGTAGCCAGCCGCGACGAACTCCTCCACGGTCGGGCCGTCCTGGCGAAGGCCAAGCAAGACCACCGCAGCGTCCTCGCTCAACATCGCAAGGGCGCCCAGGGCCAGCAGGGGCTCCGCCTGGGACTGCTCCATCTCAACGGTGGAGTTCTCACCGAACTCCTTGCCGTTGTAGCGGAGCAACTCCCGCAAGATCTGGTAGCGCGGCATGGCTTAGGCGACCACGTTTTCGAAGAAGTAGCCGGCACCCTTGGCGGCGACCACTTCCTTGACCTGCTCACCGACGCGGATCGTGTTGCCGCCCTTCAGGCCGCGCTTGGGCTCGGGGATGGTGCCGGCGAAGCGCGTGCCGAACTGGGCAGTCCAGCCCCAGGTCGGCTGGAACGTCTGCGCCGCGATCTTGCTGCTGTAGATCAGGGCGCAGTGCTTGCCCCAGGTGCGGACGAAGTTGGCGGCCTGGCCCTTGCGGGCGGTGTTCACGCGGGCACCGCCCACCACCACCTTCTCGATCTCCAGCAGCTCGGCGAGCTGCTGGCGGGTCACGGTGCCGGCGCCAGTGGCGTTGATGTGGACCGCCTGGACGATCTTCGGGTGCTGGCGCAGGGTGGTCCAGGCAAGGCCGCCGATGATCATCTTGTTCGGGCGCACCAGGGGCTTGTCCAGTGCCTCCAGCAGAGCCTTCAACGGATCGCTGTCCTCGAAGTCCGACCACTGGTCGTTGCCCGCGAGGGTGGCCTTCAGGCCGACCTCGTAGTTCGCCGGGTTGAACACCACGCTGGCAGCGCGAACCTCGCGGCCCAGCACGATCAGGTTGGTGAGACCCATGGTGGCGACCATCTCGGGGCTCACCGGACCGCCGCTCGCCGGCTTGGGCATCGCCGCCCACACGTCCATGTCACGCTGCGGAACAAAGTCGTCCAGACCGAAGTCCTCAACCTTGTCGGCGACCTGCTCGCTGGTGAAGGTCACCTGGTTCGGCTCGCTCTTGCGGCCGACCTTGGCGTCAGGGACGGTGAACTGCTCAGCCGTGTCGTACTTCGTCCAGGCAAAGGACTCCGCCGTATCCACCCGCGGCAGCACCTCGTCCGCGATCAGGGAGTCCTCGGTGTTCTTGAAGCCGACCGCGACGGCCGTCAGCTCGGGGTTCACCGTGAACGGCGCGGTGGACAGTGCCGCCAGGCCGAACACGGCGTGGCCGGGGTCGGCGATCAGGCCGAAGTGCATGCAGGCGCCAACGGCGAGCAGCATCGCCAGCATGGTCCACTTCGAGGTCAGGATATTGCGCATGTATTGCTCCAGGGGATTAGGGATACCGGCTTAGGCGGCCGGGGTGGTGATGAAGCCAGGGGCGACGAGCATCAGCTCGATGTCGCCGTCCACCGCGCTGACCTCGGCGTAGCCGGCGATCGACATGCGGGTGCCGGCGGCCGGGTTGGCCCTGATCGCCTTACCGTTCGCGTCGGAGGTCAGCGGGTCGCCACGGGTGACGTTGCCGCCGTACTGCACCGGGGCGAAGCCACTGCGGACAATGTCCACGCGCTCGCCCTGGACCACGTCCAGCTCGGCGTTGACGCCGATCAGGGCGTCCGTGGCGGCGGAGGCCTGGACGGCAGCGCGGTCGGCAGCGCCGAACTTGGCCAGGCGGTACTTGGTGATCGCGCCACCCGCGACGTAATTCTTGGAAAACTCGGACATGTCAGTTCCTGTGTGGGATTGCGCAGCGCGCTAGGCGTGCTGGGCCTTAATGTGGGAAACGGCCTGCGCGATGGAGATCTCGCGGCCGGCTGCGGCCTCGGAGGCCATGAACTCGCTGGCTGCCTTCTCCAGCGCCGCGGCGTCGGCGACGTCCACCTTGTCGCCGCGCTGCACCTGCTCCTTGTTGAGCTGCAGCTGCACCGGCATGTCGCTGAGCTTGCCCTTGAGGAACTCGTAGACGTTGAGCTTCTGCTGGCTCTTGTCCTCGGCCGTGAAGGTGAACTCGGACGCACTGCCCTCCTGCAACTGGGCGAAGGTCAGGCACTCGGCCCAGCCCTGGGCCTGGGCCGGGGTCAGGCGCACCTGGCCCTTAGCGTCCACCGAGATGCTGGTGACGAAGGCGCGGTTGTTGGCCAGGTGGCCGGCAAACTCGGCGGCGCGCAGCTTGAGCTGGGTCGCGTTGTGCTTCTCCTGCTCTTCCTTGCGGGCGTTGGCGACGGCTTCGTCGATCTGCTGCTGCGTGAACGTGGACACGGCGGTCTCCGGATTCTGGGGTTGGGTGAAGGTGCTAGGGCGCTTCTCGGGCTCGGCCTTCTCTTCGGCCACCATGCGCTCCAGCTCCTCGATGTCGTAGTTGGGAACCAGGGCGTCGGCGTCTTCCTGGCCGTGCTTGACCAGCGCCCAGTCGCGGAAGCGGCGCATGAAGCGGGCGATCAGGGACAAGCGATAGCCTTCCTGCCAGCCAAACTCGTAGGTCTCGCCCTCGTCGGCCGCGAACTCCAGCGCCTGCATGCCCTCGACAGCCGGCGGCATGGCGCCGAGGAAGCCGATGTGCCCCACGCGGAAGCCCTTCGGCGTCGGGACGATCTTCACGCTGCGGTTGTGGATGTGGCCGGCCTCGCCCCACTCCACGAACTTGTCGTGGACGTTGTCGAACTTGGCGAAGAGAGCATCTCCCTCACGCTTCAGCGCTCCGATCCAGCCCCAGGCGGGGGCATCGTGCTTCGGGTGGCCGATGACCATCGGCGCCAGGTCCTGGGCGCTGTGGTTCGAGACCATCTGGTCCAGATCGGACGTCGTCCATTCCTTGGTCTTGCCCTTCGAGTCGGTGTGCTTACCGGTCGCGAAGATCTGGACCCAGTCGGAGATGCTCTTCCGGAAATTGCTAGCGCGTTTCGTCATGGCCCGCAGTTTCGGGCCGCGCGCGCGTGGCGTCAGGGACTGAAGAATTTCACACAGCAAAAAGCCCGCTTGAAGCGGGCTTTCAGAAGGGCATGGCCGACTGTGGGGAGTCGGGCTCCGGCTCGGCCGGATGCCGGCGCAGGTTGCGGATGTTGATGACCTGGCGCGTGGTCAGATGATAGCGGCTGGCCTGATCCGCTGCCGAGATGCCGGCATCCATCTCCACCCAGATGGCGGCGTTACGGATCTTCGCCTCAATCTTGTCTGGCATCGGCATCATGATCCGCTCGCCGCCGCCAAATTCGGCGCGGAGTTTGGCCACGTTGTCGGCGCCGATCTCCGCGACCAGGTCGCTATCCACGCCCTTGGGCACCGACAGGAAGCGCCCGCCGTGGCTGCGCAGCAGCTGCAGGGTGATGGGGCCGCCCAGGACGCGCAGCAACCGCCGCAGCCGCGTGAACTGCGGCGGCAGCTGGAGGTCGGGCATGTCCTGGACGTGGCTCACGGGCGGTTCGCCACCGTCAGCTGGAAGCAGGCCATGCAGCACTGCGGCTTGTCGGGATTCACCGGGCGCTCGCAGTAGGCCTCCACCTCACCGCGCCACCAGCGCAGCACCTGGGACATGGGCTGGCTGTAGCTGCCGATGTTGCGGTGCTGGCCGTCGAAGCCGAACAGCAGGGTGGCGATCTCATTCGCCCTGGACTCCCAGCGCTCCCCGAACAGCTCCTGCAGCTCGGCGGCGTGGCGCTTGATGGCGTCCTTGTCCAGGGCGGCCACGATGCCGGCCAGTTCACCGGGCGAGCAGAACTCCAGGGCGCTCTTCTTGTACATGCGCTGCGCCAGGGCCTTGCCGTACTCCCAGGGCCGGCCGGCATCGGCCAGCAGCGCCTCGATCTTCGTCAGCTCGGCCCGGCTGCGGACCTTGAGGTTGCGCGGCGCCTTGGGCACCTGGTTCTTGAACCCGGCCTTGCGCATGTGCTCCAGCAGCTGCTGCATCTGGCTCACGCTCAACGACTTCAGCGACACGCGCCCGTCCGCATCGGCCTTGCCGCCGAAGCGGGACAGGGTCTGGCGATACAGATCCTCGTCCCACTTCAGCTGGCCGCGGCCGACGTTGATGAGGCGCATGAGCTGGGCTTGGTTCACTGCCGCACCGGGGCGCTCGGTGCGCGGTTGAGGCCGCCAGGGAGGTCAGCCCAAGCCCGCACCCGTGGAGCGTGCATGCCGTCCGCCAGCAGCCAGCGCTGGCCATCGTGATAGCCCGGCCAGACCGGCTCATCAGCATCCGGCATGTCCAGCAGCACGGTGGTGTCGCTGTCGGGCAGGGATCGACTGGCCGCGGTCCAGGTGATGACCTCCGGCCACCGACCATAGGCGGCGCCGCCTGCATAGACGTTTTGGATTTCGCACTCCTGGATCTC
This sequence comes from Pseudomonadota bacterium, assembly GCA_052035235.1. Lineage (GTDB taxonomy): Bacteria > Pseudomonadota > Gammaproteobacteria > Nevskiales > Nevskiaceae > Solimonas_A. The sequence goes on along the minus strand of JBPOHT010000027.1, from coordinate 21,497 downwards.
GAAGCTGTCGGGGCCGCGGTCATCGACGTAGACCCAGGCACCTTTACCGCGGCGAGCCCGGAAGCCAACGATGGCCAGGGTGTCCAGGTCTTTGGCCGCAGCCACGGGGCCGGTGGCCCAGCGGAATCGCGCCGCCGCCGCGATCTCCGCCCCGACCAGGGCGAACGCCATAACGGCGAACTCCCCCTCCGTGTCGAGAATGGCGCGGAACTGCTCGGCGCAGGCCTTCACCAGGTCCTGGTCGATGGGCTTCAGATCGGCGATCACCGCCTGGGCTTCCTTCAGGGTTTGGAGTTGCTCGGACATGGCAGCTCCTATGCCGCCGCCACATCGAGCACGATCGGCTTGTACTCGCCGGTCGCGTCGTCGCGCTCGTAGAACCGCACGTACATCTTGGAGAAGGCGACCTGCAGGCTGTCGGTGATTGCCTGCATTGCCTTCTTCCAGCGCTTGTCGTCGATGTTCAGGCGCTTCAGGCCCAGGACGCGTGCGATGTTGATCTTGCCGGTCTTATCGACCTGGAAGGCGTCGTTGACCAGCGCCTGGATCTCCGGGCGGCTGCCCTGGCTCCAGTCCAGGATGCACTGGTCGATCAGCTCCTTGGCGGCGAACATGCGCTCGTCGTAGGTGATGGAGTCCTGGTTCGCACGGATGATCTTGTAGCGGCCGTCGAAGGACACCAGGGTGACGTTGCCTTTGTCGCCGCCGGCCTTGACGTTGTATTCCTTGAAGCTCATCTCCAGGAAGCCGGCGATCACGCCGAAGGTGTCGGCCTTGAAGGCGGCGATCTCAGCCGACTTGATCTTGGCGTTCTTGATCAGATCGACCACCACGTCATGCCGCAGGCGGTCGATGGGCTTGATGGTCTCTTCGGGCACGAAGCGGCCCTGGGCGTCCTGCCACATGCCGGCGGGCACCTGGTCGGCTGGCTTGAGCTTCACGGCGCGGCGGGGCTTGGCGGCGGGCTTGGTCTTGAGGTTGGACTTGGACATGGTTACTCCTGGTGGAACTGGGGTGAAAGCGGGGTTTTCGGGAAAGTGCGGCTGCGGATGGGGCCGGCAGGCCCCGAAAACCGCTTCAAAACCGCTTCAAAAACGGCGAGGGGCCAGCTGCAGCGAGCAGTGGAGCACCCCACCCCCGCAAAACGGCTTCTAGGGCCGTTTCCGGGGACTTTGGAAATTGAGGGTTGGGACCGGCTCACGCGGCCTCCAGGCGGGCCTGGGCCTCGCGGAGGGCCGCATCGACCACGGCATCCCCGAAGGTCTCGCGGTAGTCCTGGGCGTAGCCGGCCAGGTCGCGGACCGGCAGCTTGCGGCGCCGGTCCTCGTCGATCCGGCTGATCAAGGTGGCGGCCAGTTGCCGGGCATGCCTTTGCCGCAGCTCGTCCTGGTCGATCTGCGGGAGCCTGTCGCCCAGGACCGCCGCGGCCGAGGTGGCGCCCTGGCGCTGGCCATTGCGGCGCTGCAGCTCGGTGGCGTTCTCTGCCACCGCCTCGCCGCGCTCCACGATCCCGACGATCACCTCATAGAGGTAGCCGTGGGACTTGAGCGGCAGGGTCACCGAGGCGCGGGGCGTCTGCATGTACTCGAAGGCTTGCAGCCACACGGACACCGGAGCCAGCCAGTGCCGGCCCTTGCGCTCGATGGCTCCGCGCTCGATGTCCGGCACCAGCTCTTCCAGGAGCTTGCGGGCACGCGCCATGGTCAGCTTGCGCTTGGCCGGAGCGAACAGGTTGATGTAGGCCAGCGCCGGCATGCCGACGCCCTTGGGCAGCTGCGCGACCAGGGCGGCGATGCGGCGGCCATCTTCGTCGGCGGTGTAGGCCACCAGCGGCGCATGGAACCCGCAGTCGGGACAGGTCAGGTTCATGAGGTGCCCTCCGCGCCCCAAACGGACGATTGGCTGCGCGGACAACCGGCGACCCGATGAAGCTCCGTTGTCCACCGTGATCTACGGTGATCTACGGTGATGCCGAAGTCGGCCCGAGATTGACCGCTGGAAAGAATGGTATTGAATGGGCGTCGGAAACCCGAAAGAGACCATTCATGCTCATCGCCGACATTGCTGTTCAGATCGATCCCATTACCCTGCTGCTGCTCGTCAGGATGCTCGCTGACTCCCAAGCCTTCCGGCCGCGGGAGCCAGGTCTGAAGAAGCGCCGCCGCCGAAACGAGCCGTAGCCCTTGAGTAGCTTGCCGGGTCATCACAGTACGGGCGCCAGGTGGCTGATCGATTCGATGGCCGCGCGCATCGCATCGCGGTGCCGCACGATGGCGGCCAAGCGAACCTGCGAGGTCTTGGCGGACCGCACGGCATTCCACTCCACGGTGACCTGGCGCTGCGTGTACTTGGGCACCAGCTTCCAGTGGGTCAGGCACATGAGGCGGTCATGCGGCACCTGCCAGGTGCAGCCGGAGATCGGGCACTTGTGGGTGCTCATGCCTGGCTCCCAGGCAGCGCATCACGCTCGCGGGTGGCGATCGGGTTCTGCAGCGTCACGTCCTGGCCATCCTGCTGGCCGGCGATCCAGTCGCCCGCGGTGCGCGGCTTCAGAGCCTTCTGCGTCCTATTGAGCGGAGTGAAGGTCTGCGTCTCCCCGAAGTGCTGATTGACGTAGGCCTCAATGGCCTGGGCCTCGGCCGGCGTCTTGGCGAAGGCCTTGACGTTCGCCTCGACGGCACAGACCCAGGCGAGGCAGTACACATCAGCCCTGGCCGTCCGGCTCGCCGGCCCGCAGCGCTTCAGCTTCCTGGCGATGTACTCGGTGCGTGCCTTCCGGCACCGGCGAACCAGCACGATATAGGCGTGCTGGGCGATCTCCGCCGCGCCGCCGCAGCCGATGAAGGCGTAGTTGCCGGCACCACCGAAGTAGCTCGGCACGAAGATCATCTCGCACCCGAAGGCGGCGCTGACGATGCCCGCCAGGCGCGCCTCCCAGTTCGGGGGTTTGCGGGAGGAGCCCGACTTGCCGAGGGCTTCGGTAGCGCCGGCTGCGAGGATCTCGTCCTCGGTGAGGCCGTGCTCGTTCATCAGGGCGCGCGCCTGGCGCAGCGCCGCCGCGGCCTCGTGCTCGTTCGCACTGGCCGACAGCCGCAGGCACTTCTTTACCTTGCGGATGATGCTGTCGCGGTCGGCGGTGCTCATGCCGCCACCGTCCGCTGCACCTGATCGATGTTGCGCTCGATCACTTCGAAGGTGAGAGCCCAGACCCAGGGATTCGCACGGGCGGCGCCCTGCCCGTAGGTTGCATCCCACAGATCGTCGAAAGCGTCGAGAGGGTCCCAGGACTCGCCCTTGGCCGCTGCGGCAGACTCCGGCGTCAGCGCCATCTCGCGGAGCGCGTCGTTGATCGAGATGTCCTCCAGCCGCTCCACTCGCACGTCGGTGAGGCGCAGGGTCAGGCGAGACACCCAGCGAGGCATGTGGATGGCCGGCGTCCACTTCGCTCCGGGAGGCTTCCAGTCGCAGTCCGAGCGATATAGGACGCGACTCGAACCTACGATGCCATTGTCAGTGCAGTGGGTCTCGCGCACCCAGACCAGATCGCCCGGCTTACCAAAGGGGCAGCGATGCCAGCGGAGATCGCCACTCGGCTTGCGGTCATCCGGACCGAAGTTGAACTCGGGCACGCCGTGATTGAAGCTCAGCAGGAAGCGGCCGGTGGTGGTCGGCGCCTTGATCGGCCGACGCGACTTGTTCTTGCCTTGACCAGGGCGCGCAGCTTCCAGGCGCAGACCGGCCACCATCTCGCTCGTGAACAGGATGGGGCTGTCCTCAGGAGCGGTTACGGCCGTCATACCGCGTTCTCCCCGACCGAGATCGGCTTCGGATTCACCAGCAAGCCGCGCTCAATCGCCTCCGGGCTGCCCAGGAAGTTCAGCACGCACCCGCGAATCTCGAATGCGACCAGCTTTTCGCTTTCGGTGGTGCCGCTCTCCGCTACATAGCGATCGGTATACGCCTCCAGCGCGCCCAGCAGCTGCTCGCGCGTGAACAGGTAGTACGGCGTTGCCTTGACCGTGCTCATGCCGCCGCCCTTGCCACGCGGGCAACACGGCGGGCCTGGTGGAGGGTGCTGGGGCGCTCGGCGTGGTCGCCCGACAGGCGGATGACGCCGCCGGAGCGAAAGACCATGCGGGCCACCTGCAGCTCGCGCAGGGCGGCGTGGTAGCGATTGGCGCTGGCCACCGTCAGGCGCTCGCGGATGGTGTCCACGTCCAGGGAGCCTTCGCGGGTGACCAGCTCATGGATGTCGCAAGCCAGGGTGCTGAAGTCGGTCTTCATCCGGCCACCTTCATCAGCAGCGGGAAGCAGACATCCACGTTCATGAACTGACCCATGACCTGGGGACCGGTGTCGCCGATGCCGTTGACGATGTGCAGCAGCTCGGCGCGCAGCTCTTCGGTGCCCTGCTGCAGCTGCAGCAGCGGGCGCTTGTTGCTGCCCAGACGCATGTTCTGGCGGATGACCTTGACGCCGAAGGTGCGCAGGGCGCGGGTGGCGTCGTTCACGTCATCCAGGCGGGACTGGGTGCGGCGGTTGAGTACCAGCATCGACTGATCGGTGCTAGCGGTGTGGAGCAGGTTCATACGATCTCCTGATCGGGGATGCTGGGCGCGGCGGGCGCCGGCAGCAGGTTGTGGCCCTGGTTGCAGCTCGGGCAGGCGTCCAGCACCAGGTGGTGATCCACCAGGCCGCAGAGGTCGCACTCGCCGATGCGCTCAACGGGCGCCACGGGGATGGGTTGGATTTGGATGTGCATGCGCTACTCCTTGGCGATCAGGGAGTGAGGGCAACCACCGCGGCAGGCCCGGTGCAGCTGGACCGCCGTGGGGTTGGCGGTGCTGCGGGGTGCGCGCTGCAGCTCGACGCAGCGCTGCCGCGGCAGATCGCCGACCACCGGGCACTCGACAGTGACGCCCTGCAGGGCGCCTTCGACGGCGCTTTGAACGGCCTTCAGGTTGCCCTTGTACTTGCCGGCCAGGACGGCGCTGACGACCGCATCCGAGTAGCCGATCATGGTGGCCACCACGCGCTGCCCCTTCGCCTTGCAGGCGGTGCGCAGGACTTCAAGCCAGGTCTCCTGCATCAGGCGTCCTCCTCGTAGGCATGGAGAACGTCACGGCCCTGCTGCAGCGCCGCGCGGAGGGCCTTGGAGTTCGGCCCCTGCGAGACGGCGTCCACCAGCTCGCGCAGCGCCTTGAGGAAGGCGTGCCCGTGCTTGGTCACCCGCTTGTGCGGCGGCAGCGAGTACGGGCTGATCAGGTTGTTGTCCAGGATGCCCTGCTCGGTGATCCGCGGAGCGACCGGGCCGGTATTGCGCACCAGCCGGTAGATTGCGCGCGGGCCATTCCGGCCGCGGCCGGCCGGGGTAACCAGCACGACGTACAGGGCGTCCACCAGCGCCATGACGAAACGCTGCGCGTGGTTCTTCGACACGTCTGCCGTGGCTTCCAGGTCGGCCGTGGTGAAGCCCTTGCGGAGCTGGCGCATGGTGTTCCACATGCGCTGGCGCTCGGAGTCGGCGGGGGGTGAGATGCGGGGGACCATCAGGCGGCCTTGGCGGTCGGGTGGGCTTCGCCGGTGAAGAGCTGGCGCTTGGTGCCCGCCCACTGGTCGAGCGAGATCGTGGCCAGGCCGCGCGCCCTGGCCTGCTGCTCAATGCGGCCCATGGCGACCACGGCCATGCGGAAGTTGCCCTTGGTGGCGGCGTGGATGTGGGCCACCAAGTCCTCGGCGATGGTGACCTCGCACAGCTCCGCTGCGGCCAGGGCCATGTCCTGGAGATCCAGCGGCTCGAAGATGACGTGCTCGGCGATGCGGCTGGTCATGCGGTGCATGTGCTGCAGCCGGGCCTCGATGCCGGGCTCGCCGATCAGGACCACCGGAGCGTCGGTCATGTCGTGGAGATCGCGGAACGTGTTGATCAGGCGCTTGCTGTCCACGATGTAGTCCGCCTCATCGATAAAGATGCTGGGCGGCTTCTCCGTCTGCGTCAGCTTCTCGCACAGGCGCTTGACCATCAGGGCGTTGCTGCCGCCCGGATGGACGCGCAGCTCCTCGCAGAGCGTGGTCAGCATCGACGCCGGGGTGGACGTGGCGAAGGCCCGCAGGAAGACGCTGGGGAACTCCGGGCGATTGGTCAGCCATGCGATGGTCTTGCTCTTGCCGACGCCAGCCAGTCCGACCACCAAGCCCATGCCGGGGGCGCCAGGGGCACGGTTGGTCAGGGCGCGGGCCGATCCCGTGAGGCGGCCGATGTTTTTGACGGGCACGATCTTGCTTCGCATAATCAGGACTCCCAGGTGGTTTCAGAGGTACTCGCAGAGGGCTCCGTTGGTGCGGAGCCCTTTGCATTTGCGAGGCCCGGCACCGTGCCGAAGGCCTCGTACACGTCGAGGTGTCCCAAACACTCGGCACTGGTGCCGTAGATCTGGAACCACTCTTGATCGTCCTGGCCGAGCTGCTCGCCGGCCTGGATGCAGGCCCGCAGCGACAACCAGCGCCCGAAGCGCTGCGCGGGGTTCTCGGCGGCGCGCTCGGACTCGCGGATCTCGGCGCGCACCGCATCCATGTCGATGACCTCGGCCGGGCGCGAGGGCTGCCCACGGGCCGGCGCCTGGTACGGCAGCTCGGGCGAGGCGTTGCCCTCCAGCTGATCGACCATGCTGGCGGCCGTGATGGGCCGGTTGTGGTTGGCACGGATGATGTCGGCCTTGCGCTCCAGGCGGCCGATGGCGGCATCCCGCTGCTTGATCGCCAGGTCCTCGACGCGGCTCTGCGAGAGGAACGGCGTGTCCTTCACCTTCACGGCCTGGGCGATGAAGCGACCCTTGATGTCGTAGAGCCAGACCACGGCGTCGTTGTGAAGGTCGTATTCGACCTGGACCTTCATGCCCTCGTAGGCCTTCAGTTCATCGGCGCGATACACGCGCTTGAAGATACCCACGCAGTAGCTCTGGGCGGTGCGGATCTCGCGCGGGCGGACCAGGACGTTGGCCGGGATGTGCAACTCGTGGCGCTCCAGGCGCTCCCAGAGCTTGGCCGGACTCACTTTGCCCAGGGCCTCCTGGTTCTTCTCGTTGTAGCGGGTGATGTAGCCGCGGATGCCTTCCAGCGCCTCTTCCCAGTACGGCACATACATGTCGCCACGCTCGATGCGCTTCTCCAGGTTACGGAGGAACTCCTGCGCAACCTCCTTGCCCTTGTAGCTGGACTGCTTCTTGCCGTGGCGCTCTTCAAACCAGCGGAACCAGCCTTCGATATCGCCCTTGCCCGGAGCGTTGCCCGGCAGCGCGGTCATGAAGTCCGCACCGATGCGCGGGCAGAAGCCGGCGACGGCATCACACATCGCCTTGTTCTTGAAGCCGCTGCCCGGATCGACGTGCAGCAGGGCCGGCGCATGGTTGTGGCTGACCAGGGCGTGCGACAGCGAGTAGAGGGTCTGCACCGCGCTTTCGCTGTAGCCCAGCCAGAAGCCGGTGATGTAGCGGCTGCCGATGTCCATCCAGGGCGTCAGCTCGGGCGTGCAGTGGCGTCCGCTGTTCGGATGGCGCACGTAGTAGTGCAGCGAGTGACCGTCGCCCTGGTAGAGCATGCCCACCGGCACCACGAAGCGGTCGCGGATCTTCTTGGGCGTCAGGTTGAGGCGGCGGTAGTGGTGACCAACGCGGTCACCGTGGAAGTCGGTCAGGTGCTTGGGCAGCGATTCCAGGTAGCGCTGCACCCGGTCGGGGCTCGCATCCGCCGGATCGAACCCATCGTCCTCCACCAGCCAGTCGGCGATGGTGGCGTAGCTGGCGCAGCTGGGCAGGCGGCGGTAGTGCAGCGCGCGGGCTTCCCAGCCGCCATCCTTGCGGACGCGGCCGGTGTACTTGGGCGCCAGCGCGACCAAGCCTCCATCCTGGATGTAGGCATACAGCCAGCGGCGGGCGGTGCTCTCGCTGCACTGCAGCTCGCACTTATGCGTCTTCCACAGCCAGTCCGCTGCAGCGCGGATGCTGAGCCCGCTCCCGTGCACCTTCTTAATGGCTGGCATGATCAGCGCTTCGATACGCATGGCTTCGCTGCGCTGGCTGTCCGTCAGCAGCGACAGCGGATCGGTGATCAGCGGTGCCAGCGGCGTCGGCTGGTGCAGCTGGAGCGCGGCATTCATGCCACGGTCCTCTTATCCATCGGGCGGCCGCGGCCACCCTTCTGGTTCTTGCGGTCGGCCTCACGGTTGTGGGCCAGATCCGTGTGTCGCTTCTGGATGACACCCAGGGCGTCCTTGGCGATCTCCGCCTCGCCCTTGCTCAGCGTGAACTCGAAGTCCAGCTTGCCGGTGACCGTGTCGCCGAACTCCTCCTGCATGCGCTCCAGCAGCGCCTGGAGCCGCGCCTGCGACGACAATGCGGCGTGGAAGACGGTGCCGGCGGCGCGGTTCTTCCAGTCCGGGAATTGCTTGGCCTCCTTGTTGTCGATCAGGTGGTCCCGCACCAGGTCTTCCATGGCGGTGAGCGAGAGCGTGATCTGCTCCGCCAGGGCCACGCCTTCCTGCCGCGCGCGGGCCGCGAACTCCGGCATGTTCAGCGTCTCGTAGCGGTGGCGAATCTGGCCCTTGAGTTCCTTGACCTCGGCCTGCAGGCCTTCCTTGGTCGCTTCCAGCGCGGCGATCTTCTTGTCCGCCTTCACCAACTCGGGGTCGCGGATCTTCTGCTCGAACTCGCGGGTGGACAGTTCCACCGCGGCGTCCAGGGTGATACCGCGCACCGCCTTGCCGCTGGCCAGGGCCAGCTGCTCTTTCTTGTCCCAGGCCTTGATGGCCATGGCCTTGGTGATGCCCAGCTGCGCCATGGCCTGGACCACGCCGATATCCGGCAGGGCCGCAAACAGCTCGTAGACCTCGATGGCGTCGTAGGCGGTGCGGCGCGCGATCAGGCGCTGCGCCAGCTCGGCGCTGAATAGGCCCGGCTCCAGGGTCTCACGCAGTTCTTTGAAGGCACGCCCGGCCAGGATCTTGCCCGCCGTCTCCATCTGCAGGCCGCGCTGGCCCGCCGCCCACAGGGACTCGGGGTCGCCGGTGATGGACTCGAAGCGGCCCAGGGTCTGCTCCAGGTAGCTCTGGAGCTGTGCGGGCATCGCCAATTGAGAATGATTCTCACGGTGTGCGGGCGCCCGCACAACTCCCAAATGAGAATCTTTCTCGCCGTGTGCGGGCGCCCGCACACGCTTTTCGGTGTCTTTAGTAGTGCTCATGGTCCTCTCGGAACGGCTCTGAAGGGGTTAAAAAGCCCCGGCCACCGTCGCGGCCGGGGAGTTGGCAACCAGCCCACTGCAGGGCTGGTCGGAGGAGCAGCGCGAGCAGGGCCTCGGCGTCGAGCGGATCGACGTGAGGGGCTGTCGCGAAATTGCAGACCCGGCGCATCAGGGCCTTGGTGGTGGCGCGCGGCAGGAGCCGGCGGCGGGAGCGGCGGCGAGTCATCGGCCGAGCTTCCGAGTGAGCAGGGCGACGTGGCGGCGCCGGACGGCGATCTCCACCGTGTGCTCACCGATCTGCTTGGCGGCGAGCGCCTCGGCATCGACCATCTCGCAGCCGAGGGCGTTGACCAGGACGTGCATAGCGCTGTCGTCCTCCACGGCCCAGCAGAACGCCGGCAGGTACTCGGCAGGCAGCTTGTGGAACTCCTTGGAGTCAGCCATCCAGCTGTTCACCATCCGCTCCGTGATGGCCTTCTTCACCCCAGGCAGGGCCTGGTTCATGCGGTCGGCGATCCGGGCGCGGCTGAGGTTGCGGCTGGAGGCGGCCCGACGCATGGCGGCGTCCACCATGCCCAGGAACGCGGCGGCAACGGTCAAATCCGGCGCATTGGGGCGGTGGATGACCGGCGGCTGATCCAGGCCAGGGAACAGGTCCCCCTGGTTGCTGGAAATAACTCGCTTGGTTTTTGCCGGCGACATGGGCGTGGACTCGGGATACAGTTATGTCGAACGCCGAGGCTGGCTTTGGTACTTGCCAGGCCATAGCCGCGAGGGAGCGGAGTCCAAGAGGGCAGCGATGTGCGTAGCGACGCGCTCGCTAGTGCCCCTCCCATGGATGACGCGGCTGACGGCAGAACGCGTGATGTCCAACGCCACAGCGATTTCGCTTGGGCTTGATCCAGCAAGGTAGATGCGGGCTGTTACCGATTTCTTGCTCATTAGATTTTTGGTTCATTTGTAAACCGGGTTAGACAGAGTATGTCCAATGAGATTGACGAAATCAAGGGTCCGTCTAACCCGATAGGCATTCGCCTAGAGGAAGAGGTCAAACGTATTGGAGGAGTGGGCAAGGCCGAGGACGTGATCCGCGCCTCCAGGGCCACCCTGTACAACTGGTTCAAAAGCGGCCTGATCCCAGCACCGGAGCTGGCGGCGCTCGCCGATATCGGCGTGGACCCGCTCTACGTGACCGTCGGCCGCAAGGACCAGGGGCCGCAGCTCTTCGACGCCAGCAGGTCAGCACCGCTTGGCTTCACTGCCCATGTCAGCGTGCAGGTCGGGGGGAAGGAATTCCTGGTAAACCCGTCCGATTACCGTTGGGTCCCTTTCTACGATGTCGAAATCGGAGCTGGAGGAGGCCGTGTTGTCGTCTTCAATAGGCCGCCCAAGAAGTTCAACGCCTACCGCCGCGATTACCTCGCCGAGCGAGGCTTGCTCGACGCAGACCTTTTCGAGGCATCCATCATCGGCAACTCTCAGTTTCCGGAGATCTGCGACGGAGATGTGATCCTCGTGAATGCAAGCGACCGCCAGATTCGCAGTGGCGAGATTTACGTGGTGCAGATCGGGGAGGAATTCATTTGCAAGTACCTTCGCCGCCTGCCGGCCGAGCCTCAGTCTCTAATCGAGGTGTATAGCAAGAACGCGGACGAACACCCGCCCTTCACCGTCAAGGAGGGCTTAATCGGCAACGGCATCGAGATCATTGGCAATGTTGTGCGCCACGGCAGAGAGCGGAATCGTGGGCTTCGGTAGGGTCAAAGGCGCCACGCTGCTCGGCGGCGTGCTTCTGGCAGCCGGCATTGCGTCAGCTCAACCCTTGCGGACTGAGGTTGCGAACGGTGCGGAGAGCCCACCACCGACAGAGCATCGCGTCATCTGGACAAAGGCGATGCAAGCCATGGTTGTAAAAGAAGCCGAATCGCAACTAATGGTGGCGGAAGCGGCGCGCGATCTGATGCGAGAGGGGAAAGGCCGCACGAGTGTCGAAACCCCTCTGCTCGAAGCCATGGAGCGCTGGCGTAACCTCCCGGCATCGGATCTCATGAAAGCCCACTTTTGGGGGTGCTCTGAGTTTGCTTCGGACACGCTTGGTATCGCCCAGGAAGCCCGAGCCGGGCGCGGTGATGGCCCTCTAGCTGAAAAAAGAAGGAAGTTTGCCAAGGAAGAACATGCAGCGTGCCTAGAGGCGCTGAAGAATCCTCGTGCCACATTCCTTGAGGTGAAGGAGTTACATCCACACGTTGTTGTTGAGTAGGCGGATGCATCGAAAAAAACAGCCAAGGCGAGAAGTAGGAGTGGCCTCATGATTCCAGACCCATCAGGCGCAGTGACCATGATTTCTGCATTGCCAGCTGTGCTAGAGGTCGCTGAGAAGCTGAATCTTCGGCAGTACCTTCCGCACTCAGGCGTCCTAGACAAGAAGGAATTGAAGGAATTGCAGCAACGCTATCGGAGCCTCCTTGTGGAGGCGCAGGCGCAGTACGACGCGCTGAAAATCCGTTCTGGCGAAAATTCCATCGGTGACTACATCTCAGGAATACGGCTTGGCCAGGAGAGTCAGGTTCCAGCAAAAATAAAAATCGAGCCAACACTCTCTATTTCGCAGTTCGCGGCATCGATCACGCAATCGATGGTGCATGAGCGCATGCGTGCGGATATCAACGCGACGCAGGCCCTGGTTCATGCGGCCCAGTTGCTATCAGAGGACACTTCGCCCTCCTCGGATAAGTCGGTCCAGGAGGATTGGCTTCAGAACTGGAAGCGAGCAGCCGAGAATATCTCCGAAGAAAACTTGCAAAAACTATGGGGCGCATTACTTGCCGGTGAGATTCGCTCCCCGGGGACTTTCTCCCGGCGCACCATGCATTTCGTGCAGATGCTCAGTCCAGACGAGGCTAAGCAGGTATCTCGCCTAATGCGGCTGGCAATCAACAGGATGAAAATTCTGTACTTCAACGATATGACCAAGCTTGGCTGGAACTACATAGAGCTAGTCGACATGGAAACGCTGGGCGTTATATCCGGCGTGACGGGCAGTGGCATTCATCTGAAAATTGACGAGGCCATACCCGAAGGCAAATCCATTCGGTATCGATACCATGGAAGAGACATCATTCTCACCCGCGACAAGCCTCTCTTAAAGCACCACCTTCGAGCCTACCCTCTAACAGCAGTTGGAACCGAGCTTTGCTATCTGGGCGAGTATCTTCCAGATGATTTGTATCTGGAAATGGTTGTCAAAGAGTATGCAAGCACGGGGCTGTCGTACCGGACAGTCAATGTCGTTGAAATGGGGACCTAGTCGCGCGATTGTGTGAAACATTTCAGTCCCTGACCTAGTGTCCCGCGCGCGCGAAGCTGCGCGCCATGGACACCGCGCTCAGCAGCCCGCTTCACCTCTCCGCAGCGATCTTCGCCAAGCAGCTTGGCCTGCCGCTGCCGTTGATCCTCGCCATCATCAAGGTGGAGAGCGGCGGCGACATCTTCGGCTGGAACCCGGAGCCGAAATACCGCTACTTCTGGGACGTCCGGCTTAACCGGCCGTTCCGCCCCGTCACGGCACTGGAGATCGCCTCCGAGCTGCCGCCCCCTGACTTCCTCTCCGGTGCGGGTGACCGCGATGCCGAGTGGTGGGGCCAGGCCGCCAGCTGGGGGCCGATGCAGGTGATGGGTGCCGTGGCCCGCGAGTTGGGCATGAAGGGCCACTTCCCGCAGCTGTGCTCCACGGCCATGGGCGTGGAGTACGGCTGCCGCCATCTCGCCAAGCTCTCGAGCCGCTTCCAGAAGGAACACGGCTGGCGCGGCGTGGCCGCGGCCTTCAATGCCGGCTCGCCCCGCAAGCAGGCGGGCACCAGCCTGTTCGAGAACCAGGTCTACGTGGACAAGGTCGCCCGCGCGGGCGGCTTCGGGAACGGCTGATGGCCATCGTGAAGAAGCCTTCCCTGGTGCCGGACTGGCGCGACTGCTGGCGCTGGTTCTCGATGCAGGCCGGCGCCCTGTCCACGGCCATCCTCGGCGCTTGGCTCGCGGTGCCCGACGACATGCGCGCCCAGGTGCCGACGCCATACATCGTGGCGCTGGTGTTCGTCCTGGTGATCCTGGGCATGTTCGGCCGGTTGATCGACCAGCCCAAGGCATCGCCGCCGGAGCCGCCGCAGTGATCGCCCGCCTTCGCGCTGCAGCCGCCTGGCTGCGCTCCCACCTGTGGATCATCGGCCTGCTGTCGCTGGCCGCGCTCTTCGTGCTGCAGCGCCGCCATGCCTTTGCACGGGCCGAGGCCGCCAAGCGTGCGAGCGATCTGCCGGAGAACGTGCCGGGCACCTACGCGGATCTGGAGCGCCAAATCACAAGCCAGCACCAAGCGATGGACCGCATGGGCAAGCAGGCCGACATCGCCAAGGCCGCCCGCCAGCAAGCGGACGTGATCGCCCAGAAGCTGGAGACCGCCGGGCACCCGACCGCGGCGGAGACCGTCCGGAGGTGGAACCGTGACTAGCCGCAACCGCTGCCCCTACCAAGCCAACCACAGCGTGGGCCTGCCCGTGGTGATCCTGATCCTCCTGGCTCTGGTGCTCTTCGCGCTGGCGGGCTGCGGCCTGACGCCGGTGCAGCCGCCGGAGTCGCGCTACTTCGCGCAGCTGCAGCAGGCCGAGGTGGAGATGGCGCAGCCGGCGCCGCTGCCCTCGCGCCCCGTGGCGCAGCTGCTGGAGAGCCCGGCGGGTGACCTGGTGACCTTCGACGCCCGTGCGGCAGAGCAGCTGCTGGCCCGCGACGAGATCGCCGAGAAGAACACGGAGATTGCCGGCGCCTGCTCGGTGGGCTTCGACGAGCTGCAGGGCGCCTACAACGCGCTGCTGAGCAAGGCGCAGGACCAAGAGCAGTTCAGCAACCACCTGGGCCGCCGCTGGGCCGAGGCCGAGACGCAGCTGCGGCGCGAGAGCATCGCCCACGCCTGGGAGAGCTGGTTCAACCGGCTGTTACTGGCAGCTGCGCTGGGCCTGGCCCTTTAAAACCACTTTCAAAGCGACATCGAGGGGCGAATGCCGCCAGGACCAGAAGACGTGAGCACCGGAAACGAACAGTTCGCTAAGGATGTGGGGGAGATCAAGGGAACCCTCCAGGGCATCCGCGAGCTGCTGGCGGCTCAGAACGAGTCGATCAACCGACGCATGGATGACCAGCATGCCGCGAACACGCGCCGCCTGGACGATCTGAACCTTGCTGTGGGTCAGCGCCTGGATGAACAAGGCAACCACATCAAGAGCGTCAAGAACACCGCCGATCTGGCCCTGGAGCGCGCCAACCAGGCGCACGAGAAGATCGAGGGCTTGAAGGGCCAGAGCCACAAGTCCAGCGCCGTGGTGGGCGGCAGCGCGTCCGCCGTGGTCGCCGTGGGCTGGGAATTCCTCAAGAGGGTTGTGGGTATCCCCTGATGGCTCACGATCCCGACCTGCGAAAGCAGCTGCGCCGCAGCTATGTCGTGGACCGGCAGCCGCTCAAAGCGGCTGCTGCGCTATTGGACATCTCCTATTCGACCGCTCGGTCCTGGAAGGAACAGGCCCTGGAGCGCGGCGACGATTGGGACCGTGCGCGGCAGGCCGAGGACGTGGGTGATGGCGGCGTGAAGGCGCTGACGCGCCTGGTGCTGGAGGAGTTCATCCCCCTGTTCAAGACCACGGTGGCGGCCATCCAGGGCGACAAGCTCGACGCCGTGGAGAAGGCCGAGGCGATCAGCCGCCTGGCGGATGCCTACGCCAAGACGGTGAAGGCCTCCGGCGCCGTGGACCCGGCTATCGCCAAGCTCGCCTGGGGGATGGACGTGATCAAGCTGCTGGTGAAGTTCTGCATGGAGCACTTCCCGCAGCACCAGGCCGCGCTGGTGGAGATCATCGAGCCTTTCGGCGAAGAGCTGGCGACGGAGTTCGGCTGATGGACGTTCTGGAACTGATCAAGGTCTTCCTCCCCTGCGTCCTCAGTGTCATCACCCTGTGGCAGACGCTGCTGGCCGGCAACAAGAGCCGTCATGCCTGGGCGGTGGGCTTGGTGAACCAAGCGCTGTGGCTGGTGTGGATCATCGCCGCGCAAGCCTGGGGCCTGCTGCCGATGAACATGGGGCTTTGGGTGGTGTTCTGGCGGAATCACTGGAAGTGGAATCGCCGTGGCTGATCTCCTGTATGCCGTCATCTACCTGACCGGCCTTGGCGTCTGGGTCTTGATCGCCTTCGTCTTCGGCTGTGTGCTGTTCGAGATCGGGCTGGCTGCGGCCAACGCCGCCAGCTGGTGCCGCTGGCGTGCCCGCATCGAGACACTCAACGGGCGCCCTGTCATGGTGAAAGATGCCGCAGAGGCCTTCCTCGCCCGATGGGTTGAGTTCATCGGTCACCGGAACAATGGGCGCCTCGAATTCCAGTGCCCAGGCGGCTATTGGAAGGGGATTGGCGACTGGAAGGCACGCCGAGAGCCGAGGTTCCTCGGCCCTGCCGCAGGCGAGGCCGACGAGTGAAGCCCATCGAGTTCCGCAAGCTGACGCGGAAGAAGTTCCTGGCCGAGCTGGCCCTGCTCGGCCAGGAACAGCGCGCCATGATCGAAGCCCAGGTGGCGGGCTTCGAGGTGAACCCTGCCGCGAGCGCCCGGCGCCGCGAGCGTGCCCGGACCGACTACCAGTTCTTCTGCGAGACCTACTTCCCGCACTTCATCGACAGCGCCAAGGCGCCGTCGATCTTCCAGCTGCATGCCTACACGGTGCCGGTGATGATGCAGGACACCCCCGGCGCCCGGTGCGCCGAGGCGGCGCCCCGCGGCGAGGGCAAGTCCACCATCCTGATCCAGCTCCACGCGATCTGGCGGATCTGCTACGGGTTGAGCCACTACATGCCGCTGATCATGGACGCCAAGGAACAGGCGGAAATGATGCTCGATGCGGTGAAGGCCGAGCTGGAGGTGAACCCGCGCCTGATCCAGGACTTCCCCGAGGCCTGCGGCCGCGGGCGCATCTGGAACGTATCGAAGATGGTCTCGGTGAACGGGATCATGATCGAGGTGTTCGGCGCCGGGAAGAAGATCCGCGGACGCCGCTTTGGCGCCCACCGCCCGGACTTCGTGTTCATCGACGACTTCGAGAACGACGAGAACGTGAAGTCGAAAGAGTGGCGCGACAAGCGCGAGGCCTGGCTGCGTAAGGTGGTGGCCAACCTCGGCCCGCCTGACGGCTCGATGCGCCAGATCTACGTGGGCACGGTGCTCTACCCGGACGCGGTGTTCCTGCGCACGGTGAAGAATCCGCGCTGGAAGGCGACCTCGCACCTGTGGCCCAGCATCCACACCTGGCCCGACCGCATGGATCTCTGGGACCAGTGGGAAGAGATCTTCCTCAACGACTCCGAGGTGGCGGCGGATGGCTTCCACCGCCTGCACCAGGTGGAGATGGAGGCCGGCGCCAAGGTGAGCTGGCCCTCGGTGCGCCCGCTGCTGGTGCTGATGAAGCTCCGCGCCGAGGACCGCAAGGCGTTCGACACCGAGCATCAGCACAACCCGGTGGACCCGGAAGGCCACCCCTTCGTGGGGTCGATCCGCTACTACGTCCTGGTCAAGAAGAACTGGACCCACTACGGCGCCCACGATCCGTCGATGGGCAAGGGCTCCAACCGCAACGACCCGGCGGCCACGGTGGTGGGCGCCATGGACCGCGACGAGGGCAAGCTCAGCGTGGTGGAGGCCATCGTGGCCCGGCGCGTTCCGGACCGGCAGATCGAGGACATCATCCGGCTGCAGAAGGAGTACAGCTGCCAGCTCTGGGGCGTGGAAAGCACCGCCTTCCAGGAGTTCCTGAAGGACGAGTTGGTGAAGCGGTCCGCCAAGGCCAAGATCCCGGTGCCGGCTCGCGGCATCAAGACGGCGGAGAACAAAGATCTCCGCATCGAGAGCCTGCAGCCGCACATGGCCAACGGCCTGATCCTGTTCAACCGCAACCACAAGGCGCTGATCGACCAGTTCGAGCAGTGGCCGGACGGCCACGACGACGGTCCGGACGCGGTGGAGATGCTGTGGCAGATCGCCCTCAAGGGCGTGCGCGGCACCCGGCCGCCTGGCGGCGGCCGCAGGCGGCGCAAGCGCGAGTCGGCCGAAATGCTCCAGGGGTACGGCTCGTGATCGGCTACAGCAGGTTCTCGACGATCCACTCGATCGCCTCCTTGATCTTGTCTGCAGCGGTCCACAGGCGCAGGAGATCCCAGAAGTTGGGCTTGGTGGCTGGCTGCTTCCTTTCTTCGCGTTCTTTCATGGCACGTACCGGTGGTGAGTTCCCAAGTAGTGTCCGGCCGGCTGCTCAGTACGGTGGTGTGGTGGTTTCCCAAAACTCAAAGCACCCATGGCAGGTGCTTGAAGCACATTTCAAAGCCAGTTCCAGGGCCGTGTTTCCGGCTCCCAGGGTGACCTCATGAGCACACTTCCGACCCCCGGCGAGCTTGCCGGCCGCGGTACTGATCCCCGCTTCTACGCCACGTTGGCGGTGCTGCCGAACCCCGACCCGATCCTCCGGAAGTCCGGCCGATCGGAGGACGTGTTCGACGCGATCGAGGCCGACGCCCACGTCATCGGCGAGCTGCGCCTGATCCGGGCCGACCTGCAGCGCTTCACCCACACGCTGAGCCCGGCCAGCAACTCTGTGCCGGATCAGAAGGCCTACGAGATTTGCCGCTCGGTGCTGGACCGCGCTCCCGCGCCCGACATGACCTGGGCGGACACGATCTGGAACATCGGCAGGGCGCCTTTCCGCGGGCGCTCGTATCACGAGATCGTCTGGACCCGTTCCGGCGACCTGATCCTGCCGGAGAAGCTGGTGGACCGCCCCAACCGGCGCTTTACCTATGGCAGCCAGGGCGAGCTGCGCCTGCTGACTCGCGAACAGCCCATGTTCGGCGTGCCGGCCGAGGAGGCCTACTTCCTCCAGAACCGGCATATGCCGAGCTACGACAACCCCTATGGGGTGGCGCTGCTGTCGTCCTGCCTGTGGCCCTGGATCTTCAAGGTGGCCGGCTACCGCTGGTTCGTGAAGTTCTGCGAGCGCTTCGGCATCCCGTACCCGGTCGGCAAGGTGCCGCGTGGCACTGGCGAGCCCGAGGTGGCGGAGCTGGAGGAAGCGCTGGAGCAACTGCTGGAAGCGTCCTACGCTGTGGTCTACGACGACGAATCGATCGAGCTGCTCGAAGCCAAGGGCACAGGCGGCAGCGGCGGCAAGCTGGCCCAGCACCTGCTGATCGAGGCCTGTAATGGCGAGATGAGCAAGGCGCTGTCGTCGCAGACCCTGTCCACCGAGCAGCCGGGTGCAGGGTCGCGCGCGGCGTCCGAGACGGCCCGCGGCCGGTCTGCCGACGTGAACGAGGGCGACCGCAACAGCATCGCCTTTGTGCTCGACAAGTTCTGCAGCCTGATCACCAAGTTCAACGTGCCGGGCGCCCAGCCGCCGACCAATGAGTTCGCGAGCGAAGAAGCAGGCTCGAAGGACCGCGCCGAGGTCTACGGGATCTTCATGGAGAAGGGAGGCAATCCGAGCCGTAAGGCGATGGCCAAGGACCTGGCCATCGTGCTGGCAGACCCCAACGATCCGGAGGATCAGATGCAGCCCGCGGCTAAGGCTCCGCCGGCCCTGTCGCCCCCGGGCCTGATCGCCGCCGCCGCGGCCGAGTTCGCCCAGACCGGCGGCAGCCAGTTCGCCGACCAGGACGCCATCGACGACGTGGATTTGTCGGCCGAGCTGCAGGGCATCTCGGCCCAGCTGCTGCGCCCGCTGATGGAGCGGGTGAAGCAGGGTGTTGATCCGGCGGATTTGCTGGCGGATCTCGGGAACCTGTACCCCAAGCTCGATGACCGGGCACTGCAAGACCTGCTCGCCCGAGTGATTTTCGTGGGTGCGGTGGCCGGTCGGCTGAATGCGACGGTAGAAAACGATGGGTGAAGCGGTCGATCTGACCTATGCGATCGGCCTGCCACCGGCCGCGGCGATCCGCTACTTCGAGCAGAAGGGGCACCGGATCAGTTGGAACTGGCAGGACACCTGGCAGGAGGCGAACGCCCGGGCGTTCACCGTGGCCAAGGTCACTCGCCTGGACGTAATGGCGGATATCCGCGGTGCTGTGGAGCAGTCGCTGAAAGAGGGCAAGACGGAGCGCTGGTTCGAGAACCAGCTGACGCCCGTGCTGCAGGCGAAGGGTTGGTGGGGCAAGCAGTTCTCGGTGAGCCCGGACGGCGCGGCCGAGCGCGTCCAGCTCGGCAGCCCGCAGCGCCTGAAGACGATCTACAGGACCAACCTGCAGACCGCCTACATGGCCGGGCGCTATGAGCAGTTCGTGAAGAATGCCAAGCATCGGCCGTACTTCCAGTACGTGGCGGTGATGGACGCGAAGACCCGGCCGGACCACGCCGCCATGCATGGCCGGGTGTTCCGCTGGGACGATCCCATCTGGGCCACCCACTGGCCACCCTGCGGCTTCAACTGTCGCTGCCGCGTGCGGGCGCTGTCGGACCGCAACCTGGCTGACCGTGGCCTGGAGGTAGAACAGTCGGAGGGCCGGATTGTGACGCGGCAGGCCGAGGCCGGCGTGGACCTGCGTACCGGCGAGATCCGCATGGTGCCAATCACGGGCATTCGCGTGCTCGGCCCCAAGGGAAAGCCGATGGTCATGTGGACGGACCCCGGCTGGAACTACAACCCGGCGAGGGATGCGTACATGCCGGACCTCGACCGCTACCCGGCAGACACCGCCCGGCAGTTCACCGAGGGCGTCGTAACCGGCCCCGAGTTCGGCCGCTGGTTCCGGATTTGGCAGCGGTCGGTCGACGACGAGCTGAAGCGTGATCCCCAACTGCGCCCCCGCGAGGTGGGAGCCCGCCTGGCGCGCAACGGCAAGTCCTCGATGCAGTATCCGGTCGCGGTCCTGGACGACGCCTCCCGCGAGGCGCTGGGCGCCAAGTCCCAGACGGTGCTGCTATCGACCCAGACCCTGATCGAGCACGTCGCCGCGCACCCGGATATCGGGCTCCTGGACTACCAGAAGCTGCAGAAGATCATTGACGGGGGCGAGGTCTACAAGGCCGAGGATCGCCGGATCATCCTGCTGGCCCTGGAGGGGCGGCTATACCGCGCCGCGGTGAAGGTGGACCAGAAGCAGGAGCGGATCTACCTGCTGTCCCTCTTCGAGACGAACCAAGCCGCAGCGGACCGTCAGGTGCGCCGCGTCATGGAGAAAGTGAGGTGACCCGGCACAGAGGATGCACCTCCGCTAGACCTCATCAGTCGATGCTCGGTCATTGGTCCCACCCACAGCGGAGTGGGAGACCGTCGAAAGGGCTCGGGAGCATCCCGACGCCGGGTGCGCTCATGGTAAGCCTGGAGGCTTGATGTCTCAATCCCTGGTATTTCGCATCGATAAGCCGGGCGTGGACCGCTGGTTCGAGCGTGTCCGGCGCCTCTCCCAGAACGCCAGCGAGCTGATGGCGGGCGTCGAGGGGGTGCTGGCAGACGAGACCGAGCAGGCCTTCGAGACCGAGACCGATCCCACCACCGGGATTCCCTGGCAGAAGCTGGCCAACAGCACCATCGAGGCGAGGACGGCCGAGGGCTATTGGCCTGGGAAGATCCTGCAGCGCAGCGGCCAGCTGGCCGCCAGCTACGTCACCGACTCCGGCCCGGACTACGCCCGGATCGGCAGCAACAAGGAATACGCCGCCATCCAGCACCACGGCGGAACGACTCGCCCCCACACCATCAAGCCCCGAAACAAGAAGGCCCTGGCGTTCGGTGGCGGTGTTTTTCGGAGCGTCCGGCACCCTGGATCGACGCTGCCGCCCAGGCCGGCGATGGGTATTTCCGAACGAGGTCGGGAAGAGATAGGGGCGCTGCTCGACAGCTACCTGTCCGGGGATTGAATCGGCTTTAGCACGCCATTTAACCGGCTTTCAATGGAGATTTTCCCGGTATTTTTTTCCACCAAATGTGTGCGAGCGCCCGCACTTTCGTGTCTCAACGCCAGTTTTGGCCGTTTATTTTTGGTTGCTTCATCTCATTGAGACTTCGGGGCTTTTTTAGGTTCGAGGCTTATTTTTCCTGTCTCATTCCTAACATCCCCCTCCATACACATTACGCCTTGCGCAGGTCGATGTGCGCGAAGCGGTGATGGCAGAAGTAGAGGTCGTAGTGCCCGTCCTTTGAGCTGCTGGGTCGCAAGGCGATCGGCAGATCCTTCAGGGCATTGGAAACC
>JBPOHT010000033.1:0-85679 GCA_052035235.1 Pseudomonadota bacterium | reverse complement strand
GGGTCGAGCCGGACAGGATGTCCGGCCGAGGGGCCTCAGGCCATGGATGGCCTGTGGGCCCGACCCGTCGCGCCCGACCACCGCGCAGGTTGCCCCGCTTCAGCGGGGCCGTCCGTGCCCAGGGTGTGCTTTCTTTGGTTACTTTCTTTGCACAAGCAAAGAAAGTAACTCGCCCTTAGGCGAAATAAGCCAACAGAGAGCCACCGCGCCTGACCGGCGTAGTCGCCGGCACCACCGCTTTGGCTTCTAGCCGAAAGCTTCGCCCCTCACCCCCACCCTCTCCCCGCATGCAGGGAGAGGGTGTGACGGCAATGCGTCCCTCGATACACCGCTTCGCGGCACTCGGGATGAACGGTTCGGTTACTGCAGAAACAAACAAGGCGGCCATTGGCCGCCTTGTTTCTCCAGACCCGGGTGTTGCTTGCAGGATCAGCCAACTCCCGCCGCCCACTCGCTACGCTAGAATCCCCATGCTTCGCATGGGGATCCTCCACGCTGCTCGGGGCTTTACTTGTGAGTCTTCAGCAGCGAAGCCACCTTGTCGATGTACTGCTGCTGGGCCTTGTCCGCCGACGTGCCCTTGAGCTTGGCCCAGGCGTCGTACTTGGCGCGGCCGACCATGTCGAGCATGCCGGGGCGGCTGCCCTTCACGTCGCCGTCGTTGGCCTGCTTGAACAGCGAGTACAGGGCCAGGAAATCGTCGTTGCTGGGACGCTTGGTGATGGTCTTGACGTCGATCTGCGCCTGGGCGAAGGCGGCCTTGAGGTCTGCCATGGGGTTCTCCGAATCGTTGTTGGATGACGGTGGTTCTTATAGCAGTTCAGACCCGGCCCGCAAAGAAACGAACACCACCATCGTCGCCCACCGGCATGGCCACGCCGGCCTCGATCTCCAGGTTCACGAACCAGCTCATGCGAAAACGCAGGGCCAGGCCCAGGCTGCCGTAAATGCGGCCCAGGCTGAAGTCCTGGGGCTCCGGATAGGCGTTGCCGGCCTCCGCGATCACCACCCAGCGCAGCCAGCGCCAGTGCAGCGGCCGCGCGAACTCACCGGCCAGGCGCCAATAGGCGTCGCCCTCGACGAATTCCTTGTCGTAGCCGCGCAGCAGAGCGTTGCCCCCGAGGGAGAAGGCATCGTTCTCCGGCGGGCCATCGACACGCAGGCCCAGGTCGCTGAAGAAATGCAGGGTCTGGTGATCGGTCTGGCCAACCCGCCAGTAGCGCGCATAGCGGCCGCTCCAGGTGGTGAAGCCATAGTCCGAGGCAACCCCATCGACGGCACCCTGTAGCGACGTGCGGAAGCTCACGCCCTCTTCGCTGTAGATGTTCAGGTGCAGGTCACGGTAGGCCAGCGTGGCGAACGGCGCCGTGGCATTGCCGTAGCGTGCAGGCGCACCCACGCCTTCCGTGTCCTGGCCGAGCCAGCCCAGGCCGCCGCCGATACTCCAGCCCTGGCTGGGCGGACCATCGGACAGGCTGCGGACCACGCCGACCCCGACGTTCCTCAGGGTCTCCTGGTAGCTGCCGCCACCCGGCAGTTCGATGGGACGGCGTATCTGCCCGGCCGAGATGCCAAGGCTGTAGGGGCTGTCGAAGACCTGCGGCGCGTTGTAGGCGAAGCTGTGATTGGTCTCCAGGCCGACGCCGACTTCCTTGTTGTCCTCGCGCTCCCAGACCATGCGCAGCGTGTGGTCCAGACCCCAGAGGTTGTTCCACTGCAACTGCGCACCGTAGCTGTACTCGCCGCCGGCCTTGGCATCGACGCGCGGCGTCGGCAGGATGTACCAGCGCTCGCGGACCTTGAACACCAAGCGCACGCCGCCCTCCACGGGCTCCTCACGCACGCTGACTTCCTTGAACAGGCCGAGGTCCTGCACTGCCTGGCGGCTGCGTTCGACCCGCTCGGGGTCTGCCGGATCACCAGGGGCAATGACCATCTCGCGCAGCATGGTGCGCGGGCGCGTGGTGTCGTTGCCCTCGAAGACGATCTCGCGGATGGTCGCTGGCCCCTGCTCTGCCTGGGCCCAGGCGCTGGCCAGCAACAGCAGCCAGGCGAGCCGCCTCATCGCCGGTCGTGGCAGACGAAGCTGTAGGCGCAGGCATGCTGCGCGTCGGCGGGATGATCCTCGCGCCAGGACTCTTGCCAGTCCGCCGCGTCGAACTCGGGGAACCAGGCGTCTCCCTCGAAGCGGCCGTGGACCTCGGTCAGGTACATGCGCTGCACGCGCGGCAAGGCCTGGCGGTAGAGCTCGGCGCCGCCGATCACCACCAGCTCACGCTCGCCGGCAGCGGCCAGGGCCTCGCCGAGGTCATGGAACACGCGGGCACCGGCCGGCACAAAGCTTGCGTCCCGCGTCAGCACCCAGTTCTCGCGCTGCGGCAGCGGCCGGCCCAGGGAGTCCCAGGTCTTGCGCCCCATCAGCACGATCTTGTCGAGCGTGCTGCGCTTGAAGAACTTCAGGTCGTTGGGCAGGCGCCAGGGCAGCGCGTTGTCGCGGCCGATCAGGCGGTTGTCGTCGAGCGCCGCGATCAGGGAGATCATTGGCTCAGATGGCCACCGGCGCCTTGATGTGCGGATGCGGGTCGTACTCGCTGAGGGTGAAGTCCTCGAAGCGGAACGCGAAGATGTCCTTCACCGCCGGGTTCAGGGTCATCTTCGGCAGCGGCCGCGGCGCACGCGTGAGCTGCTCGCGGGTCTGCTCCAGGTGATTGCTGTACAGGTGGCAGTCGCCGCCGGTCCAGACGAACTCGCCCGGCTCCAGGTCCGTGACCTGGGCCACCATCAGCAGCAGCAGCGCGTAGGAAGCGATGTTGAAGGGCACGCCCAGGAAGATGTCCGCACTGCGCTGGTAGAGCTGGCAGGACAGCCGGCCGTTGGCGACATAGAACTGGAAGAAGGCATGGCAGGGCATCAGCGCCATCTTGTCCAGCTCGCCGACGTTCCAGGCGGACACGATCAGGCGGCGCGAGTCCGGGTTCTTGCGGATCTGCGCGATCACGTCGCTGATCTGGTCGATATGACGGCCGTCCGGCGCCACCCAGTCGCGCCACTGCTTGCCGTAGACCGGGCCCAGCTCACCCTCGGGGCTGGCCCACTCGTCCCAGATGGAGACGCCGTGCTCCTTGAGGTAGGCGGTGTTGGTCTCGCCCTTCAGGAACCACAGCAGCTCGTGCAGGATCGAGCGCAGGTGCAGCTTCTTGGTGGTCAGCAGGGGGAAGCCCTGGGCCAGGTCGAAGCGCATCTGGTAGCCGAATACGGAGCGCGTACCGGTGCCGGTACGGTCCGACTTCTCGGCGCCGTGCTCCAGCACATGCCGCATCAGGTCCTGGTACTGCTTCATGCCGTCTTGCTCCCGCGCCCGTAGGCCACTGCCAGCATCACCGCGCCGGCGGCGATCATGGGGAAGCTCAGCACCATGCCCATGGTCAGCCAGCCGGTGCCGTAAAGGTAACCGATGTGGGCGTCCGGCAGGCGCACGAACTCGACCGAGGTCCGGAACACGCCGTAGCCGATCAGGAACAGGGCCGACACCGCCATGCGCGGCCGCGGCTTGGCCGCGAACCACCACAGCAGCGCGCACAGCACCAGGCCTTCGAGGAAGGCTTCATACAGCATCGACGGGTGGCGCGGCTCGGGGCCGGCGCCGCGGAAGACCATGCCCCAGGGCAGCGTCGTCGGCGCACCCCAGAGCTCGCCGTTGATGAAGTTGCCGATGCGGCCGGTGAACAGGCCCACCGGGATCAGCGGCGCGGCGAAGTCGGCGATGTCGAAGACGTTGAGCTTGTTCTTCCAGGCAAACAGGAAGTAGGCGGTGATGACGCCGAGCAGGCCGCCATGGAAGGACATGCCGCCCTCCCACATGCGCAGGATCACCAGCGGCTCGTGGATGAAGCCGGAGAAGTTGTAGAACAGGGTGTAGCCGATGCGGCCGCCCAGTATCACGCCCATGACGATGTAGAACAGCAGGTCCGACACCTGGTCCCGCGTCCAGCCGATATGCGGCTGCCGAGCGCGGATGGTGCCGAGGTACCAGGCGCCCCAGAAGCCCAGCAGGTACATCAGGCCGTACCAGTGGATGGCCAGGGGGCCGAGCTTGATCGCGATCGGGTCGATGTTGGGATGGACGAGCATGGGAGACCTGAAGGTGGTTGCCCTATTGTCGCGGATCGGGCCGCCCCGCGCACCGGGGCCGGCCCTCCGCCGAACGCCGCCTCAACTGGCCAGGACGCGGCAGTAGAAGGCCTTGAGGTACCGCGTTTCCGGGATCGCCGGGTGCACCGGGTGGTCGGCCGACTGGGCGCCCTGTTCCAGGATCTGCAGGCGCCGCCCGGCGTTGCGGGACTCGCGCAGCAGGATGCGCTGCAGGGCCTCGGCCTCCAGGTGGTGGGAGCAGGAGCAGGCGATCAGGATGCCGTCTGCCGGCAGCAGCTGCAGCGCGGCCCGGTTCAGGGCAGCGTAGTGCTCCAGGCCGGCCTCGTAGTCCTTCTTGCGCTTGATCAGGGCCGGCGGGTCCACCACCACCACGTCGAACTGGCGCTGCTCGCGGCGCAGGGCCTTGAGGGCATCCAGGGCCTCATCCCGGATGGGCTCGATCTGGAAACCGTTCAGCGCGGCGCTGCGCTGGGCGGCATCCAGGGCCGGCTGCGAGCTGTCGATGCAGGTCACGCCGGTGGCGCCGAAGGCCGCGGAACGGATGGCCCAGCCGCCGACGTAAGAGAACACGTCGAGCACGCGAGCGCCGCGCACGTAGCGCCCCAGGCGGTCACGGTTGTCGTGCTGGTCGTAGAACCAGCCGGTCTTCTGGCCGGCGCGCAGCGGCGCCAGGAAGCGCACGCCGCTCTCCAGCAGCTCGACCTCGTCCGGCACCTCGCCCACCGCCTCGACATAGGACGGCAGGCCCTCCAGCTCACGCAGGCCGCCATCGTTGCGCAGCAGGATGCCGCGCGGCTGCAGCACAGCCTGCAGTCCCTCGATGACCTGCGCCTTCAGGTTCTCCATGCCGGCGGTGCCGAGCTGCACCACGCAGTACTCGCCGAAACGGTCCACCACCAGGCCCGGCAGGCCGTCGGATTCACCGTGCACCAGGCGGTAGTACGGCGCGTCGTACAGCCGCTGTCGCAGCACCAGCGCCGCCTCGAAGCGCCGCGCGAACCAGCCACCGTCGATGGTCGCCTCGGAGCTGTCGGACAGCAGGCGCACCGACAACAGGGCGTGCGGGTTGACGTAGCCGATACCCAGCGACTTGCCACGATCATCACTGACCCGGCACAGGCTGCCGGGGGCGATGCCGCGGAATGAGGCGTCGGTCTGCAGCTCGTTGGAGTACGCCCACAGGTGCCCGGCGCGCAGGCGCCGGTCTTCCCGGGGCTTGAGCTTCAGCTCGATCATGCGAAGTCGTAACGGAATTCCTCGCGGAAACGCTCGCGGAATTCGTCCATCGTGAAGTGGTGGTTCTGCGTGCCCGGGCGCTCGATGTTGTAGGCGCCCATCAGCGAAGCGATGCGGCCGGTGGTTTCCCAGTCCTTGCCGTTCTGCAGGCCATACAGCAGGCCGGCGCGGAAGGCGTCGCCACAGCCGGTGGGGTCGGTCAGGGAGCCGGCCTCGGCACAGGGAATCTCGTACTGCTTCTTCGGCGTGATGATGTGCGAGCCCTTGCCGCCGCGGGTCACGATCAGCGCGTCGAGGCGCTCCGCGATCTGCCGCAGCGTCCAGCCGGTGCGTTCCATCAGCAGCTCGGCCTCGTAGTCGTTGACAGCGACGTAGGACGCCTTCTGGATGAAGTCGCGCAGGTCGTCGCCGCCGAACATCGGCAGGCCCTGGCCGGGGTCGAAGATGAAGGGGACGCCGGCCTCGGCGAACTGGCGCGCATGCAGCAGCATGCCGTCGCGGCCGTCCGGAGACACCGTGCCGATCTTCACGCCGGCCGGCACGTCCTGCTGGTGCGAGAAGCTCATCGCGCCCGGATGGAAGGCGGTGATCTGGTTGTCGTCCAGGTCGGTGGTGATGTAGGCCTGCGCGGTGTAGGCGTCCGGGATCAGCTTGACGTGGTCGCGCGCAATACCGTTCTTGTCCATCCACTCGGCATAGCGCTCGAAGTCGTTGCCCACCGTGCCCATCGGCAGCGGCTCACCGCCCAGCAGCTTGAGGTTGTAGGCGATGTTGCCGGCGCAGCCACCGAACTCGCGGCGCATCTGCGGCACCAGGAAGGACACGTTCAGGATATGAACCTTGTCCGGGAGGATTTCGTTCTTGAAGTGGCCGGGGAACACCATGATGGTGTCGTAGGCAAAGGAACCGCAGATCAGGGCAGACATGTTTGGGATTCTTGTTCAGCTGAAATAGACCAGGCCCCAGACCACCGGGACCTGCAGAAGGGAAAGATGGACCGCGGCCGAGCCGAGGTCCTTGGCGCGGCCGGACAGTTCATGGCGCTCCAGCCCGATACGATCGACCACGACCTCGACGGCGGTGTTCAACAGCTCCGTGATCAGCACCACGAACAGGCTCATCACCATCACCGCCCGCTCCAGGCCGGTGTCGCCGAGCCACAGTGCGGCGGGCACCAGCAGCAGGCACAGCAAGGCCTCGATGCGGAATGCTTCCTCCTCGCGGAGCGCCCAGCCCAGCCCCCAGTACGACACCCGTGTCGCACGCAGGATGCGGGCCCAGCCCTTGATGCCGTCCGCCATCGAGGCGCCCTCAGGCCGGCGGCTGCCAGCGCAGGTCTAGCTGGCGTGCCGCGCGCACGTCGTCCAGGCGCCGCACCGGCATGGTGTAGGGCGCACCCTTGACGTAGGCGATGTCGGCCTTGGCCTCGTCCCAGATACGCGCCAGGGTCTCGACGAAGGCATCGAGCGTCTCGCGGTCCTCGGTCTCGGTAGGCTCGATCAGCAGGCACTCCGGCACCAGCAGCGGGAAGTAGATCGTCGGCGCGTGGTAGCCGTAGTCCAGCAGGCGCTTGGCCACATCGGTGGCGGTCAGCTCGATCTCCTGCTTCTGCTTCTTCAGCGTGATGATGAACTCGTGGCTGGCACGTCGTTTGGGGAAGGCCAGGTCGAAGCCCTTGTCGCGCAGGCGTGCCGCCAGGTAATTGGCATTGAGCGTGGCGAACTCGGCGACGCGGTGCATGCCGTCGCGGCCCAGCAGGCGTGCATAGATGTAGGCGCGCATCAGCACACCGGCATTGCCCATCCAGGCCGAGAGACGGCCGATGGTCTGCGGCAGGTCGCGCTCGTCGAGCCAGCGATAGCCATTCTGGTCCTTGCCCACCACCGGGATCGGCAGGAAGGGCTTGAGGCGCTCCGACACGCCCACCGCGCCGGCACCCGGACCACCGCCGCCGTGAGGCGTCGAGAAGGTCTTGTGCAGGTTCATGTGGATCACGTCGAAGCCCATGTCGCCCGGACGCACCTTGCCGAGGATCGCGTTGAGGTTGGCGCCGTCGTAGTACAGCAGGCCGCCGGCATCGTGGACGATGCCGGCGATCTCCTTGATGCGGCGCTCGAACACGCCGAAGGTCGAAGGGTTGGTCAGCATGATGCCGGCCGTCTTCGGACCCACCGCCGCCTTCAGCGCTTCCACGTCGACGTCGCCGTCGGCATTGGTCTTGATCTCGCGCACGGTGCAGCCGAGCATCGCCGCGGTCGCCGGGTTGGTGCCGTGGGCCGCGTCGGGCACCAGGATCTCGGTGCGCTCCAGGTCGTTGCGGGCGCGGTGGTAGGCCTGGATCATCGCCACGCCGGCGAACTCACCCTGGGCGCCGGCCATCGGCGTCAGCGAGACGCCGGCCATGCCGGTCACCGCCTCGAGGATTTCCTGCAGGTCATGCATGCAGGCCAGGAAACCCTGGCTGCGCGAATCCGGCGCCAGCGGGTGGCGCTGCAGGAACTCCGGGATCGACGCCAGCGTGTTACAGGCACGCGGGTTGTACTTCATCGTGCACGAACCCAGCGGGTAGAAGTGCGTGTCGATGGAGAAGTTCTTCTGCGACAGGCGCGTGAAGTGACGCACCGCCTGCAGCTCGGAGACTTCCGGCAGCAGCGGCTTGTCGCTGCGGCGCAGCGCTTCAGGGATGCCGGTGAAGTCGACGTCGCCGCCGGGGTTCTGCGCAGCAGCCTCGCGGCCCGGCCGCGAGTGTTCGAAGATCAGCTTTTCGCTCATGTCTCGCTCAGAGCACGGCCAGCGCCGCGTCGTAGTTCGGTTCGTCGGCGATTTCCGCCACCAGCTCGCTGTGCAGCACGCGGTTCTGCTCGTCCAGCACCACCACGGCGCGGGCGGTGAGGCCGGCCAGCGGGCCGGTCTCGATCAGGAGGCCGTAGTCCTTGGAAAACTGGCGGCCGCGCATCAGCGACAGCATCTGCACGCTGGCAATGCCTTCTGCGCCACAGAAGCGACCCTGCGCAAACGGCAGGTCGGCGGAAATGCACAGCACCACGGTGTTGTTCAGGCTGGCGGCGCGCTGGTTGAACTGGCGCACCGACATGGCGCAGGTCGGCGTGTCCACCGACGGGAAGATGTTGAGCACCTTGCGCTTGCCGGTGAAGTCATGCAGCGAGACGTCCTTGAGGTCCTTGGATACCAGGCGGAAGCCGAGTGCCTCGGTGCCCACCTTGGGCAGGTCGCCATTGGTCTGGACGGGGTTGCCCTTGAGGGTGATCGTTGCCATGAATGTTCTCCTTGGTCTTGGTTCAGGCGAGCGCCGCGGCGAGCGCGTCGGCGAACTGCTGCAATTGTTCGGGGGTCTTGGTTTCGGTGGCGCAGACCAGCAGGGCATTTCCCAGTTCCGGGTAGTGCCGCGACAGGTCGAAGCCGCCGAGGATGCCCTGCTCCGCCAGCTTTGCCAGCACCGGTGCGACGGGCTTGGGCAGGCGGATCACGGCTTCGTGGAAATGTGCGCCGCCGAAGCCGCGGATCACGCCGGGAACGGCGGCCAGCTTCTTCAGCAGCTCTCGCGTGTTGGCCAGCGAGGCCGAGGCCACCTTGGCCAGTCCCTGGGGGCCGACGATGCTCATGTAGATCGTCGCGGCCGTGACCAGCAGTCCCTGGTTGGTGCAGATGTTGGACTTGGCCTTGGCCCGGCGGATGTGCTGCTCGCGTGCCTGCAGCGTCAGCGTGAAGCCGGGCTTGCCCTCCAGGTCCACGGTGCGGCCGACGATGCGGCCCGGCATCTCGCGCACGAATTCCATCTTGGTGGTCAGGAAACCGAAGTACGGGCCGCCGGACGCCAGCGGCGCGCCCAGGGGCTGGCCGTCGCCGCAGACGATGTCGGCGCCCTTGGCGCCCCAGGATCCCGGGGCCTTGAGCATCGCCAGCGAGGTCGGATTGACCACCGCCACGACCATGGCGCCCTGGGCATGCGCCCAGTCGGTGATGGCATCCACGTCTTCCAGCGTACCGAAGAAGTTCGGCTGCGCGATCACCACGGCGGTGGGTGCGCTGCCCTCATGGGCCTTGAGCGCCGCCAGCGGGGTCTGGCCGCTGGCCGGGTCGTAGTCCACCATCACCTGCTGCACGCCCTGGGCCGAGGCCGTGGCGGCCACCACGTCGCGGTAGTAAGGGTGCACGGCGCGCGGCATCAGCACCTTGCAGGAGCCGTTGGTCTTGTTGGCGCGCACCGCCATCAGCAGGGCCTCGCCCAGTGCCGAGGCACCGTCGTACATCGAGGCGTTGCTGACCTGCATGCCGGTCAGGCCGCAGATCATGGTCTGGTACTCGTAGAGCACCTGCAGCGTGCCCTGGCTGGCCTCGGCCTGGTAGGGCGTGTAGGCGGAGTAGAACTCGCCACGGGTGGTGATCTCCCACACCGCCGCCGGAATGTGGTGCTCGTAGGCACCCGCGCCAATGAAGGTCAGCGCGGAGCCGTCCTGCGCGGCGCGCGCGTGCATCAGCTGCGCCACGCGCATCTCGGGCAGGCCTTCCGGTACCTCGCTGAGGCTGCCGCAGCGCAGGTTGTCGGGAATCTCGTCGAACAGCGCGTCGATCTTCGGCGCGCCGATGACGGCCAGCATTTCGCGGACGTCGGTCTCGGTGTGGGGTATGAACGGCATGTCGCTTCCGCTTTAGAGGGTCTTGATGAAGCTCTCGTAGCCAGCCGCGTCGAGCAGGCTGGCCAGGGCGCCGGCATCGGCCGGCTTGATGCGGAACAGCCAGCCTTCACCGTAGGGGTCGGAGTTGAGCAGTTCCGGGGCGTCGCCGAGCTTGTCGTTGGCCTCCACCACTTCACCGGCAATCGGGGCATAGACGTCGGACGCCGCCTTCACCGATTCCACCACCGAGCAGTTCTCATCCGCAGCCACCTTGCGGCCGACCTTGGGCACCTCGACGAACACCAGGTCGCCCAGCGAGTTCTGCGCGTAGTCGGTGATGCCGATGGTGATGCTGCCGTCAGCCTCGGCGCGCAGCCACTCGTGGGTCTTCACGTACTTCAGGTCAGCGGGAATGTTGCTCATGCGTCTTCCTCTCGATATCGAATGTCTTGGATGTCAAACCAGAATCTTGCCATTGCGGACGAAGGGGGGCTTCACCACCTTGGCCGCCACCCACTGCCCGCGGATTTCGACCTCGCAGTCGCCGGAGGCGCCCGCATCGACCCGCGCCAGGGCGATGGACTGCTTCATGCTGGGGGCAAAGCCACCACTGGTGGTCTCGCCGGTGGCACCGGAAGCGAAGCGGACCTTCATGTGGGCGCGGGCGATACCCCGCCCTTCCAGCACCAGGCCGACGAACTGGCGCGGCGACTTGCCGCGCAGCGGCTCCAGTGCGGCACGACCGATGAAGTCGCGGCCCGCCGGCTCCCAGGCCACGGTCCAGCCCAGGCCGGACTCCAGCGGATGCCGGTCCTCATCCATGTCCTGGCCATAGAGGTTCATGCCCGCTTCCAGGCGCAGCGTGTCGCGGGCACCCAGGCCGCAGGGCCGCACGCCGGCGTCCAGCAGGCCCTGCCACAGCGTCACCAGGTCGGCATGGGGCAGGATCAACTCGAAGCCGTCTTCGCCGGTGTAGCCGGTGCGGCCGACGAAGCATTCACCGTCCTGCGCTGCCTGGAACACCTGCAGCCCGTCCACGGCCTGGCGCAGCCCGGCCGGCAGCAGCGGCAGGAGGCTGGCCCGGGCCTGCGGCCCCTGCACGGCCAGGATCCCGAGGTCGGCACGGCGCCGCACCTCGACGCCATAGGCCGGCGCATGGCGCTCCAGCCAGGCCAGGTCCTTGTCGGCGGTGCCGGCGTTGACCACCAGGCGGAACCAGTCCTCGCGCATGAAGTAAGCGATGAGGTCGTCGAGGATGCCGGCATCCTCGCGCAACAGGCAGGAATACAGCGCCTTGCCCGGCAGCGTCAGGCGGGCGACGTCGTTGGCCAGCAGATGACGCAGGAACTCGCGGACCCGGGAACCGTGCAGATCGACCGCCGCCATGTGCGCCACGTCGAACATGCCGGCACCCTGGCGCACGGCATGATGCTCGTCGAGCTGCGACTGGTATTGGATCGGCATTTCCCAGCCGGCGAAATCGACCAGGCGGGCGCCGAGGCGGGCGTGTTCGGAGTGCAGCGCGGTTTTTTTGAGCATGCGGTCCTGTAAATCCGTTCTAAGTCGGAAAGAACCGCCCTGACTCTGTCCTTGGACCTGAAAGTTCGGAGACGTTGCCGTCTCTGCCTCGTCGGTGGCCCGTCGCAAAGACGGACACTCTCCAGAGTACGCGTGCAAACCGTCCGCTCCTGGGTGCCTGAGCGATTCCGGGCGGATTTGCGCCTTCGGCGCCACCGGCTAGCGGTGGTCTCTCGCGGACGGGAATATTGCGTGGCGGCATGATACCGGTGCCCGGCGCCCTTGGCGAGACCCGCCGGCGAGGCGCTTCCGGAAACGCCAAGTGTGAAGCTCGACACAGTTGCAGAAAAATCCTACAAGGCATTGAAAGAACTGCGTCACGCCAGCGGCCAATACCACCTTCTTGTGTGGTTGGAACCCCCCTCCCCTTGGGCTATAGTCAGGCTCGCATCGACGGCCATACGGCCGCAGCCGCTATTCGGGGGAATTAATGAGCGTATCGACCATCGGACCGCGGTCCGCCCTTCTCGCTTCGGGCTGCCTCCTGGCCTGCTTCGGCGCCCAGGCGCAGATCACCCCCGGGCAGGTCGGCGACACCCTGAAGAAGCCGATCGAGCTGCAGCCGGCCAAGCCGGCGCCCACGATCCAGACCCAGCCCCAGGAAGCCCCGTCGGGCCCCGCCAGCAGCAAGACGCTGACACTCCAGCAGTTCGAATTTGCCGGCAACACCCTGTTCAGCGGCGCCGAGCTGTCGGAACTGGTCAAGGGCTATCTCAACCGCCCGGTCACGCTGCTCGACATCTTCGAGGCCGCCGACAAGGTGGCCGACTTCTACGTATCCAAGGGCTACACCCTGGCCTCGGTCAACGTGCCGCCGCAGAAGATCGAGCAGGGCTCCGTGCGCCTGCTGGTGAGCGAAGGCCGCATCGCCCGCATCGCGGCGGAAGACAACAAGCTCTACACCACCGAGCAGATCACCGACTACCTCGGCGAGGTCCGCACCGGCACGGTCTACCAGGGCACGACCCTGGCCGAGCGCGTGCGCAACCTGAACACCCTGCCCGGCCTGCAGGCCAAGGCCGTGGTCCGCCCCGGCGAGAGCTACGGCACCAGCGACCTGGTCATCAAGACGGTCGAGGACCCGGTCAGCGGCTCGCTGATCGTCGACAACTACGGCCGTGAAAGCATCGGCGAGGTCCGCTTTTCGGCCTTTGCCCAGGTCAACAACCCGCTGAAGGTCGGCGACCAGCTGCAACTGCTGCTGCTGCGCTCCGAGGAAAACCTGCTGCGCTACGGCTACGCCGCCTACAGCCTGCCGCTGAACAACAGTGGCTCACGCGTCACCGCCTCGGCCGGCCTCGCCGAGTTCGACGTCAAGAACAACAACCTGGTCGACGGCGAGAACAAGAGCGCCCGCCTGACCGTGAATCACCCGCTGCTGGTCACGCCGAACAGCCGCCTGGGCGTCAACATTGGTGGCTCGCGCACCATCGCCAACTCCGATTTCGGCGGTTTCAGCTTCAGCAACACCTCGATCTCGCTGCTGGAACTCGGCGCGGACTACTCCTACAACCATGCCGACCTGGCCGTGACCCAGGCGGTGTTCAGCCTGGCCACCAACTTCAAGGAGCTGGAGCGGGCCGACCTGAACCCGCCCGCGGGCGAGCGCGTCTCCGCCGGCCAGCGCCTGCGCGCCGAAATCGACGTGCAGCACCTGCGACCGCTGGTGAAGGGCTTCCAGCTCTACCTGCACGTCAACGGCGTCTACTCGCCGGATCCGCTGTCGGACGTCACCGCCTACTCCCTCGGCGGCCCCAACGGCGTGCGCGGCTATCCCGCCTCCGAAGTGCGCGGCGACCGTGGCTACTTCGGCCAGCTGGGCTTCAACTTCCCGGTGGCCGTGGGTGGCGCCCGCATCACGCCGCGCGTCTTCGCGGACTCCGGCAAGGTCTTCTCGGTGGATCCGCTGCCGGCGGCATCGGACGAAAAGACCCTGACCAGCGTCGGTTTCGGCGCTGATCTGCAGTACCAGCGCATCACCGCGAAGTTCGACTGGTCGTTCCCGCGCGAGGATCGCACCTCCAGCGACGACAAGGATGATCGCGTCTTCGGCTCGCTGGCCGTTTCATTCTGAGGACAACGCCATGCTCAAGTTCACGCTCCGTCCGCTGGTCGCCGCCCTGCGCAGTCCGCGCTGGCCCCTGGCACTGGCCGGCGCGGTGGTTCCCGGCCTGGCCCTGGGCGCTCCCAGCGGCGGTTCGGTGGTGGGTGGCCAGGCAACGATCGGTGGCAGCGGCGGCAACGTCGTGGTCAACCAGACCTCCAATGCCGCGATCATCAACTGGCAGCAGTTCTCGGTCGGCAGCAACGAGTACGTGCAGTTCAACCAGTCCTCGTCCTCCGCCGCGGTACTGAACCGCGTGGTCGGCGGCAACGCCTCGGAAATCCTCGGCAACATCTCGGCCAACGGCCGCGTGTTCATCATCAATCCCAATGGCGTGATGTTCGGCCAGGGTGCCAAGGTGGATGTCGGCGGCCTGGTGGCCTCCACGCTGAACATCAGCGACAACGACTTCATGCAGGGCCGCTACGTCATGACGGGTTCACCGTCCGGCACGGCAGGCGTCAGCAATGCCGGTCGCATCACCGCCGCGGACGGCGGTTTCGTGGTGCTGGCGGGCAGCAATGTCAGCAACAGCGGCCTGATCCAGGCCCGCCTGGGCACCGTCGCCCTGGCCTCCGGCTCCGCCGTGACCCTGGGCCTGGATGCACAGGGCCTGGTGGACTTCAGCGTTGACGCCAAGACCCTGGCCGCCGCGGCGGGCGTCGAGAACCTGGGCAGCATCGTGGCGGACGGCGGCAGCGTCGTCATGAGTGCCCAGACCGCCCGCGGCCTGATCGGCAATGCGGTCAACAACCGCGGCACCGTGCAGGCACGCTCCATCGGTGAGCACGAAGGCTCGGTCTACCTGCTCGCCGAGGGTGGCAACATCCTGCAGGACGGCGTCATCGACGCCTCCGGCGCCGGCGGCACGGACGCCGGCACGGTCAGCATCAAGGGCGACGGCGACATCCTGCTGTCCGGCAACTCGCGCATCACCGCCACCGGCGACAGCGGCGGCGACGTGCGCGTCATCGCCAAGGGCACCACGACCTATGCCAAGGGCGCCAGGCTGGATGTATCGCGCAAGACGGCGACCGGCAGCGGCGGCTTCGCCGAACTCTCCGGCTTCGGACACCTGCGCGTGGAAGATCTGGTCACCGTCGGCGACCATGGCCGCCTGCTGTTCGACCCCACCGACATGATCATCGGCTCCAGCAACGGGGCCACGATGAGCGAAACGCAGCTGGAGACGCAGCTTCGTAGCATGGGCCAGGGCAGCATCTTCTCCCTGGAAGCCGACCGTTCCATTACGTTTGAAAAGTTCAGCGACGGCGTACTGGACGGGACCAATGCCCAGTCCTCGGGCTACGGTGGCGGTCTGGATATCCGCATCACCGGTTCCGCCAGCGATGCCTTCATCAAGTTCAACGACCTCACCGACACCATCAAGGTCGAGGGGCCGCTGAGCGTCTATGCCGGTGGCTCCTACGGCGGTACCGTCTCCATCGGCAAGCTGATCAGCAACGACGACATCGCGATTTCCAGCCGGAACCAGGTCACCACGGGCGACCTGACGTCCAACGGCGGCGGCATCCAGATCGAGAGCTCCAACGGCGGCGTCACCACGGGCAAGCTGACCAGCGGCGACACCCTGTTGATCTCCGCCAGGAACAACATCGACGTCGGCGACATCCTGGTCACCGACGGCTCCGTGGACATCGACAGCAGCCAAGGCCGCATTGACGCCGACAAGATTGAAGTCAAGGGCTTCTCGTCCACCCAGTTCGACGGAGAGGGCAGCTCGGCCTATGTCTACGCGGGAATCGCCCTCAGCGCCTACCGCGGCATCCAGACCGGCGATATCAAGCTGACCCTGACCGGCGATGAGGCCAACGCCTCGCAAACCTATCTGAACGGCTTCATCTTCCTTGACGCCAACAGTTCGCCGATCGAAGGCGGCCCCAATGCCGACCTGGTCACCGGCAAGATCGACGTCAACGTAGGCGCCGCTCCGGGTGTCACCGGAGACGTGCAAGCCACCGTGGACGTCTTCCTGACCAACGGCGTGGAGGCCGAGGGCGACGGGATTCCCTCCGCCGACACCTCTGGCGGCGGCATCACGACCGGCGCCATCACCATCAAGACCAAGGGCACTTCGTCGCTGCAGGACTCGGCCGCGGCGCAGTCTCACCTGATCCTGGCCGCCGATGGCAAGATCAGCGTGCAAGGCAACCAGGTCACCGTTGAGTCCGCCAGCTCGGATGGCAGCGACCAGGCCCTGGCACAGGTCTTCAGCTACTTCGACAGCGTCGAGCTCGGCGGTGTCAGCATGGCCGGCACGACCACGTCGCTGCAGGCCTTCGCAGCCCCGGTGCTGAACCAGCAGGTCACGCCTCCCGCCGCCGACCTGAGCGTGGGATACCTGCAGGGCGTGAAGTCCCTGAGCCTCACCGCCAGCCGCAACCTGACCATCAATGCGGGCACCCAGGACATCCAGTTGGGCAATACGCCCTATCTCGACGCCGGCAATCGCATGCTGCTGAAGGGTCGCAACATCGCCCTCGCCGGCTCCATCGGCGCCAGGCAGCTGGTGGTCGAGGCGACCGGTGACGTCACCGCGGTCGCCGGTACCGACACCAATTCCGGGGGGCTGCTGGCGCTCGCCGCCGCCGGAGCCTTCATCGACGTTGGCGGCATCAGCGTCTCCGCTCGCCGCATCGACCTGCGCGATGCCCTGATCTTTGTCGGCACCGAAAGCATGGACCTGGGCAAGGACCCTGGTCTGCTGTCCAAGGTGCCGCAGGCACTGCGTCCGCTCACCGACGGCCCCAACGCGGCCTTCGCCGCATCGGAAGGCGTGCAACTGGGCGAAATCTCGATCGACGGCGGCTACCTGTTCGTCAAGGCCCCGTCCATCACGCCCATCAGCGTCAGCAGCGAGCGGCCGATCTTCTACAACTACCGTCCCTTCGCCGACACCGCGAATTTCGACGTACTGCCGGCAAACCTGCGGTCCGGCAGCGGCATCACCTTCGCACTGGGCGGCACCGGTTACCGCGGCAACATCACGGTGGTGGAGCAGCAGAACACGGTGGAAGCCCTCGCCCTTGAGCCGAAGGACTTGGCCGACACCAACAACTACCTGTTCCTGACCCAGGGCCGCGTCGAAGGCAGCGTGCCGCTCAGCGCGACCACCAGCGGCCAGGTCCTGGTGCTGGATGGCATCACCGGCCCGCAGGAGCCCGAGGACGCGGACAAGGAAGCCATGATGCAGGCCGAGATCGCGCAGACCGCGATCAGCCAGATGGGAACGTTCAAGATGGAGGGCGGCATCGGCTTCGAAGTAGCCGATGCCTCGAATATCGAGGAAGTCTCCGACTCGCCCGACGAACTGGAGTGCCGCTAAATGGGAAGCTATGCCATGCGCATGAAACTGAGCGGGGCGCTGGCCGCCCTGGGTCTGCTGCTCGCCGTTCCTCAAGCCTGGGCAGCGGTCGCCGCGGGCGAGGTGGCGCTGATCACCGGCCGCGGCACGGCAACCAATCCGGCCACCGGCGGCATCCGTGACCTCGGCAAGGGTGCGCAGGTGTTTTCCGGCGAGATCATCAGCTCGGCGGTGAACAGCTACGTGAACATCAAGTTCGCCGACGGCAGCTACATCCTGCTGCGTCCGAACACGCGCTTCCAGATCGAGCAATTCGAACTGGCTGCCGCCACCCCACCCCCAGCGCCCGAGAAGCCGGCCGCACCGGCCAAGGCTCCCGCGGCGCCTGCCGCCAAGCCAGCCACCCCGGCCGCGGCGCCCAAGCCCGCTGAAGCGGCCAAGCCGGCGGTTCCGGCAACGGCCAGCCCTGCGGCGCCCGCCGCACAGCAGGCCGCAGCCGCCCCGGGCTCCCGGGCTTTCTTCAAGCTGCTCAAGGGCGGCTTCCGCGCCGTGTCCGGCCTGATCGGCAAGGTTGATCGCAACGACTATCGCGTCAGCACGCCGGTGGCCACCATCGGCATCCGCGGTACCGACTACCTGCTGGTGCTCTGCGACGAGAAATGCGCCACCGATCCGGTCATCAGCGACACCGTTCCGGAGGGCGCGAAGATCGAGGGCGGCCTGGTCGTGGGCGTGATCAGCGGCGGCGTTGCCGTGCTGAACAATGCCGGCAAGGAAGCCTCGCTGACCGAAAACCAGTACCTGATCAACCTGCCCGACGGCACGCAGATCATGCTGCCCTTCGAGCCGCGCTTCCTGCGCGTGGACCCGATCCCGAATCCGGCCACTGTCTGCCCGATCTGATCGTTTCCGGTTATTCCCCTAGCCCCGCTATGCGGGGCTTCTTTTTGTCAGCGACGGTCTTGCGTGTAAATTTGGACACCCGCATGAAGGAGTGGCCTGCATGACGCTGTCGCTGAAACTGCATTCGCCGCGCGGCTACGGACCCGTGGTCCCGCTGGAGCCCAAGCGCCATGCAGGCATGGGCCTCAGGCCTGGCCTGGATCATCGCTGGGCGGCAGGCCTCAATGCCCTGCCGATCAGCGCCTCCGAGTTCTTCAAGGCAGGCCTGGACTACCCCATCGGCTTCGTGCGCAAGGACCGCGAGGGCGAATTCCTTCCCGTCATCGCCAC
Organism: Pseudomonadota bacterium; assembly: GCA_052035235.1. Taxonomy (GTDB): domain Bacteria; phylum Pseudomonadota; class Gammaproteobacteria; order Nevskiales; family Nevskiaceae; genus Solimonas_A. Next base: position 67,414 of record JBPOHT010000033.1, on the reverse strand, counting down.
CGGCCTGCGCGACGGCCAGAATCTTTACGTACGGCCCGATGGCAACTGGCGCAGCCAGACCTATGTCCCCGCCTACGTGCGGCGCTACCCCTTCTGCATCGCACCGGTACCAGGCAAGGAAAAGGGCAGCACGGCCAGACCCTTGGTCTGCGTGCAGGAAGATCAGCTGGAAGCCGACAGCACCCGGCCGCTGTTCGACCGCAACGGCCTGCCGACGCCCGCCTGGAAACCGCTGTCCGAACTGCTGGAAACCGTCGAAGGCGCGCACCAGCAGACCCGGGTGCTGTGCCGTCGCCTGGAGGCCCTGGGCCTGCTGGTGCCCTTCGAGGCCCTGGCCACGCCGCGCCACGGAGAGCCCTCGCGCCTGCAGGGGCTGTTCCGCGTCGATGAGCAGAAGCTGCTGAAGGTGCCCGGCCGCGACCTGCGGACCATGATGAACAAGGGTGAACTGCGCGCCGTGTACGCCCACCTGAACTCGCTGGAGAACTTCGGGCGTCTGCTCGATCTCAGCCAGGCGGCCGACGCCGGATGAAGCGCATCCTGCTGGCCTGGGAGCTGGGTGGCGGCTACGGCCACGTGGCCATCATGCGCGGCGTGGCGCAGGCCCTGCGCGAGTTGGGGCACGAGTGCATCTTCGCCGTGCGCGAATTGCGCCCGGCAGAGGAATACCTGCCGCCGGAACTCGGCACCGTCCTGCAGGCCCCGCGCACGCCGATCCAGGCGCGCAGCCCGGTCCGCATCCAGACCAGCTACGCCAGCCTGCTGCACAACACCGGCTTCGATGATCCGATCGACCTGGCGGGCCGCTTGCGCGCCTGGATCGGGCTGCTGCGCGCGTTGCGCATTGACGCCGTGCTGGCCAACCACGCGCCGGTCGCGCTGCTCGCCGCACGCGCCCTGGGCCTGCCAAGGGGGCAGTTCGGCGCCAGCTTCGTCATCCCGCCCCTGGTGTCGCCCTTCCCCGGCTTCCAGCCGCAGTTGCAGGTCAAGGACAGCGTGCTGCGGCACAACGAAGCCGAGGTCCTGCGTGCGCTGAACCAGGCGCTGGAGCGGCTGCATCTGCCGCCACTCGAACAGCTGCAGCAGATCTTCGAGGGCTGCCACACCCGCATCTTCGGCTACCCGGAACTGGACGCCTACGGCGCCGCCTCGCGCGAGGCCGGCGCCCACATGGGCATAGCCGACCAATCCTACGGCGAGGCGCCGCAATGGCCCACCATGCCCGGCCCGCGCGTGCTGGCCTACCTGCGGCCCTTCACCCATCTCGAGGCGCTGATGCAGGCCCTGCAGGCCAGCCGGCTCAACCTGCTGGTGCGCATCTCCGACATGTCACCGGACAAGCTGCGCGCCTTCGAGCGGCCGGGCCTCACCATCACCGGGCGTTCGATCCACCTGCGCCAGGCCGCGGAAGCCTGCGACGCCATGGTCCACTACGGGCCGGACGGCACCACCGCGGAGATGCTGCTGGCCGGCAAGCCGGGACTGCTGGTGCCGCTCGACGTGGAGAAGGTGCTGCTGACCGCGCGCGCGCAGCAGCTCGGCGCCGTGCTGGCCAGCGGCAGCGATGACCCGCGGCAGATCGGCCAGTTGCTGGAACGCCTGGTCGAAGACCAGAACCTGCGCCGCAACGCGGAGGCCTTCGCCGCCCGCCACCGCAGCCAGGACCGCAACGCGATCCTGCCCGCCTACGCCCGCGACTTCAGCCGCTCGCTATAGCCCGGCAGCCTGGCGCGCCAGCAGGGTCTTCAACGGTTGCAGGCGCTGCACCGCCTGCATGCCCAGGTCGCGCAACGGCGCCCAGCCCGGCAGGTCCAGGTCGAAGGCGCGAGCCAGCCCGTCGGTGACCGCCAGCATGTCCAGGTTGGCGGCCTTGCGGGCACGCTCGTAGCGCTTGAGGCAGCGCAGGCTGCCATGGTCGCGACCAGCATCACGCGTTTCCGTCAGCACGGACACCAGCGCGGCGGCATCGGAGAAACCCAGGTTCACGCCCTGCCCGGCCAGCGGGTGCACGCTGTGCGCGGCATCGCCGGCCAGCGCGAAACTGTCGCGCACGTAGTCACGCGCATGGTTCAGGCGCAGCGGGAAGCTGGCGCGGGCCGTCGTCCCCGTGAGGGCGCCGCGCTCGTACTGGATCGCCCCGGCCAGTTCGGCCAGGAAAGCGGCATCGTCCAGGCCCAGCAGGCGCTCGGCCTCGGTGCTGGACCAGACGATGGAGGAGCGGCCATCGCCCAGCGGCAGGAAGGCCAACGGCCCGGTCTTCAGGAAACGCTGCAACGCCACCTGCCCATGCGGCTTGGCGGTCTGCACGTGGGCCACGATGGCGCGCTGCTCGTAGGACCAGCCCACGGTATCGATCCCGGCCATGCCGCGCAGGCGCGAATCCACACCGTCGGCCGCCACCAGCAGGCGGCATTCCAATTGGCGGCCGTCCGCCAGGCGCAGTCGCGCGCCCTGCTCGTCCAGGGACAGTTCCTCCACCGCGGCGCCGGTGTGCAGGCGCGCAGGGTCCAACTGGCTCCACAGTGCCCATTGCAACAGCTGGTTTTCCACGATGCTGCCGAGCGCCGGCAGTCGCAGGTCGGCGGCATCGAAGCCCAGGGCCCGCGACGGCTCCTCCGACCAGACCTTCATCGCCTGGTAGGGACCTTCACGCCAGCCCTCGGCCTGCTGCCAGACGCCCAGCGCCTGCAACCAGCGGATCGAGGCCGGCGACAGCGCATAGACCCGCAGGTCGTCCACTGCGGGATCGAAAGGACGCGGCGCGTTGCCGCGCTCCACCAGGGCGGCATCGAATCCCGCCTGCTGCAGCGCGCGGACGATGGCGCAGCCGACCAGGCCGGCTCCCGCAACGATGATGTCGTGCTGCATCAGCCCTGCCCCTCGCGCGCCATGCGCGGCGCATGTCCATAGCCCAGGTTCTGCCACATCACCGCCTGCTTCAGCGGCGGCGCCAGGTCCATGGCCAGCAGGCCCAGGTGGCGCAGGGCCGAGACGCCCGGCAGGCGGTTGGAGAAGGTGCGCACCAAGCGGTCGGTGAACTGCGACACGCGCTCGCGGTCGGCCTGGCGCGCGTTCTCGTAATCACTCAGCAAGGCCGCGGTGCCCGGATCCTGTGCGTCCTGCAAAATCTCCGCGATGGCCGCGACATCGCGCAGCCCCAGGTTGAAGCCCTGCGCCGCGACCGGATGCAGCGACTGCGCCGCATTGCCGGCGAACAGCACGCGCGGCAGCGTCAGGCGCTCGCTCATCACCCGCGACAGTGGATACGCATTGCGCCGGCCCAACGCGGTGAAGCGGCCAAGCCGCTCACCGAAGGCGTCTTCCGCCGCCGCCAGGAACTCCGCCTCGCCCCAACCCCGCATCGCGTCGACCTGACGTGCCGGCACGGTCCACACCAGCGAGCAGGCACCATCCGGCTTGGGCAGCAGCGCAATCGGCCCATCCGGAGTAAAGCGTTCATAGGCGCAGCCCTGGTGTGCCCGCGAGGTCCGCACCGCCGTGACGATGGCGGACTGCTCGTAGTCGCGGCTGTCGTGGCCGATGCCCAGCATCTGGCGCACCGCCGAATGCGCGCCGTCGGCCGCCACCACCAGGCGCGCGGACAGCCGCTGCCCGTCTTCCAGCTCCAGTTCCGCGCCATCACCCTGCAGCCGCAGGCCGGACAGCCGCGCCGGACACAGCAGCGTCGCCTCCGTCCCCTGCGCCAGGCGCCACAGTGTCTCGCCCAGATGCCGTACGGGGATGTTGTAGCCCAGCGCCGGCAAGCCGGCCTCCGCCGCCGTGAAGCGCGCCACGCCAAAGCGCCCGCGCTCGGAGATATGCGTGGACAGGATCGGCTCCGCCGCCGGCGCCAGCTCCTCCCAGGCCCCCAGCGCCGAAAAGATCGCCTGGCTGGCCGCGTTCAGCGCAATGCAGCGCTCGTCCCAGGAAGGCCCGCCCGCCGGCGGCGCTGCCGCTTCGAGCAGGGCTACGCGGTGGCGTGTCTTCGAGAGTGCCAGCGCGAGGCTGGCACCGACCAGGCCACCGCCGACGATGATGACGTCAAAGGTCTTCATTGCAGGATTATTCCCCGCATCCGATGGCTGTAATGAGCGCAGCGAATGCTTTTGATGTCGGGGTCCCATTGTGCGAGTGCCTGCGCGGTGGTCAGGCGCAGGGGGCGAGCCGGACAGGATGTCCGGCCGAGGGGCCTCAGGCCATGGATGGCCTGTGGGCCCGACCCCGTCCGCGCCCGACCGCCGCGCAGGTTGCCCCGCCAAAGCGGGGCCACTCGCACCTGGGGGTGCTTTCTTTTGGTTACTTTTCTTTGCACAAGCAAAGAAAAGTAACTCGCCCTTGGGCGAAATAAATCTCCGAAGATCAACAGCTCTTGACCGGCGTAGTCGCCGGCATTACAGACAAGGCTCGGCGAGTTCCAGAGAGCACCACCCTCACCCCAACCCTCTCCCGCCAGCGGGAGAGGGAGAAGCCATGCACCTGGCGCCTTGCTGGTCATGCACGCATCAGCGCTTCGATATCCCGAACCGTCTTCGGCACGCCACCCGTCAGCACCTGCGGCCCCTTGTCGGTGACCAGCACATCGTCCTCGATACGGATACCGATGCCCCAGTACTTCTGGTCGACGCCCTTGGTGCCCGGCGCGATGTACAGGCCCGGTTCGATGGTCATCACCATGCCCGGCAGGAACTCGCGCGGCATGCCGTCCAGCCGATAGCGCCCCACGTCATGCACGTCCATGCCCAGCCAATGGCCAGTGCCGTGCATATAGAACTGACGGTGGGCGTTATCGCGCACCAGCTGCTTCGGGTCGCCCTTGAGCAGGCCCAGCGCCACCATGCCCTCGGTGAGGATGCGCGTAGCGATCTCGTGCGGGCGGCCCGAGGAACTGCCCGGCTGCATCGCCTTGATCGCCGCGACATTGGCCGCCAGCACCACCTCGTAGACCGCCTGCTGCGCCTTGCTGAACTTGCCGCTGACCGGGAAAGTGCGGGTAATGTCGGCGGTATAGCCCGCCAGCTCGCCACCGGCATCGATCAGCAGCAGGTCGCCGTCCTTGAGCACGGCGTTGTTCTCGACGTAGTGCAGGATGCAGGCGTTCTCGCCGCCGCCGACGATGCTGCCGTAGCCCGGCTCCATGTGGTGGTGGCCGAAGTGGGCGTGGATCTCGGCGGCGATCTGCCATTCGTACTTGCCGGCCCGCGTCGCCTTCATGGCCAGGCAATGCGCCTCGGCGCTGATCTCGGCGGCACGCTTCATCACCGCGATCTCGGCCGGCGTCTTGACCAGGCGCATCTCGTGCAGCGTACCTTCCAGCGCCACGAACTCGGTGGGCGCGGCGGCGCCGCGGCGCGACACCTCGCGGATCTCGCGTACGCAGGCGGTGACCTGCGGGTCCAGCGCCGGATGCTCGCCCAGGTTGTAGAACACCCTCGAGCGGCCACCCAGCAACTGCGGCAGGCGCTCGGCGAATTCCTCGATCGGATAGGCCTCGTCAGCGCCGTAGTCGGTCACCGCGCCCTCCGGCCCGGCGCGGCGGCCGTCCCAGATCTCGCGTTCCGGGTTGCGCGCCCGCACGAACAGCACGAAGGCGCCGCCCCTGCGGCCCGGGGCCAGCACGGCAATGCAGTCCGGCTCCAGGAAGCCGGTCAGGTAGCGGAAATCGCTGTCCTGGCGGAAGGGGTAATGCGTGTCGCGCGAGCGCGTGACCTCACGCGCGCCAGGCAGGATCGCCACCGCGCCGGCGCCCATGCGCTTCATCAGCCGCGCGCGGCGGCCGGCGTACTCCTTCAGGGACTTGGCGTTGGGCTTCAATGCAGCTGCCTCGACTCGGAGGGGTCCGGCAGCGGCCGGGCCCGGAATTCCATGAACACCAGCTGGGCACCCACGCGGACGTACTCCACCAGCTCGGTGTATGCACCCTCCTCCAGCTCCATGTCTTCTTCGTCGCCGAGCGAGGCCTGGGTGAACTGGCTGAAGTCGCGCAGCACCTCGCGCACTTCCTCGGAGCACTTCTTCAGGTCCAGCCCCGGGCGGCTGGCCAGCCCGTAGAGGAAGCCCTCGCACCAGGAGGCCAGGGCCTGCGTACGGGCCGCCAGCGCGGCATCGTCGTCCGGCAGCAGGGGGATGAAGCCCATGTCCTCATCCTGCAGCATGCGCACGGCCTCGCCGCAGAGGCGGCGCAGCTCCGCCTGGGCCTGGGCATCCGGGCGCAGGGCCTGCTCCTCGTCGCCGGCATCCAGCAGGCGCGCCAGGTTGAGATCTTCGGGGGCACGGACGCACAAGGCGCCGCAGAGGGTGCCGTGGTATTCGGCGGGGTTATCGCGACTGCCGATGCGGGCAAAGGTGTCGGACAACGCTTCGTAGGAGACGGAATCTTGCATCCCACTGATTATACGGGGATGCCGAGGCTCCTTCAGGTGACGGCAGGCGTCTTGGGGCCGGTCCGGCCACCCCGACCCAGGGGCTGGGGCCTTTTTCTGCCCCGCCGGCACCCAGGGGGCGGCCAAAACCCGCGAATGCACTATAATTTATGCATGAATCCCGCTGATTTTGTTGCTGCTTTACGCGGTTGTGCGCCCTACGTGCATGCGCACCACGGCCGCGTGTTCGTGATCGCCTTCGAGGGCGAGGCGGCCGAGCGTGCGGATTTTGACCAGTTGCTCTACGACGTCGGCCTGCTGCACAGCCTGGGCGTGAAGCTGGTGCTGGTGCACGGCGCGCGGCCGCAGATCAACCAGCAATTGGCGCTGCGCGGCGTGGAGCCGCGCTACTCCGGCGGTCTGCGCATCACCGACCGGCCGACACTGGAAGCGGTCAAGGGCGCCGTCGGCAGCCTGCGCATGGATATCGAGGCCCGGCTCTCCACCTCGCTGGCGAGCACCCCCATGGGCGGCGCGCGCATCAAGGTCGCCAGCGGCAACTGGATCACCGCGCGGCCGGTAGGCGTGCGCGACGGCGTGGATCACCAGTTCACCGGCGAAGTGCGCCGGGTGGACGTGGACACCATCCGCCAGGTGCTGGACCAGGACCGCATCGCCCTGCTCTCCCCCGTGGGCTATTCGCCGACCGGGGAGATCTTCAACCTGCGCGCCAAGGACGTGGCCACGGCCGTGGCCGCCGCGCTGGGTGCGGACAAGCTGGTGTTCGTGCTGTCCTCCGACCCCAACCAGTGGAAGCTGGCGGACGACACCGGCGACGCAGGGCAACTGTCCTTGGCCGGCGCCGAGGCCCTGCTGTCCCAGGTCAGTGCCGCGGAGGATCGCGCCTACCTGCAATCCGCCATCGCCGCTGGCCGCGGCGGCGTCAAGCGCGTGCACCTGATCGCCGCAGCAGTGGACGGCGCGCTGCTGCGCGAGCTCTACACCCGCGACGGCGAGGGCCTGATGCTCTATGCCGATGCCGAATACGAAGCGACCCGCGACGCCAGCATCGAGGACGTCGGTGGCGTGCTGCAGCTGATCCAGCCGCTGGAACAGCGCGGCGTGCTGGTGCCGCGCTCGCGCGAGCAGCTGGAGCTGGACATCCAGCACTTCAACGTCATCGTGCGCGATGGCCTGGTCATCGCCTGCTGCGCGCTGTTTCCCTATGCCGAGGCCGGCATGGGCGAGCTGGCCTGCATCGCCGTGCACCCCGACTACCAGCGCGCCGGCCATGCCGCCGCGCTGCTCAAGCGAGTGGAGACCGAAGCACGGCAGCTGGGGCTGAAGAAGCTGTTCAGCCTCACCACGCAGTCACCGCACTGGTTCATCGAGCGCGGCTTCGCCGAGTCCGGCATCGAGGCGCTGCCGCAGGAGCGCCAGAAGTTCTACAACTGGCAGCGCAATTCCAAGGTCCTGGTGAAATCGTTGTGAACAACGAAGAGATGATGCGCCGCTCGCTGGCGCATGTCTGGCATCCCTGCACGCAGATGAAGGACCACGAGTGGCTGCCGCTCGTGCCGATCAAGCGCGCCGAAGGCGCCTGGCTGGAGGACTTCGAGGGCAAGCGTTATCTCGACGCCGTCAGTTCCTGGTGGACCAACATCTTCGGCCACCGCCATCCGGTGATCGTCGAGCAGCTCAAGCAGCAGCTCGACACGCTGGACCACATCATGCTCGGCGGCTTCACGCACGAGCCGGTGGTGGAGCTGTCGGAGCGCCTGGTGCGCCTGGCCCCGCCCGGCCTGACGCGCTGCTTCTACGGCGACAACGGCTCCTCCGCGATCGAGATCGCGCTGAAGATGAGCTTCCACTACTGGCAGAACGCCGGGAAGCCCGCCAAGAAGCGCTTCATCGCCCTGACCGGCGGCTACCACGGCGAGACCCTGGGCGCGCTGGCAATGGGCGGCCCCAGCATGTACCGCGACACCTACGCGCCGCTGCTGCTGCAGCCGATCCACGTGCGCTCGCCGGATTGCTACGAGCGCGGCGCCGGCGCTTCCTGGGAAGACCACACGCGCCAGATGTTCCGCCACATGGAACTGGCGCTGGAGCAGCACGCGCACGAGACCTGCGCGGTGATCCTGGAACCGCTGGTGCAATGCGCCGGCGGCATGCGCATGTACCACCCGCTGTACCTGACCATGCTGCGCGAGGCCTGCGACCGTCATGGCGTGCACCTGATCGCCGACGAGATCGCCGTGGGCTTCGGCCGCACCGGCCGTCTGTTCGCCTGCGACTGGGCGCCGCCGCCGCGCCGCGACCCGGACGCGCAGCCCGGCATCACGCCGGACTTCATGTGCCTCTCCAAGGGACTTACCGGCGGCACCCTGCCGCTGGCGGTCACGCTGACGCGCGAGTCGATCTACGAGGCCTTCTACGACGAATACAAGTCCGGCCGCGCCTTCCTGCATTCGCATTCCTTCACCGGCAACCCCCTGGGCTGCCGCGCCGCGCTGGCGACGCTGGACCTGATCCAGGACACCCGCGTGCTGGCCACCAACCAGCTGCTGTCGCAGTACATGTGGGCGCATACCGCGGAGATCCGCGGCCTGCGGCACGTCGCCGAGGTGCGCCAGCAGGGCATGATCGTAGCGATCGAACTGGCCAAGGGCGGCCGCAAGGAAACCCCCTTTCCCGCCGAGGAACGCCGCGGCCTGCGCGTGTACCAGCACGGCCTGGAGAAGGGCGTGCTGCTGCGCCCGCTGGGCAACGTCGTCTACTTCATGCCGCCCTACGTGATCGAGCCCAGGGAAATCGAGCTGATGTGCAAGACCGCGCTCGAAGGAATCGAGCTGGCCACCCGCGGATGACCGGCGCATGACCCGCATCCATCTCGCGCCGCCGCTGCAGGAAGGCAGCGAGATCGCCTTGCCCGAGGAGGCCTTCCGCCACCTGGTGCAGGTGCTGCGGCTGCGCGAGGGCGAAGCCTTCACCGCGTTCTGCGGTGACGGCGCCGAGTACGAGGCCACCCTGACCGCCGTGGCCAAGCGCAGTGCGACGCTGCGCCTGGGTGCGCGCCGCGAGGTGGACCGCGAATCTCCCCTGCAGCTCACGCTGGCCCAGTGCGTCTCAAAGGGCGACCGCATGGACTACACCCTGCAGAAGGCCGTGGAACTGGGCGTGCAGCGCATCCTGCCGCTGCTGTCCTCGCGCTCGGTGGTGAAGCTGGACGGCGAGCGCTGGGAGAAGAAGCTGGATCACTGGCGCGGCATTGTCGTGTCCGCCTGCGAGCAATCGGGGCGCACCCGCATTCCCGAGGTGGCCGCGCCGCTGGCGCTGGACCGCTGGTTGCCGGACTGCGGCGAGACCGGCCTGCGCCTGACGCTGGACCCGCTGGCCAGCCAGGGCCTCTCCACATTGCCCGAGGTCCGCTCCGCGACCCTGCTGATCGGCCCTGAGGGCGGATTGTCCGACCACGAGATTCGCCAGGCCGCACAGGCCGGCTTCCAGGGCTTGCGCGTGGGGCCGCGCGTGCTGCGCACCGAAACCGCCGGTGTCGCCGTGCTGGCGGCGCTGCAGGCCCGCTTCGGCGACTGGGCCTAGGGCTCGCCGTCAATTGACGGCAGCAGGTCCGGGCTGTCAGCGTGTCGGCATGGGGAATCCAGACAACATCAGAATCATGGCGCCGGCCATCGTCGCACTCGCCGGACTGCTGTCGGGCTGCGGGGGCAGCGACGGCGCCTCCGGCGGGTCCGTACCGCAGTCCCTGCACTTCAGCGACTGCGAGGAGCAGACCGCCCTGCTGGTGGTGCCGCCCTCGTCGCTGCCGCCGCTGCCGGAGGGCTTCAGCTACGGCAACCCGCTGCCCGGCGTGCCGCTCGGCGGCATCCATATCGCCGGCAGCCGCTGCGCGGACCTCGACGGCCAGGGCCCCACGCAGGACCTGCTGGCCTTCGCGCTGATCGAGCCACCGGAAGCCTTCAAGTCCGCCGAGGTCACCGCCTACGGCATCCTGCTCGGCGGCTACACCCAGCACGCCGCCACCGCCGCCGCCTTCGAGGCCTGGGGCATGGGGGACAAGGTGCAGCCGGGCAGCGTGGACTTCCAGCTCACCGCTACCCCGCTGGCACGCCTCGGCTCGGTCAGCGCCAGCGGCACCAACAGCAGCGTCACCACGCGTATCAACAGCCTGGGCCCCGCCTACCAGCCCGGTGGCGGACTCACGCGCGCCTTCCACTTTGCCGGCGGCAAGGTGGTGGCCAGCATGGACGCCTTCTACACCCCGCAGACCGCGATGCTCGGCGCAGGCAGCGTCCAACAGCAGGGCGATGGTCCCCTGCCCCTGGGCTTCTCGGTGGCCGCCGGCTCGCACGCCTGGGGTTACGACCTGGAACTGCGCAACCCGCAGCGATACCCGTGAGCTGGACCGAGGAGCGCGCCGCGCTGGTCGCCAGCGACTGGTTCCGCGAACTGCCGCCGGACGTGGTGACACAGTTCGCCGCCATGGCGGTGCGCCGCCGGCTGGCCGACGGCGAGCTGCTGTTCGCCCAGGGCGATGCGCCTGACGGGTTGTGGAACGTGGTGAGCGGGCGCATCCGCGCCGGCAGCGTGTCCGGCGAGGGCAAGGAGCTGCTGGTGATGCAGTTCGAGCCTGGGGCCTGGTTCGGCGAAATCTCGATGTTCGACGGCCTGCCGCGTACGCATGACTCGCGCGCTGTGGGCGCGACCGAAATGCTGATGCTGCCGCGCGACAAGTTCCTGGCCGTGCTGGCCGCGCAGCCGGAGCTGTACCCGCATTTCGTGAAGATGCTGTGCCGCAAGCTGCGGCTGGCCTTCAGCTACATCGAGGACGCGCAGTTCGCCTCGCTGCCGGCACGGCTGGCGCGTAGGCTGATCGACCTGCTGGCGCTCTACGGCAAGGAGACAGCGGAGGGTTTGCTGATCGACCTGCACCTGCCGCAGGACGACCTGGGCCGCATGCTCGGCGCCTCGCGCCAGAGCGTCAGCAAGGAGCTCAAGGCGCTGGAAGCCGACGGTGTGGTATCGGTGGACTACGGCAAGCTGCGTATCATCAATCTGTCGGCGCTGCAGAGGATCGCCGACGCCGGCTGAGACGTCCATGTGGGAGCGATGCAAGTCGCGATCCTTTTGCCGTCAGTCCCAAGGATCGCGATCGATCCATCCCCTCGCCCGTTTGCGGGAGAGGGTGGCCCGAAAGGGCCGGGAGAGGGTTTCTGTAGAACCTTCAAGATTTACAGAAACCCTCTCCGCAACTGCTCCCGCGTTGCCCTACCTCGGACATCCATGTCCTCGTCCCCTCTCCCGCAAGCGGGCGAGGGGTTATTACTTACACGCCCAGCTTGCGATACACCTTGTCCATCACGAACAGCGGGCCGATCAGCAGGAAGCGCAGGTCATCCACCAGCGAGGGCTTGGCGCCTTCCACCTTGTGGCCGTAGACCTGCACCGCCCAGGCGATCACCCAGGTGGCCAGTGCGATCCACAGCAGCGGGCCGCCGGCCTGCTGGATGGCGACGATCGCCAGGATCGAGATCGCGAACCACACCACCATCGCCGCGAAGCTGCCGAAGGACAGGCGCAGGTAGAACAGCCCCGTGGGCAGGGCGAAGATCGTCACCGGGTTCACCCAGGGCGCGACCTCGGCCGACAGGCCCAGCCAGCGGCCCACCGGGATCAGCCACAGCAGGGCCAGCGTGGAGAAGAAGATCGCCGGCACGCAGACCATGTGGATGGCCGAGTTCACGGGATTCTGGTGGCTGACCTGGTATTCGTTCAGGAACTGCTTGAGCGTGGGCATGTGGGTTCTCCTCGTCTGATGGACGCATCTTGCGCCCGTGGCCCCTCGCAACACTGTCAGCCGCGCGACAGTCGCAGGGGTAAAAATGCCTCAATCCACTCCTTTCGGATCAGGCCAAGCACCTGGAACCCTTCTAGTTTCGGCCCATAACCAGAACGAGGAGCAGCCATGAGCAAACCCATCAGGGTCGTCCAGTGGAGCACCGGCGTGGTCGGCAAGCCCTCACTGAAGGCCATCGTCGCGCATCCCCTGCTGGAGCTGGTGGGCTGCTGGTGCCACTCCGCGGACAAGGAGGGCCAGGACGCTGGCGAGCTCTGCGGCCTGCCGCCGCTGGGCATCCGCGCCACACGCGACATCGACGCCCTGCTGGCCACCCGACCCGACGTGGTCTGCTACATGCCGCAGTTCCCCAACGTGGACGAGATGGTGAAGATCCTCGAGGCCGGCTGCGACATCGTCTCCACCGCCTACTTCATCACCGGCACCCAATTCGGCCCCGAGGCCAAGGCGCGACTGGAAGCCGCCACGCGCAAGGGCGGCTCTTCGATCTACGGCGGCGGCGTGAACCCCGGCCACGCCAACATCATCGCGCTGGTGGCCTCGGCCGGCTGCGCGCGCATCGACAAGATCTCCGTGCTGGAATCCGTGGACGCCACACCCTACGAATCCGCCGGCACCTGGGAGGCGATCGGGTTTGGCCTGAAGGTGGACGACCCCGCCGCGCCGCCGCTGGCCGAGCGCGCCATGCCGTCGTTCAAGGAAGCCGTGGAGATGATGGCGGAGGCGCTGAAGATCGCGGTGGACGAAATCCACTTCGACGTCGAATACGCCGCTGCCACCGAGGATGTGGACCTGGGCTACATGAAGATCGGCAAGGGCTGCATCAGCGGCCTGCGCTGCTGCTGGTCCGCGCGCGTCAACGGCAAGGCCGTGATCGAGCTGAAGGTGGCCTGGAAGCTGGGCACCAGGCTGGAGCCGAACTGGGCGGTGGAGGATGGCTGGCTGGTGGAGATCCAGGGCCAGCCCAACATCCGCTGCCTCTACCAGCAGACCGGCGGCACCCGCGACTTCGACCCCGCCACGCTGACCGCAATGCCGATGATCCACGCGATCCCGCATGTGTTCGCGGCGGCGCCGGGGATCATCCGTGCGCATCAGCTGCCGTTGGTGGCGGGGGCGTATACCGTTAACACTTGAGCGTCAGCTCCAAGTAGGGTGGGCAAACGTTTTCATGTTTGCCCACGCGTTGGCACGACCGCGTGGGCAAACATGAAAACGTTTGCCCACCCTACGTATCACGCCCCTACTCCCCTAGCCGCGCCCGCTGCAACTCCCGCAACAGCTCGTCCCCGCTCCACCGCCGCTGCCCGCCGTTCTCCACCTGGTGGATCAGCGACATCAGCCGCGCGTTGACCGGCGCCTGCCGGCCCTGGGCATGGGCCAGCTTCACCACCTCGCCGTTGAGATAATCGACCTCGGTCTTGCGTCCCGCCTGCAGGTCCTCCCACATCGAGGAGCGCGCCAGCGGGTCGATCTCCAGCATCTTGCTGGCAAGGCGGCGGAACAGGAAGTCCGGCACGCCCAGCAATTTCGGAATCCAGTGCGGCGGCAGCGGCGTGAGCTTGGCCGGCAGCACGCCGGCGGTATCGAGCAAGGCCAGCAGTTCCTCCTGCGCCATCGCCACGCAGCGCCGGTAGGCGCGCTGCGAAAGCTCTTCCTTCAGCGGCAGGTCGGACAGCGCGTTGACGGCGTTGTTGAGGTTGAGCAGCAGCTTGGCCCAGAGCACCGGCAGCATCTGCGCATGGCGTTCCAGCGGCAGCCCCGCCTGCTCGAAGGCCGGAAGGAACTGCTCCAGCGCGGAATGCTCCTCCACTTCCAGCTGCCCCTCGGAGCCATGGTGGAAGGCACCGCCGCCACGGTTGAGCACGTTGAAGGGCACCATGCCGGTCAGCACCAGGCGGCCCGGCAGGCGCTTGCGCAGCACCTCGGCGTTGTGCAGGCCGTTCTGGAAGCTGATCACCACCGCGCCCGGCTTGAGCACGCCGGCGAGCTGGGCCCCGGCCTCATCGGTGCCGGCGGACTTCACCGTCACCAACACTAGGTCGGCATCCGCTGCTGCCTGCGGGGTGGTGGCAAAGCGCAGGTCCTGCGGCGCCACGCGCAGGTCGGCGCCCTGCCAATCGGTGAGGTGCAGGCCGCTGGCGGCCAGTTCCTGCGCCAGCCGGGCACGCCCGACGAAGTTCACCTCGCTGCCGGCGGCGGCTAAGCGCCCGCCGACATAGCAGCCGATGCTGCCGGCGCCAAACACGCAGATGCGGCTGGGTCCTGTCATGGCTTTCTCCTCGTCGCTAGAACCCGAAGCCCGCGCCCAGGCGCCGGATCACATCCAGTTCCTGCACGTGGCTGACCAGCCGCAGCAGCGGCTCGTCCAGGCCCGGGATCGGCGGTAGCTGGATCTGCTCGGGCAGTGGCACCACCGGCAACGCCGGCAGCGGCAAGGGCAACTCGAGGCCGGCCAGGTGCAGGATCGTCGCCAGCGGCAGGCACAGGCCGCCGAAGGGCCCGCCCGGCACGTCGAAGGCCGGCGCGGCCGGCTTCGGCGCGCTGGAGAAATCCAGGGCATGCGCCAGGTTGGTGGAGCTGGCGCGCGCGCCCAGCGGCTCGAAGCCGAAGCGCCAGGCGATCATGTTGAGGATCGAGTTCGGATCGAACTGCTGGTGCTCCACATGTCCACGCTTGGCGCGCGGCCCGATGATGACGCAGGGCACGCGCCCGCCGAGGCGGCCATCGTTGCCCAGCGCCGCTTCCTCGGGCGTGACCGGCGCGAACGGCGGCGGCACGTGGTCGTAGAAGCCGCCCCACTCGTCGTAGTTGATCACCAGCAGCGTGCGTTCCCAGTCCGGCCCCTGGCGCAGGATGTCGTAGACCTCGTTGAGGAAGGCCTGGCCGTCGCGGATGTCGGCCACCGGATGATCGTCACGCGACAGGCTGCCGCCCTCGTTGAAGGTGGAGCCCACGTTGTCGATGTAGGTCAGGTTGGCCAGACGGCCGCCCATCACGTCGGACTGCAGGCGGCTCTTGGTGTAGCGATTGGAAAAGCCGGTGTACTTGCTGCCCCAGAACGACAGGTAGGACACGTCCTGATAGTAGTAGGCCACGCTGTGGCCCTTGTCGATCATGCGATCCCACACCGTCGGCAGCTTGGAGATCTCCACCGAGTTCACGATGCGGTCGGTCTGGCCGGCGTGCATGTAGATGCGGTTCGGCGTGGTCAGGCCGAGCATGCTGCTGAAGTAGCGGTCGCAGATCGTCCAGTGCTCGGCGCAGCCCTTGTAGAACGGCAGGCTGTCGGCGGTGTAGTAGCCCACGGCGAAATCGTCGCCCACCGGCTGCGTCAGCAGGAAGCCGTCCATCTTGCCGCCGTTGACGTGGATGCGCCCACCGTCATAGCTGTGGTCCGGATCCGCCAGCTGGCAGTTCTGGAAGTTCGGCGCAAGGTTGCGGGACTGGCGCATGTTGCCGGCCGCATCCTTCAGGCTCACGCCGGCCTGCCGGCCGTCCGCACCCGGCACCCAGCCGAGGAAATGGTCGAAGGAACGGTTCTCCATCATCAGCACGACGATATGGTCGATGCCGGATTCCTCCGGCGGCGGCAGCGAGCCGGCACCTCCGACCTGCGTGCTGTCGCCGCAACCGGGCAGGATCAGGCTGCCGGCCGCCGCGGCCATGCCGTGAATCAGGTCGCGCCGGGTCATGCCCTGCTGTACCACAGGCTTGTTCTTTTTCATGGCCTCTCTCCTGCCCGGAGTGTGCGGCAAAACCCCGGCCGCCGCACCCGCTGGTCCTGCGGCTACTGCACCTTGAGGCGCTTGGCGAAGGCGGTGTAGACGGACAGCGGCAGGAAGCGCTTGATGTACACCGCGATGGCCTCCTTGCCGGCGATCATGACCTCGTAGCGATCCTGCTCCACCGCCTGCCAGATGCGCTCGGCGCAGATCGCGGGATCCATGCCGGCGCCGATGTCCTTGTCCACCTGCCCCCAGGGCTGCCCGTCCGGGCCCAGGGCATTGGCGGAGACATTGGTCCGCACGAAGCCCGGGCACACCAGGGTGAAGTTCACGCCCTGGTCGCCCAGCTCGATGCGCGCGCTGTCGTAGAAGCCATGCAAGGCATGCTTGGCCGCGGCATACGCTGTGCGCCGCGCCATGGCGATGTGCCCGAACACGCTGCTGACCGTCACCACGTGGCCCGAGCCGCGCGCCACCATGCCCGGCAGCAGGGCCTTGGTCAGCGCCACCGGCGCGAAGAAGTCCACCTCCATGATCTGGCGGTAGGCCGCCATCGGCGTCTCCAGCGCCGTCGTGCGCTGCGAGATGCCGGCGTTGTTGGCCAGCACGTCCACCGGGCCGAAGAAGGCCCCGGCCCGGCGCGCGGCTTCTTCCGGGTCATCGAGACGCGACAGGTCCAGTGGCAGCAGGGCCACGTCCTGCGGACGCGGCAGGGCCTGGCGCACGCGCTCCAGCTCGGCCTCGCGCCGCGAGCTGAGCACCAGCTTCGCCCCGCGCTGCGCCGCCTGTGCGGCCAGCCCTTCGCCGATGCCGCTGGAGGCACCGGTGATCCAGACAACCTTGCCTGCAAGCTGCGTCATGTTTCGTTCTCCTTCAACGGTTGCAATGTCCCACTGGCGGCGGCACCAGCGCTTCCAGTGGTATGGCTTGGGCCATCGCCGCGAAGCCGATGGAGTTCGGGTGCAGCAGGTCGGGAAAATACAGGGCCGCATTCGGCAACGACGGCAGGCCCGGCAGCGCCAACGCCGTCTCGAAGTCGGCGATGCCGTCGAAGGAGCCGTCCGCGCGCAGCAGCTCGTTGAGGCGCCGGCGCTGCGGCTCCATGGTGGCGGGCTTCCAGTTGTCCAGCGGCGGGATCACGTCCAGGCGCGGCGGGATCGTGCCGACCACCACGCAGAGGCCCGCGGCGCGGGCACGGTCCGCCAGCGAGCGGATACCGGCGTAGATCGGCTCCGCCGCGACACCGGCGCTGAGGTCGTTGGTACCCTCGAAGATCAGCACGGAGCGCACGCCGGAGCGCTGCAGCACATCACGGCCGAAGCGGTCCACAGCTGGTGCCCCCTGGTAGGCGCTGTCGGGGTCCAGCGCCTCGCGGGTCACGGTGTTGCTGTTGATACCCTGGTTGAGCACCGCCATGTCGATACCGGCGCTGCGCAGGCGCGCGGCAAACCAGTCAGGCCAGCGGGTGTTGGTTTCAGGCACGGAATAGGCGCCATCGGTGATCGAGTCGCCGATGGCGACGATCGCGCCTGGCGAGTCGGGCGCCAGCACGTCGATGCCGCTCAGGAAGAACCAGCCCAGCGTCGGCTGCGGGAAGCTCAGCCCCATGGAGTCGCCGATGCCGTCCCCCCGATACGGCAAGCCGACGTAGTTCAGCGCGAAGGACACGGCATGCCAGGTGATCGGCCCGCTCTCGCCGACGACATGGAAGGACACCGCAAGGTCCGTGCCCACCGCATAGGGGAAATCCACCGCGTCGCTGACCGCCTCCGCGCCGGGAGCGATGACTACCTCCGCCTTGCCGCCGAACAGCACCGCGCGGCCGCTGCCGGGCAGGATCGCCGGCCCGAGCAGGCGCTGCGCCACCTGCACCGGCCCGATATGCAGCGGACGGTCACCCACCAGGTTGGACAGGCGCACGCGCAGCGTCTCGCCGCCAAGCGTAGGGCGCACCACCATGCGGAAACTCTGGTCCACCGCCTGGCTGCCGGGCAGAAGGCTCGGGATCGGCGGCAAGGGCACAGGCAGGGCTACCGGCAGCAGGCTACTCAGCGGCCCCAGGGGATACGGACCATAGGGTGCGGCGGACCATGCGCCGACCCAGCCCGGCTCGCTGCGCGCCGCCGCGGGATCGACCGCCTCGCTGCCGCCGCAGGCGGACAGCACCAGGATCAAGGCCAGCAGCGCCGTGCGGCTCCAGACCATTCCCTCTCTCCTCGTCGTTGTCGTTATGTCGACAGTCTGCCTCGGCTCGCACCGGGCAGACTGTCGGCCTCGCGACAATGCGCGGGAGAAATTCAGCCCACCCCGCTCAGGGGCAGTCGGACACCGGGGCGCCGACCGTGAACCGGCTGGAGACACCGCTGTAGGCCGCCTTGGGCAATACCAGCGTCTGCGCCGCGCCTTCCATGCGCAGGCGGTAGATGCCCGCCGGCGTGTTCTTGGGGATGGTCCAGATCGCCTCGGCGGTCGATGACAGGCCGCTGCCAACCACCGGCAGGTCGATCGGCAACACCTGCGGCACCACCGGCTTCCACAGGAACAGCAACTCCGGATCACGATCCTGCGCCACCACCTCCCACTCGCCATCCGCCCTCTGCCGCTCGGCGTAGACGTAGCTCTGCTGGGTGCGCAGGTCGTTGCGTGGATGGCCGGCCTGGAAGGCCGCGGTCACCGTGTCGCCCGGTGCCGCCGTGGCGGGCACGTCGGTCACCAGCGTGCCGAAGGCCCGCGGCAGCGGCAGGTCGGCGGGCACGTAGGGCGTACGCAGCAGCACCGGGTTGCCCTCGACGTAGGCCGGGCCCTCCGGTGCGGGCTGGGCATCGCGCATCGTCAGCGCGAGCCGGCGCAGTTCCTGCTGCACGGCAGCCAGCGTCCAGGGCCCGAAGATGTTGGAGGCACCCTCGTACTGCTGCGCCGCGTATTCCTCGCGTGTCGGCAGGTAGTGCACGAAGTCATTGGTCAGCGGCGCCACCACCACGGTGTCCACGCCCACCGGCGCCAGCACCTCCAGCATCTGCTTGCGGATGCGCCGCGCCGACATGGTCGGCACCTCCCAGGGCAGGCCGACCACGGCCAGGTTGCCCAGGCGGATGACCTGGAACGGCAGC
Source organism: Pseudomonadota bacterium (assembly GCA_052035235.1). Classification (GTDB taxonomy): domain Bacteria; phylum Pseudomonadota; class Gammaproteobacteria; order Nevskiales; family Nevskiaceae; genus Solimonas_A. The sequence continues at coordinate 48,339 of JBPOHT010000033.1, read as the reverse complement.
ACCAGCGGCTCCGCCGGGATGCCACCGGCGGACAGCGGCAGCGCCACCGGCTTCTCGGCCTGGCAGGAGAAGTCGCCCAGCACCGGGTTCGCCGGCAGGTACTTCAGGTTGCACATCAGCGCCGTGGACACCAGGTTCAGCGGCAGGATGGCAGGCGGCAGGCCGATGGCCTCCGGCGGGCGGATCGCCAGCAGGGTCTGGAAGTCCGCCGCCGCGGCGGCCAGCAGGTCGAAGCCGGCGGAGCAGCCCACGCCCTCCACCGCAGGACCGGGGCCGTCCTCGGCACCGGCCGCGAAGGACGGGCCCAGCGCCGGCGAACAGGTGCGCTTCACCTCCGCGTCCATCTCCGCCGGGTGCTGCAGGCTCGCCAACACCACCGGATCGGTCACTTCGACATCGTCCATCCGCACGTGGAACAGGCGGTAATCCACCGGGCCGCTCAGCGCCGCGCCGCGGGCATAGAGCTCCAGCGCCTTGGCCAGGTGCTTGGTACCGGAGATGGCATTGGACTCGGCGTCGTCGGCCCCGCCGCCGCGGGTCGGGTCCGGATGCGGCCGCTCCAGGATGAAGAGATTGGGCGAGGCATCGCCCTGGTCGGCCTGCGCGAAGGCAGCCACGAAGCTGTCCGCTCCCGACTCGCCCTCGTAGCGGGTCTTCATGATCCGCTCGAAACCCAGCGCCGCATAACCCTTGTTGTCCGAGCTGACCAGGTGCTGGGTCGGCCCCATCACCGTGGCATGCACGCCGAACCAGTTGAGGATGCCCACGGCGGAACCGTCGGCCCGCACCAGGTTGAGCTGCACCATGCGCTTGTTGTTGCGCACCTCCTCGCCGCGCGCGTTGAGGAACTCGCGGCGCTCGGCCTCGGCGTTCATCTCGTAGGCCGGAGCGGAGCGCTGGATGCTGGCGTTGAGCAGCTCGCCCGAGGCCATGCCGATGGACGCCGTCTGCGGGTGTGCCTGCAGGTTGGCGTCGGCACGCTTCAGGGACTCGATCATGCCGCCGGCAATCGCCTGGAAGGTAGCGGCGTCGAAGCCGAAGTGCAGCAGGTTGTGCGCCAGGTGATGCGAGTACCCGGCCGGCCCCTGGTGGGTATGCGTGGCCGACAGCATCAGGTTGTCGGGGCCATAGCGCCCTGACAGCGCCGGATCGGCCGCGATGGCCGCCAGCACCTGGCTGCGCAGCGCGCCGGTCATGATGCCGATGTCGGCCACCACCAGCATCACGCGCTTGCCGTTGCAGGGCGACTCGATAGCGAAGGCGCGCGCGTACTGACGCTGGTGCAGGCCGGCGAAGACCTGGGCCGGGTTCTCCCAGCCCATGCCGCTGGTATTGGCGACCACGCCGGTGATGTCGTGCAGGCCGGAGCCGAAGCGGAACTGGCTGTTGCCCTGGCAACTGGCCGGCGCGCCGACCCGAGGCACCGCCACATCCAGGCGGCCCGGCGCGTCCAGTCCAGCCCCCACCTGCAGGTAGGGGCTCTTCATCACGCAGGCGGCACGCTGCGGGTCCGCCAGCGCGGCCGAGCCCAGCACCCCGCCCTCCGGCGTGGAACTGCGGCTATTGCAGCCGGACAGGACAAGCGCCAGCAGCAGGCCAGCAAGCCAGGGGTTCTGGTTTCTCATCGAGGGGCTCTCCCTTCCTCTGCGCCGGTTCTGCCGGCTTCGATTAATAATGGCGAAGCTTGCTGGCCTCAGGCCAGCACGGGCCACTGCTCGACGATGCGCCCGCCGCGCACGGCAAGCAAGTCCCCGAACTCCAGCAGGACCGCCTCCGACTGCTGCGGCCGCAGGAAGACATGATCGTCCACCGCAAGGCCGGTGCCAACCGAGGCGGTGACGTTCTCCTGGTTGGAGCTCTTGCCGTAAAGGCCGTTGCGGCGCAGGCCCTGCGGCGACTCGTAGTCCGCCATCCAGTTGCCGCCGTAGACGAAGAACATCTCGCGCGTATTCGGGTCCCAGGCGCGGGCCAGGCGCGACAGGCCATCCAGCTCCGGCAGGCGCAGCGGCCCCACGGCCTTCAGCACCGGCGTGGCGATGAAGGCGGCCGGTACATGCTCCGCCAGGGTGTCGATGTCGAAGTGCGTGGGCTTGAGCAGGGCCGAGCCGACCGAGATGTCGTTGCTGAGGTTCTCACGCTCGTGCAGCTTGTAGGTGGGGCTGCCGGCGGCGTTCAGTGTCAGCTTCTCATTCCACAGTGCCGGATGGCGGCTGCGCAGCAGCGCCACACGGCTTTCGTAGGCCTGCATGGCCGAGGCAAACAGGGCATCGCGAGAGCCGGCGAAGCGCGGCAGCGCGGTGACATGCGGGTCGTAACCCATGAAGCCGGAGAATTCCAGCTGCTGCGGCTGCGCCTCGATCAGCGCCAGCATCTCCGACAGCGTCGCATCGTCGTCCACGCCGCCGCGATGCAGTCCGACGTCGATCTCGATATTGATGCGCAGGCGCGTCCCCAGGCCCCGCGCCAGTTCCAGGTACTGCCGCAGGCGCTCCGTCGTATCGACCAGCCATTGCATCTGCCTCGACGGGTCGAAAGCTCCCTGCAGCTCGCGGTAGAAGCGCTCCGCGGCGCGCACCGGCAACGGCTTGCCGATCAGGATGTCGCACTCCGGGAACAGCCGCGCGTCGGCATTGGCGAAAGGCTGGTGGAAGGACATCAGCCGGTTGGTCCCGGCCTTGCGCATCACGTACTCCAGCAGCTTCGGGCTGGGCAGCGACTTCTCCACCACGCGGTAGTGCCTGGGGGCGCGCACGGATGCCATGACCGCATCGATGTTGCGGTCCAGCCGGTCCAGGTCGATCAGCAGGCAGGGCCGCGCCGGCCCGTTGCGACGCAGCTCGTCATTGAGCGCGCGGAAGTAGTCGTCATAGGGCTGGGCCTCGGCCCGCGGCCGCAGCGCCAAGGCCGCGCCGGCACCCAGGGCCGCGGCACCGATCACGAAATGGCGTCGCTTCATTGTTCTGGTTCTCCCTACTCTCTCACCGTTCGCCCTGAGTCCTGAGCCTGTCGAAGGATCGAAGGGTGAACGGCCCCAACCTCGGGGCGGGCCGCCCATGCTTCGACAAGCTCAGCACGAACGGCTCACCAGCCCGGCTGTTCAAGCCACCCCAAACACCGACCGCAGATGCGCATTCAGGAAGCGCCCCTGCGGGTCCAGCGCCTGCCGCAGTTCGGTGAACTCCTTCCAGCGTGGATAGAGCTTCTGCAGCTGGCGCGCATTGAGCGAATGCAGCTTACCCCAGTGTGGACGGCCGCCATACTTCCAGAAGATCGGCTCGATCTCGGCGAAGTAGTTGTGGTGGTCCATGGTGTAGTGCTGGTGGATCGAGATGGCGCAGCGCTCCCCGCCCTCGAACATCGAGATGGGGATGTCGTCGCCCTGGATGTAGCGGTACTCGATGGGGAACCAGGTCGGCAGGCGCTTCTTGTCGATCAGCGCCAGGATCTCCCTCAGGCAGGCCGGGCCGGCCTCCGAGGGCACGGAATACTCCATCTCGTTGAAGCGCACGTTGCGCACATTGGCGAAGACCTCGTAGGACTCGCCAACGCGCTCCTCGAAACCCGCGGTGGAGGCCACCAGGTTCAGCAGCGCGCGGCGCGCGGCCGGCCAGTCGCTGCCGTACTTGTCCAGGCGCGCGATCCACTTGATGTACTCGTTGCCGCCCTCCGCCTCGGGATCGGCCGGCGGCGGGCTCGCCGGATCTGTGGTCTCGTTCAGCGAAACCGCGGCGGAATAATCGGAGTGCGTGAGGACATGCATCTCCCAGTGCTGGTTGCCGCGGCGCAGCTCGTCGATGCCCTCCAGGATCTCCTCCGTCTTCTGGATCCACATCTTTTCGCGCAGGCGGAACGCCGGCCGGTTCTTCAGCTTCACGCGCGTGACGAAACCCAGCGCCCCTAGCGAGACGCGCGCGGCATTGAAGACCTCGGGGCGGTTCTGTGCATCGCAGTCCAGCGTCTCGCCGCTGGCCGTGACAAGGCGCAGGCCGGTGACCTGGGTCGAGTAAGAGCCGAAACCGATGCCGGTGCCATGCGTGGCGGTGGCGATGGCGCCAGCCAGGCTCTGGTGGTCGATGTCCGCCATGTTGGTCAGCGCCAGGCCCGCCGCCTTCAGCGGCGCGCCCATCTGCGACATCGGCGTGCCGCCCCACCACTCGGACTGCTGCTTGCCGGCATCCAGCCCGATCAGGCCACTGAGCCGGGCCAGCGACACGATGGTGCCGTCGGTGGGCACCAGCGCGCTGAAGGAATGCCCGGCCCCCACCGGCCGGATCACGTCACGGCTCGCTCGCAGCAGCTCCGCCAGGGCCTCCTCGCTGGCCGGCCCCAGGCGCGCCGCCGGGATGCAGCTCTGCGCCCCCGACCAGTTTCGCCAGACCATCACGCGGTTGCGCCGCGCTGCGGCGGCGAGTCCCGGCAGGCCCATGGCACTCGCCGCGCTCACCAGCGCCAGGCCCTTGATCAATTCACGGCGTGACAGGCTCATGGGGCAAAGGGCCTGTTGACGCCATGAACATCGCTGCGACAGAGACCGTTTTGGCGCAGGGCGATGTCCCGGCACGCGCCGTGTACTGAACGCACATCAGCGGGACGGGACGGCGCCCTGCGCCAGAACGGCCCCGCCCTCCGGGTGCCGCCAGATTTGCCGCCATGCGGCGTTGCTCGTCGGTTACTTAGTCCCACTAAGCGCCCTCCTCGCGTCTGGCCTGGTGGCAAATCGGGTGGCATCGCAGCGATGTTCATAGCGTTAACAGGCTCTAATCGAATGTGGTGCCGGACATCAGTTCGATCAGCTCCTCGAACTGCTCCTCGCTGCAGTCCATGCAGGCGCCCATCGGCGGCATGGACTGGAAACCGTTGATGGTGTGGTCCAGCAGGGTGTCGATGCCTTGCGCCACGCGCGGCGCCCAGGCCTGCACGTTGCCCTTCAGCGGCGCCCCGGTGCCCGGCACGGCATGGCAACCCTTGCAGCTGCGGTCATACAGCGCCTGCAGCTCGGCACTCGCCGCCGCGGGGGCCACTGCCGCCGCAGGCGCTGCCGGCGGAGCCTCGGTCTTGCCGCAGGCAGCCAGCAGCAGGAGCAGCGCAGGCAGCAAGGCCCGGCTGGCCGATTCGATACGCATGAGGTCCCCTCCGACCCGGAATGTCGTGACGATCATGCTAGGTCCCCGCCCCCAGGCTCGCGAGCGCCGCCGCGGACGCCCAGGGGGTTCGCGGCGGACGGCTGTGACGCAGTCCTCCCGGCGCCGGCCCGGGGCCCGGTAAGCTCCGCAGCCATACCGACCCTGGCGAGTTCCCGCACCATGCAGCCTGCTTCCCCGCGTGTCGTCCTCATCACCGGCGCCTCCTCGGGCATCGGCAAGACCTGCGCCGAGCACCTGCAGCGCCGCGGCTACTGTGTCTACGGCACCAGCCGCCGCGCCGCGCCGCTGCCGCCGGAGCCCAGCCCAGACCCAGGCCTGCGCATGATCGCTATGGACGTCACCTCGGAGACCTCGGTGCGGCAGGCCGTGGACCTGGTCCTGGCCCGGGAGGGCCGCATCGACGTGGTGGTGAACAACGCCGGCTGGGGAATCGCCGGCTCGGTGGAGGACACCAGCATCGCCGAGGCCCAGGAGCAGCTCGACACCAATTTCTTCGGCGTGCTGCGCGTCTGCCAAGCCGTGCTGCCCACGCTGCGCCGCCAGGGCTCCGGCACCCTGGTCAACATCAGCTCCATGGGCGGACTGGTGGCGATCCCCTTCCAGGGCCTCTACAGCGCCAGCAAGTTCGCGGTGGAAGGCATGACCGAGTCCCTGCGCATGGAACTGCGCCCCTACGGCGTGAAGGTGGCCATGATCGAGCCGGGCGACTTCCGCACCGGCTTCACCGCGGAGCGCCGCATGGCCGCTGCTGCCGCAGAGGGCCCCTACAAGCAGGCGCTGTGCACCGCCGTGACGGTGATGGAAAAGGACGAACAGGGCGGCGCCACGCCGGAGGCCATCGCCTGGCGGCTGGAGAAGATCATCAACGCGCGCGACCCGAAGCTGCGGCACCTGGTGGGCCCGCTGGCCCAGCGCTTCGCCGTGGGTGTGCTGAAGAAACTGCTGCCGCAGCGCTGGTTCGAGCGGATGATTGCGGGGTATTACAAGATCGCTTGAAGAGCGCGGCGGAACCCGCAGGATCCGTAGGGTGGGCTAAGCGTAGCGTGCCCACCAACGAACCCTGCCATGGTGGGAGCTCCTCGCCTACTCCTACCGACTCCTGGGCCGAAAAAGCAAAAAGAGGGGACGCCATCCATGGCGGGACCTCCTCCCCTGATCTAGCCCCTGGGCGGCCATCCATGGCCGCCCGTGATTCATCGCAGGCGATGAATCACCCCTTCTTCGCCACTCTTCGGAACGGGAAGGTCCAGCTGATGAAGGCGCCGACCTTGCGCGTCTGGATCCACACGCGCCCACGCCCGGAGAAGCGGCAGACCAGGCCCTCGCCCGAGAAGAACAGCGACTTGTAGCCGCCGACCTTGGTGATGCGGTATTCCAGGCCGTCGGTAAAGGCGACGATGTTGCCGGTGTCCACCACGTAGTCACCGTCCACGTCCACTTCGATCACGCCGCCGTAGCTCGAGAACCACAGGTCGCCCTTGCCCGAGCAGCGGATCAGGAACAGGCTCTCGCCCGAGAAGAAGCCCTTGGTCAGGCCCTGCCACTTGCTCTCCACCGCCACGCCGGAGGTGGAGGCGACATAGCCGGAGTTCTGCAGGTAGATCGTCTGCCCATCAAGATAGAGATGGCGCATGTCGCCCGGCGCGCCGGCGGCGATGCCGATCTCGCCCGGCGCATGCTCCGCGGTGAACTCGTTGATGAAGATCGACTCGCCAGTGACGAAGCGGCTGAGGCCGCCGCCGAGCTTGGTCTTCATGGTGATGTGCGTGTCCATCGTCGCCATCGCCGAGGCCTCGACCTTCAGCGTCTCGCCGGCCGGAATCTTCACAGTCAGGAAAGCGAAGTCCGGCTCGCCCTCGATGCGGAAGGCCAGGCCCGGCTGCGGTGCCGGCGGCGGCGGCACGGGAGCGGCGGCGCGCGGCACCGGTGGAGGGGACGGCGGCACCGGCGGCGGAGTCGCGCCATTGGTGCGCGCCGGCACCGGCGGTGCGATGCCTTCGGCCGGCTGTGCCGTGGCGTGCGCCCCCATCTGCCGCACCTGCTCGACGATGCGCTGCGCCGTGGCGGCGTCCACGCCCTTCTTGATCACCACGGGGCGACCGCTGAACAGGCCCTCCGCCTGTGCCGGCTGCAGGCCGAACTTGGCGCCGAACAGCGCCACCACGCGGCTGCGCTCGGCACCCGCCACCAGTTCGCCGGTGAGCATCACGTTGTATGTTGCTTCGCTCATGCTGGGCTCCTCAGCGGCTGCGCGGCTTGAGGCTCGGCGTCAGCGCACGGCCGAAGCTGCCCGGGTTGTGCGACTGGCACCAGACCGTGCCGCGGCCCTTGAACTTGCAGACCAGGCCTTCGCCGCCAAGGATCGAGTGCAACCAGCTCTTGCCGGCCTTGCTGAGCTCGAACTTCAGGGTTTCGTTGAAGGCGACGATGTGACCGCTGTCCACGATGTACTCGCCGTCAACCTGCACCGGATAGATCGCGCCGAAGGAACTCAGCAACACCTTGCCACGACCCTTCAGGTTGAGCCAGAAGACATGCTCGCCAGACAGCAGCGACTTGAAGCCCTGCCAGCCCATGCCGACTTCCACACCCTCCTCGCTCGCCACCCAGGATCCGCCCTGCACGATCAGGCTCTCGTTATCGAGTTCATGCACCAGCATGTCGCCGGCGAGCTGCGTGCCCAGCCAGACCTCGCCGCCTTCACGAGGCGAAGTGAAGTGATTGAGGAACAGCGACTCGCCACCGAGCATCCGCTTGAGGCTCTTCAGCAGCGAGCCGGAGCCCTTCTTGTGCGTGGTGGTGGTGATGCCCATGTCGCCGCTCATGGCGATCATCGCACCGCCCTCGGCGGTCAGGGTCTCGCCCTGCCGGAGACGGACCTTCGCCGCGGTATTGCCGGGGCGGTGTACCAGTTCGAATTCCATGGTCGGCTCCTTGCCTAGCCCCAGAGCTTGGGGTTGATCCAGCCGCTGAGGCCGCTGAGGCTGCGCGTCTGGATGACGTACTTGCCCTGGCCCGAAAGGCGCGTCACCAGGCCTTCGCCGCCGAAGATGCTGGAGAAGATGCCGCCCGCGAGCTGCAGGCGCAGCTGCACACCCGGCTCGTAGGCCACCAGGTGGCTGGTGTCGACGATGGTCTCGCCGTCCAGCGCCCGCTCCAGCAGCGCACCGTAGGCGCCGTACCAGACACGGCCCGGGCCGGTGACGGCCATCTTGAACAGGCCCTCGCTGGCGATCCAGGACACTAGTCCCGCCCACTTCAGGCCCAGCGTCACCGACTCGTCGGCGGCCAGGAAGGCACCCGGCTGCAGGTAGTAGGTCTCGCCGGCCACCAGCTCGCGGCACAGGATGTCGCCCGGCGTCGGCTGCACCAGCGTCAGCGTGCGCGACTGCTGCGTGGCGTTGCTGAAACGGTTGATGAACAACGACTCCCCGCCCAGGTACTTGCGCGCCAGGCCGCGCCAGAAGCCGCCGTTGAGGCGGGTGCGCAGGTCCAGCTCGGCCGACATGCTGGCCATGGCATCGGACTCGGCGACGATCGACTCGCCGGGCTCCAGCGTCAGCTGCAGGTAGGCGAATGCCGGCCTGCCCTCAATTGCGGTTTTCATCTTCCGTCCCTTCCTCTTCTTCCTTGTTGTCTTGCGCCACGATCGCCCGGACCTGCTCCTGCAGGCGCTGGAAATCGGCGTCCAGGTTCACGTAGGGCCCCGGCTGCTTCGCCGCCATCTTGCGGATGGCCTCGATGCGGTCCTGGGTCTGCGGGTGTGTGCTGAGGAACTTGGAGGCTCCCTCCAGCACGTCCGCAGTGCGGTCACCGGCGGTCTTGCGAATCTTTTCCTGGCGCTTCTTCTCTTCGGACTGCACCAGCTCGAAGAAGCGCACCATGCCCAGCGGATCGATGCCAGCACGCTGCAGCAGCTCCACGCCGCGCTTGTCGGCCTGCTTCTCGAAACCGCGCGAATAGCTCTGGTTGAGCAGCAGCGGCGCGGCAGAAGCCAGCGTCGCCGCCAGGCCTGCCACGTCACCCAGCAGGCCCTGGGCGATCAACAGCACGCCGGCCGACGTGATGACGGAGCGCATGCCGTGCTGCTCGGTGACGTGCGACATCTCGTGCGCCGTCACGCCCAGCAACTCGTCGGCACTGCGGGCGCGCAGGATCAGCTCCGAATTGATCACCACGTAGCCGCCCGGCAGGGCGAAGGCGTTGATCTGGCTGTCCCTGGCGATATGGAAGCGGAACGGATAGCGCGGATTCTCGATCTGCTGCTCCAGCGGATCGGTCAGCTTCTTCAACTGCGCCGCCACGGCCTTGTCCTCGATCAGCTGCGCGCCGATCTCGTACTGGGCGAAGACCCGCTTGCCCAGGCCCTCCTCCCATTCCGCCGGAATGCGCTTTGCCGCCATGCCGGCAAAGATGTCGATGTTGAACAGGAAGGCCAGCGGCAGGCCCAGCAGCAGCAAGGCAATGGCGATAGTCGCCAGCCAGCCGCCGGTGCGCTTGCGGCGCATCGAGGACAGGGCCTGCTGCAGCTCCGGCTGCTGCGCCAGCAGCGGGTCGGCGATCAGGCCGCGGTCGTCGGTGTATACCGACCAGCCGGGCCGGGCCGGGTTGCTGACGAACACCAGGCGGTCCGAGGCGCCACCCAGGCGCAGCTCCGCGCCACGGAAAGGGAGGTCCACCGCGCCAGCCACACAGCGGAACTGGAAGCCCAGCGGCGTGACCAGCAGCTCACCGGAGCTGCGGCCATTCGGAAGGCTGTCGTGAAAGGCATGTGCGGCGTAGCGGGACGGCGACGGCAAAGCGGCTCTCCCCGGGAGTCGGTGCGGTCTGCAGCGGAATGCAGGCGCCAATCTACTGGAGCCCATGGCCCCGGACAACGTGGTCCGGTCGTCAGGTGTGCCCCAGGTCCGCTTTTACGCCCCGATCCGTCAGGCGGCCCGCACCCTCGCCGCTTCCACCGTCACCGGAATGCCATTGAGCGCGGCGTTGCCGGACAGCGCGTCCAGCGCCTGGTCGTCCGTGAGGTCATTGGCGCTCTGTCCCGCCTGCGCCTGGGCAATGCGCAGCTTCACGCCCGGGCGCGCATGCCCCCAGCCGTGGGGCAGCGAGACCACACCGGGCATGATGTCCTCGGTGGCCTGCATCTCCACATCCACGCTGCCAACGCGGGAGCTGACCCGCACCATCTGCCCATCGGCCAGGCCACGCGCCGCGAGATCCTGCGGATGCATGAACAGCTGGTGACGCGGCTTGCCTTTTACCAGCCGCTGCGAGTTGTGCATCCAGGAATTGTTGCTGCGCACGTGGCGGCGGCCGATCAGCCACAGCTCGCCCGGCCGTGGTGCCACCGCTTCCTGCGACAGCAGCTCGCGCTCGAAACGCTGCAGGTCGGCCAGCACGGCCGCCGGGGCCGCGGCGATACGCTTGCTCTTGCCATGCAGCCGTTGCGGCAATGCCGGGCGCAGCGGGCCCAGGTCCACTCCATGCGGATTGGCCTTGAGCTTGGCCAGGCTCAGCTTCTGCGGCGCCTTGCGGCCGTAGGGCCCCAGGCGCAGGCCCAGGTCCAGGATGCGGTGCGGCGGCGCGCGCAGCAGGAACTCGTCCTTGAGCTTGGCGCTGAGCCGCTTCATCAGCGACCCGCGAGGGCGCTCGTCCTGGCGCTCGCGCAGGCGGCGGCCCAGCTTCGCGAAAATCTCCCAGTCGTGCAGCGCGCCCTTGGGCTTGGGAAAGAGCGCCGGGCTGTACTTGGCGGTGTTGCGCACCGCCAGGTGGTGGAACACCAGGTCGTAGTGATCGTGCTCCAGGCCACCGGTGGGCGGCAGGATGAAATGCGCGTGCCGCGTGGTCTCGTTGAGATAAGTGTCCACGCAGACCATCAGGTCGAGCTGCTCCAGTGCCTGGTCGAGCTGCCGGCCATTGGGCGTGGACAGCACCGGGTTGCCGGCGATGGTGATCAGCGCACGAACCTGGCCCTCGCCGGGCGTCAGGATCTCCTCCGCCAGCGCCGACACCGGCAGCTCGCCGCCAAACTCCGGCAGGCCGCGCACGCGGGTCTTCCAGGCGGCATAGTGGCCTGGCTTGGAATTGCCGCCCTTGATCAGGTCCACCGCCGGATGCGGCAGCATCACGCCGCCCTCGCGGTCGAGATTGCCGGTGGCGATGTTGAGCAGCTGGATGGCCCACTGGCACAGCGTGCCGAAGGCTTGCGTCGATACGCCCATGCGGCCATAGACCGCGGCGGTCGGTGCCGCCGCCAGGTCGCGTGCGATGCGCCGGATGTCGTCCGCCGCAATGCCGGTGACGGCCGCGGCGCGCTCCGGCGTATAGCTGCGCAGCGCGTCCGCGGCCTGGTCCAGGCCATCGGTGAACTCCGCCAGCCGGCCGGGCTTGGCCAGGCCTTCGTTCATCACCACGTTGAGCAGGGCCAGCAGCAGGGCCGCATCGCTGCCGGGGCGGATGAAGTGGTGCTCGTCCGCGACCTCGGCCGTTTCCGTGCGGCGCGGATCGATCAGCACCAGCCGGCCGCCACGGGCCTGCATTGCCTTCAGCCGGTTGCGGAAGTCCGGCACCGTCCACAGGCTGCCGTTGGACGCCATGGGATTGGCGCCCAGCATCAGGATGTACTGACTGCGGTCGATGTCCGGCACGGGCAGCAGCAACTGATGCCCGTAGAGCCAGTAGGCCACCAGCTGGTGCGGCAACTGGTCCACCGAGGTGGCGGAATAGCGACTGCGCGTCTTCAGCGGGCCGAACAATGCAGCGCTATGGGTGAGGTTGCCCCAGTTGTGCACGCTGGGGTTGCCGAGATAGGCCGCGACGCTGTTGACGCCATGCTGGCGCTGCACCGCCACCAGCCGGTCGGCGATCTCGTCCAGCGCCTCGTCCCAGCCAACCTCTTCCCAGCGTTCGCCCACACGCTTGAGCGGCCGGCGCAGGCGATCCGGATCCTCGTGCAAATCTTGCAGGGCCACGGCCTTGGGGCAGATATGCCCTCGCGACAGGGGGTCCTTGTCGTCGCCGCGGATCGAGACGATGTGCCCGTCGCGCACCCGGAACTCCAGGCCGCAGATCGCCTCGCAGAGATTGCAGGCGCCGTAGTGGACTTGTTCGCTCATGGTTCTCCTCGCTAGCGACAGGCTGGCTCCGGTCTTGCGCCGGAGCTCCATCATAGCGAGGCCGGGCCGCCCTCACACGGCGGCCCGGCATGGCCCGAAAGGACCTAAGAACCTTAGGTGCACTGCAGGCTGTCGTCGCCCTCCTCGGGTGCCGATTCGTACTCCACCTCGCCCGCCGCGAAACCGCTGGCCTTGTCCTCGGTGCTGTCGATCTTCAGTTCGTCGCCCGGCAGGTCCGGCTTGAACTCATCGCTCAGCGGAACCTCGATCTCGGTGGACGAAACCGCCGTCCCCCCGAGTACCACGACGCTGCCATTGGTCGCCAGGTTGCTCAGACCGAAGATGCTGCCCTCGGTCATGAAGACGAAGTTGCTCTGGCGCGGCGACAGAGTCACCGGGCCGTTCTCGCCGACATAGATATCGCCGCCGAAGCCGATGCCACCGATCGCGAACGTGGTGCCCGGGAAGACGTTGAAGTGCTCGTTGCGGTTCAGGTTGATCTCGCGCGCCATCGCCGCCGCGGTCTCGATGCCCAGGTCGGCGCTCGCCGTCATCGGTCTGAAGTGCACGAACAGGTCCACCGGTGCCTCGATGCTGCCGTTGAACTGCAGCTCGTTGGCCGAGATGTACAGGTAGTCCCCAGCAAGCTCCAGGCTGCCCAGCTCGACACGGCTGGCGATGAAGCTGGCATTGGGCCCCTGGGAGGCCGGCAGCAGCTCCGGATTCTTGCCCTGCAGCGCCGCCAGCAGGCTGGCGTCGCCACCGATCGTGGCCACGCCGTTGCCTACATGGATGATGCTGTCACCCAGCGCGATCTCGGACGCCGAAATGCCCAGGGCCGTCACGTCGAAGGTCGAGCCGCCCTCGCCTGCATCCTGCACCAGGCCCGCAGCACTGATCGTGTAGCGGCCACCCATCAGCTGTGCATTCGCCAGCGTGACGTTGCCGCCGGAGTTGAGGGTTGCCTCTCCCGCCTCCAGCGTGGCGTTGTCGATGCCGATGCTCGCCGCGTTCACCGTCAGCGTCTGCACCTCGAACAGCGCTCCACTGAAACTCGCGCTGCCCGATGTCGTGAAGCTGGTCGAATCCAGCGCCAGGCCGGCACCGACGTCGATGCTCTGTGCCTGCACGGTCAGGGCATTGCCGCCCAGCACGCCGGCGCCGTCGAGCGCGAAGCCGCCGGATGCGATCACCTGGCTGCTGCCGATCGTCGAGTCCTGCCCGAGGCTGATCGCGATGTCCTGTCCGTTGAGGTTGCCGAATTTCACGCTGCCCGACGCCGTCAGGTCGATATCCTGGGTCACCGTCACGTTGCCAATCACGATGTCGCCACCGCTGACCGTGATGTCCACCGCCTGGGCATTGACGTGGCCGAACACCGCATCGGTATTGTCGAGGTCAGCGAACAGCGTGCCCGCCAGCGTCAGGGCGCCGGTATCCAGCCCCGTGCCGAAGTCGAAGTCCACGTCGCCAGCGGAATTCACGCTGCCCACGGTGACCGCGCCTTCAGGGGCGCTGAAGCTCGCCTCCGAAGCCGTCACGTCGCCCACCGCGATATCGCCCTGTTCGGCGGTCAGTTCCACATCGTTCGCCAGGATGTCATCGGCCTCCAGGTCGCCGGTCTGCGCCGTCGCGGAAAGATCGCCGCCCACCACCGTGATCGAGCCGGCGTCGATGGACGCCGCCACCAGGCTGGCCCCGCCGCTGCCGGCCTGCAGGTTCAGCGTCGTCAGGCTGCCGCCCGCAGTCAGTGACAGGATATTGGCGACGATGCCGGCGGTCTCGATGTCGCCGCTGGCCAGCAAGGTCACCACGTCACCGCTGACGGCTCCGGCCAGCAGATCGCCCGCGGTAGCTGTCCCCGTGATATCGCCGCCGCCCGTGGCCGTGAGGTCCCCGGTCTCGAGGCCCGATGCCGTGGCCGTGATGCCACCAGCGCCCGCCTTGATGTTGCCGGCCGTCAGCAGGCCCGAGGCCGCGAGCTTCACCGTGCCGCCGCTGATGGCATCCGCGGTGATCGTGGCGCCCGACAGGTCCACCAGTGCCGAGCCGCCGGCAAGATCACCCAACAGGATCAGCGCGCCGGTCGCCGAGAGATCGGCACCTGCACCGCCCAGGCTCGCACCCTCCAGGCGCAGTGTGCCGGCCGTGGCCGTCACATCCAGCAGGCCCGTGGCAGCCAGAGCGTTCGCGGCATCCAGGTCCACGCTCGTGCCCCGCACCGCACCACCCAGCGAGATGCTCTGCGCATCCGCCGTCACCGCGCCTGTGCCGGTGATCGCGCCGGTGGTCAGCGCACCGCTGTTCGCGGTCAGGGTGATCGCACTGCCGCCAATGGTCGAGGTCTTGAGTGCACCAGTGCTCGCTGTGGCCGTGACATTGCCCGTGGCCGAGACAACACCTGCATCGATGCTGCCGCCGGTGACCGTGATGGCACCCGCTGTGGCGGTCAGGTCATCCGTGTCCACCACACCCGTGCCACCTGTCAGCAGCAGGCTGCTGCCGCTGATGTCGTTGGCAGTGATGCCGTTGCCGCTGATGACGACCGCCCCCGTGCCCGCGCCGAGATTGCCGACCAGCATGACGGCACCCGTGGCCGAGAGATCGGCCCCGTTGCCGCCCAGGCTCGCCCCTTCCAGGCGCAGTGCGCCGGCCGTGGCCGTCACGTCCAGCAAGCCCGTCGCCGCGAGGACGTTGGCGGCGTCGAGATCGACGCTGCTGCCCTGCACCGCACCGCCCAGCGAGATGCTCTGTGCATCCGCCGTTACCGCGCCGGCACCGGTGATGGCACCGGTCGTCAGCGCACCGCTGTTCGCCGTCAGCGTGATCGCGCCGCCATCGATGGTAGAAGTCTTGAGGGCGCCACTGCTCGCCGTCGCCGTGACGTTGCCCGCCGCAGACACCACGCCCGCGTCGATGCTGCCGCCGGTGACCGTGATCGCGCCTGCCGAGGCGGTCAGGTTGTCTATGTTCACCGCGCCCGTGCCACCCGTCAGCAGCAGGCTGCCGCCGCTGATGTCGCCGGCGGTGATGCCGTTGCCGGCAACGCTGATCGCCCCAGTACCCGTATCGAGATTGCCGACCAGGGTCACGCTGCCAGTGGCCGAGAGATCGGCGCCGCTACCACTGAGACTCGAACCCTCCAGGCGCAGTGCGCCGGCCGTGGCCGTTACATCCAGAACGCCGGTCGCAGCAAGGCCATTGGCCGCGTCGAGATCGACGCTGGCACCCTGCACCGCACCACCCAACGAAATGCTCTGCGCATCCGCCGTCACCGCGCCCGTGCCGGTGATGGCACCGGTCGTCAGTGCACCGCTGTTGGCCGTCAGCGTGATGACGCTGCCGCCGATGGTCGAGGTCTTGAAAGCGCCGTTGCTGGCGGTCGCCGTGACATCGCCTGTCGCCGAAACGATGCCGGCGTCGATACTGCCACCGGTGACCGTGATGGCACCCGCCGTGGCGGTTAGGTTGTCGGTGTCCACCAGGCCAGAGCCGCCTGTCAGCAGCAGGCTGCCACCGCCGATGCCATCGGCGGTGATGCCGTTGCCGAGGATGCTGACTGCCCCCGTACCCGCGTCGAGGTTGCCGACCAGGGTCACGCCGCTGGTGGCCGAGAGATCAGCCCCGTTGCCGCCCAGGCTGGCGCCCTCCAGACGCAGCGTGCCGGCCGTGGCCGTCACATCCAGCAAGCCGGTCGCTGCAAGGGCGTTGGCGGCGTCGAGATCGACGCTGCTGCCCTGCACCGCACCGCCCAGCGAAATGCTTTGTGCATCCGCCGTTACCGCGCCGGCACCGGTGATGGCACCGGTCGTCAGCGCACCGCTATTCGCCGTCAGCGTGATCGTGCCGCCATCAATGGTGGAAGTCTTGAGGGCGCCACTGCCCGCCGTCGCCGTGACGTTGCCCGTCGCCGACACCACGCCGGCATCGATGCTGCCGCCCGTGACCGTGATCGCGCCTGCCGAGGCCGTCAGGTTATCGGTATCCACCAAGCCCGCGCCACCCGCCAGCAGCAGGCTGGCGCCGCTGATGTCGTCGGCGGTGATGCCGTTGCCGCCGACCGTCACCGAGCTGCTGCCGGCATTGAGGTTGCCGACCAGTGTGACCAGCCCCGTCGCCGAGAGATCAGCCCCGTTGCCACCCAGGCTGGCACCCTCCAGGCGCAGCGTGCCAGCCGTGGCCGTCACGTCCAGCAAACCGGTTGCAGAGAGGGCGTTGGCTGCATCCAGATCGACGCTGCTGCCCTGTACCGCCCCGCCCAGCGAAATGCTCTGCGCATCCGCCGTCACCGCTCCCGCACCGGTGATGGCACCGGTGGTCAGCGCGCCGCTATTGGCCGTCAGCGTGATCACGCTGCCGCCGATGGTGGCAGTCTTGAGTGCGCCGCTCGATGCGATCGCCGTGACATCGCCTGTCGCCGCAACGACGCCGGCGTCGATACTGCCGCTGGTGACCGTGATGGCGCCGGCCGTGGCGGTCAGGTTGTCGGTGTCCACCATACCCACGCCGCCGGTCAGCAGCAGGCTGGCGCCGCTGATGTCGTCGGCGGTGATGCCGTTGCCCACGATGCTCACCGCAACCGTCCCGGCGCCAAGGTTGCCCACCAGGGTGACGGCACCCGTGGCCGACAGATCGGCTCCGTTGCCACCCAGGCTCGCCCCTTCTAGGCGCAGCGTGCCGGCCGTGGCCGCCACATCCAGCAGGCCGGTTGCGGCGAGCTGATTGGCCGCCTGCAGATCGACGCTGGCACCCGTCACCGACCCGCGCAGGATGATGTCCTGCGCATCGGCGACCAGTGCGGCATTGGCGGTGATGGCGCCGCTGTCCAGCGTGCCGGCGGCCGCCGTCAGCGTGACGTTGGCACCCGTAACCGCAACCGCGGTAATGTCCCCGGCAGAAGCCGCGGCGGAGACGTCACCACTGGCGGTGATGGCTCCGGCGTCGATGCTGGCGGCGGTCAGCAGGATGCTGCTGCCGCTGATGTCGCCGGTGTCGATGGCATCGCTGGCCGACAGCGTCATGCTGCCGCCGGCCGACAGATCGCCGCCCGTGATGTCACCTGCCGTCGCCGCCAGGCTGACATCGCCGCTCAAACTGGCATCGGCCGCGCCAAACAGGTCCGAGACGTCGATCGACAGCGCCGTGGCATTCAGATTGGCGGCCGTGATACCTCCAACCTGGAGTAGGCCGTTGCTGGCCAGCAGGCTGACCGATCCCCCGGCTGCCTGCAGTTGGCCGGATACGGTGATGCCATCACGCCCGCTCAGGTCGATGCTGCCCGCCGTCACGGTGGACACGTTGAGTTCCAGGTTTCCTGCCGCGGCCGTCATGTCGATGACGCCCGAGATATCGTCCGCCGACATGAAGATGCTGTCGCCGGAAACCGCACCGCCCAGCACGATGTCGGCGGCGGAGTCGAGCATGATCCCGGCAGCCGTCAGTGCACCGGTGGTGATATCGCCGACGTTGGAGGTCAGCGACAGGTCGCCAGTCAGATCCAGGTCGCCGAAGTCGATCGTGTTGGCCGTTACCGTGAGATCGCTGGTGGTGATCGCGCCGGTGCTGACATCGCCGTTGTTGGCAACCAGCGTGACGCTGCCGGCGGTTCCCGCATCGATCGATCCCGTCACCGTGACCGAGCTGGCCGCCTCGATGTCGATGATCGGCGCCTGGATGTCGGCGTCGATGAAGACCTGGCCACCCGTGGCACTGACATCCACAGCCGTCGCGCTGTCCAGTGTAGCGGCGGTGATGTTGACCACCGCACCGGACACGGCGCCGTCCAGTGTCACGTTGTCGATGGAAGCAATATCGACGTTGCCAGCCGCCGTCACAGCACCCACCGTGATCGGAGCCGCCGTGCCGCCCAGGCTGTTATCGATGACGATGCTGCCGCCCGTTGCAGTGACGTCCTGCAATTCGACGGCGCCATTGTCGCTGCGAATGTCGATGCTCTCGAAGGCATCGTCGGCACCGCTGATATTGCCACCCACCTCGACACCATTCCCGCCATTCAGGGCAATGCTGCCGCCGGAGGCCGTCACCGCACTGGCCACGACCAACTGTCCGGCATAGGCATTGACCGTAATGCCGCCGTCGCCGTCCAGGCTCGTGACCGTCACGTCGCCGGTGCCCGACTGGAGCTGGATCGCGGCGCCGGCCGACACATCATCCACGGTCACCGAGCCATTGTCGGCCTGCACGGTCACCGCGCCACCGGCGGTCAGGTCCGCCAGCAGCAGGTCACCCGCGCCGGCATAGAGCGTGATGCCACCATTACTGGTCGTCAGGTTGCCGATGTAGGACAGCGTGCCGTCCGCCGACAGGCGGATGCCGCTCGTACCCGACACCGCCAGTGCGCTGACATCGTTACCGCTGCTCTCGATATCCACCGAGCCGCCGCTGGCCGTCACGTTCTGCAGGTCCACGGCGCCACCGCTACGGAGCGTGATCGACTCGAAGCTGTCGTTGGCGCCGTTGATGTCGCCGCCGACCGTCAGGCTGCCGCCGCTGTTCAGGCTGATGCTGCCGCCATCGGCCGTCACCGCACCGGTGACCTCGATGTCGCCGCTGTAGGCATTGACGATGACCCCACCCTCGCCATCAAGGCTGGTGGCGGTCACGTTGCCCGTGCCCGATTGGAGCCTGATCGACGCACTGGCCGATACATCCTCCACGGTGACGAAGCCGTTGTCGGCCTGAACGTCCACCGCGCCGCCACCGGCAGTCAGGTCCGACAGCAGCAGGTCACCCGCCCCGGCGTAGATCGCAACGCCGCCGTTGCTGGCGGTCAGGTTGCCGCTATAGGCCAGCGTGCCGGCCGCCGACAGGCGGATGCCGCTCGGGCCCGATACCGCCAGCACGCTGACATCGTCACCGCTGCTCTCGATATCCACCGAGCCGCCGCTGGCCGTCACGTTCTGCAGATCCACGAGACCCGCGCTGCGGATCGTGATCGACTCGAAGGCGTCGTCGGCCCCATTGAGGTCACCGCCGACCGTCAGACTACCGCCGCTGTTCAGGCTGATGCTGCCACCGTCAGCCGTCACCGCACCGGTGACCGCGATGTCGCCGCTGTAGGCATTGACGATGACCCCACCGTCGCCATCGAGGCTGGTCGCGGTCACGTTGCCCGTGCCCGACTGCAGCCGGATCGACGCGCTGGCCGACACATCCTCCACGGTGACGAAGCCGTTGTCGGCCTGTACATCCACCGCGCCGCCACTGGCCGTCAGGTCCGACAGCAGCAGGTCACCCGCTCCGGCGTAGACCGCGACGCCACCGTTGCTGGCCGTAAGGTTGCCGCTGTAGACCAGCGTGCCCGCCGCCGACAGGCGGATGCCACTGACACCCGACACGGCACCAGCGCTGAGATTGCCGCCGCTGCTCTCGATGTCCACCGAGCCGCCGGTGGCCGTCACGTCCTGCAGTTCCACCAGGCCGCTGCTGCGCACGTTGATCGACTCGAAGGCCTCGTCGGCACCGCTGAGCGTGCCGCTGACCGAAACCCCATCCCCGCCGTTCAGCGCGATGCTGCCGCCGGAACCCGTCACCGCGCCATTGATGGTCAACTGCCCGTTGGTGGCATTGACCGTGATCCCGCCGTCACCATCCAGGCCATCGGCGGTCACGTCACCGGTTCCGGACTGGATGAAGATAAAACCGCTCGCGGAAACGGCCTCCGCGCTCACGGAGCCATTGTCCGCCTGCACGTACAGCGCGCCGCCACCGGCCGTGAGGCCGGCCAGCACCAAGTCCGTATCCGCCTGCAGGGTCACGGCACCGCCGGTCGAGATCACATCCCCACCCACGGTCAGCGTGTCGTTGAAGGCATACAGTCCAATATCACCGCCCGCCTCCACCCGGCCAACCTGCAGCGAGGCGCCATCGGTCTTGGCGAACACGGTGGTCCCGGCCGTCAGATCACCTACGCTGATGGACACCGTCGGCTCGACGGATGCGTTGCCCAGATTGATGCTGGTGCCGGCAGTGATGCCGGTCGCCGTGATGCTGGCGCCGGGCGCCGGGCCCGCCGTAATGCTCACCAGTCCTGCCGACTGGATTACGTCGTTGATGGTCACGCTGGACGAGGTCGCTGCCGATTGACCCAGCACGGCATCCACATAGAGATCACCGCTGGTGGTGGTCAATGCTCCCGTCGTGATGCTGCCATTGTCGATCGTCTGCAGCGTCGCCGATCCCGCGGACAGCGAGCCGATGTCGAGTGCGCCGTCCTGAACCTGGATCTCGGCCGCACCCGCCACGTTGATGTTCGCCAGGTCCAGGCTACCCTGGCCCGCCTTCAGGCTGATCCCTCCAGCGGTGCTGGTGATGTCGCCGCCGATCGCCAGCGTTCCACCGCTTTCGACCTTGATGTCGCCGCTCACGGTAGTGAACGAGTCGATATCGACATCCGCCACGCTGCCCACCACCTCCACGTCACCGGTGGAAGCCAGACTACCGCTGACCGTGATGCCGCTGGCAGAGCCGCCGAAGACACCGTCGCCGATCCGCAGGTTCCCACCGCTGACACTGGCCAGCAGGATGGCCCCGCTGCCGGTCGTCCCGATATCGACATACCCCGCATTGCCGTCGACCAGGCCGCTGACCGAAACGCCACTGCCCTGCAGGCTGATGCCGTTGCTGGCGGAAACCGTGCCGACCACCGTGAGCGGCCCGCTCGCATCGACCAGGACCTTGTTGCCGGACAGCGACTGCGTATCGATGGCCTGGCCATCCAGATCGACCAACCCTCCCGCATTCACGGCGCCGCTGATCGCCAGGTTGCCGCCCGCGGACAGCGCCGCATCGCCGTCGGCACCAACCGTGCCGCTCACCGTGATGTCCGCCGTGGCTCCATCCGTTCTGAGCTGGATATCGACACCGGAAAGGGCGCCGGTATTGATGCCGGCCGCAGCGCCGCCGAACATGTCGCCGATGCGGACCGTGCCGTTCGCCGCGGAAACGCCCGCCAGGTCGATCTGCCCGGCCTGGGTGTAGATATCGACAAAGTCGCTGACCGCGTTGGTGCCACTGATCTGCCCATCCACATTCACGCCAGCCGCAGCACTGAGCTCGATCCTGCCATCCGCCGTGACCGTACCGCCGATATCCACCAAGCCGTCGGACAACGCCACCACCGTGGCACCTTCCAGGTCACCGGACGCCGTCAGGTCGCCCGAGGCTTCCAGGGTCAGCGCGCCGCCGGCCGTGGCATCCACCAGCGAGAGAGCTCCCGCCGTCGCATCCACCGCGAGATAACCGGCCGCCGCCTCCAGGCTCTGCAGTACCAGGTCGCCAGTTGCCGCGGAGATCGTGAGGTTGCCTGCCGCGGTGACATCGCCACCCAGGCTCAGGGCTCCGCCGCTGACGATGCTGCCATCGCCGCCGACCAGACTGATCGAGCCGATATTGATGTCACCGCTGTTGCTGGACACTTCCAGGTTGCCGCTGGCCAGAATGTCCTGCGTCGTGATGCTGGTAGCCGTGCCACCGAACATGTCGCCGATCTGGATATTGGCGCCGCTGACGGCGCCGTTCAACTCAATGCTGCCGGTGGCCGTATGAATGGCCACCGTGTCGAGGCCCGCCACGGGGCCATTGATCAGGCCATCCACGGAAATGCCGGTACCGCCGGCCAGTTCGATGCCGCCGCCCGCGGTGATGCCACCATCCAGGTCAATCAAGCCGCCCGCAGAAAGGTCCACGGCGCCACCGGCCTCGATCTGGCCCGCGAAGCTGATCCCATCCATGGCCGCAAGACGCAGGTCCCCGCTGACATCGATCGCGTCACCGCTGATGCTCTGGATGCCCGAAGAGCTCCCGCCGCTCAAGGTGCCGGAGAGGACAAATGTCCCGGACCCGAAGGTCAGGCTGCCGAAACTGAAGGAATCCATGGACAGCGCCAGGGTACCGCCAGCCCCAACGTCATAGTCGGCTCCGGTGTTGAGGGTTATACCGCTCTGGCCGCGCAGATAGACGTAGCCGTCGGTCAGCAGCGTGATGCCATTGACCGTAACCGTGCTAGCTGTATCCACCTGGATGTCAGGCAGGCTGGCCGAGCCGCCGCCATCAGCGGCCAGTTCACCCGTCACCACCACATCATGGGTCGAGTAGAACTCGATACGGCTGCCGGTGATATCGCCGACCGTGGAGGTGACGCCAGAGCCCTCGGCTCGCAGGCTGACAACGCCACCGGCCTCGATCGCCGTTGCGTTCAGGTCGCCGTAGCTAAACACGGTCACGTCGCCCGTGGCGTTGATCGTGCCCAGGTTCAGTGTCGATGCGAAACTCGGCGACGAGATATCGGCGCTCGCCACGTTCAGGGTTCCGAGCACCTGCAGATATCCGGTGCTGACATCCAGCCTGCCGCCCTGGGTCAGGTTGGTGAGAGACAACGAGTCAGCTACGATTTCCAGGCCGCCGGTCGAGCCGACATCGGCATCGGTCACACTGACCATGCCGCCCTGGACATAGGCGAAGCCATCAGCCGACGCCATCGCAATGCCGCCGATAGAGACATTGCCGGGAAGGCCTCCATGCACATGGATATCCCTGCCCGCGCTACTGCTGTTACCGCCACCGGTGGCAGTCAGCAACCCGGTAGTGATATCGGTGCCGATGCTCAGGTCCTGGATGCGGATCCGGGCCGCCCGGATGTCCCCAAGCGTGAAGGAACCGCTGTCCATGCTGCCCCCGAGCATCACCAAGTTGCCGCTGGTGGTGATGTCGTTGCCGGTGATGGCGGGAGCCTTGGCCAGCAGGGCACCAGTGATCCGCAGGTGATCACTCCCGGAGCCGAGATCCAGAAGGGTCTGGGAGACGAGTTCCAGCGTGCCGCCATACCCCACGGCGAAGGTTCCCGCGGCATCCAGCTCCACCTTGGAATCACCTGACAGGTAGGCATACCCATCCGGCATGGTCAGGCTGCTGACGCTCAGGGTGCCACCGTTGGCCAACAGATCGATGTCATGTGAGCCGGCGCTGCCACCGCCGCCCGCACTCAGCGTTCCACCGATCGTGATGTCACCGTCGTTGACGATGTACACCCGGTCGCCATAAGCGCCTTGCAGGTTGATGACGCCCGTACCGCCCTGACCGTCGACCTCCAGCACACCGCCAGCACTGATGAAGCCGGTGAGGTCAATGTCGCCGGGCGATTTCAGCGTAATGTCGCCGGTGGCGGTCAGCGCCCCGCCGTCGATCTCGCCGGCATTGGCCTCGAGGTTACCGATCAGCGAAAAGTTGGTGCCGAAATCAAGGCCGCTGGTGGCGGCAGACAGCTTCAGCGTGCCATCGCTGCCCAGGGAGAAGTTCGTGCCATCCAGCGTGATGCCGTTGTCGCCCTGCAGGTAGGCGCGGCCCGTATTGCCACCGGTCAGGGTGATGCCTGAAACGCTCACCGTTTCGGCACTGGCCACGTAGACATTGAAGTCGCCGGAGCCAGAGCTGATACTCACCGCCGTCAGCAAGCCGGTGGAAACACCACCGTCGGCCTCGATGTAAACACGATTGCCACTGACGTCTCCCAGCGTGGCAACACCGGTACCGCCGATACCCGCCCCCGCGTCGATATCAACCAGGCCCACCGCCGTGATCGTGCCGCTGGCATCCACGTCACGGCTGGAGGTGACGGAAACATTGCCGCCGGCATCGAGCGTGCCGATGACGATGTCGCCGCGCACGGCCGTCCCGCCGTAGGTATTGCCCAGTGTGATGTTGCCGTCGGCGGTGATGGAAACCGCCTCGAGCCCACCGATGGCAACGCCGTCCGTCCGCACCTGCAGTTCCACATCCTGCGCCGCGCCTATGTTGGCGAAGATGCCGGCGCCGCTGTCGACATAGGCCGCCAGGTTGCCGACGAAATCCACCGCGCCACTGGCGGTACCCAGCGACAGCGTGCCACTGCTCGCCTGTACTTCAATCGTACCGGTCGGACCACCGGCATCGATCATCTGCGTGATCGTCACGCCCGAAGCGCCGGACAGGTACACGGCACCGGCATCGAGCAGCGTGATGCTGCCCAGATTCACCAGCGGATCGGCACCCTCGGCGACGATCCGCACACCATCGGAAAAGGCGAAGCCGCCGTCGGCAGTGATGTCACCGGTGCTGATATCGCCACCCGCGGTCAGCCTGACGGCACCGTCGGAGGCCGTGAGATTTGCCACCTCAAGGTCGGCATCCGCATCGATCACCAGGTCACCGCCGGTGACCTCGATATCCTGCCAGGCCCGGACGTCGGCGCCGTTGGCGGTCTCCAGGCCCAGATTGCCGGTGAAGGCCATGGTGCTGCCGGCAGGAGCGCCATCAGACCCCACGCTCAGTGCGCCACCCGATGCGGAAACGTAGATCGAGCCGCCGATACCCGCGTCGATATCGCCCAGCAAGGTCACGCCGTTGGCGCCGGCGACACGCACGTCACCCGGCACCGCCAGGCCGATCGCACCGAGCGAGATCGAGCCGCTGCTGCCGGTGGCATCCACCTGGATACTGCTGCCGGCCGCCAGGCCGGCGATGCTGATCGGCCCGGTCGCGTCAATCTCGATGCGGCCATCCTCAGCACCCAGAACCCCGAACAGCGAGATGGAGGCACCGGTACCATTGGCGTTCAGGGTCGCATCACCGGAACTCACGGCAATGTCCTGGTACGCCTCGATGCGGGCACCATTGTTGGCCGTGCCATACAGGTTGCCCACGATGGACAGCGGGCTGCTCGCCGAGGACCCGAACTGCAGCACGCCGCCATCCGCCCGCAGGTTGAGACTGCCGCCGGCGCCGACATCGGCGCCGTCACGCAGAGACACACCAGCGGCGCCCGTCACATCCACCCGCCCCGCCGTGTTGAGTTCGATACTGCCGATCGCCACGCCGCCATAACTGCCGAAGGCATCGACATTGATATCGCCGGAAGAGCGGAACCCACCATTGGCAGTCAATGTGCCGGCGGAGATGCTGGTGTTGTTGCCGCCGTAGAGCACGATGCCGTCGGCTTCCAGCGAAGCCAGCGTCAGGCTGCTGTTGTCGCCGGCCACGATCGTGGCCAGGCCGCCTGCCGTCACCGCAGCGTTCAGGTCAACGCCATCGGTGGCGGTCAACGTCAGGTCCCCGCCGACATCGACGACGTTGCCGGTGACGCTGGCACCGCTGCCCACCAGGTTGCCGTCGACCCCGAAGACGCTGCCCAGGTCCAGGCTGGAGAGCGTGCGCAACTCCAGCGTGCCGTCCGCGCCCACCGTGAAGCTGGCACTGTCCAGCCCGTCGATGCCGCTGTCGCCCGACACCAGGGCGTAGCCGTCCGTGTCCAGGTCGATCCCGCCGACCTGCACCCGCGAAGTCTCCGTGCCGCTGACTTCCACATCCAGCAACCCCGAGCTGCCGCCACCGACGGCACTGATCGTCCCCACCGTGATATCGAAACCGGCGGCGGCGAGCCGCACGCGGCTGCCGCGGACATCCTGCAGGTTCAATGCATCCGCATCGACATCGATATTCACTTCACCGCCGGCCGTGAGGTTGGCGGTGAACTCGGCCGTCCCGGCCCTGATGCTCACATCGCCGGTGGCGTTGACGGCATCGTCACCGGCCGCACCGTAGGCCGTCACCGTGTCTGCCGTGATGTCCAGGCCACCTGTGACGCCAATGCCCACCGCGGGCAACGCCGCACCCAGGATCACGCTGTCGGCATAGACCCGCAGTTCGCCATCATCGGCACCCAGGTCGTAGCTGCCGAGCAGCCGCGCGTTGTTGGACGCCGAGATATCGGCTTGGCCGCGGCCATCGAGGGACACGCCGTTGAGCGTGACCGATCCGCCGCCGGCATCGATATCGATATCACCCCCGCTGCGGAAGCCACCGTTGGCGGAGATCACGCCACCGATGCTGATGTCGCCGCCGCTGCTCTGCAGCCGCACCTGGTCGCCGCTGATGCCGGACGCCGTGATCTGGCCCGAGCCGTCGAAGCCGCTGCTGATCTCCACCAGCGCCGCATCGGCCTGCAGGTTGCCGAGGATCTGCACGTTGTTGCGCGCATCGATGTCGACCAGGCTGGCGCCCGCGGCGGCGAGCGAGCCGATGACGATATCCTGGCTGGACCCGCTACCGCCGGTGTTGCTGATGACGACGCTGCCGCCCGTGCCGGACAGGGTGACGTCGCCCAGCTCGATGTCGCCGGCACCGCTGACATCGATGTCATTGCCTTCGAGATCGCCGAGCTGGATATCGCCCTGACTGTAGCCGCCGGAGACACGCAGGCGCCCATCGACGCGGATCGCATTGCCCAGCGTCTGGAAGAAGATGCCGCCGTAGCTGCTGCCGCCGGGACCCGGGTTGAAGGTATAGCCCACCGCCGGCGGGCCATCGACGAACACACCGTTGGTGGTAGGTCCGGAGACGGTGCCGATGCCCAGCAGCAAACCGCCGCCGGTACCGTTGCCATTGCGGCCATCGAGCTCGCCATCGCTCAGCGTCGCCAGCGTGATGCGGTTGTCCGCCACCAGCGCCACGTCGGCGCCCGACTGCAGCAATCCCTCGATGGTCCGCTCATAGACCGTCGCACTGGTGCCGGAAGAAGTGGAACCCACAGAGCCGGCTGAGCCATCGGCAATGGTCAGCAGCAGTGGATCGATCAACACCTGGCCGCGACGGCCCACATCCACCTGCCCGCGGATCTTGAGGCCGCCATGCCCCGACAGCTCGACGAAACCGCCGAGTTGACCGGCCGGCCCCGCCGTGGCACTGACCACCGAGCCTTCCGCGGTTTCCAGCTGCTGCTCGGCCACCAGGCGGATCATGCCGCCATTGCCGGTGCCCGCACCGTCCGCGCGAATCACGCCGGTTTCGGCCAGGCGCACGTCCTGGTCGGAGTGCACCACGATGCGTCCGCCATCGGCATTGCCGGTGCCGGAAGCATCCAGCGTGCCGGAGTTCTCGATATCACCACCCTCGGCGCTCAGGTAGATCACGCCGTCGCGCTCCTCCACGGAGCGTGCGCTGATCCGGCCGCGCTGGTTGATGACGTTGCCCATCAGGCTGCGTGCCACCTTGGCGTCGAGCACCACCGTGCCGCCGCCGGCCACGATCTCGCCGATGTTCTCGATACCGGCACGGTCCGACAGTGCCGCGGCGTCGATCGAGTAGCCGACCAGGCCCTCGGCATCCAGCGTCAGCGTCATCTTGCTACCCGCCGCCAGCAGCACGTCGCCGCCCGGCGCGCTGATCAGCCCGGCATTCTCGACGCGGTCGGCCGCCAGCACCACGAAGCCCGCAGGCCCGGCCGAGATGCGGCCCTCGTTGCGGATGCTGCCGGGCGCGGCCTCGCCCTGGGCGAAGACATGGCGGCCGGCCATGAAGTCCTGGTCGCGGATATTGAGGGTGGAGGTCACCAGGCCGCCCACGTCCACGCGCGAGCCGGCGCCGAACATCACGCCCTGCGGATTGACGATGAAGACGCGGCCGTTGGCGCTGATGTTGCCGAGGATCTCGGAGGGCAGCCCGCCGACCACGCGGTTCAGCACCGCGGCGGACGCGCTAGGCTGGTTGAACAACACGAACTCGTTGCCGCCGACCGAGAACTGCTGCCAGTTGATGATCGCGTTCTGCGAGGTCTGGTTGACCACCGTGTTGCCGGCACCCGGCATGCCAATGCTGGCCTGCCCACCGACGACCGCGCCGCCAGTTGGTGCCGCCAGCGCCAGCCCTGGAGCCAGGGCTCCCGCAAGGCCGTAGAAGCGCAGCAGCGCCGGGGAAGAAAGCGGACGCAGCTTGAAGGAAGGCTTGCCCATGAAACACTCCCTGAAACCCTGGTGGCCTTGACGGCTCTGATGCGCGACGAACGGCGGAAACGGCGCTGCGAGGCTCCGCCGTTCCGATGCCGGACGGCGTGCCTCGCA
Organism: Pseudomonadota bacterium; assembly: GCA_052035235.1. GTDB lineage: Bacteria > Pseudomonadota > Gammaproteobacteria > Nevskiales > Nevskiaceae > Solimonas_A. Next base: position 20,190 of record JBPOHT010000033.1, on the reverse strand, counting down.
AGATGTATGGATCGACTCTAGGCGGGGGCTAAACCCCCGTCAACGCTTATATTTGGCTTATCTTTGACGCACTTCACAGCGCCGCGGAAATGCCCGGTTTCACCCCCTGGATAGGGGGTTACCAGGCCTCCAGTATCTGCTCGACCGGAAACGGCAGGCGCACGCGCTCCCAGACCGCCGCCACCCGCTCCACCACCGGCTGCGCCCGGAGCATCCAGTCCGGGTGCCGCTGCGCGGCCTCGCCCAAGACCTTGAACTCCCCCGCCTGGGCGCCGCTGCCATAGCGCTGGTGGAAACCACGCGCCAGGTCCTCCAGCCGGTCCTTGCCGTACACCACCACCTTCAGGTCGCGGTTGGCCGACAGCCCGGTGGTCGCAATGTAGAGGTGATACTGCTCCCAATAACGCAGGTAGACATCGAAATAGTCCATCTGCGCAAGGTTTTCGCCGGAGATGCCGACATATGCCAGATCCCGCCGACACCATTCCTCGATGTTGGAGCGCAACGCGAAGCGGCCGTTGGCCGGTAGGCCGCCGGACTTCTCGTAGGTGGAGATGCAGGACGCCACCGGATGCCGCAGGGTCACGATGTGCTCCACCGCCTCGCCCAGCACCCGGTGGAAGAAGCCCCCGGCGTAGATGCCCTTGGTCAGCTTCTTGGGCACCACGATCTTGCCGCTGTGCCGCGGCCGGGAACCGAAGAAGGCCTCGACCATGACCAGGTATTCCGCCATGGTCTGCAGGCTCACCATCCAGGAATTGGCTCCCGGGTTGAGCTGGAACGGCCCCGCCTCCGGAAAGCCGTCGTGCGCCAGGGCGTTGTGCACGGTCGCGGGGTCGATCCCCAGCGCCCGGTACAGTTCCTTGGTCAGGTACGAGCCGCCGGTGCGGGGAATGCCGATCACATTGATGAAATGGAACTTGAGCTGCAGCTCGCGCAGGGCATTCTGGTTGCCGGACAGAAGCGCCAGCAGCCAGTGGTAGGACCGCGCCACCGCCGCCCGCCCCTGGGGATGCGCCATGATCCGCTCGGCATCCTTCGGCGCCCGCTGCACCAGCTCCCGCTGCGCGTAGTTCAGCGTCTCGGAGAGCTGATCGCCCCACTCCTGCCCGGCAAAGGGCCGGCCATCCACGGCATGGGCCAGGAAATCCACGAAGGCCGGCGAAACCGGCAGTTCGCGGTCGGTCAGCTTGAGTTCAACGCCCATCGTTCTGTGCGTATTCGAGCAGGCGGGCAAAATTCTCCAGCGACAGCAGGTGCGCGTAGATCGCCCGCAACTCGCCGCGCTTGCTCATGGCCTTGAAATCCTTCGCCTGCAGCTCCGCCAGCTTCTCCTCGTCCACCCGGAACAGGCCCTGCAGCCGGCTGCGCTCACCCTGCCTGGGCATCGCCACCGCATCGAAGGGCACCAGCAGGCCCAGCGTCTCCAGCCGCTGTGTCAGCGCGCGGGTCTGCTGCCGGGCGCCTTCCATGGCCTCCAGCAGCTTGTGCGCCGCCTCCCAGGCCCGCGAGGGCGCGCCATCGGCGCCGAACAGCGGCTGCAGACTGTCCTTCTCCAAGGCCGCCGGATCGACACAGACCAGGCGCTGCGCCGCCGCCCCTGCCGCACCCGGAATCTCCGCGATGCAGAAGGGATGGCGCCGGAAGTAGGCCGGCAGGTAGGTCTGCGGCCGCCACTGGCCCCGGGCGTCCACGTAGAGATTCTGCCCGGCCTTCAGCCCCAGCAGCGCCATCGGCAGGAACTCGCCGCTCCGGGGCTCCCGCACGAAGGCGATCGGGTAGTCCAGGGCGGCCTTGAAGAACTCCGCGGCATTCAGGAATGCCGCATTGATCCCGGCACTCCAGGCGAAGTCCGGCTGCCTGGCAAGCCCCATGCCCGCATGTTTCTGCTTGTCCAGCGGCTCCACCGCCCCGTACCCCGGCGGCGCGGTCAGCTTGATGCTCTTGGCCATGATGTCCCTTGTTGGTGCCGTATTGCCGCTGGCTCGCCACCACACTAGCCGCCCCCGCCCGCTCCCGGCAACCTGCCCCGGCCTCCAAAAGCGGTACCATTTCACAACGACAAGAAAACGCCCTGGAGCCCCCCGATGCTGATCACCAACGCCCACATCATCAACGAAGGCCACGAGACCGCCGCCGACCTGCTGATCGTCAACGGCCGCATCGAGAAGATCGCCAGCAAGATCGACGCCCCCGCCGGCGTCGAGGTCTACGACGCCAAGGGCCAGTGGCTGCTGCCCGGCGTGATCGACGACCAGGTCCACTTCCGCGAACCCGGCCTGACCCACAAGGGCGACCTCTACACCGAGTCCCGCGCCGCGGTGGCCGGCGGCACCACGTCCTACTTCGACATGCCGAACAACATCCCGGCGATCACCACGCGCGAGCTGCAGCGCCAGAAGTACGCCATGGCCGAGGGCCGCAGCTTCGCCAACTACGCCTTCTACTTCGGCGGCGCCAACGACAACCTCGAGGAGATCGCCGCCCTGCAGCGCAACGAGGCCTGCGCCATCAAGGTGTTCATGGGCGCCTCCACCGGCAACATGCTGGTCGACAACCCCACCACCCTCAACGGCATCTTCGAGCGCGCCCCCATGATGGTGGTGACGCACTGCGAAGACACGCCGATGATCAAGGCCAACGAGGAAGCCGCCCGCCAGAAGTACGGCGAGGACGTGCCCTGGTCCGAGCACCCCAACATCCGCTCCGCCGAGGCCTGCTACGAATCCACGCTGCTGGCCACCACGCTGGCCAAGAAGCACAACGCCGACCTGCACGTGCTGCACCTGACCACCGCACGCGAGCTGGAGTTCTTCACCCCTGGCCCGATCAAGGGCAAGAAGATCACCGTGGAGGCCTGCGTGCATCACCTCTACATGGACGACCGTGACTACGCCGCCCTCGGCGCGCTGATCAAGTGCAACCCGGCGATCAAGACCCCGGAAGACCGCCGCGCCCTGGTCCGCGCCGTGATGGAAGACCGCATCGACATCGTCGCCACCGACCACGCCCCGCACACCGCCGAGGAAAAGGCCAACAAGTACTTCAAGGCGCCCTCGGGCCTGCCGCTGGTGCAGCACTCCCTGCTGATGCTGATCGACCTGGTCAAGCGCGGCGAGATGAACATGCGCACCGTGGTGCAGAAGACCAGCCACGCCGTCGCCGACCGCTTCGGCATCCCCGACCGCGGCTACATCCGCGAGGGCTACTGGGCTGACCTGGTGCTGGTGGACCCGCATGGCAGCACCACCGCGCGCAAGCAGGACATCCTCTACAAGTGCGGCTGGTCGCCGGTGGAAGGCCGCACCTTCCCCGCCAGCATCCTCACCACCTGGGTCAACGGCAACATCGTCTACCGGGACGGCCAGGTCGTCGGCGGGCCGCGCGGCCAGCGCATGAACTTCGTCTAAGCCCCGCCGAGACCGCCGCATGCCCGTCGCCGCCGAACCCTGCCCCTGGTGCCTGTCCACCCCGCAGTACCGCGAGTACCACGACCGTGAGTGGGGCGTGCCGGTCCATGACGACCGCGTGCTGTTCGAGTTCCTGATCCTGGAGGGGGCCCAGGCCGGCCTGTCCTGGCGCACCATCCTCGAGCGCCGCGACGGCTACCGCAAGGCCTTCGCCGACTTCGACGCGCAGAAGGTCGCGCGCTACACCGACGCCAAACTTGAGAAGCTGCTGCTGGACCCCGGCATCATCCGCAACCGCCTCAAGGTCTGGTCTGCCCGCAGCAACGCCCAGGCCTTCCTGGCCGTACAGAAGGAATTCGGCAGCTTCGCGAAGTACCAGTGGAGCTTCGTCGGCGGCAAGCCCATCGTGAACCAGCGCAAGACCATCAAGGACGTGCCGGCCCGCACCGAGGTCTCCGACGCCTACAGCAAGGACCTGCAGAAGCGCGGCTTCAAGTTCGTCGGCACCACCATCATCTATGCCCACATGCAGGCCACCGGCATGGTCAACGACCATCTCGTGAGCTGTCCGCGCCACAAGCAGGTCGGCGGCTAGCGAGCCTTGCCGGAGCGGCCGTTGGCCGCGATGCGCCCTCTCGGGCAACAGCCGCTCCTGCACAGACGCATCACACCGTCAGGTGATGCTTCACCAGGTCATCGCTGAGCGCCGGGATCGCCCCCTGCGCCACCACCCGGCCCTTGTCCAGGATGCGGAACTCGCTGGCCACGCGGCGCGCGAAAGGCAGCTTCTGCTCCACCAGCAGCACCGTCAGCCCGGTGTCCTGGTTCAGGCGCAGGATCAGGTCACCGATCTCCTGCACGATGTTCGGCTGGATGCCCTCGCAGGGCTCGTCCAGGATCAGAAGGCGCGGGTCGTAGATCAGCGCGCGGCCGATCGCCAGCTGCTGCTGCTGGCCGCCGGACAGGTCGCCGCCACGGCGCCGTGCCATCTGCTTGAGCACCGGGAAGGTGGCGTAGACCTTCTCCAGCGCCTCCGCCTGGCCGCTCTTGCGCACGTACAGCCCCAGCCGCAGGTTCTCCTCCACCGTGAGCTGCGGGAAGATCTCGCGCCCCTGCGGCACGTAGCCGATCCCCATGCCGGCCCTGCGGTCAGCCGCCACGCGGCGGATGTCCTTGCCCTCGTAGAGAATCTCGCCACTGGCCACCGGCAGCAGGCCCATCACCGCACGCAGCAGCGTGGTCTTGCCCATGCCGTTGCGGCCCATCAGGCAGGTCACCGAACCGGTCGCCACCTCCAGGTCCACGTCCCAGAGCGTATGGCTGCCGCCATAGAACTGGTTGACACCCTTGACGCTCAGCATCGCGGCTCTCCCAGGTAGACCTCGACCACCTTCGGGTCGTTCTGCACCTCGTCGATCGAGCCCTCCGCCAGCACACTGCCCTCGTGCAGCACCGTCACCTGCCGCGCGATGGAGCGCACGAAATCCATGTCGTGCTCCACCACCACCACCGAATGCTTGCCCGCCAACGACAGCAGCAGCTCCGCGGTCCGCTCGGTCTCCTGCGGCGTCATGCCCGCCACCGGCTCGTCCACCAGCAGCAGCTGCGGCTCCTGCATCAGCAGCATGCCGATCTCCAGCCACTGCTTCTGGCCGTGCGACAGCACCCCGGCCAGCGCGCCGCGGTGCTCCTTCAGGCCGATGGTCTCCAGCACCTCGTCGATCCGCAGCAGCTGCGCCGGGCTGAGCTTGGCGAACAGCATCTTCCACACCGACTTGTCGCCGGCCATGGCCAGCTCCAGGTTCTCGAACACCGTGTGCTGCTCGAACACCGTCGGCTTCTGGAACTTGCGGCCGATACCGGCCTGCGCGATCTGCGGCTCGCTCATGCCGAGCAGGTCGATGGTCTGGCCGAACCAGGCCGTGCCGCTGTCCGGCCGGGTCTTGCCGGTGATCACATCCATCATCGTGGTCTTGCCGGCGCCATTGGGTCCGATGATGCAGCGCAGCTCGCCGGCCTCCACGTACAGGGTCAGCTTGTTCAGCGCGCGGAAGCCATCGAAGCTGACCGTGATGTCCTCCAGGTACAGCACCGTGTTGTGGCTGAGGTCCAGCCCCGGCGGATTGTGCCGCTCGAACACGTCGCCGCTGCGCGGCGACGGCCGCAGGCGTGCCGGGATCAGGCGGGAGAAGGCGTGCGGGACGTTCATGCGGCACCCCGGCGCAGCTTCAGCTTCGCGATCAGCCCCACCAGCCCCTGCGGCAGGAACAGCGTCACCACCACGAACAGCGTGCCCAGGGCATAGAGCCAGATATCGGGCAGCACCGTGGTGAACCAGGTCTTGGCGTAGTTGACCACCACCGCGCCCAGCACCGCGCCGTAGAGCGTGCCGCGCCCGCCCACCGCCACCCAGATCACCACCTCGATCGAGTTGATCGGGTTGAACTCGCCGGGATTGATGATGCCCACCTGCGGCACGTACAGCGCGCCCGCCACGCCGGCCAGCATCGCGGAGAACACGAACAGCCAGAGCTTGTAGGACTCCACGCGGTAGCCGATGAAGCGCGTGCGGCTTTCGGCGTCGCGCACCGCCTGGACCACGCGGCCCAGTCGTGAGCGGGTGATGGCCCGGCAGGCAGCAAAGCCCAATCCCAGGGCCAGCGCCGTAGCCAGGAACAGGGCCATGCGCGTACTCGGCGCCTTCAGGTCGAAGCCGAGGATCTCCTTGAAATCGGTCAGGCCGTTGTTGCCGCCAAAACCCATCTCGTTGCGGAAGAAGGCCAGCAGCAGCGCATAGGTCAGCGCCTGCGTGATGATCGACAGGTACACCCCGGTGACGCGCGAGCGGAAGGCCAGCCAGCCGAACACGTAGGCCAGCAGGGCCGGCGCCAGCAGCACCATGATCGCCGCGAACCAGAACATGTCGAAGCCCTGCCAGTACCAGGGCAGCTCGCTCCAGTTCAGGAACACCATGAAGTCCGGCAGCTCGGCATTGCCGTAGACGCCGCGCGTGCCGATCTGGCGCATCAGGTACATGCCCATGGCATAGCCACCCAGTGCGAAGAAGGCCGCATGCCCCAGGCTGAGGATGCCGCAGTAGCCCCAGATCAGGTCCACCGCCACCGCCAGGATGGCATACGACATGTACTTGCCGACCAGGGTCACCGTGTAGGTCGACATGTGCAGCGGCGAGCCCTCCGGCACCGCCAGGTTCAGCAGCGGCACCAGCACTGCGGTGGCCAACAGCACGGCGTAGAAGCCGAAGGCGCCGCGTTCATTGCGCCAGGCCAGCAATCGTTCCATGAAAGTCATCAGTGGCCCTCCGCCGCGCGGCCTTTTTGTGGAAACAGGCCCTGCTTGCGGCGCTGGATGAACAGGATGATGAACACCAGCACCAGGATCTTGGCCATCACCGCGCCGGCCCAGGGCTCCAGCAGCTTGTTGGTGACGCCCAGCGCCATGCCGCCGATCAGCGTGCCCCAGAGATTGCCCACGCCACCGAACACCACCACCATGAAGGAATCGATGATGTAGGCCTGCCCCAGGTTGGGCCCGACGTTGGTCAGCTGCGACAGCGCCACCCCGGCGATGCCGGCAATGCCGGACCCCAGTCCGAAGGTCATCGCATCCACCCGCGAGGTGGCGATACCCATGGCCGTGGCCATGCGGCGGTTCTGCGACACCGCCCGCACCTTCAGGCCCAGCGAGGTCTTGTTCAGCGTCAGCCACAGCGCGGCGAACACGATCAGCATGAACAGCACGATGTAGAGGCGGATCCAGGTGACCGACAGCAGGTCGTTGAACTGCAGCGAGCCGCTGAGGAAGCCCGGCGTCTGCACCGAGCGGTTCAGCGGCGAGAACACCGAGCGCACCAGCTGCTGCAGCACCAGCGACAGGCCGAAGGTCGCCAGCAGGGTTTCCAGCGGGCGCCCGTAGAGATGCCGCACGATGCCGCGCTCGATCGCCACCCCAACCAGGCCGGAGACGATGAAGGCCGCCGGGATCGACAGCAGCAGGGCGAGGCCGATATGGTTGGGCAGCAACTGCTGCATCACGTAGGCGGTATAGGCACCCAGCATGATCAGCTCGCCATGCGCCATGTTGATCACGCCCATCACCCCAAAGGTGATCGCAAGACCAATCGCCGCCAGCACCAGCACCGAGCCCAGGCTCAGGCCGAAGAACAGGGTTTCCACGCCCTGGTAGAAGCTGCGCCAGGAATCGATGCTGCGCACCGCCGCCAGGGCGGCGGCGCGAACCTGCGCATCCGCATCGGCCTCGTCGCCGGACGCCATCAGCGACAGGCGGTTGTAGACCTCGGCGCTGCGGTCATCTTCCAGGCTGGCGATGGCCGCCAGGCGCTGTGCCGGTTCGCCGGCCTGCAATCCAGCCAGTGCCAGCGCCAGGTCGATCTCGTGCCTCACCGCAGCGTCGCTCTCCTGCGGCAGGCGTGCCTGCAGCGCCGCAATCGCGGATTCATCCAGTTCGCGACGCATCTCGCGTACCGCCTGGATGCGTGCCGCCGCCGTGGGGCTGGCCAGCGCGAACTGCGCCAGCGCGCCCTTGAGCGCCTTGCGCAAGCGATTATTGGTGCCGATCTTCTCCAGGTCATCGGCCTCGACCTTGGCCACACTGCCGCTGGCGGGGTCGACATAGCCGCCCTCGCCCTCCAGCCAGACATGGCCGGAGGCATCGGCGTGGAGCTTGCCGTCCAGCCAGCCCTGCAGCAGCACCTGCGCCTGCGGATGACCACTGCGGGCGATCTGCCCCGCCAGTGCTTCCTTTTCCATGTACGAGGCCGTCGGCAATGACGCCACGGCCGTATCGAATTCGTTGCCGGCGGGTGCCTGCGCCCAAGCGGCGGCGCCCCCCAGCCAGAGCATAAAAAGCAGCAGCGGCCGGCACAGAAGTGCGAAGCGACCTCGGTACCGCCGCTGCTGATTCCTTCGGAGCTGCATGTTCGTTTCCACGTCAGGGCCTGTCATCCAACCCCGTCGCAGGGACGGGGGAATGGATGGCAAGCCCTAGAAAGGGGTCGGGAAAGCCGGCTCCCGCCACCGGGAGCCGGCCTCCGCGTCAGGGCCTCAGTAGTTCTGGCCCGAGCACTTCTTGGTCTTGGTGTTGTAGTTGCCGCACTTGAGCTTCACCCAGTCGGCCTCCACGTCCTTGCTGCCCGGCAGGTAGTCGGACCAGGCGTCGCCCGCCACTTCACCCTTGGTCTGCCAGACGATGTCGAACTGGCCGTCCTCGCGGATCTCGCCGATGTACACCGGCTTGGTCAGGTGGTGGTTCGGCAGCATCTTGGCGGTGCCGCCGGTCAGGTTGGGCACTTCCAGGCCGATGATGGCGTCGCTGACCTTGGCCACGTCGGTGGTCTTGGCCTTCTCCACCGCCTTGACCCACAGGTTGAAGCCGATCACGGTCGCTTCCATCGGGTCGTTGAAGGTGCGGTCCGGCTTCTTGATGTACTTCTGCCAGGTGGCGATCTCGGCCTTGTTGGCCTTGGTGTTGATGCTCTGGAAGTAGTTCCACGCGGCCAGGTGGCCGACCAGCGGCTTGGTGTCGAGGCCCGCCAGCTCCTCCTCACCCACCGAGAAGGCCACCACCGGGATGTCCTCGGCCGAGATCTTCTGGTTGCCCAGTTCCTTGTAGAACGGCACGTTGGCGTCGCCGTTGATGGTCGAGACCACCGCCGTCTTCTTGCCCGTCGAGCCGAACTTCTTGATGTCCGCCACGATCGACTGCCAGTCGGAATGACCGAAAGGCGTGTAGTTGATCATGATGTCTTCCTGCTTCACGCCCTTGCTCTTGAGGTAGGCCTCGAGGATCTTGTTCGTGGTACGCGGGTAGACGTAGTCGGTTCCGGCCAGCACCCAGCGCTTCACGCCGAGGTCCTTCATCAGGTAGTCCACCGCCGGAATGGCCTGCTGGTTGGGCGAGGCACCGGTGTAGAACACATTCTTGGAGGATTCTTCACCCTCGTACTGCACCGGGTAGAACAGCAGGCCATTGTTCTTCTCGAACACCGGCAGCACCGACTTGCGCGACACCGAGGTCCAGCAGCCGAACACCACGTCGACCTTGTCCTTGACCAGCAGCTGCTCGGCCTTCTCTGCGAACAGCGGCCAGTTGGAGGCCGGGTCGACGACCACGGCTTCCAGTTTCTTGCCCATGACGCCGCCCTTCTTGTTCTGCTCGTCGATCAGCATCAGGACGGTGTCCTTCAGCGTGGTCTCGGAGATGGCCATGGTGCCGGACAGCGAGTGGAGGACGCCGACCTTGATGGTGTCGGCGGCCTGGGCCGCGAAGCTGGCGACGCCGAGTGCGGCGGCCGTCAGTATGAATTTGAGTTTCATGAAAGAGACTCCATTTCTGGTATGAGGTTGGCTGCGCCAGCCGGTCAGGGCTGGCGCAGCGTGATGACGCCGGGGAGGCCGGATCAGAACGTGAACAGGGCTTCGAGCGCGAACGCGTCCGAATCGCCGTTGGTGTCGGACTTGTCCATGCGGTACTCGAGCACCAGCAGCAGGTTTTCGCCGACCTTGTAGCTGGGCGACAGGGTGATGGCGCTGCCGTCGTCGACCGTGCCGCCAGCGGCGTTCTTGATCTCGAAGTCGTGGTAGCGCAGCGTGACGCCGTAGGGGCCCGTGGCGTAGTTGGCCATCAGCAGGTAGCCGTCGCCATCGCCATCGACCACGGCGCTGGAAGAGCCGTACTCCACCGTGTTGTACTCAGCCGCAAAGGTGAAGCCCGAGGTCACGTAGGACGCCCAGACATTGATGATGTCCGTGTCGGTGTCCTTGTCCATGATGTAGAACGCCTTCGCGGTCAGGCCTTCGATGGGCATCAGGGCCACGCCGAACTCATAACCCATCTTGTCGTCGACGCCGTCGACGCTGTTGCGGTCGTTCGGATTGAACGCGCTGGTGACGGCGGAGCCCATCACGGCAAACTTGCCGCCGTTGTAGTAGGCCGACAGGCCGTTCTGGTAAAAGCCGTAGAAATACTTGGCATAGCCCGTGCCGCTGTACTGGTACAGGCCGGTGGGCTCCTCGGTTTCCCAGCCGCTGTAGCTCAGGAAGCGGCCGGCCTTCATGCTGAACTGCTCGGTGAAGGCCTTGGTGATGAACGCCTGCTCGACGAAGGTCTCGTCGTCGCTGCCGTCGAAGCCCTCGCCGTATTCGATGTCGACCTGGGCGGAAACGCCGTCTGAACCGGCGTACTTGAAGTCGATCTCGAACTGGTCGATGCCGACGCTTTCCGTGCTGGAGCCGGCGTCCGGACTGACGGACGAGTACGACATGTCCAGGAATCCGGTAATGCTGATGCCCTTGCCCAACTCGATCTCGGCATGCGCCACGGGAATGGCGCCCATCGCGCCAGCGGCCATCAGCGCCGATGCCCAGCGCGAGAGCTTGCCGATCCTGTTCATGCGCCCCTTTGCCATGTCCTTCTTACTCACGTTCCATCTCCCTGTAAGTGCATCCGTCAATGGGCTCGAGCCCGAGAAATTCCGATGGAGGGGGCAGGCATTGGCCGGGTATCGGCATCCTTCTTGCTTCGCCGACCCCGCGCCCCCCTGTTGGCGGCCCCTCTCCCTCTGCCAGAACAGGCTAGGCGGCGGGTCGGAAGGCCGGTATGGGGTAATTGGCGTAAGGGGGTGGGGTATTTGACGTAGATGCAAAGCCCAGGCGCCCCGGCATCATTCGATCGTGCGTGGAGAGGACAAGCAGGAAGATGGCCCGGACGGACTCGAGGACAGGCAGCGGCAGCGCCACGGCAGGCCGCAGGGCCCTGCCGTGACGGTGGCGCTGCAGCCGCAGCCGGCGCCGCCCGCGCGCAGCCGCCAGCGCATCGTTCGCGAGCGCCGGCAGTACAACAAATGGGTAGGCAGCCAGACACTGGAGGACTACGCGCTGCGCTATACGGCCGAGAAGGCACGCAAGTACTCCTCGTTCCGCGTCGCCAACACCGCCTTCGGCGCCATCTCCTTCCTGGCCTGCGAGGCGATCGGCGCCACCCTGACCCTGGCCTACGGCTTCGCCAACGCCGCCACCGCCATCGCCCTGGTCTGTGCGCTGATGTTCTTCATCGGCCTGCCCATCGCCCGCTACGCCGCCCGCCATGGCCTGGACATCGACCTGCTGACCCGCGGTGCCGGCTTCGGCTACATGGGCTCCACGATCACCTCGCTGATCTATGCCTCGTTCACCTTCCTGCTGCTGGCAATCGAGGCCAGCATCATGTCCGGCGCCCTGCACCTGCTGTTCGACATTCCGCTGTGGCTGGGCCACATCATCAGCGCCCTGCTGGTGATCCCCATCGCCATCTACGGCATCCGCATGATCAGCCGCGTGCAGCTGGCCACCCAGCCGGTCTGGCTGATCCTGCAGTTCGCGCCCTTCGTGTTCCTGCTGCTGTCCGGCAGCCAGCAGATGGCGGGCTGGACGCACTTCCCGGGCCGCCAGGGCGCCGCGGACGGCAGCCTCGACCCCATGTACCTGGCGATCTGCGCCTCCACCCTGCTGTCGCTGCTGCCGCAGATCGGCGAACAGGCGGACTACCTGCGCTTCCTGCCGGACAGCCAGAAGATCGGCCGCTGGCGCTGGTGGACCGCGCTGCTGACCACCGGCCCGGGCTGGGTCCTGATGGGCGGCATCAAGCTGATGGCCGGGTCATTCCTGGCCTACTTCGCGCTGAACCATGGGCTCAGCGAGTCCAGCGCGGCGGAGCCGGCGGAGATGTTCTTCGTCATCTTCCGCGAAATGATCGGCTCGCCCCTCGTCGCCCTGGTGCTGACCGGCATCTTCGTCATCACCTGCCAGCTCAAGATCAACGTCACCAATGCCTACGCCGGCTCGATCGCCTGGTCCAACTTCTTCTCGCGCCTGACCCATGCACATCCGGGCCGCGTGGTCTGGCTGGTGTTCAACGTGCTGCTGGCCCTGCTGCTGATGCAGGTCGGCATCCTGCGCGTCATCGAGACCGTGCTGGTGCTCTACGCCAACTTCGCCGTCGCCTGGATCGGCGCCCTGACCGCCGACCTGGTCGTCAACAAGCGCCTGGGCCTGAGCCCCGCCGGCATCGAGTTCAAGCGCGCCCACCTGTACGACATCAACCCGGTCGGCGTCGGCGCCATGGCCGCCTCGATCATCGTCTCGACCACCGCCTTCGTCGGTGCGCTGGGTCCTATGGCGCAGGCGCTCTCCCCCTTCGTGGGTCTGTTCGTCGCCTTCGCGATGGCGCCGCTGATCGCCTGGCTGACCGGCGGGCGCTACTACATCGCGCGCAGCCCGGACGGCCTCTCCACGCGCGCCGAGCAGTTCTGCTCCATCTGCGAGAACAGCTTCGAGCGCAACGACATGGCCCTGTGCCCGGCCTACAACGGCCCGATCTGCTCGCTCTGCTGCACCCTGGACGCGCGCTGCCACGACACCTGCAAGACCAACAGCCGCTTCAACGAGCAGGTCACCCAGCTGCTGTCGCGCTTCCTGCCGCAGCGCTGGCTCAGCGGCAAGTACGGCGGCACCGGGCAGTTCGTCGGCACCTTCCTGCTGTTCAACCTGGTGGTCGGCTCCCTGCTGGGCTTCATCTACTTGCAGTACGTCGCCGCCTCGCCCGGCGACGCCGAGGTGGTCGGCCACGCCCTGATGATCGTGTTCTTCACGCTGCTGGTGGTCACCGGCGTATCGGCCTGGCTACTGGTGCTGGCCCAGCACAGCCGCCAGGCCGCCGAACAGGAAACCCAGCACCAGACCACGATGCTGATGGACGAGATCGAGGCGCACGAGAAGACCGACGCCGCACTGCAGAAGGCCAAGGAGCTCGCCGAGAGCGCCAACGAGGCCAAGAGCCGCTACATCGTCGGCATGAGTCACGAGATCCGCTCGCCGCTCAACGCCATCCTCGGCTATGCGCAGCTGCTGGAGCGCGGCACCGCCCGGCCAGAGAACGCGATCCAGGTCATCCGCCGCAGCGCCGGACACCTGTCGAACCTGGTCGACGGCCTGCTCGACATCTCCAAGATCGAAAGCGGCATCCTGCGTCTCAGCCGCGACAAGGTGCCGTTCGCCGAATTCCTCGACCAGATGGCCGACATGTTCCGCATGCAGGCCGCGGCCAAGGGCATCGAGTTCCGCTACACACGGCCTCAGCAGTTGCCCGCCGCGGTCAACGCCGACCAGAAGCGCCTGCGCCAGATCCTTATCAACCTGCTGTCCAACGCCATCAAGTACACCCGCGACGGGCACGTGGGCCTGACGGTCCGCTACCCCTCCAGCCAGGTCGCCGAGTTCGAAGTCAGCGATAGCGGCATCGGCATCCGTCCCGAGGACCTGGACAGCATCTTCAAGCCCTTCGAGCGCGGCAGCATGCCTGGCATCGAGGGCGTGCCCGGCGTCGGCCTGGGCCTGACCATCACCAAGGTCCTGGTACAGATCATGGGCGGCGAGATCGCCGTGCGCAGCACGCCCGGCCAGGGCAGCCTGTTCTCGGTGCGCCTGTACCTGTCGCAGGCCGCGGCCGGCAGCGTCAACACCGAGCGGCGCCGCATCGTCGGCTATCTCGGCCCGCGCGTGACCGTGCTGATGGCCGACGACGATCCCGCCCATCGCGGCCTCATGGAAGGCATCCTGCGCCCGCTGGGCATCAACCTGTTCGCCGCCAGCGACGGCCTCGGCGGCCTGGAGCTGGCCAGCGAATGCAACCCGCACCTGGTCATGCTCGACATCGCCATGCCCGGCATGAACGGCTGGCAGGTCGCCGAAACCCTGCGGGCCCTGGAAGCGCCGCAGCCGAAGATCATGATGGTCTCGGCCAACGCCCACGACTACAGTCCGGGCGGCGACGGCAATGCCGTGCACGACGCCTTCCTGATCAAGCCGATCGACGTCGACAGCCTGCTGGAGCGCATCGGTACGCTGCTGGGCCTGCGCTGGGTCTACGAGGGCGAGGAGCCGGAGCGCGAACCGCTGATCGCCCTGTCCGCCAACGAACACCCGCCCCAGTCGGCCCGCCAGTTCGTGGACGAACTGGTGCGCCTCGGTCGCATCGGCCACGTGCGCGGCATCGAGGCCAAGCTCCGGGAGATGCAGGCCCAGGTGCCGGAGAGCGAGGCCTTCGCGCAGCGCCTGCTGAGCCTGGTCGCCGGCTTCGACATGAAGGGCTATGCGCAACTGCTCGACAGCGTGCGCGAAGAGGTGGCCCGCGATGCATGACACGGCCACCAAGCGGCGCGACATCGTCCTGGTGGTCGACGACACCCCGGGCAACCTGAGCTTCCTCACCGACACGCTCGACCAGGTCGGCGTCACCGTGCTGGTCGCCACCGACGGCATGAGTGCGCTGGCGCTGGTGGACCAGATCACCCCGGACCTGATCCTGATGGACGCGATGATGCCGGGCATCGACGGCTTCGAAACCTGCCGCCGCCTCAAGCAGGACAAGCAGCTGGCACACGTGCCGGTGATCTTCATGACCGGCCTCTCGGAGAGCTGGCATGTGGTCAAGGGCCTGGAGGTCGGCGGCGTCGACTACGTCACCAAGCCCATCGTGGTCGACGAACTGCTGGCGCGCATCCGCGTGCACCTGGCCAATGCGCGCCTCGCCCACGGCACCCGGGCCGCCCTGGATGCCACCGGCCGCTTCCTGCTGTCCACCGACCAGCAGGGCGAGCTGCAGTGGTGCACCCCGCGCGCCGCGCAACTGCTGTCCGAGCTGTTCTCCAGCAGCGAAGGCCACGGCCTGCCGCCGTCGGTCGCCGAACGCCTGCGCCAGTTGCGCCAGCAGGGCGCCGACGCCCAGGACAGCGCCTTCGTCGAGGCCGAGGGCCGCCGCCTGGAGTTCTCCTACATCGGCACCACCGGCCCCTCGGAATTCCTGTTCCGCCTCGCCGATGTCAGCCCCGGCCGCGAGGAGCGGACGCTGCAGGACGCCCTGTCGCTCACCGCCCGCGAGGCCGACGTCCTGGTGTGGATCAGCCGAGGCAAGGCCAACCGCGAGATCAGCGAGATCCTCGGCATCAGTCACCGCACGGTGAACAAGCACCTCGAAACGGTCTTCGAAAAGCTCGGCGTCGAGAACCGTGCGGCCGCCGCCGCCAGAGCCGTACGCATCCTCAATCAATAGCCCCTCTTAGCCCCATGGAGCCCCGTCTCGTGAACCCCCTTCCTCCATCGCTGCGCCGTATCGCCCTGCTCGCGCTGCTGTGCGTCCCGGTGATCGCCCAGGCCCACCCGGGCCACGCCGGCTTCGCCCTGCGCGACGGTTTCCTGCATCCCTGGCTCGGGCTCGATCACCTGCTGGCGATGCTGGCCGTCGGCCTGTGGGCCCGCCAGATGCAGGGCAGCCCCGACGGCGCGAGCACGCCCAGGACATGGGCCTCGCTGCTGACGCTTCCGGCCCTGTTCGTGCTCGCGGTTGCCGTGGGCGCCACGGCCGGCGAGCGCATCGGCGGCAGCGGCCTGGTGGAAGCCCTGATCGCCGCCTCGCTGATCGCGCTGGGCGCCTTGCTCGCGGCGGCCCGCAGGCTGCCCCTCGGCGTGAGCGTCACCCTGGTCCTGGCCATGGGCCTGGCCCATGGCTGGGCCCATGGTGCCGAGATTCCGGCCGATGCGCCGCGGCAAGCCTTCTTCGCCGGCTTCCTGTCGGCCACCGCGCTGCTGCATCTCAGCGGCATCGCCCTGGCAAGCCTGGCCATCCACCGGGGTGCCGCCATGGGACTGCGCGTCAGCGGCATCGGCCTGGCCGCGGTCGGCTGCGGCCTGCTGGCCGGCATCTGAGCATCGCGAGGGCTGATGCCATGACGAGCACCGCGACAAGCCCGGTAGTGGTCGTGGGGCGGCCGTACGCGCAGCGCCGTGCCTGGCACGCGCGCATCCGCATGCAGGTCGACTCGCAGGATGGCCGCAGCCGCCTGCGCGACTGCGAGCACGCCGGCCCGCTGCGGATCCAGAAGGTCCTCTATCCGCAGGGCGGCCAGCTTGCGCAGTTGCTGCTGCTGCATCCCCCGGGCGGCATCGCCGGCGGCGACCAGCTCTCCATCCAGCTCAGTGTCGAGCCCGGAGCACATGCCCTGCTGACCACGCCCGGTGCGGGCAAGTGGTACAAGTCCGGCGGCGACATCGCGCGCCAGGACGTCGTCCTGCAGATCGCCCCAGGCGCCGCGCTTGAATGGCTGCCGCAGGAGGCCATCGTCTTCGACCAGGCCGTCGCCGAGCAGACCCTGACGGTGGACTGCAGCGGCGACGCCCGCTGCTGCGGCTGGGACATCGTCGTGCTGGGCAGGCAGGCCCGCAACGAGCGCTTCATGGCCGGCCGCTGGTCGCAGCGCATCGAGATTCGCCGCGACGGCCAGCCGCTGTGGCTGGAGCGCAGCCGCATCGCGGGCGACGACGAACTGCTGCGCTCCGTCGTCGGCTGGAACGGCCACCACGTCAGCGGCCTGCTGTGGGCCACCGGTTTCACGCCGGACGAATCGCTGATCGACCAGTGCCGCGCCGCAGTCGCACAGGACGGCGTGATCGCCGGCGTTACCTCCCTGCCCGACGGCCCCCTGCTGGTCCGCGTCCTGGGCAGCAGCGCGGAGCAGGTGCGCGAGGCACTGACCCGGGCCTGGGCCCTGCTGCGGCCATCCCTGCTCGGCGTCGCCGCGCAGACGCCAAGAATCTGGAGCACCTGATGGAACTGACCCCACGCGAGAAGGACAAGCTGCTGATCTTCACCGCCGCGCTGCTGGCCGAGCGCCGCCGCGCCCGCGGCCTCAAGCTGAACTACCCGGAAGCCGTGGCGCTGATCTCCGCCGACATCATGGAGGGCGCGCGCGATGGCCGCAGCGTCGCCGAGCTGATGCGCCACGGCCGCAGCCTGCTCAAGCGCGAAGACGTGATGGACGGGGTCGCCGAGATGATCCCGGACATCCAGATCGAAGCGACCTTCCCGGACGGCACCAAGCTGGTGACCATCCACGACCCCATCGTCTGAGAACAAATACATGACCCCCGGAGAACTGCTGGCATCCGAAGGCGACATCGAACTCAACGTCGGCCGCCCGACCCTTCGCCTCATGGTGACCAATACCGGCGACCGCCCCGTGCAGGTCGGATCGCACTACCACTTCCACGAGACCAACGACGCGCTGGAGTTCGACCGCGCCGCCGCCCGCGGCTTCCGCCTCAACATCGCGGCCGGCACGGCGGTGCGCTTCGAGCCCGGCCAGGGGCGCACGGTCGAACTGGTGGCACTGGCCGGCGACCGCATCGTTTACGGCTTCAACGCCCGCGTGTCGGGGCCGCTGGACGCACCCCAGGGGAGCAACTGACCATGGCACTGAGGATTTCACGCCAGGCCTACGCCGAGATGTTCGGCCCCACCGTCGGCGACCGCATACGCCTGGCCGACACCGCGCTGATCGCCGAGGTCGAGAAGGACTTCACCGTCTACGGCGAGGAGGTCAAGTTCGGCGGCGGCAAGGTGATCCGCGACGGCATGGGCCAGTCGCAGCGCCTGAGTGCCGACTGCATGGACACCGTCATCACCAACGCCCTGATCATCGACCACTGGGGCATCGTCAAGGCCGACATCGGCATCAAGAACGCGCGCATCCAGCGCATCGGCAAGGCCGGAAACCCGGACATCCAGCCGGGCGTGAACATCGTCATCGGCCCCGGCACCGAGATCATCGCCGGCGAAGGCATGATCGTGACCGCCGGCGGCATCGACAGCCACATCCACTTCATCTGCCCGCAGCAGATCGAGGAAGCGCTGAACAGCGGCGTGACCACCCTGCTCGGCGGCGGCACGGGCCCGGCCACCGGCACCTTCGCCACCACCTGCACGCCCGGGCCGGAGAACCTGCGCCGCATGCTGCTGGCGGCCGACGCCTTCCCGATGAACCTGGGGTTCCTGGGCAAGGGCAACGCGAGCCGGCCCGAGGCGCTGCGCCAGCAGATCGACGCCGGTGCCATCGGCCTGAAGCTGCACGAGGACTGGGGCACCACGCCCTCGGCGATCGACTTCTGCCTCTCGGTGGCGGAAGCGACCGACACGCAGGTCTCGATCCACAGCGACACGCTCAATGAATCGGGCTTCGTGGAAGACACGATCGGCGCGACGAAGGGCCGCACGCTCTGCGCCTTCCACACCGAAGGGGCGGGCGGCGGGCACGCGCCGGACATCCTGCGCGTGGTGGGCGAGGAGAACTTCCTGCCCTCCTCCACCAACCCCACGATGCCCTACACCGCCAACACGGTGGACGAGCACCTGGACATGCTGATGGTGCGCCACCACCTCGACGCGTCCATCGCCGAGGATCTGGCCTTCGCGGAAAGCCGCATCCGCCGCGAGACCATCGCGGCCGAGGACATCCTGCATGACCTGGGCGCCATCAGCATGATGAGCAGCGACAGCCAGGCCATGGGCCGGGTGGGCGAGGTGATCATCCGCACCTGGCAGACCGCGCACAAGATGAAGCTGCAGCGCGGCACGCTGCCCGGGGACAGCGAGCGCCACGACAACACGCGCGTCAAGCGCTACATCGCCAAGTACACGATCAACCCGGCGATCGCCAACGGGCTGTCGCATGAGGTGGGCAGTGTCGAGGTCGGCAAATGGGCCGACCTGGTGTTGTGGAAGCCGGCCTTCTTCGGCGTCAAGCCGAGCCTGGTGCTCAAGGGCGGCTTCATCGCCTCGGCCGCGATGGGCGACCCGAACGCCAGCATTCCGACACCGCAGCCGGTGCACTACCGGCCGATGTTCGGCAGCTTCGGCGGCGCGCTGGCGCAGGGCTCGCTGAGCTTCGTCAGTGCCTCGGCGATGGCCAGCGGCCGGGCCGCGGAGATCGGCCTGCGCAAGACGCTCTCGGCCGTGAAGGGCTGCCGCAGCGTGCGCACGCAGCACATGGTGCACAACGCCTACCTGCCGGCGATGGAGATCGATCCGCAGACCTACGCGGTGCGTGCCGACGGCCAGCTGCTGGCCTGCGAGCCGGCGACGGTGCTGCCGATGGCGCAGCGCTACTTCCTGTTCTGATTCCGGCCGCGGGTGCGGTCGCCCCCAGCGCCGCACAGCGCGGCGCTGCAGCGCATCGCACCGCTCCGCCGCCCCACCCCGATGCATGGGCTGGCCGCCGGGCGCGCCGCGCCGCGACCGTGGCCCGCCCTGCGGTCAGAATGCAGGGCCTCCGGGGCCTGCAGGAAGCCCCGCCACCCCCCGCTCGAGAGACTTCGCGCCATGCTGACCGCCTCCAAGATCGTTCCCCGTGGCCAGGGACTGGCCGCCGTGCTGCTCAAGCGTGCGGCCACCGTCGCGCTGGACTGGGACGTCCGCCAGCGCAGCCGCTTCGAGGCGGTCGACAGCAGCGGGCGTCGCCTGGGCGTCTTCCTGCCCCGCGGCAGCGTGGTGCGCGGCAGCGACGTGCTGGTCACCGAGGACGGCAGCCTCGTGCGCGTGGAGGCCGCCCCGCAGCCGGTGATGGTCGTGCGCCACTGCCCGGCCCACGGGACGCCCTTCGACCTGCTGCGGGCCGCCTACCACCTGGGCAACCGGCATGTGCCGCTGGAGTTGCAGCCCGACCACCTGAAGTTCGAGCCGGACCCCGTGTTGGCCGACATGCTCGACCGCATGCACCTCATCGTGCGCGAGGAGCTGCTGCCCTTCGAACCCGAAGGCGGCGCCTATCAGCCCGGCGCGACAACCCACGGGCATGGGCATGGCGATCACGCGCACGGCCATGGCCACGCACACGACCACGCGCACGATCATGCGCACGATCATGCGCACGACC
>JBPOHT010000068.1:0-24603 GCA_052035235.1 Pseudomonadota bacterium | reverse complement strand
GTCGAGTGCAGGGTCGAGCCGGACAGGATGTCCGGCCGAGGGGCCTCAGGCCATGGATGGCCTGTGGGCCCGACCCGTCGCACTCGATCACCAGGCAGGTTGCCCCGCCAAAGCGGGGCCGCGGATGTAGGGTGTCCTTTCTTTTTGGTTACTTTTTCTTCGCCTAGAGGCGCCTACTTCTGGTCGACAAGGAAAGAAAAAGTAACTCGCCCTTAGGCGAAATAAATCTCCAGAGATCAATCGCACTGGACCGGCGTAGTCGCCGGCACCCACGAGCAAGCCCGGCAGGTGCCATAGGGCACCACCCTCACCCCAACCCTCTCCCGCCAGCGGGAGAGGGGGCGGATCGTGCGATCGCCGCTCGCTCCTGCAAACTCGCTGCCGCTATCCTCGCAAGACTTAGGGAGAGTGAGAACGATCTTTAGGAAGACCGCTCCGCCCGCAGCTTGCGCGTCTGCGTCGGTGCGCCCGTCACCAGGCGGTCGCCGATGTGCCGTGTGAAGTACTTCCAGGTCCACTGCACGAACACGCGCAGGCGTTGTGCGCCATCCACCAGCGCCGCGATGTGCACGAAGGCCCAGGCCAGCCAGGCGAACCAGCCGGTGACCTTCATGAACTTCAGGTCGCCCACGGCCTTGTTCATGCCGATCACCGCCATGGTGCCGCGGTCCAGGTACTCGAAGGGCTTGGGGGCCTTGGCGCCGGTGACGCGCGAGTGCAGCAGGTCGGCCACGTAGCGGCCCTGCTGCATCGCCGCGGGCGCCAGGCCCGGCACTTCGCGACCGGTGGCATCGGTCAGGCGACCGAGGTCGCCGACGACGAAGATTTCCGGGTGGCCGGTCAGCGAGCAGTCCGGCTCCACCTTCACGCGGCCGCCGCGATCCAGCTGCACGCCAGTACGCTGCGCCAGGATCTCGCCGAACAGCGAGGCACGCACGCCCGCCGCCCACAGGATGGTCTGCGTGCGGATGGTCTCGCGAACCTCGCCCTTCTTCGTACGAACGGAGTCGGCGTCGATGTCCTCGACCATGGTCTCGGTCACCACCGTGACGCCGAGCTGCTCCAGGTGCTTGCGCGCAGCCTGGCGCAGGCCCTCCGGATACATCGGCAGCACGTCCTTGGCACCTTCCACCAGCAGGATGCGCGCCTGGCTCGGGTCGATACCGCGGAAGTCGCGGCGCATGGTCTTGTGCGCCAGCTCGCCGATGGCGCCGGCCAGTTCCACGCCGGTGGGGCCGGCGCCGACCACGACGAAGGTCAGCAGCTCGCGGCGCAGGGCCTCGTCGTCGGTCAGCTCGGCCCGCTCGAAGGCGCTGAAGATCTTGCGGCGCATCTCCAGCGCATGCTCCAGCGTCTTCAGGCCGGGGGCGAACTCGCGCCATTCCTCGCGGCCGAAGTAGTGGTGCTTCACGCCGGTGGCGACGATCAGCGTGTCGTACTTCAACTCGCCGAACTCGTGCTTCAGCACGCACGCCTGCGGATCCACGTCGAAGGCCGTGGTGGCCAAGCAACGCACCCGCGGATACTTGCGCAGCACCACGCGCTGCGGGATCGCGATATCGCCGGTGGACAGCGAGCCGGTCGCCACCTGGTACAGCAGCGGCTGGAACAGCTGGAAGTTGCGCTTGTCGAGCAGGGTGACCTGGTAGCCGCGCTGGCCGAGGCGCTTGGCCGCATGCAGGCCGGCGAAGCCGCCGCCGACAATGACGACGTGATGCTGGGCAGTGGAGAGATCGCCGCGATGATCTTTCCGGCTTTTCGGCACGGCTCCCTGCGATCTCTCTCCCTCACCCACCGTCCGCGCCGCGGACGGTCCCCCCTCTCCCACTACGTGGGCGAGGGTAGGTTTGTCGGCAGCCTGCGGCTGCCGGTCATTTGCTTGGGACATGTTTTCTAGTGGTAATGTTGCACTGCGGCAAAGATTACCACAGGCCTTCAGCCGGGCGGGGTCAGGACCTTGAACGGCGCCGATAAAGCCTTGTTTTTCGGATACTTGGCGTGCAGCCAGCGTTCCTGGAAGACGTAGCGCGCCACCCCCGCCACGTCATGCACGTACCAGGCGTTCATGGACGCGCCGACCGCCGCACCCAGCACCGGCACCACACCCATGACCTTGCGCCGACCCATCTGCACGCCGATGCGGCTGGCCAGGGTCTGCATGCTGAACACCGCCGCCTCCTTGGCCATCTCGCGCTCGGCCACGCGCTCCACGCCGTCACGCCAGGCGGCATCCAGCAGGTCGCCACGCGAACGCAGGGCCGCCAGCGCGGCCTGCTTCTCTTCCATGGAGTTGGCCGAGGCCAGCGCGAAGATGCCGATGGCCATGGCCTTGTGGGCCTGCAGGCCGTCCTCGCCGTAGCACATGGCGGTGCGGTGGATGGTGCGCAGGCCCATGCCCAGCAGGGCCGGCACGTCCACCACCATGCCGGCGGCGCCGGCAATGCCCAGCACCGCGCCACCCGCGCCGGCCAGGGCCATGGCGCGGCGTTCCACCTGCCGGGACAGCTGGTCGCAGACCTCCAGCGGCAGGTCACGCAACTGGCGCGGCTCGTCGATACCCGCGGTCTTCAGCAGCGCCTCGCGGCCGGAATAGCGGAAGGCCACGTCGTTGAGCCCGTTCAGCGCGGCGCGCAGCGCGGACACCGGCACCAGGGTCTTCACCGCCACGGCGGCCTTGCTGCCGGGCTTGGCCAGCAGGCGCGTACCCCAGCCCGGCGTGGCCTGCTCCCACTGGCGCAGGGTCTCGAGTTGCTGCTGTTCGTAATCGGTCATTTCGGAATCCGGTTGACGTGATATGCAGTCTGACAACATTCTGGCGCATGTGTTTGATCGCCCTGGCCTGGCAGGCCCATCCGCGGTACCCGCTGGTCATGGCGGCGAACCGCGACGAGTTCCACCACCGCCCCACGGCGGCGGCGGCGTTCTGGCCGGACGCACCCGGCGTATTCGGTGGTCGCGACCTGTCGGGCCACGGCAGCTGGCTGGCCGCCTCGCGCGACGGCCGTATCGCTGCCGTCACCAATGTGCGTCGCATGATCCCGCCGAGCCCGCATGCGCCTTCGCGCGGCGTGCTGGTGTCCGACTTCGTCGGCGGCCGGCTCAGCTGCGCCGAATATGCCGCGCAGCTTGCGGGCGGCGCGGCGCTGTTCTCCGGCTTCAACCTGCTGCTGATCGACAGCAACAGCGCGCTCTACGTCACCAACCAGCCGGAGTACCGCGTGGAGGTACTGCGCCCGGGCGTGCATGGCCTGAGCAATGCCACGCTGGACACGCCCTGGCCCAAGCTGCGGCGCCTGCGCGACGGACTCTCGACCTGGGTGGCGCGCGACCGCACCGACAGCGACGCGCTGTTCGAATTGCTGGGAGATTCACGCAGCGCCGACGACGCCGAGCTGCCCGACACCGGCGTGGGCCTGGAAATGGAGCGCTTCCTGTCGCCGCCGTTCATCCGCGGCACCAGCTACGGCACGCGCAGCAGCAGCCTGCTGGTCTGCGAGGACGGCCAGCTCAGCTTCAGCGAACGCCGCTATGGCCCCGACGGCGAGCCCGACGGCGAAACCCTGGAACGCTTCGCGCTCGGCGGCTAGGCTGCGGCCATGGACGCACTGGAGCAGGAAGAGCAATTGCTGGACGAATGGCTGGAGCGCTTGCCGCAAGGCAGCGGCGCCGCCGATGTCTGGCTGCGCCGCATGCACACGCCGCTGGGCACGCTGCTCGCCGGCGCAACCGCGCAGGGCGTGGTGTTGCTGGAGTTCGCCGACGCGGCACGACTGCGCCGCGCTGGCGCCGCGTTGCGCCAGCATTTCGGCGATGACTGGACCGCCGCGGATCATCCCTGGCTGCGCCAGCTGGAAGCAGAACTGTCGGCCTACTTCAACGGCCGCCGCCATCGCTTCGAGGTGCCGCTGGTGTTCCCCGGGACGCCGCTGCAGCAGTCACTGTGGCAGGCACTGACCGAGATTCCCCATGGCGAGCGGCGCAGCTACGAGCAGATGGCGGCGCAGCTCGGCGTGCCCGGCGCCGTGCGCGCCATCGGCACCTGCAACGGCATCAACCGCCTGGCCATCGTGGTGCCCTGCCATCGCCTGGTGAACAAGGACGGGCGTGGACTCGGCGGCTATGGTGGAGGCTTGTGGCGCAAGCAGCGCCTGCTGGAGCTGGAATCCGCCATCTCTGTGCGAACCACGTCCTTGTAGGAGCCTACCCGCTCGCCGACACTCTAGGACCGACCCTCCCAACGAAGGTCCCATCAGGAGCAGGCAGTGTCTTACAGCGGTGATCTCGCCTTCCTTCGTCTACTCTGCAGCTCGGGGTCCGACATCATGGTGCAAATGCCGCTGACCTCTGAGGTGCTGCGCCGCCTGATTCCGGCGTTCAGCCTGTCGATGATCCGGGTCGATGCGCAATGCGCGCCCCAGGAGCACTACAGCGAATACTTCGACGAATACAGTCATCAGCTGTTCGCCAGCGCCGGCCATGTCTTTTCCGCACGCAGCGACGATCCCGCTGCCTTCAGCAGTCTGCTGGCCGCACCAAGAGCCTATGGCAACCTGATCGATACCTCGGTCGACTACCAGAATGGCGCCACCTACCAGCACCTGTTCCAGCGCAATGGCATCCATCATTGCCTGGATATCGCGTTGCGGGACGATAACGGTCCCATCGGCATCCTCGGCATCTTTCGCGAACGAATAGCGCCTCACTTTTCACGAAAGGACCTCGACACCGTCGGGGCACTCTACTCGCACCTGGTGCATGCCTGCCTGGCCCGCCCTATCCCGGACGATTTCGACGAGATCGACAGTGCACTGCTGATCGCCACCACCGATGGGTGCATCCAGTGGGCTTCGGAGCAGGCCTGCGCCTGGCTCGAAGCCTCGAGCTTCGGCCAGGAGCGCAGCCTGCTCCGGGATCATCGCGTATTGCCCGAGGCCTGCCGCCGTCTCTGCCGTGACTGGACGGCGCTGCGGCGTCCGCTGCGCAGCCATGCGTCAGCCGCGCATCGGGCCCCGACCCTGACGCTGCCCGTTGCCGGAGGGCGCCTGAGGCTGCGGGCCTACGGTCTGTCGCCATCCAGCGCCGGCCAGCCCGATCATGTCGGCATCCAGATCAGCCTGGAGATGCCCCGTGAACTGCGCGTACTCGGCG
The DNA here is from genome assembly GCA_052035235.1 of Pseudomonadota bacterium. Taxonomy (GTDB): domain Bacteria; phylum Pseudomonadota; class Gammaproteobacteria; order Nevskiales; family Nevskiaceae; genus Solimonas_A. The sequence goes on along the minus strand of JBPOHT010000068.1, from coordinate 19,455 downwards.
CGCTGGAGCGCAGCCCGTTGACGCCGCAGCAGCGGCGTATTGCTTTCGCGTTGTGGCGCGGCCACTCTCCTGCGGCACTCTGCGCCGCGCTCGGCATCAGCCTCAGCACCCTCAAGGCCTATCAGAAGGACCTGTACGGCCGCCTTGATGTGAGCGGCGTCACAGCCTTGCGCACACTCTTGGCACGCCAATCCGAGACCGTTGTGCTTGATCTGCAAAGACATCAGCCACGGCTGAACTAAGCGTCGAGACACGCCGCCCGGCAATTACCTCCTCGGGGAGGTATTTGCTTGGGCAGGCTCCCCCTAGCATCCGGCGCATCCCCTCCTGCGGCATGCGTCCCCATGATCCCCCTTCACCACTGCCTCACCCGAACCCTGGCATGTTCGCCGGCCCTGCTCTCCGGCATGATCCTGCTGGCCTGCGCCATCCCGGCCCATGCGGGCAGCGCCGTCGTCGAAAGCGGTAGCGGCAGCGGCAGCGACCGGCAGCGTGCCACCCTGGAGTATCGTGACGGCCTGCTGCGCGTCGATGCCGCGGGTCAGACCGACGGCGCCCTGATCTTGCGCGAGGGCCGGGCCTTTGCGCTGGCCGATGGCATGGTGATCGACCTCAGCGGCATGGGCAGCATGCTGGGCCAGATGCAGCAGGGCGCCATCAGCAACGGTCCCGACGACCTCGCCCGCTATCTCGGCCTGGAGCGCACCGTGCGCAAGGAAACGGTCGCCGGGATCACCGGCACCGTCCACCTCCTGCACTACGAGGACGTCTCCGGGCGCAGGCACAGTGAAGAATTGGTGCTATCCACCGATGCTCGCGTGCATGAACTGGGCGAGGCACTGCAGCGGATGGCCCTGGCCTTCCGCGGTATGACCGGCAACGCCGAGACCTCGGGTGAAGCCGCTTTCCAACAGCAACTCGGCAACCAGGGCGTGCTGCGATACGGCCATGAGTTCCGCGTCGTCAGTTTCGGCGGCGAACCCGACAAGGCGCGTTTCGACCTGCCGTCGGCACCGCAGAAAATGCCCGCGCTGGGCGACGGTGGGACCACGACGCCGGTGACCGCGTCCAGTGGCGGATGGCTGGGCCGCATCCTGGGCGACAAGGCACAACGTCAACAGGACCGTGTTGAGGGTCGCACCGAATCGGAAGCCGACGCGGCAACCGATCGTACGGTCGATCGGGTACTCGACAAGGCCTTCAGCAAGATCTTCGGCGATTGATTTTTTTACAGGTTTCCCCTCATGAAAATGAAAGCATCATGGCCCTCGGCGGCCACCCTGGTTACCGTGCTGCTGCTGGCGGCCTGCACGGACCGGGACGACGACGGTCCCGATGGCCGCCCGCCAGGCACCGGCCCTGCTCGAGTCATCGCCGCCCCACTGGGAAAGATCGTTCCCTGCCGCCTGACGCTCTCTCGCAACAGGGCGGAGCCGGGCCAGGTGGTGCAGGTGGATGGCATTCCCTCCGGCTTCGTCCGTCCCGGCATGCGTGTCATCGCGCGCGAAGGCTCGTCCGAGGTGATCGGTTCGGCGTTTTTTGAAGCTCCCACCAGCGGTCAACCCTCGCGCTTCTCCGTGCCCCCTCGTCCGGCCAAGCCGCTCGAGGGCGGTCCAGTGATGATCGAGATCGGCGATGGGCGTCAGCGCTGCGAGGCGGTGCCGCTGGAAATCGGCGCCTTGCCGGATGCCGAACCCGCGCTGGCCGGCCGGGTGGTCGACAAGCTGGCAGAGTGGCTGGAAATCCAGGTCCGCCTGCTTGGCGGCGATCCCGAAGCCCTGCTGACGGCAGACCGCGACACCATTGATCCCGGGCTGCTGCCCTTTGCCGTGAATCTGCGCCTGCTGGGCAGCGAGGCCCGACCGGGTTGGCTGCGGCAGCAGGTGGCGCAAGCCATCGCCAGCGGCGACCGGGTGATCCCCGGTGTCATGGCCGCCGCCGATCTGGAGGGCGAACTCGATCGCGCCATCGGCGAACTGCGGGCACTGCCGCTACCGCCAGCGGCCGCCCTGGCCAAGACCGCAGTGCCCGCCAAAAACGCACGTTGCGAGGGTGAGCGGCTGACACCCAATCCCCCGTCCATCAACAGTGCTGCGGAGTTGTCGCGGCGCATGTTGGCCGCCGGGAAGGGCGGCCTCTACCAGAGCAACGCACTGGGCCAGTTCCTGGGCACGGTCGGCATCGCGGCCAGCGAAGAAGCCGGCAGTGGTGCAAACGCCTTCGGCGCCGCCGGTGTCAGCGTCGGCGCCAACGCCCTCGGAGCGAAGTTGTACGTGCTGAAGACCACGGAAGCCGCGCGCCAGGCGCTGGAGCCCCGCCGCATCGAGTCCTTCGATGTACGCCGCGCCGACACCTTGCTGGTCGAAGACCGCCCAGCCAACCAGCCGGGCCGCTGGGAAAATGCCTCGGTGATCGCCGTTGGCGAGGAGTTCAATGTCAACGAAGCCGCGCTGGACGGCTTGATCACCACTGTCGGCATGGTCCCTGGGCCGGTGGGCGCCATTGTCGGGGTAGGCAGTACCGCCTTTGCCAATCCCATCAGCGCGGCACTGAAGGAGCTGACCAAGGACGGATGCACCCGCATCAATGCCCCTCGCTACGGACCGATCGACGTCTCCGACGAGGACTGGACACGTTCGGAGATCACCGGAGATGCGGTTACGCGAATCGACCATCGGACCTACCGCGGAGCCGCCATCGGCGCGGCGGAGCTCAAGGTCATCCTGCGTGGCGAGAAGTTCGGCGTACTCAGCGCTGGATACTCGAAAGCCCTGGCCATCGCCGTGAATCCGCAGGTGTTGTCGCTGCTGCCTTCGTCGGTACGCCTGTCAGCACCAGGCCAGACCGCGAGCATCGGCGCCACCATCACCAATTCCGAGGCGGGGCCCAGTGGGCCCGTAAACATCGCACGCCGCATCCTGACCCTGGGAGATCACCAGCTCCGTGGCACGCGGATCAACGGCGATCTACTGGAGGTCGATGTGCAGACCAGCGCGAAGCGCGAGGACTTCCCGCTGCGTATCGAATTCAAGCCAATGAATCCGGTACTGCCGGGCGGCCCGGCGCGCGAGCGCATCGCCGTGATCGATATCGGCGGCGAGCTCAAGCTGAGTCGCCAGGGCAGCGCCTGCCTGCTGCCGGACTCGGAGGTGGAGTTCTCCGTCAGCCTGGCCGGCTTCGGCGCCAACGAGCTTGGCGTTGACTTGCAGTTGAGCGGCGGCACTCTGGTCAGTCATGCAAACAACCAGGCCACTCAGCGCATTGTCGTGCGTGCCGGGCAGGCCGGCACGCTGACGCTGCGTGCCACCTCGCGGGCGGATCGCAACGCCAGCGACGAGATCAGCCTGTCCGTGCTGCGCAGTTGCCTGCGCAAGGTCCACTACTCCGCCGCCCTGTTCGAGGCCGACGGCGTTGGCATCGAATCGGATGGCAGCTCCTCCTGCCCTCCGTATTCGGCGGTCGAGCCACAGTCCACGCGCCAGGAAGTCAATGAAGCGGATATCGTGTTGCCCCCTGCAATCCCTGCAGACAACCTGCTCTGGTTCGAGCGCAGTGAGCGCGTTACGGCGGACTTCATCACGGACATCACCGTCCGCCAGGACGACGGCAACGGCAACTGTGCCAGCGCCCGCTTGAGCGGCAGCAACAAGGGCGAAAGCCTGACCTATGCCCGCGAGGACGGCACGCTGGGCCTGCGTCTGCAGGCCGACATCAGCGGCAGTTGTCGTTTCGACGAGGTCTTCGGCGGATGCACCAAGAACCAGGCTGCTGGCGTGATCAACACGCTCAGCTACTTCGAGGTAACGGAGGACACACCGGTTCGCATCGAGGGCGAACTGCGCTGTGCGGGGCTGTCCGGGCTGGTCATGATGACGCCTTTCTCCGGTATCGCCTCGCGCTACGAAAATGGCGTGACGCCCTACATTCCGACCGATCCGGTCAACGGGAGTCTGATCCGCAAGCCGGACGGAAGCGGTCGCGTCCCGGTGCTTTGGGTCGCCGAGTGCAAGTCAGCAGACCAGGTGATCCCGTTCTCGGAAACCGTCATATTCAAGGCCCCCCGCCGGGTAGGAGGCAAGGACCTGATCGTGGTCTCCGTCAGCGGCTCGGCCCAGGTTCTGACCACGGGCAAGTCGGCGACCGTACCCATCAGCGATCTGGCGCAGATTCCCCCGCCAGCCACCGGCAATTATCGCAGCACCGCGGACGTGGAATTTCGCGTAAAGCTGGCGCCACAGTGAGGAGGATTCTTCAACGAATGACCGCGCGCAGCAGCGCCAGCGGTCCCATCGCGCGCAGTCTTTGCAGTTCATCCTCGCCACGCAGCAGCAGCGTGCCGGCAAAGCCCAGCGCATTGACCCCAAGCCCATCGTGCGCGCCGCGGCTGCGGCGCACCATCATCATCCAGTCCGGCGTCATCAGCAGGTTGTAGCCGCTGTAGCCCGCGAGACCGCCGAGGCCGATCTCCGCAATCAGGTGATCGTAGCGGGCTCGCAGCCGCGCGGGCTGCGCCAGGTCCTGAGGCGACAGGTCCGCCCAGGCATGGGCGAAAGGCCAGCCCGCGCCCTGCTGCGCCCATTGCCGCGGATCGAAGGGCTGGGCCTCACCCGCCGGCATCAGCGGCCAGGGCAGCAATTGCACGTGGCGGTGCCGCTGGCTGGCGCCGGCGGCCGCGCCGCCGTTGAAGAAGGCCAGGCCCGCGGTCTGCCGCAACACCTGCGCCACCGCGGCGAAATCCGCTTCCTCCAGTGCCGCTTCCTGCTCGGCGAAGGCACGGGTTACCACCAGCACGTGGCCTTCCAGCACCTGGAACTTGTTGAGCAGCAGCGCGTGCGTGTCCGACAGCTCGGCCACGAGCATCGCGGGGTCATAGGGCAGGAAGGGATTCGTCGGCTGCGGGGCGGCGCGCTGGCGCTGCTCGGATTCGCTCTTGCGGCGCAGGTCGCCGACACGCAGCACGAAGTCCAGCCCCTGGTCGCGCAGCACCTGCGGCCGCGTCGGGATCGGCTGCAAGGCCCCGCTGTCCAGCGCGCGGCGCGTGGCCGCGCGGATCTGCTCCGGCAGGTCCATGCTCAGCCCAGGCGCAGGCCGCCATCCACCGGCAGCACCGCACCGGTGATGTAGGCCGCCTCCGGCGACAGCAGGAATTTCACGGCGCGGGCGATCTCCTCGCCGCCGCCGAGACGCGCCATCGGCACGCGCGCCAGCTCCGCATGCTGCTGCAGCTTGTTGAGGCTGCCGGCCTCGGGCCAGATCATGTGCCCCGGCGCCACGCCGTTGACGCGGATGCGCGGCGACAGCTCCAGTGCCAGCGATTCCGTCACCGCCCACAGGCCGGCCTTGGCGGCGGTGTAGGCGCTGTAGCCGCGCTGCGGGCGCCGGGCATGCACGTCGATGATGTTCACCACCGCGCCCTGCTCCATGCGCGCGGCGCAGGCCTGGGTCAGCAGCAGGGGCGCGCGCAGATTGCTGCCCACCAGGTCCTCGAAGGCGGCGGCGGTCAGCTCGCCGACCGGCGTGGGGTACCAGGTGGAGGCATTGTTCACCAGCGCATCGAGCCGCCCCCAGCAGTCGTGCGCCGCCTGCGCCAGCTTCTCCAGCGCCGCGGGGTCCAGCAGGTCGGCCTGCAGGGCCTGGGCCGAGTCCGGGCGGGCCTGGTTGAGGGTCATGGCCAGGGCCCAGGCCTCCTCGAAGGAGCGGTTGGCGTGGATCACCACGTTCCAGCCCGCCGCATGCATCTCGCGCACGATGGCCGCGCCGACGCGCCGGGCGGCGCCTGTGACCAAGATCACTGGTGACATTGCCATGACGTACCTTTGCTTTATCCTTAGACGCTCTTTCCTCAATGCCAAGTGTAACTGTCCTGTGGACGGCATCCTCGAAGCGATTCTCCTCGGCGTCATCGAAGGCGTCACCGAATTCCTCCCCATCTCCAGCACCGGTCACCTGTTGATCGCCCAGCACTGGCTGGAGCGCCGCTCGGACCTGTTCAACGTGGCGATCCAGGCCGGCGCCATCCTGGCGGTGACCCTGGTCTACCGCCTGCGCCTGCTGGACCTGGCCACCACCTGGCGCGATCCCGGTACGCGCGACTACCTGGCCAAGCTGGCCACGGCCTTCGGCGTCACTGCCGTGGGGGGCCTGACGGCCAAGAAGCTGGGAGCGGAATTGCCCGACACGGTGCAGCCGGTGGCCTGGGCCCTGATCGTCGGCGCTTTCGTGATCTTCGCCGTGGAGCGCTGGAACCGCGGACGTCCGATCGTGGAAGCCGTGACCTGGAAGGTGGCGATTGCGGTGGGCGTGGCGCAGGTGATCGCCGCGGTCTTCCCCGGCGCCTCGCGCTCCGCCGCGGCGATCTTTGCGGCCCTGCTGTTCGGGCTGTCCTGCCGCCCGCGCGCGGCGGAATTCGCCTTCATGGTCGGCATCCCGACGATGTTCGCCGCCACCGGCTACGAGCTGTACAAGACCCTGGGCAACCCCGCGGCGGCACAGGCGGAGAACTGGACGGAACTCGGCATCGCCTTCGGCGTGTCGGCGGCGGTGGGCTTCTTCACCGTGAAATGGCTGATGAAGTTCATCTCCAGCCACAGCTTCGAGCCGTTCGCGTGGTATCGGCTGGCGCTCGGCGGGGTACTGCTGACGATGCTGTAGCGGCGGCCCTGTCCGCAAGGGCGGCCGCCCGGATGTAGGAGCCAGCTTGCTGGCGACAAGCTGCTGGTCGCCTGCAAGCTGGCTCCTGCATGAGAAGGCCTCACATCGAGGCAGGCTGCTGGACAGCCTTCTGCTGCGCCTTCCACTCCTTCAGCCGCTGCGTGCGCCGCTCTTTCAGCGCCTCGCCGATAGCCACGCCGCTGATGCCGTCGGCCATCACCTGGGCGGCCTGGATCTCGTTGGCAGCCACGCGCGCCGCGCGCAGGTAGTCGGCCTGTTCATAAGGGCTATTCTCGAAGCCGAGACGGCCGCGCGCATCGCAGACACTGGCCTGCAGCACCTGCTCGAAACGCTCACCCTTTGCAAAGCCTCCCATCCGCTCCAGCAGGCCCAGCAGCGTCGAAGGCTTGAGCTGCAACGCCTGGTGGATGATCAGGTGCTCCCTGGTGTGTACCAGCGCCAGATCGCGGCAGGCCGAGGGCACGCGCAGGCGCGCGCTGAATGTCTCCACCAGCGGCACTCCGCGTATGTCGTGCATGCGGTGGCTGGGCCACTCCTGCTGCGGCGTGGCGCCCTTGCCAAGGTCGTGTACCAGCACGGCGTAGCGCACTTCGAGCGGCAGTTGCAGCGCCGCCGAGGTGTCCACGCACATCAGCACGTGGACCAGCGTGTCCACTTCCGGATGATAGTCGGCACGCTGCGGCACGCCGTGCAGCGCCGCCAGCTCCGGCATGATCCGCGCCAGCGCGCCGCACTCGTGCAGCGTGCGGAAGTAGGTGCCGGGCGAATCCGTCATCAGGCCCTTCTTGGTCTCCTGCCAGACGCGCTCGGGCACCAGGTGATCCACCTCGCCGCTGTCGACCATCTGCCGCATCAGCGCCAGGGTCTCCTCGGCCACGCGGAAGCCCAGCGACGCGAAGCGCGCATGGAAGCGCGCCACGCGCAGGATGCGCACCGGGTCTTCGCAGAAGGCCTCCGACACGTGGCGCAGCAGGCGCGCGTCGAGGTCGCGCTGGCCACCGTAGGGATCGACCAGCCGGCCGTCGTCGTCGCAGGCGATGGCGTTGATCGTCAGGTCACGCCGGATCAGGTCATCCTCCAGCGTGACCTCGGGCCCGGTGTGGAAGCTGAAGCCGCGGTAGCCCGGCGCGGTCTTGCGCTCGGTGCGCGCCAGCGCGTGCTCTTCCTTGGTCTGCGGATGCAGGAACACCGGGAAGTCCTTGCCCACCGGCAGGTAGCCGGCCGCACCCATCTCCTCGGGCGTGGCGCCGACCACCACCCAGTCGCGCTCACGCACGGGCAGGCCCAGCCGCTCGTCGCGTACTGCGCCACCAACGAGATAGCGCTTCACTCCACACCTCGCAGGACAGCCGTCCATGGCGCAGCAGTCCGGCCAAGCCATCCATGGCTTGGCGCTCGGCGGGCAAAAGGTCCACTGGACCTTTTGCTTTTTCCGCCTTGCCCACCTACCAGATAACGCTTCACACGCAGCCCGGGCTGCCCTTCAGGCAGGCCGCCGCGGCCGGCGTCGGGATCGACACCGGCAACAGGAGATTGCTCGCATCCTGCGGCTGGCCCGAAGCCAGCCAGCCGTCGGCGGTGATGTGCCAGATGATCTTCTGGATGTAGCCGCGCGTCTCGTTGTACGGCACGTTCTCGATCCAGACGTCGGCATCGCGCGGCTCCTGCGGCAGCCAGCGCGCCACGGCGTTGGGGCCGGCGTTGTAGGCGCCCAGCGTCAGGATGAAGCGGCCGCCGAAGCGGTCGGTCTGGTCGCGCAGGTAGGCGGCGCCCAGCGGCACGTTGATGGCGGGGTCGAACAGCGACTCCCGCGTCGGCGCCGGCTGCTTCCACTTGCGCGCCACCTGCTGCGCGGTGGGCATCAGCAGCTGCAGCAGGCCCAGGGCCTGAGAGCGCGACACGGCGGTGGGCAGGAACAGGCTCTCCTGGCGCATGACGCCGTAGATCCACGGCCCCGGGATGCCGGCGAACTTGGCCCCCGCCTCGATCTCCTTGGTGAAGGCCTGCGGGTACAGCAGCGTCAGATCCTTGGTCAGGTTCATCTGGTTGAGCATGCCCACGGACTGGATATGCCAGCCCCAGGCCGAGGCCAGGCGTGCGGCCTGCACGCGGGTCAGCTCGTCCGCGCCCTGCAGCGCCAGGCGCCATTCGGGGTTGGCCAGGTCGGTGCGCTCGATCAGGTACAGCTCGCGGGCGCGCTGCATCTCCGGCTTGGTCATCAGCTGCTGCTGGATGCCCGTGTCCTCCACCAGCTTCTGCGATACCGGCACCAGCTTCTTCTGCAGGCGCCAGGCGGCCAGCACGGCGTAGTAGCCGTTGTCCTGCATCAGCGTGTTGTAGATCGGCTCCGCCTGCGTGCGGCGGCCCAGCGTCTCCAGCGCGCGCGCGCGCCAGTAGCTCCAGCGCGGCTCCGCCGCCTGTGCGGCCGGCATGGCATGCAGCCACTGCGCGGCGAGCTCCCACTGGCCCTGCCACAGCGCGGCGCGCACGCGCCATTCCTGCGCCTTGTCGTCCAGGGCGTCGTCCGGCACCAGCTTGTACAGCGAGAGGGCCTCGGGACGGCGATCCAGGGCGTAGCCCATGGCCAGGTCCCGACGCAGTTCCGCGATCTGGCGGGCGTCGATCCGGCGGCGTTCGATCATCTTGGGCAGCAGCGGCGCGATCTCGTCGGGCTTGCCGCGCGCCAGCTTGGCCCAGGCAGCTTCCAGCGGCGCCCATTCCACCGTGTCCTGCGGCGCGGCGATCAGCGCCTCGATGGCCGGGCGCGGCTCGCGCAACAGGCGCGACCAGCGCTGCAGCGGCGCAGCACGTGCGGGCGGTACGCCGCGCAGCAGCCAGTCGGCCAGTTCGGTGTTGCCGGCCTCCAGCGCCAGGCGGGCGCGCTGCTCCAGGCGCTCCGGCGTCAGCGCGCCACGCTGCTGCAGCCACTGGAAGGGCGGCACGCAGGCCTGCGGCAACTGCTGCCCGGTCATCCAGACGCCGAGGATCTCGTCACGCAGGCTGTCCTCGATACCGCCGGTCTGCAGCCAGGCGTTGTAGCGGTGGCAGCGCAGCGCATCGTCGGCCGCTACCGGCTCGCTGTTGGCCAGCAGGGTGGTCCACTGCTGGCGCTGGGCCAGGTTGCCAAGCCAGTCGCGCTGTAGCGCGCGCGCCGCCGGCAGCGCGGAATTGGCCCGCAGCCAGCCGGCGATTTCGGCGTCCAGCGCCTCGCCTGGGCGGGTCTTGAGCGCCTGGCGCAGGCGCGCGGCCTGCAGGTAGGGGTAGAGCACGTAATTGCGCAGGCCGGGGCTTTCGGCGGCCTCGCCACCGCCCTCGACGGTCTTCAGGGCCGAGCGGAACTCGACGCGCAGCACCTCGTTGGCGGTCTGGGCCGAGACGGTGCCGCTCAGGAATAAGCACAGAAGGAATGCAGGGAGACGGAGCATCAGTGGGGGGAGCCTGTTGTAGGATGCGCGCCTCATTGTAGTGCGCTGCTGCCTGAGAGTTTGCTGAACCAGAGTTGGCGGAACCATGGAATCCTTGCTCATCTACCTTCTGACCGGCGCCGCGGCCGGATTGCTCGCCGGACTGTTCGGGATTGGCGGCGGCATGGTCATGGTGCCGGCGCTGGCCCTCGTACTCCCGGCCCAGGGCGTACCGCCCGAAGTCACCATGCAGGTGGCCGTGGCCACGTCGCTGGCGGTGATCTCGGCGACTTCGGTGTCCTCGATGCTGAGCCACCAGAAGCACGGCGCCGTGATCTGGCCCGTATTCCGCTGGATGGCCCTGGGCCTGGTCGCCGGCTCGGTAGGCGGCGCCTTCGTCGCCGACCAGCTCGCCAGCCGCACGCTGGCGCTGATCGTGGGCTGCGGCGCGCTGGCGGTGGCGGCGCAGATGTTCTTCGACCTCAAGCCCAAGGGCGCCGCGCCCCTGCCCGGCCCCGTTGGCCTCAGCGCCGCCGGCGGCATCATCGGCCTGCTGTCGGCCCTGGTCGGCATCGGCGGCGGCTCGCTGACCGTGCCCTTCCTGTCCTGGCGCAGCGTGGATATCCGCAAGGCCGTGGGCACTTCGGCGGCCTGCGGCCTACCGATCGCCTGGGCCGGCGCCCTGGGCTTCATCCTCTCCGGCTGGGACCGCACCGACCTGCCCGACCCGCACCTGGGCTACGTCAGCCTGCATGGCTTCCTGGGGCTGGCCGTGGCCAGCGTGCTGATGGCACCGCTGGGAGCCAGGCTGGCGCACCGCCTGCCGCCACGCCAGCTGAAGCGCGGTTTCGCCCTGCTGCTGACCGGCGTTGGGCTGAAGATGCTGATTGGCTAGAATCACCGGGCGGCGACTGCTGCCGCTCGTGAGAAAAGTCTTGGGTAAACGGGGTGTTATCGGGGGCATCCGCCGCGGGGGCAGCGCCATGCTGCTGGGCCTGCTGCTGGCGGCCGCCAGCGCCCAGGCCGCCGAGGTCTACGTCTACCGCGAGCCCGCCGGCACCCGCCTGTTCACCGACCAGCGGATGCGCGACCCCGCCTACGTCTTCATCTCCAAGTTCGGCCGCCCCACCGCCTACGTCTCCTGCAAGGGCATTAGCTCCGCCGGGCTCGACGCGCGCCTGCGCAGCTACGAGGACCTGATCGAGCGCTACGCCGAGCAGCAAGGCGTCGAGGCCGCACTGGTGAAGGCTGTGATGCGCGTGGAATCCTGCTTCGACCACCGTGCCGTATCGCGCGTGGGCGCGCGCGGCCTGATGCAGCTGATGCCGGGCACCGCCGCCGACCTGGGCGTGAGCGACAGCTTCGACCCCGCGCAGAACATCCGCGGCGGTGTCACCTACCTGCGGCTGATGCTGGACCGCTTCGGCAACAACCAGAAGCTGGCGCTGGCCGCCTACAACGCCGGCCCCGGCGCGGTCACCAAGCACCAGGGCGTGCCGCCGTTCAAGGAAACCCAGGCCTACGTCGAGAAGGTGCGCTCGCACTACGAGCGCTACCGCAGCAGCTAGCCCGGCTTCAGCTCGGCCAGGAAGGCCTCCAGCGCCGGGCTGTGCCAGGCACTCTTTAGCAGCACGCGATACAGCGGCCGCCGGATGCGCAGGCCCTTCACTTCCACCACCCGCAGGATGCCGGCCTTGAGCTCGGTGCGGATCGCCTGCGCCGACAGGAAGGCCAGCGCCACGCCGCTGGCCACGGCGTGCTTGATCGCCTCGCTGCTGGCCAGGGTCATGGCCGGACGCGGACGGATGCCCTTGGCGGCCAGCGCACGCTCGGTGACGGCACGGGTGCCGGAGCCGGGCTCGTGCATCAGCAGCGGGCACTCGGCCAGCACCGCCAGCGTCAGCGGACCGCCACCGGCCAGCGGATGGCGCGGCGCGGCGATCAGCACCAGCTCGTCCTCGGCATTCACGCGGTAATCGAGCTGGTCGCTGCTGACCACGCCCTCGGCGAAGCCGATGTCGATCTCGCCGGCCAGCAGCTTGGCCTCGATGGCCTGGGTGTTCTCCACCTGCAGGCTCAGTTCCACACCCGGATGGCGCCGGGCAAAGGCCGCCAGGGTCTCCGGCAGCATGTAGCCGCCGATGGTGCGGCTGGCGCCGATGGCCAGGCGCCCGCGGCCCAGCTGCTGCAGGTCCCCAAGGGCCTGGGTGGCCTCGGCCTCGATCGCGAACAGGCGGTTGGCATAGCCCAGCAACAGGCGGCCCGCCTCGGTGGGCCGCACGCCACGCGGCAGGCGATCCAGCAGCACCACCCCCAGCGCCCGCTCGAACTCCGCCAGCTGCTTGGAGACCGCCGACTGGCTGATGTGCAGCTCACGCGCGCCGCCGCTGACGCTGCCGCTGGCGGCCACGGCCTGGAAGATCGCGAGATGGTTGAGGTTCATGTCGGCTATACATTTACAAAAGAGAACGAAGGCATCTATATATTGCAATTTATTTATGGCTCCGTGGGGGCCTACAATGCCGGTCCGGCGCCCGGATTCCCGGTGCCCGCCCCCTCACCCAGCTGGACACGACCATGATCAAGCCCCACGGCTCCGACACCCTGAACCCGCGCTATGTCGCCGACGACGCCCGCCGCGCCGCCCTGCAGAAGGAGGCCGAGGGCCTGCCGAGCCTGCTGCTGAACTCCGCCGCCGCCGCCAACGCGGTGATGCTCGGCGCCGGCTACTTCAACCCGCTGACCGGCTACATGAACAAGGCCGACGCCCTGGGCGTGGCCAAGGAGCTGAAGACGGCTGCCGGCCTGTTCTGGCCGGTGCCCATCGTCAACCTGACCAAGGAGTCCGGCATCAAGGCCGGCAGCCGCATCGCCCTGCGCGACCCCAACGTCGACGGCAACCCGGTGCTGGCGGTGATGGACGTGCAGGCGGTGGAGAACGTCAGCGACGACGAGCTCCAGTTCATGGCCAAGGAGATCTTCGGCAACCTCGACGCCAAGCACCCCGGCGTGCAGACCTTCCTGAACCTGGGCAACACCCTGGTTTCCGGCCCGATCGACGTGCTGAACTACAGCTACTTCCAGGGCGAATTCCCGGAAACCTTCCGCACCGCCGTGGAGATCCGCAACGAGATCCAGCAGCGTGGCTGGAAGAAGGTCGTGGCCTTCCAGACGCGCAACCCGATGCACCGCGCGCATGAAGAACTGTGCCGCATGGCGACCGAGCGCCTGCAGGCCGACGGCCTGGTCATCCACATGCTGCTGGGCAAGCTCAAGGAAGGCGACATCCCGGCGCCGGTGCGCGATGCCTGCATCCGCACCATGGTGGATCACTACTTCCCCAAGAACACGGTGATGATCACCGGCTACGGCTTCGACATGCTCTACGCCGGCCCGCGCGAGGCCGTGCTGCATGCCGTGTTCCGCCAGAACATGGGCACCGACTACCTGATCGTGGGCCGTGACCACGCCGGCGTGGGCGACTACTACGGCCCCTTCGACGCCCAGACCATCTTCGAGACGCATGTGCCGGCTGGCGCGCTGCAGATCCAGATCTTCGGCGCCGACAACACCGCGTTCAGCAAGAAGCTGGGCCGCGTGGTGATGATGCGCGAAGCACCGGACCATGTGCCGGAAGACTTCATCGCGCTGTCGGGCACCAAGGTGCGCCAGATGCTGGGCCAGGGCATCGCCCCGCCGCCCGAATTCTCGCGCCCGGAAGTGGCCAAGGTGCTGATGGAGTACTACCAGCTGGAAGACGCCAAGAAAGCCTGAACCGGCGAACGCTGCACCAAGAAAGGGGCCTTCGGGCCCCTTTTTCGTTGGCTGGAGCCCCGGGTCTGTGACCCATGTCCATGACCGCCCCGGCTGTCGGGTCTATAGTTGCGGGATTGGGACACTGCGGGGGCAGACACTCATGAGCGGACCGACTTCATCCCGGCTGCTGGCGGCGGGGGCCGCCCTGGCCGCACGCTACAGCTTCGAGCAGCTGACACCGGAAAACGTGGCCGACACCACGGGCCTGACGCGCGAGCAGTTCGTGGCGCAGTTCGGCAGCCTGGACAGCTACCTGACCGAGATGAACCGGCAGTTCCTCGATCACATCCTGGACCGGCTGGTGCGCGACGCCGCCAGCACGCCGCCGGGGCTGCCGCGCATGTGCCGCGCCACCGAACTGCAGCTGGACCTCTGCCTGGAACACCGCAGCCTGCGCCTGCTGTTGAGCGAGGCCAGGCGCGTGCTGCCCGGCATGGGGCAGGCCTTCCACAAGCGCAACCGCACCACGGCCATGATGATCGGCGTGGAGCTCAAGTCGCTCGGTTGCCCCAACTCCAACGCCATCGGCCGGGTCTACTGCCAGATGGTGCTGGAGGCCGCGCAAATCGAATGCGAAGCCGGCGCACCAAACCCGGCATTGCGCCGCATGCTGGCGGAGTTCCTGGCGCATGCGCTGGCGGCGCCGCCGGTGGCGAAGACGACAGGCACACCGGTGGCGGCCAAGGACTAGGCCGATAGGGCAACGTCGGCCCTACGCTCATCAATCCTTGTCTTCGATCCAGATACAGAAATACTGCCCATCCTCGCGGGCCACGACGATGCCCGCGGCAAACGGCGACTCGGAGAGGGAATCCGAGATCTCTCCATCGACCCAGTTGCCATTGGAGTAATACCGGCTCCCGGGCTTCACATGAGCGGACAGGATCGCATCCGCCATCTGTTCCGCCTCGGGCCTGGACATGAGTGGCATCTGGAACGGCATGTCCTTGTGCAGAAGCGCCGTAAGAATGGCATGCGCGCCGGCACGATCGTGCTCCCGGAGCTGGCTGCCATCGGGCTTCAAGCCCGCCTGGGCTAGCACCTTGCCCAGGTCCCGCGAGGGCTCGGATATGAGCAGGCAGCGGACGTCGCCTACGCTGCGCGCGTCGATGATTTCCTGTGGATCGATCATGGATACGGGTCGTGCCCCTGGAGTGGCGGGCATGCGTGAGTTACTAGGCGAAAGCTTGGCATCTCGATCATTCAGTGTCTTCAGGGATGGAGCGAGCTACGAATGGAGGAATTAGGCCCGCTCTACGGTTGCTGGCCTACGAAGGCGTTCCGTCAATCCCACCATACCCTCACCTGGTTTTCGTCCACCTCAAACTCGTCTGCTGCCAGCTCGCGAATGAACATCTCTTCCAGCTTTTTAATCACTTTGCGAGTTTCAGCTTCCGGAATGCGCTGCCCCCTTCCCTGCGTGGCCGCTTCCTCTCTTTGATGCGTCCAATACGGCAAGTGAATGTAGATCACTGGCGATCCCTCGCGACCGAATACAACACCGGATACGACGCCTCGGAATTTTCCGAGGGCATCTGCTACCTTCTTCCCTGAAAAATTGTTGTACGACTCGACCATGCGGATGAGTTCCTGTGCTTGAACGGTACGCAGGTGAGGCGTCAGCATCTGAGTCGCCTGGAAGTTCACCGATTCGTCGAGGCCGAAACCGATACGAATGAAAGTCCGGGCTGCCTCCATATCAACTTCTGGAGGCAATATGATGGTCTTCTGAACCAATGCCATCGTGGGAGCTTCACGCTGCGCGGACTTTGGCTTCTCTCCGCTAGCAGCTGATGCACAGACAGGGCCGAGTGTGAGTGCGACGGCGAGGATCGCCGCGATAGCAAACTTCATATGGACCTCCTGTTGCGAAAAGCAGAATCCAGGTTTTGCCTAGAGGAAAGCCTCAAGCCCCCTCCCGAATCTTGGCCACGAAGTCCTGCAAGTACGGCTTCTCCGCCAGGCTCTCCGGCATGGCCGCATACAACTCACAGCGCAAGCCCGATTCCCCCAGCGGCTTGGCCACCACGTAGCCCCGCTCAAGATACGCCTGCACGCTCCAGGCCGGCAGCGCGGCGATGCCGCGCCCGCTAGCAACCAACTGCAGGATCGCCACCGTCAGCTCGGCGTTACGGCGCTTCGGCTTCACGCCGGCGGGCGCGAGGAAGTGGCGCACCACGTCGAGCATGTCGTCGTCCACCGGATAGCTGATCAGGGTTTCGCCGGCGAAATCCTCCGGCGCCAGCCAGGGCTTCTGTGCTAGCGGGTGGTGGCGCGACAGGATGGCCACCGTCTCGTAGGTGAACAACGGCGCCATGGCCACGCCGTTGCGCGGCGCGGGGCGGTCATGCACCACGGCGAAATCCGCCACGCCGCCCTCGACCAGGCTGATGGGCTCGGCCTGGAAGCCGCTGACCAGGTCCAGCTCCACCTGCGGCCAGTGCTCGCGAAAGGCATCCATGGCCGGCATCAGCCAGTCGAAGCAGGTATGGCATTCCACGGCCACGCGCAGCTGGCCGCCGCCGCCGGAGACCCACTGCGCCACCTCGCGCTCGGCTTCGGAGGTCAGCTCTCGCACCTCGCGCGCCAGGGCCAGCAGGCGGGTGCCGGCCTGGGTGAAGCGCAGCGGCTTGGTGCCGCGCTCGAACAGGGGGGAGCCATAGTGACTCTCCAGCAGCTTGAGCTGGTGCGACAGGGCGGACTGGGTAACGAAGACCCTTTCTGCCGCCTTGGACAGGGAGCCGGTGTCGGCCAGGGCCACCAGGGTCTGCAGGTGGCGCATCTCCAGGGGGGACTGGATCATGAATTTCTCTCAAGAAAACCATTAAAACTGCGAGATTGAATCATAGCAGTGACCAGCCGACCATGAGCGCCCCTCAAATCAATCGGCTTCTGACATGTCCCACGCTCATATCCTTGGCTTTCCCCGCATCGGCTCCCGGCGCGAGCTGAAGACTGCCGTGGAGGCCCACTGGAAGGGCCAGCTCGACGAAGCCGGCCTGCGCGCCGTGGGCCGCGACCTGCGGGCCCGGCACTGGGCACTGCAGCAGGCCGCCGGCCTGGACTGCGTGACGGTGGGCGACTTTGCCTTCTACGACCACCTGCATAACGCCACGGCGCTGTTCTCCGCCGCCCCGGCCCGCTTCGGCCTGCAGGGTCCGGTGGACCTGGCGGGCTACTTCGCGATGGCGCGCGGCACCGCCGCGCAGCCGGCACTGGCGATGAAGAAGTGGTTCGACACCAACTACCACTACCTGGTGGCCGAGCTCGATGCCGGCAGCCGCTTCCGCCTCAACCGCGACTGGCTGCTGCCGGAACTGCAGGGGGCGCTGGCCGCCGGCCATCGCGCCAAGGTGGTGCTGCCCGGCCCGCTGACCTGGCTGTGGCAGGCCAGCGCACCGGCCGGCTTCGACAAGCTCTCGCTGCTGCCCAGGCTGCTGCCGGTCTATGCCGAGCTGGCCGCCGAACTGCGCGCGCTGGGCGTGGCCTGGCTGCAGCTGGACGAGCCGATCCTGTCGCAGGACCTGCCGGCCGAATGGCTGGCGGCCTACCCGCAGGCCTATAGCGCCATCGCGCCCGCCGCGCCACCGGTGCTGCTGGCGACCTACTTCGGCAGCGTGGCCGAGCATGCGGCGCTGCTGAAGGCGCTGCCGATCGCCGCGCTGCACCTGGACCTGGTGCGCGCGCCGCGCCAGCTCGAGGCCTTCCTGCCGGACTGGCCGCAGGACAAGGCGCTGTCGCTGGGCGTGATCGACGGCCGCAACCTCTGGCGCACGGACCTGGCCAAGGTGCTGGCCCTGCTGCACCCGGCCAAGGCCCTGCTGGGCGAGCGCCTGTGGATCGCACCCTCCTGCTCGCTGCTGCACGTGCCCACCGATCTGGCGCTGGAAGAAAAGCTCGACCCGACGCTGAAGAGCTGGATGGCCTTCGCCGTGCAGAAGTTGGACGAGCTGTCGCTGCTGAAGCGCGCACTGGATCAGGGCGAGGCGGCGGTATGGCGCGAGCTGCAGGCCGCGGCCCAGGTGATCGAGAGCCGCCGCAACGCGCCCAGCACACGGCGCGAGGCGGTGCGCGCCCGCGTGGCCGCGCTGCAGCCGGCGGACGCCGAGCGCAGTGCGCCGTTCGTGCAGCGCATCGCCGCCCAGCAGGCGGTGCTGAACCTGCCCAAGCTTCCGACCACCACCATCGGCTCCTTCCCGCAGACCGCGGAGATCCGCGCCGCGCGCGCCGCCTTCAAGGCCGGCAAGCTCGGCGAGGCCGACTACACCGCCGCCATGCAGGCGGAGATCCGCTACGCCGTGGAGAAGCAGGAGCAGCTGGGCATCGACGTGCTGGTGCACGGCGAACCCGAGCGCAACGACATGGTGGAGTACTTCGGCGAACAGCTCGAGGGCTATACCTTCACCGGCAACGGCTGGGTACAGAGCTACGGCTCGCGCTGTGTGAAGCCGCCGGTGATCTACGGCGACGTGTCGCGCCCCAAGGCCATGACGGTGGCCTGGTCGCAGTACGCGCAGAGCCTCACCGACAAGCCGATGAAGGGCATGCTCAGCGGCCCGCTGACGATGCTGTTCTGGAGCTTCGTGCGTGACGACCTGCCCAAGCGCGACGTGGCGCTGCAGCTGGCGCTGGCGCTGCGCGATGAGGTGGTGGACCTGGAAACCGCCGGCATCAAGGTGATCCAGATCGACGAGCCGACGATCCGCGAGGGCCTGCCGCTGAAGAAGGCCGACTGGCCGGCGTATCTGGACTGGGCGGTGCAGGCCTTCCGCATCACCGCCGCGGGCGTGCGCCAGGAGACGCAGATCCACACGCACATGTGCTACTCGGAGTTCAACGACATCCTGCCGTCGATCGCGGCACTGGATGCCGACGTCATCACCATCGAGACCTCGCGTGCGCGCATGAAACTGCTGGATGGCTTCGCCGAGTTCAAGTACCCGAACGACATCGGCCCCGGCCTCTACGACATCCATTCGCCGCGCGTGCCGGCGCAGGACGAAATGAAGGACCTGCTGCAGCGCGCGCTGAAAGTGGTGCCGGCGGAGCGTCTCTGGGTGAACCCGGACTGCGGTCTCAAGACCCGCGGCTGGCCGGAGACCGAGGCCGCGCTGCAGGTCATGGTGGCCACGGCGCGCGAAGCGCGCAAGGCGCTGGGCTGATGGGCTTCGGCTACGCCAGGCGCCGTCACGACGCGGCGAAGGACGCTTCCCGGGATGACTCCCGGGAAGCGGACCCGCTGTCGCGCTTCGCCTACGTGGAACCCGAAGAAAGCATTGCAAACGAATCCGCAGAACACCGCCACGGCGAGAACTGCAGCTGCAACCTGCGTGGAGAATGAGCATGTGGACCAACGCCCCGAGCCTCGCCGAATTCGACCCTGAGCTGTCCGCCGCCATCCGCAAGGAAGAAGGCCGGCAGGAAGCGCATATCGAACTGATCGCCTCCGAGAACTACGCCAGCCCGGCGGTCATGGAAGCCCAGGGTTCCGGCCTGACCAACAAGTACGCCGAAGGCTACCCCGGCAAGCGCTACTACGGCGGCTGCGAATTCGTCGACGTGG